>CAZOPF010000021.1:0-46409 GCA_964581605.1 uncultured Ardenticatenaceae bacterium
CCACCTGCCACCTGCCACCTGCCACCTGCCACCTGCCACCTGCCACCTGCCACCTCTCTCCATCTGTGTTACCATTCGCGCCATGATGAACCACCCACCCACCATCCGGGCTGCCAAATGGCAGCTTGCCCCCGCCATGCCCCCCGCTACCCGCGACGCTCTGGGCCATCTGCACCCCGTCCTGCGCCAGCTACTCTATAACCGGGGCATCACCACCGCCGCTGAAGCGCAAGCCTTTCTGGAGGGGCGCTACCTGGGCAAAACCGACCCCTTTTTACTGGCCGATATGGACACGGCCGTTGCCCGCATCCAACGCGCTATCGAACAAGACGAAACTATCTACGTCTACGGCGACTTCGACGCCGACGGTGTGACTGCTACCGTCCTGCTCACCCAGGCCCTACGCGGCCTCGGCCTCTCCCGCCAGCAAGCCCAACCCTACATCCCCGACCGCGTAGACGAGGGCTACGGCCTCAACACCGAAGCCCTGAGCAAACTGAAAGAAAGTGGCGCGGGATTGGTCATCAGCGTAGATTGTGGCATCCGTTCCATCCTGGAAGCGCAACATGCCCAATCCATCGGCCTGGATATGATCATCACCGACCATCACAGCCTGGGTACCGACCTGCCGCCCGCTCTGGCCGTCATCAATCCCAAACGTCCTGACTCCACCTACCCGGAAACGATGCTGGCCGGGGTGGGCATCGCCTTCAAACTGGCCCAGGCCTTGCGCCAGGCCATGCCCAGCCGCGCCCAATTTGACGATACCGACCTGCTCGATCTCGTGGCCATCGGCACTGTAGCCGACCTGGCCCCGCTGCTGCATGAAAATCGCAAACTGGTGGCCGATGGGTTGGTGGCGCTGAACAACGGCCGTCGCCCCGGCATCCGCGCCCTGGCTGAAGTGTCTCGGCTGAAAATGGGCAGCCTGACGGCCGAATCCATTGGTTTCGGCATTGGCCCACGCATCAACGCCGCCGGCCGCCTCTCCAGTGCCTACGTCGCCGCCCGGCTGCTGGCTGCCACCAACCAGGTAGACGCCCACAGCTACGCCCGTGAACTCAACCGTCTCAACCAGGAGCGGCAGCGCCTCACCAGCGAATTGGGCGACCGCGCCGAAACGATGATTGACCCGACTGACCCCATCCTCATCACCGCGGACAAAGGGTATTTGCCTGGCATCGTCGGCCTCGTCGCCAGCCGCCTGGCCGAAAAGCATTACCGCCCGGCCATCGTTATTGAGCAAGGCGAGGAAGAAAGCCGGGGGTCTTGCCGCTCCATTGATGAATTCCACATCACCGACGCCCTGGACGAAGTGGCTCACCTGCTGGTGCGGCATGGCGGCCATGCCCAGGCCGCCGGTTTCACCATTCGCAATGAAAACCTGCCTGAATTTATAGAGCAGATGCGGGCGATTGCGGCGCGACAGCTCGACGGCCGTGACCTTTCCCCCACGCTGCCCATTGACGCCGAAATTGAACTGGCCGATGTGGATTGGGGCCTCTTTGAGCACCTGTCTGGGCTGGAACCCACCGGTACGGCCAACCCCACCCCCGTCTTTGCCAGCCGCAACGTGGAGATCATCTCGCACCGGCTGGTAGGCACCGATAACGCCCATTTGCAACTGCGCCTTACCAGCCACGCCCATGCCGGCGGCGGCTACAAAGTGCTGTCCGCCATCGCCTTCCGCCAGGGTGCCTGGGCCGCCCACCTGCCCCAAACCATTGACATCGCCTACACTCTCAGCGTCAACGAGTGGAACGGCCGTCGAGATTTACAGTTGATGATACAGGCAATTCGTGAAGCTCAATAGCAGGCCAATTAGCCTCCCATCGAGCCTCACGAAAAGGAAACTCCATGAAAATACTGGTCACCGGCGCGGCCGGATTTATTGGCAGCAATCTGGCTGAGAAATTGTTGAAGCGGGGTGATGCCGTTGTTGGTCTGGACAACTTCAACGACTATTACGACCCGGCTAAAAAGCGGGCCAACGAAACCCGCCTGAATAACTACCCCGCCTTCCGCATGGTCGAAGAGGATATTCGCCACCGCCAGGCGATGTTTGACCTGTTTGAAAATGAGAAGTTCGACGCCGTAGCCCACCTGGCTGCCATGGCCGGGGTGCGCAACGCCGTTAAATATCCAGACCTCTATGTGGAAGTAGACCTGAACGGCTCGCAGCACCTGATGGATGCGGCACGGGCGACCGGCGTGGGCAACTTTGTGCAGGCGTCCACCTCCTCCGTCTACGGTAACACCAAACAAATCCCGTTTGTGGAAAGTGACCCCTGCGACCGCCCCTTGCAGCCCTACGCCGCCGCCAAACGCGCCGCCGAGATTTTGGCCTATACCTACCATTACCTGTTCCAACAAAACATTACGGTGGTGCGCTTTTTCACGGTGTATGGGCCAAACGGCCGTCCCGACATGATGGCCTATCTCGTCGCCGAAAGCGCCGCCAAAGGGATCGAAATCCCTCTCTACGACAACGGGCAGATGTGGCGCGACTGGACCTACGTTGAAGACATTACCGACGGCATTGCGGCCGCCATTGACCGGCCGCTCGGCTACGAAATCATTAACCTGGGGCGCGGCGAACCCACCCTGTTGGCCGACTTTGTGCGCTATATTGAAGAACTGGCTGGAAACAAGGCCAACGTTGTTTCTAAACCCCGGCTGGCCGCGGATTTTGTTAAAAACAACGCCGACATCAGCAAAGCGCGGCGGCTGTTAGGGTATGATCCACAGGTTTCAGTACAGGAAGGGGTGGCACGCTTTTGGGAATGGTACGCAGCGAATTGTTTGTAATCCGTAATCGGTCATTCGACAACGGCTCATGGATTACGGCTCAAACAGGGCCGCCAGGTCACACTGGCAATGGGCTTGGGCCAGTTGGCGGAAGGTGGGGGCGTCTGCGCCGCCCCATTGGTAGGTTTGCCGGTAATCAGCCAGAAAGGTGATGAAGGTCTTCTCCCCCATTGTTTCTGCCAGTGCCGCAAAGAAGAGGGGTGACTGGCCCTGGGTCATGTTGTAATAACCCAGAGCATCATAGACGACGGCGGGCAACTGGAATAGGCCGGGCAATTTTTGGGCGCGGTTGTGCCATTGGGTGGTGAGTCTGGCAACGGCCGTGTCATCGTTCCCATACCCATACTGGCTGGCGTAGGCGGCCAATCCGTCAGCCAGCCAGGGGCTTTGTAGCTGGCTGGCCGCGGCGGGCGGAATGAACCATTGGGTGGCTAATTGGAACAAGATCATCTGGTCACGGCCGTCGGGGTAATACAAAAACGGGTCATGTTCCAACATCACCACACCGGGGTAGGCCGCCCCCTGATAGCTGTTTGCCAGTGTTGGCAGATTGACAATATCCAGTTCCGTGTAGGGGTAGGGGCCAAAAAGCTGGTTGTATTGTTCAATGGCCGTTTGCGCCAGTTCCAGTGTTTCCTGGGCGTTGGCAAGCTGGCCGGCGGCGTAGGCATAGCTGTTGATGTGCGTTTGGCCGACGGAACTGCTCATCGCTACCTGAAAACGGTGGCTGACGGTCAGATAAAAAGTATGCACCGGGCCAGCGGCGATGGTCACGATCTGGCGGGCGGGTTGGCTGCCGCTGGCTAATTCCCGCCCGGTGATCAGGCCGGTGGAGACGATGCTCTGGCTGTCTGGGGTGTTGAGCCGGACGCGGTAAAAGCTGGCGGCGGCCGGAAATAACAGGTTTTGCGTGGGCAACGTCATATCCCATCCGTTCTCGGCCCGGTAGGCGGCCAGGGTAGGATAAAATTGAGCCAGATGCGTGAGGCCAGAAGGTAAGGTTTGAATGTCCTGATCGCGCCACTCAAAGGCCATTTCGACTATAACGCTTTGGCCGGATTGTAAAGGACGGGGCAGCCGAATCTGGATATGATGGGATTGGTTCAGGAATTGGGGTTCCACCGGACGGCCGTCTACCTCCACATCATATACTGCCAATGAATCACCATTCAGGTTGGGGTACAGATGGAAGACGAGGTCGGTCAGCGTGTGGGGGGTGGTATTGACGTAGCGGAGTTGTTGACGGCCGTCCAGCCGTTGCCGATCGTCGCTGAGTGTCAGTTCCATGTGGTAAACGGGCGCGGTAGCCAGTAAATTCAGGGCGTCTTGCTGGGAGGCCAGCAATCCGGCCTGGTAAGGTGCGGCCTCATCCCAGGCTTCGTCAAACAAATTCACCAGGCCGGGCGGATTGGCCGGTTGTTCGTTGATGGCTGGTGTTGCCGTATTGGCCGCTCTTAACCCCAACAGGTATAAGGTGAAGAGGAAAAAGGTCAAGACGGCCGTTACAGTACCGATGGTTGACAAGACGTGCATGGAATGAAAACGGACGAACGCCCGGCGGCGGCGGCGGTTCAGACCCGGTTTGATCATGCCAAACTGCATCCGATCAGACGGCCGTGCGCGCCGGATTTCGCTGGTTAGATCATTCGCAAACTGTCGCCGCTGCCATTCGGCCGTTTGCAGGCGGCCGCGGCACATCCCACAGTTTTGCATGTGGCGGTTCATCGTCTCTCGCTGTGCATCTGTAAGCGAGTGATGAATATAAGCGTTCACGTCGCGGTCGGTAAAATGAGTCATTCAAGGTCAGAAATCAGCGTTCTTTCAGAGCGCCCATTTCCCTCTAGCTGCGTTCGTATCTGGTCATAAGCGAGACGAACACGGGATTGGGCGGTGGGTATGGGGCAACCTAAAATTTCGGCCATCTCCCGGTAGGTGCAACCCGCCCAATAGCGCAAAACAACGGCTTCACGGTAATTTGGTTTTAAGGATTGGATGGCCTGCCACAGTTGGGTATGTGTTTGGTGTACGGCCGTTACCATTTCTGGATTGGGCTGCCCATCCGGCACATCCTGCCCTTTTTGCAACCATTCGTTAAGCGAAAAACTCGGCAGCCGCTTACGCCGCCGTTTATCACGGCAGCGGCTCACCGTGATGGTGTGCAGCCAGGTACCGAAGCCGGATTTGGCCTCTTCATACTTGTGAATGTTCACCAGCGCATAGGTCAGGGTATCTTGTGCAACTTCTTCTGCATCTTCCTGGTGGCCCAGCAACCCATAAGCCAGCCGAAACGTCTGGTCACGAAACTGGTTATAAATCAGTTCCGCGGCCCGCTCGTCACCATGCCGCCAACGCTCCAGCCAGGCGTTAAGGGGTTCGCTGTTCGCCATACGGGTTATTCCTTGCGCATCCATCCCCGGTTGGGGGCAACGTCTGTTTTGTCGGCATGTACCCCATTATACGCAACCTTCCCCCGATTTGATCATGTAGCACCAGAAGGGCCGAAGGGCTTTTGAAACCCTTCGGCTCTTGGTGTCCGTTAAGAGGCATTTGCCACAAAATCAATAATCAGTTCTACCTCTTCTTCCACGTTGGCCACATTGGGCACGCTGGGAATTTGCAGGCCATAGTCGCCCCGGTTGACGGTGGCGGTGGCCGTGCCGGTGAGTTGGCTGGCGGATACGGCCGTGGCCTGCACCGTAAATGTCACCGGATTGGTCACATCGCGGATGGTCAGATCGCCGGTAATGGTGAATGTTACCGCATCGCCAATGTTTACCGTTTCCGGCAGGCCGGTCACGGCCGTTGGTGTAAAGGTGATGAATTCATGCGCCCCCGTATCCAAAATTTCGTTTTGGATGGCCCGGTTGCGGAAATTATTATCCGTCGCCAGGGTGCGGGCGTTAATCTGGATGACGCCTACCTGGGTCGCTGCCGGATTGTTCAGGTCTACGGCTAATTCACCGGCCACCTGATCAGTTGTGCCCACAACGGTGATGCGACTGCCGCGCAAATCTTCATCCAGTTCAAAACGTACCTGGGACTGCGCCGGGTCAATCTGGAAGATGACCGGGCCGGCGGTTGTCGTTTCCGCCGCAGTTGTATCGGTTACGGCCGTAGCCGATTCCGTCACGGCGGCTGCTGTGGGCATTTCAATAACCAGCGGCACCGCTTCAATGGGCGCACTGGCTTCTTCTGGCTCTTGCAACAAACCACACGCACTCAAAAACACGGCCGTTGCCAGCAGCAATCCCCCACCCAATAAAAATCGTTTTAGCTTCATACATTCACTCCTCAATTGTTGAGTTGATAAACAATCAGACAGACATCATTTCCTGTCTGCCAGGCATGTTAAGCTACTCAGGTTTAGGAATTATTGGGGAATTGTTCAGGAATTGTTAAAACGGGGATCGGGCCGGATGATGGGCGTTTCTGGATTCCAGGCCGGGTATTCACCATGAAAATTACACTGTTGCAAAACATCGAGGGCGACGGCCGTCGCCACATCTCCCGGTTCATTTTCGGCCAGCGCCAGCGCATAAACCCGCACACCAAACCTGGCAAACTCCCGCGCACATTCGCGGGTAAAGCCAACGATACCCGCTTTACTGGCAGCATATGCCGCCCGGCTCTCAAAAGGAACGTCCAACCCCGCCGTTGAAGCGATATTGATGATCAGCCCGCCCCGCTCGCCGTTTTCATCAGCCATCACCCGGCCGCACAACTGGCTCATCATAAACGTACCTTTCAAATTCACATCCAGGCAACGGTTCCAATCCCACTCATCCATTTTCAAAATGGAAGAGCGGGGCATGACGGCCGCATTGTTCACCAAAATATCAAGCTGTCCCCATTCCGCACGGGTGGTTTCAACCAGATGCACGCATTGGAATTTATTAGCCACGTCCGCGACAACGGCGATAGCCTGCCCGCCTGCCTGCTGAATTTCGCCCGCTACCCGCTCCGCCCGATCCGGGTTCAGGTCATTGACCACCACCCATATCCCGGCGGCGGCCAATGTGCGGGCTACGGCCGTGCCGATGCCCTGCCCCGCGCCGGTGATGATCGCAACTTTGGGAGTAAGTGGGAGCATAGTGGGGATTAGTAAACAGTGAACGGTGACTGTTTACTGTTCACTCACTTTCAGGTGGGTAAATGGGGATTGGCTAAAAAGCTGTAGCCCGTACCCCAGGCGGAGAGGATGTAATGGGGTTCTTTGGGATTGGCCTCAATTTTGCGGCGCAGGCGGTAAACGTGGGTATGCAGCCGGTCTTCGTAAGCGTCATCCTGCGGCCAGACGCGGCGCAGTAAAAATTCATTGGTCACGGTACGGCCGGCATTGCGCATGAGGATGTAGAGTAATTTTGTTTCCGTTGGCGTCAGTTGTATTGGCTCCGTGTTCTGTTGCACAAACGCTTTGCGGTTGGGGAAATCCACTTGCAAATTGGCGTCCACACGGATGACCGGCTCCAGCGTATAGGCAAAATCCCCCAGGCGCCGCAGCACCCGCCGTACACGGGCTACCAGTTCACCGGAACGGAACGGCTTGACGATGTAATCCTCCACGTACCGCTCCAATCCCTGGATGATGGTTTGCTCATCGTCAATGGCCGTGAGCATGATGATGGGCAGGTCAGAGAACTCCAGGATGGCCTGGCACAGTTCAAAACCATCCATACCGGGCATGTTCAGGTCAACAATCGCCAGATGGGGCAGGCCATAACGGGAAATTTGTTGGAGTGCTTCTTCGCCGGACACGGCCGTAATCACCCGAAACCCTTCATATTCCAACGTCGGCTTGACGGCATTCAAAATAAAGGGGCTATCGTCCACCACCAGAATAGTTTGTATGTCTGTGTTGGGTTGCTCAACCGGTAACATGGCTGAATAGTAAACCACCACTAGCGGAAAGGCAAGGGTAAGGGGCGAAGTAACCATGCAGTAATTATGTAATTGAGTAATTTGGTAATTAACCGCTTCAATTACTTAATTACCCAATTACCCCATTACCTGTGGCGCTGAAGGGCAAATATCACGCAGGGCACAGGGGGCACAATCGGGGCGGCGGGCTTTGCAGAGGGCACGGCCGTGAAAAATCAGCAGGTGCGAAATCTCTATCCAGTTCTCTTGGGGGATAATCGCCATCAACTCCTGCTCTACTTTCATGGGGTCCTCGTTCGTCGTCGTCCAGCCCAGCCGGTGGGCAATGCGCTTGACATGGGTGTCTACGGTGATGCCTTCGGCACGGCCGTAAATCTCCCCCAATACCACATTGGCCGTCTTACGCGCCACCCCATTTAGCGTTAGCAAATCTTCCATCCGCGGCGGCACTTCCCCGCCATACTCATGCACAATCCTCTGCGCCGACTCCTGAATAAACTTCGCCTTTTGCCGGAAAAAGCCGGTGGGGCGGATGATCTCTTCCAGTTCCGCTCTATCGGCTGCCGCCAAAGCGGGTGCATCGGGAAAACGGGCAAAAAGCGCGGGCGTTACCTGGTTGACGCGCTCATCCGTACACTGTGCGGACAAGATCGTCGCCGTCAATAACTGGATGGGCGTCTCATAATTCAACTCGCAATGTGCGTCTGGGTATAGTTGGCGCAAAAGGATTACGGCCGTGATAATTTGTTCGCTGTTGACTGTCATTGTTTTTTGAGATTAGAGGTTGGAGATGAGAGTATTGAACAATCTCCAATCTCTAATCTCCAATCTCCCTTGTTTCCCAAGCCTGTGTATAATGGGTGCGTGGAAAATTTGCCGCATATCAACCCCTTTCCCACCATTATGAGTGGGCTGTCCAGGTGCAGTCCCTCCATCCCTCAGCAACCATTGGGAGGAATAATACCTTGAACTTGAAATTTGGCAGGGAAGTTTGCAGCCATTTGGAAATGGCGCGTTCGCGTGAATGGCTGGTCACCAATGGCATCGGCGGTTTTGCCTCTGGCACTGTTGCCGGGATGCTCACCCGCCGGTATCACGGCTTGCTGCTGGCGGCGCTGAAACCGCCCGTCGGCCGTACCCTCTTGCTCACCAAACTGGACGAAACGGCCGAATATGATGGCATCTACCCCGAAAGCGGCCGTTTTTATCCGCTGTATGTCAACCATTGGGCCAATGATTCGGTAGAGCCTGATGGCTGGAAACAACTCAACAGCTTTCATCTGGAAGGGACGACGGCCGTGTGGACATACGGTATAGCCAACGCCCTCCTGGAAAAGCGCATCTGGATGGAACATGGCGCCAACACCACCTATGTGCAATACCGGCTGGCGCGGGCCACCGGCCCGCTGCGCCTGGAAGCCAAAGCGTTTGCCAACTACCGCGACTACCACAGCACCACCCTTTCTGACGATTTAGAACCGGAGATAGAATCGGTGTTCAACGGCCTGCGCCTGCAAATGAAGGGGGAGGCCACACCTTTCTACCTGCTCAGTAGCCAGGCGGAAATGGAAGCCCGTAACCAGTGGTATGAGGACTACTATCTTTCGATTGAGGAGCATCGCGGGCAGAACGATATTGAGGAAGACCATCTGTACGCGGCCCGGATTCAGGCACTGCTGCGGCCGGGGGAATCGCTGACCATCGTTGCCAGCACGTCGGCAGATGCTGACCTGGACGGCGACGCGGCGCTGGCGCGGCGGCAGGCGCATGAAGCGGAACTGCTGGATCGCGCCAATCGCCTGTTCAGTGTGCCTGTGCCCGAAGCCATCCAACAGCTAACGCTGGCGGCCGATCAATTTGTGGTGGAACGGCCGACCAGCAATGATGCGGACGGCCGTTCCCTCATTGCCGGGTATCACTGGTTCAGCGACTGGGGCCGGGACACCATGATCGCCCTGCCCGGCCTGACATTGGCCACCGGCCGGCCGGAGATCGCCGCCAGCATCCTGCGCACCTACGCCCAATTTGTGGACATGGGCATGATCCCCAACCGCTTTCCCGACCAGGGCGAACACCCCGAATACAACACCGCAGACGCCACCCTCTGGTTCTTCCAGGCCATCCGCGCTTACCACACCGCCACCGGAGATCTCGCCTTAGTGCGTGACCTGTTCCCCGTGTTACAAGACGTGATCAAGTGGCATACTCGCGGCACTCGCCACCGCATTTATATGGACGAAAAAGACGGCCTGCTTTTTGCCGGGGAAGAAGGCGTGCAGCTCACCTGGATGGACGCCAAAGTGGATGATTGGGTGGTGACGCCCCGCGTGGGCAAGCCGGTGGAAATCAACGCCCTCTGGTACAACGCCCTGCGTACCCTGGCCGAATTTGCCCATTTGCTCGGCGAAGACGCTGCCCCTTATGACGCTCTGGCCGACAAAGTGGCGTTGGGCTTCGGCCGCTTCTGGTATGCCAACATGGGCTACTGTTACGATGTGCTGGATGGCCCCGATGGGCATGATGGCAGCCTGCGGCCGAATCAGCTTTTTGCCATTTCCCTGCCCCACAGCCTGCTCAGTCACGAGCAGCAGCGTTCCATCGTAGATGCCTGCGCCCGCCATTTGCTGACGCCCCATGGCCTGCGCACCCTTTCGCCGGATGATGCGCTTTACAAAGGGCGTTACGGTGGCGACCGCTACAAGCGGGATGGGGCGTATCATCAGGGCACGGTGTGGGGTTGGCTGATTGGGCCGTTTGTCAGCGCCCATTTGCGGGTGTATGGCCATCCGGCCGAAGCCCGCACCTATTTAACCTCTTTGCTGCACCATCTGGCCGACCACGGCATTGGCAGCATCAGCGAGATTTTTGATGGCGACCCGCCCTTTACACCACGCGGCTGCATTGCCCAGGCGTGGAGTGTGGCCGAGGTGTTACGGGCGTGGCAGGAAACAGAGGAGTAATTGGGTAATTGGGTGATTAGGCAATTACCCAATTACCTCCCACAAGATGATGGCAGAACAAAAACCCAGATTTGGCCCTGAACGATTTGCGGCGGGGGAGTTTATTATCCGGCAGGGAGATGAGCCGGATAAGTTTTATATCATCACACGCGGGCGGGTGGAGGTGGTGTTGCAACCGGCCGATGGGCTGGATGAGGTGATTGACGAACTCGGCCCCGGCGACTACTTCGGCGAGGTGGGCATGGTGCGCCGCAGCCGCCGCATGGCTTCGGTGCGGGCGCTGACGGAGGTGGATGTGATGGGCATGGATTACCAGACGTTCACGAACTGGATAGAGAGTGCGCCAGAGGTGGCCGATGAGATTGACTCGGTGATTGAGGAGCGGTTGCTGCACGCGGCCGATATTCCAGCACAGTTTACGGAGGCGGAGCCAAAAGGGATGCTGGCTTATCTGGATAAGGGGGAACCGGAAGCAGACACGGCCGTACCCCCCTCTCTCTTCTTCCCTAAAGATAGCGTGATCATTCACCAGGGCGACTCGTCAGACACGTTTTATGTGATTATTGAGGGCTTTGTGACGGTGAGCCATGTGACGGCCGACGGCCGTGAGCAAACCGTCACCCACCTGACCACCGGCGATTATTTTGGCGAGATTGGGCTGCTGGACGGCCGTCCGCGCATTGCCACCGTAACCGCATTGACCGATGTGAAGCTGCTGGCCTTTGATCGCGATACCTTCAAAAACTGGATGCGCAAATCACCCGGCAGCCAGGACGACCTGCGCCGCGAAGCCACCCGCCGGTTGAAGGATACGGGTATGTTGTCCGCGCCCGAAGAGTCGTAATTCGTGATACGTGATGCGTGACCCGTGAACTAACAGGTCACGCATCACGCTTCACGCATCAAATATGGATATTGAAGCGTTA
The DNA here is from genome assembly GCA_964581605.1 of uncultured Ardenticatenaceae bacterium. Taxonomy (GTDB): domain Bacteria; phylum Chloroflexota; class Anaerolineae; order Promineifilales; family Promineifilaceae; genus CAADGU01. The sequence continues at coordinate 11,573 of CAZOPF010000021.1, forward strand.
AAGCAGCAGGCGGGGGAGGAGGCGGTGATGTTGGCAGTGAAGCCCGGCATGGTCATCGGTCTGGGCACGGGCAGCACGGCCGTACACGCCACGCGCAAAATCGGCCAGCTATGGCAGGCGGGGGAACTGCCAGGTATTGTGGGGGTGCCAACGTCGGAGGCAACGGCCGTTGAAGCCGCTCGTTTTGGCATTCCGTTGGGGACATTGGATGAGTACCCGGTGATTGATGTGGTCATTGACGGCGCGGATGAAATTGACCCGCAGTTTAACCTGATTAAAGGGTTGGGCGGGGCGCTGCTGCGCGAAAAAATTGTGGCCACAGCTTCTAAGCGCATGGTCATTGTGGCCGATGAGCGGAAACGGGTGGCGTTGTTGGGCACCCGTGCGCCCGTGCCGGTGGAGGTGGTGAAGTTTGCGTTACGGCCGTGTACTGACCATCTCCTCTCCTTAGGCGCAAAAGTGGCCCGGCGCAGGGGGGCAGACGGCCAAGCTTATCTCACCGACGAGCAAAATTACATCCTGGATTGCACATTTGCCGGCATCCCTGGCCCGGCGGGGCTGGCGCAGGCCATTCGCCAGCAGCCCGGCGTGGTGGAACATGGCCTCTTCCTCGGCCTGGCCACGGATGTGGTGCTGGCAACGCCGGCGGGAGTCAAGGTTCTCCACCGCCCCACCTGACATCTCTGAACCAGTTTTCGGACTTCGGCTTACGGAGTTCGGCTAACGTCTAGCAAGTGCCACTGCCTGACGCCAAACGGTGTGAGGACATAGTTTTGCAGTTCGGGGCTGACCAGCAAGGCGCTGAGGCCGTGATTGAGAAAGATGACGGGGGCGTCAGCCACAATTTTGTCTTCAATTTCGGCATACATTTCCATGCGTTGATTGACATCTGGTTCTACTCGTGCCTGTTCTAACAGGGCATCTACTTCTCTGTTTTGATAGCCACCGATATTCTGACGGGAGCCGCTGTGATACAGCACGTCGAGGAAGTTTTGCGGGTCGGGATAATCAGCGCACCAACCGCTGTCATAAAAATGGCCCACGTGGCTATCGTAGATTTCTTCGTAGTATTGGTAGGGGTCTATGATGTGGGGCTGGACGGTGACACCCAGGTTTTCTTGCCACATGGTGATGACGGCCGTTGTAAATTCATCCACATCGCCATAGCCGGAAGTGGTGTACGTGAGCGTGGGGAATTGGCTCATGTCGCTGTAACCGGCTTCCGCCAATAACTGCCGTGCTTTTTCGGGATCAAAAGGGTAGCCGCGTTCTGGTTTGTACACATAGCCGGGCATACCGGGCGGTAATGCACCAGAGGCTAAAATGGCATTGCCATCACCAAATGTTTCAATAAGTAATTCCCGATTCAGGGCGAGATTAAACGCCTGGCGCACACGGGCATCATCAAACGGCGCAAGCTGGTTATTCAGGCCAATCGTCGAGGTGCAAAGGGCAACGGCCGTGCGTAATTCCTGATAAAAATCGCTGTTGGGGTCACGGGCGCGTTCCAGGTTGGGGCCGCCAATGCCTACCAGATCAATCTCTCCCTGTTCATAGCGCCCTAACGACAATCCTGGCCCCAGATTGATAACAATGTGCCGTACCCTGGCCGGTTCCAGATAGTAATTGTCAAACCGCTCCAGGACGAGCAGTTCATCATCCTGCCACGTCTGTAACTTGAAAGGCCCCGTGCCGTTGGGCTGATGCTCCCAATCCGGCTGTGCCACATTGTGCCGGTCTACGACAAAGGCAACCGGGTAGGCCAATTTCTGCAAAAAGTAGACAACCGGCTCACGCAGACGCACTTCCAATGTGTGATCATCAATGGCCCGCAAGCCGCTGATGTGGCCGGCTTTTCCGTCCAGCATTTCTTGAACGCCCTCTATATCACCGAGGTAGGTTTGGGCGGTGTCAGAGCCGGTGGTGGGGTCAGCCGCCCGTTCCCAGGAATAGATGACATCCTGGGCGGTAACGGCACGGCCGTCGTGAAAAGTAGCATGCTGGCGTAGATAAAAGGTGTAGGTACGGCCGTCTTCACTCACCGTCCAGCCCGCTGCCAGTTCCGGCTGCACCTGCATCGTCTGATCTAATGTCACCAACCCGCTGAAAATATGCCCCAATTCACTGTCTGGCCCGCCATGCGTTTGGGCCGGGTCTAGCGTTTGTGGCTGGCCGCCGTCAAAAAAGAGGGCGTGGTTGCGGTCAATATCGGCCGGAATGGTGCTGCTGCCTGGCATGGCCTGGTCTACTAACCGGCAGCTTAGAGAGAGTAGGGCGAATAAGATGACAAGGTGGCCGGGTAACCGGGTGAGAGGGTGATAAGAGGGGGAGAGGTGTTTCATTACTTATAAAATTGCCATTCCGAACCCTCTCTGCTGAGGAATCCTGATATTCTGAGCAAGAAGGATTTCTCACTCCAAAGAGTGCGTTCGGAATGGCCCATGAAAATCAATCTCGTCGCCGCCGGACGGCGATCAGGCTGATTAACAGTAAAGGAATTAAGCCAGGAGTGCAGATTCCAGGATTAGTGGCGGGGGCATTGGTAACGGGCACGGCCACTTCGTTTGCGCCCAGTGCAGGCGTCGCCGCGGCCGCTGGTGGGGTGGGCAGGCTGGCGGGCAGGCCTTCAGGCACAATAGTTGGAATCATGGCCGGGTTGATGGGAGTGGGTGTAGGCGGGATGTCTCGCGGCGGCAACCCCATATAGTCTCGCCATTCCAGTTCCAATCCATCTACGTTGAAGCCGTAAACTTCTTCCAGGGCGGCGTCCGTTCCCTTGCCGGCCGCCAGAGCCAACAAAAGCTGCTGCATGGGTTCACGGCCGTAGGTTTTCAACAAATAATCAACGGTGCTGTAGCTCTGGCTGTAGGCAATGCCTGCCTCTGTGCCATGCGCGGAAAAGGCGCCGTTCAGGCTGCGCAATGGTTCAAAACTATTATTTTCCAGGCCACGTTCAATGTCTGCCTGAATATCGGGCGACGGATCACCTTCGGCCACGACCGCCAGCCCTTCATCCAGCCAGGTGGGGCGTGAACCACCCACACAACTACGGCCGTACTGCGCCACCACCAGATGTGCTAATTCATGCGGCACCACATCTTGCCCCCAGGTGTTCGCCAGCGACGGCGGGATGCCCATGAGAATGACGTTGTAATCGCTAAAGGCCACGCCGCCCGCCCAATCTTGAATATACAACACGGCGTCACGCATATCATCGGTATCGCCGTAAATAAAGAGGTTCACCTCATCTTGCAACTCAATGCCCATCTCGCTCTCTAACTGCTGCAAACCGGAAACGGCCGCGTCCAACAACGTTTGCCCCACATTCCCCTCATACCAGTGCAATTTGAGATTATCTGACTCGACGGTTTGCCAATCGTACCGATTGTCGGTGAAGGTGTGTGTTTGTGGCGGTGTGGTCAACGTGTTGCCGTCGGCGTCGGTGAGAGTCCAGTGCCAGGTGACGGCCGTACCCGGCGGTGGATTGCCAGAGCGCACCATCTCCCACGTCCATTGCAACGAATCGCCCGTTATTTCTACCGGCACGGTAGCGGCCGCATCCAGGCAGCTCACCCGGCTCACATCGTAATGCAGCGTGGCCTGGGTAATATCGGCCGGCCCGTCCACCTCCAACCGAAAGGTGACGCTGTGCGGGTAGTCCCCATCATCCAGCGTATCACTTTGCACGGTGATGGGGGATTGGGCGAGAAGGGGATGGGGGGTGAAGACGGCCGTGATGATCAGCGCCCCTAGCCCTACAAACCAGATATCTTTGAATTGTCGAGACACAGCTTTTCCTTTTGTGGTTTTACGGCCGTGACCGCCACCACCAGCCCACCAATCCTACCGCCAACAAGAGGCCACCGCCAATGAAGAGGTAAGAGAGGTTGTTGGCAGCCGGTGGTTGCTGGTTGGTAGTTGGTGGTTGTGCGTTAGCATTTGACGTGGGCAACAATGCCGCTACTTCAGTAGCCAGAATTGGTATAGGAGAGGGGGTGGGGGTAAAAGTGGATACGGCCGTGTCTGTGGGCGCAGGTGTCATCGTTTGGGTCGCCGTCTGCGTGCGCGTGGGGCGGGGGGTGTTGGTTGGTCGGGGGGTGTTGGTGACGGCCGTTTCCGAGGCTGTAGCCGTGGGCACAGCGGGGGCGGGGGTGTGGCTGGGCACGGCCGCGCCTGCCGGTGTGCCCGTTGTGTCAGCGGCAGTTGGCGGCGGTGCATTGCCCACTGGTGGCGCACCGGGCACAGAACCCCCTTCCTGCGCCTGCACCAGATACAATACCGAGCCGCCAATCATGCAATAATCTCCGGCCGTTTGCACACACAATGCGCCCGGCAAATCAATTTTGAAGACCCCATTTTGGGCAGTGATAGTCCGGCGAGCGCCCCACATGTCTACCAGGACGGCCGTACTCGCTGTTGCTTCAATCTCTACCTGCTGCGGCGCGGGCAGCCGCGAAAATAAGACGTGCGTGGTATATGTGCCCTGATCCAGCCGCACCTGCCCCACATGATCCCATCGTTCCCGCCGTGCCCCCTGCACCCCCGCCAGGTAACGAATCGCCACCTGATAGCTGTTAAAAGCGGGCCGACGTGAGCCGTCCAGACGCAGCAGGCCAAACGGTTCCGGGTTGGCTACTTCATCGCCTGGTACATCTTGCAATTTATAGATGGCGATGCGCTGCGCTCCGGCGGCTATGGCGACCGCTAATGCCTGGGGGACATAAGCTGCCTGCTCATCCAGTGTCACCTGAAAGGTCCAGTTGGAAACGGGCCAGGCGGGGTCATTGCTGGGCGGGGCGTTTGTTTCCACCAGCCAGAGCGGTTTCCAGGGAATGCCCCGGCTTTGCACCGCACCGTAGAAATTCTGGATAAGCGAAAAAACGGCGTCAGGTTGGAAGTAGAGATGGGCGGTGATGGCATCGAAGTAGTAATTGTTGTCCGGCGCGGCCGGGTCAACGACGACAATATCCAGGAATTCATAGATGTAGTTGGGGTTCCAAAAATAGGTGAAGGCTGGCAAATGAATAACGGCGTTGGGGTTGGTTTCTTTGGCTACCAGATAGGACGTGCGCTGCAATTGAAAAAAATCGTTGGCCGAGCCGGGCCAGGTGAAACCGGGCGCGTTGGGGTCGTTGATGTCGGGTTCATTCCAGATGATCCAGTGGTTGATGCGGCCGTTATACCGCCCTACCGCCTCGCGCACAAAGTTGGCCCAGCTGTTGTTGGGGTCATTGTGTGGCAAATTCAGCCCGGCGGGCAGGCCATTGTTCCAGGCCCAATCGGGCACCCCAATGAGCAGACCCACAACGGTACGGCCGTTGGCAATCTCCCCGTTAATCTCTGCATCCGTGACCGTTGGTGTCCAGGTGCCTGGGCCTCCCGCCTGCACCTCCGCCCACTGAAAGCGCACCCGTGTCCAGGCCACCCCCAGGTTGTTGGCCTCCGTTGGGTTGACATAACTTTCAATAATACCAAATCGCGCATCAACGGGAGCGGCCGTTGTTCTTTTGGCCGGCGTTGCATACGCTGTTACGACAACGAAAAAAAGCAGACATACCCAAATCTTCCATAATTTCATACGTACAAGTTTACTGATAACAGCACAAATGAGCGAGGTCGGAAAAGTTAGAAGTCGGTGGCAGAGGTCAAATCCGTCAGGGTGGCGAAGCGATAGCCGCGTTTTTGCAGGGCCGGCAAGATGCGGCGCAGCACGGCGACCGTGCCCTGGCGTGTACTTCCGCCATCGTGCAGCACAATGATGGCCCCCGGCTGGACGTTGCCCAGAATGTAGCCGGTAGCAAACTCTACCTGCTGGAATTGGGCATCGTAGGGATAGATGGAACCGACGACACAGTGATAGTGGTACGGCCGTATCTGCTCCAACATCCGCGTGTTATACCAACCCGAACCAGGGCGGAACCAGCGCACCGGCCCAAACGGAGAAATAAGTGCATGGGTGCTCGCCAGTTGGCGCTCAAACTCTTCTGGCCCCAACAAAATGCTGCGCTGATCACTCATCATATGGTTACCCAGTTCATGCCCCTCGGCCACAATGCGCCGCAAAATCGCCTCGTTGCCCAGCACACGGCCGCCGATGATAAAAAAGGTAGCCCGCACGTCATATTCCGCCAATACATCCAGAATTTGGGGGGTCAGTTCGGCGTGGGGGCCATCATCAATCGTCAGCGCCACCACCTTCTCGCGGGTATGGGCATGAAACAGCACCTCGTCAGACGTACTCTGCTCAATCAGCCGCGAAAAAAGGCGCGACTTAAAAAAGAAAGTCACCGAAGCCAGCACACTGAGGCTGCCCATGATGAGCAAACCATTCCGAACACTGCGTACCTTCCCATTCATACGAATGACCCCTTCGCAAATAGGACGCGGACGAACGCGGACAAACACGGATAAAATCAGGTCAATCAGGCTAATGGGCGTCCATTTTCATTTGTCATGGTGAGCTTTGCCCAAAGAAGAAATCCGCGTTATCAGTGTTTGTCCGCGTCCCATTTTCATTCGCGTCCTTCGCGGTTAATGCCCCTCTTCCACCAACAACCGCCGCAGCACTTTGCCGATGAAGGATTTAGGCAGCGTTTCCCGGAACTCAATATCCCAGGGCACGGCATACGGTTCCAGGCGGCGGCGGCACAGGTCGAGCAGTTCCTCTTTGGTCAGGTTTGCGCCAGGGCGAGGGACGACAAATGCTTTCACCTTTTGCCCTTCCCCGGCCCGGCCGATCCCCACCACCGCCACCTCTAACACACGCGGATTTTCATACAACACCTCCTCCACATCACGCGGGAAGACGGTGTATTCGCCAAAGACGATGGTGTCTTTCTTGCGGCTGATGATGCGGAAGTAACCGTCATCATCCTGCACGGCCACATCGCCCGTGTCCAGCCAGCCATCATCCAGCACGATGCTGTTATCCAATGTGCCATCGGGCTGCCAGTAACCCTGCATCACCTGGGGGCCGCGAATCACCAGTTCACCAATATGGCCGGGTGGTACATCTTCGGCCGTGATCAAGTCAATAATTTTGGCGTCGGTATTGGGCAGCGGTACGCCAATAGAGCCAGGTTTGCGCAAGCCGTAGAGCGGGTTGGCATGCGTGACGGGGGAGGCTTCCGTGAGGCCATATCCTTCCACGAGACGGCCGTGACTCAGCTTCTCAAACGCCTCTTGCACCTCCACCGGCAGGGGGGCCGCGCCGCTGATACACGCTTTCACCGATGACAGGCCATAATTACGCACATCCGGCGTCTGGTTGATGACCATATACATGGAAGGCACACCGGGGAACATCGTCACCTTGTGGTCACGGATATGCTCCAACACCTGCGTCGTATCAAAAACGGGCAGCAGCACCACTGTGGCCGCCACCGCAATGGGCACGCTCATGGCGCTGACCAGGCCATAACTGTGCATCAGGGGCACAACGGAGAGGAACACTTCCTCGCCATACTTCAAATCCGGCACCCAATGGCGGGTTTGCAACGTGTTAGCCACCAGATTGTGGTGGGACAGGGCCACCCCTTTGGGCTGGCTGGTGGTGCCGCTGGTGTAAATGATGGTGGCCAGATCGTCCGGTTTCACCTCCACACCGAGTGGGGTGATGGGCGCGTCCTGGCGGATGGTGGAGAGGCGCTGCCCTAACTGGCGGGCCACCTCTTTGTGCCGCTCTTCATCGTCGGCCACGCCAAAGCGTTCAATCAATTTTTGGTAAACGGGGGCAGATACGGCCGTGCGTAAATCTGCAAATAGAAAATGCTGCAAACCGGTCTTTTGCTGGATCGCCTGCGCCAACTGGCTAAAGCTGCGTACCGTCACCAACACTTTGGGCTGCGTTTCCTGAATTTGCTGGATGATGGTGGTCACATCCGCTTCCACATTGGGCAGCACCACCACCCCCCCCGCCCGCAAAACGCCATAAAACGTGACTACCATTTGCGGCATATTGGGCAAAATCATCATCACTCGGTCGCCGGGGCGCACCCCTAACCCATGAAAAACATGGCTCATCTGGTTGGCCTGCTCGTTTAGCTCCTTGTAATTGAGATGGGAACCATAAAAGCTTATCGCCCGGCGATGCGGCAGCCAATCAGCGGCGCTTTCCAGGAAGTCAGGCAACGGCCGTTTGGGGATGGGGATCGAAGGCGGCGTACCGGGGCTGTAACTTTTCAGCCAGATGCGCTTGTGCAGGGGATTATCCTGGCTGTCCTCATCCCGCCAGGAACGTTGTTTGCTCTCCACAAACCGTTCAATGGCACGGGTGACGGCCTGATGGCGTTCCAACTGTACTTTGTGTTTGGCCGACCCCACATCTACCACCTCCGCGTTAGGGATCATCTTGCCCACATCTTCAAAGACGCGGCGCGGGAAATAGTTGTCCCGCTCGCCGGTGATAACCAGGGTGGGTGTGGTGATGTTCCGCAGCAGCGGCCAGCCCTGCCAGTGGCGCATGTTGTTCGCCATCATGTTTTTAACCACGTGAATGTCGGCATCCCAACGAGTGCGATATTTCCACAACGGCCGTAACCAGTTCAGCGGCAACTTCAGCAGCCACTTGGCAAACCAGGGCAGTGGGTATTCACCCGCGGTGGCAATCAGCACCAGCTTATCGAGTTGCTCTGGGTGGGCATTGGCATATTCAACGGCTATCGAGCCGCCAAACGAGTGGGCCACCAGGGAAAATTGCGGCGGCAATTTCAATTTCTGGCTGATAGCGTACAGGTCAGCCACTAATTCATCCATCGTGTAGCGGGTGTAGGGCGCGTCGCTCTGCCCGTGCCCGCGCAAGTCTGGGGCAATGACGCGGTGATTGTGGCTGGCAAAATAGTTGATCTGGAACTCCCACGATTCCAATACCCCGGCATAGCCATGCAAAAAGACGATGGTATGCTCTGCTCCCTCCGGCCACAAATCCAGCACGCTCAGTTCCGCCCCGGCAATGCCGGGAATGGGCACGTTGCGCCGGTAAAGGTCATAGTCAAATAAAATGTCACGCCGTTTTACGCCAAGCAGTTTCTTTTTCATGTGCGCACCTTCAAGAACCTGAGGGTTTCAGGGCCCCCCCCAGGGTCTGGGATTATAAAACGGTTTGGGGAAAAGAGCAGATATTGGGGAACGGGGATCATTTGTCCGCTTGTTTTGGTGGTCAGGTGTTTAGTGATCGTTTGCAAATAAGGTAGCGATTGGGTAATTGGGTAATTAAGTAATTGAAGCGGCTCATTACCAAATTACTCAGTTACATAATTACTGCACGGCTACTTAGGTGTTTGGGTGTTTAGGTGGTTAGGTGTTATGTGTTTAAGTGTCAGGGTTTGCGAGTGAGGAGTTTGTCGGCTGCTTTTTGGGCTTCGCTGACGCTGACGCCGTTTTCCCAACTAAACGGCCGTCCCTCTCCCTCCCCCTCTTTCCACAAAACCAGCACTTTACCCTCGTCACCATAAGGCGCAGACATGTGGGGATCGCTGGGGCCGAAGATAGCCAGAGTAGGGCAGCCCACCGCCGCCGCAATATATGTGGGGCCGGTGTCATGGCCGATGTACAGGTCGGCCATCTCCCCTAATGCGCCAATTTCGCTTAACGTCATCCGGCCCGTCCAGTTCGCCACCTGTACAGGCATCATACCCACAATATCTGCTGCCAATGCCTGATCAGCCGCACTACCCACCAGAAGTAAACGCGCTTTGTGTTTACGCACCAGGTAGTTACCCAAACGCACCAATCGCTCCACCGGCCATTGTTTATTTTTGTCTGTATGGGATGGGCTGCCCCCGCCACCTGGATGAATGACGACCAGGGGCACATCGCCCAACCATTCTACTTCGTCAATCAATCGTTTGGTCACGGCCGTGCGTGCCGTATCGGATGGGTAAAAAGCCATGGGCAGCCGCCCTTCCGGGCCGGTATCTATGCCGACCGCCCTGGCCAGCGCCAGATAGATCGCGGCCGCGTGCCGTTCACCCGGTGGTGGTGGCACTGGCAACGTATGGGCAAAACCCCGCCCGTGGATGTTGATGCCTACCCTCTGTGGGATGCCCGCTCGCCAGGCAACGTAGGCCAGCGAGCCAGAACGGCTGGGAATAAAGCATGTATCATATTGCTCCTGGCGTAACCGTTGGCTCAATACACGCAGCTGTGACCAGGAGAGTTGGGAGACGGCCGTTTCTCCTGTGCTGATCAACTCCGTGAGGTGGGGATTGCCCACAATGGCCGGTCGCGCCCCATCACTAACCGCCCAGTCAAATCGTGTTTGTGGATATGCTCGCTTCAAAACTGTGAGCAATGGCGTTGCCAGCATCACCTGGCTAATTCCGCCCGGCTGCAAGATGAGTGCCTTGTGTGGCTGCTGAAAGGGGGCACGGCGAAGCAGACGAAAAGGAACACTCGCCATCTGTGCCGCCATGGTGGTGACAACATTTTCCTGAGGCATAAGCCGCTGATTTTAACGCAATATCCCTGACAATTGGCAATAGCGCATTGACCATTTTCAATTATCAACGGTGATCAAGGCTTGTATCTGGGCGAATTTGGCCTGGCCAATGCCTGGCACGTCCATGATCGCTTCAATAGAGGCAAAAGGGCCGTTTGTTTCGCGGTGCGTGATGATATTGGCGGCCGTGCTGGGGCCAACGCCGGGCAAGGTATCCAGTTGTTCCAGAGTGGCGGTATTGATGTTAACCAGATTGTCGGCCGCAGCAGCCATACCTCCTATGCCCGCCCCACCGGCTGCTGGTTCCACTCCTATGACCGGGGCGGACACCATCTCGCCTACGGCCGGGACGTAAATTTGCATCCCATTGGCCAGAGGTTGTGCCAGATTGACAACGGCCGTATCCGCCTCGGCGGTGAACCCGCCGGCAGCAGTCACGGCCGTTTGCACAATGCTGTCCGGTGGCAGCGCATAAACGGCCGGGGCGGCAACCTGGCCGTTGACATAAATATGAATCGGCCCTGGCGTATCCGTCGGTACAGGCGTGCTGGTAGGGAGTGGTGGTTGGATGACGATGGGCGCTGGCTGCACCCGATTCAGCATGGTCAGCCCGCCGACGCCGGCTACAATGCCTAAAAAGAACCCAACAGCTAACCAACCCCAGGCTGTGGCTGTGCGCATGGTCATTTCCCCTTTTTCTGGCAGTTGGTTCTTTACCAAACTGCCACCCCAATCAAATCAACTTTTCTTACAACGGTGTGTTAACAAGAGAATGAGCAGATTGTAACATGCCCGTGTATTTTTCAAAAAAGCGGAGATGGAGTATCTTTAGCATAGAATAGTGGCCGGTGGCCGGTACCAGTCTATCAGCCTCTGGCCCTCAACCATTATTTACAGAGGAACTATCTATGTCAGAACAACCGGCTCAACCTGCACCTGAAACAACGCCGCCCCCTATACCTGCCCCCCAGAAAATCACCATTGATATGCCAAAGGAATTAACGGCCGTCTACGCCAACGTCGCCTTTATCAGCCATACGCCAGCCGAACTCATCATTGATTTTGCCCAGGTGCTACCCCGCACTCCACGCGGCAAGATTTTGTCGCGCATTATTATGTCTCCCATGCATGCCAGGATGTTGCACACCGCTCTGGCCCAAAGTCTGGCAACGTATGAACAGCAATTTGGCCCCATCCGCCTGCCCACCAATCTGGCTGAACAATTTTTCCGCTTTCCACCACCAGAGAGCGGGGAGAAAGAGGATTAATCACAGAGTTTCCAGAGGCCAACCTTCACGCCCTTCGCAGATTTTCAGCGAGCACCTCACTTATAAACCAACCGTGATGCGTACCAGGAGAGCATGGGGTATGCGCATGTGAGTCTGACAGTTTTGGTAAACCTGTCATTTTTTTGTGCCAGATAATTGCCCGAAAAACTTCCCCTTTTCCTCCTATACTGTTTGTAGTTGTTAACAGGTTCAACACAGCGTTGCGCAACAGAATAATTGGCCGTTTCGGCCACGACGGCCGTCGGCCTGGAGGTGATGATGAGACCATGAAGAAATTAGTGCAAATCCCTGCTAAATGGTTTGGCTATCGGTTTGCCCCCGACAATCATGTGGTTCCTGTGCTGCGGTTGGAACAGTTTCATCGGCTGGCCGGGCCAGGCTACTTTTACATCAACCCGCTGCACGAAACCACACTGCCCGCCATTAGTTTGGGTGTGCGTATGGGTGAATTTCAATTCAATGAGGTGATAAGCAGCGATGGAATCCCGTTCCGTATTGCCGTAACGGTGCTATTCAGCTTTAACCCGGCCCATGCGGTTCCCGCCGCCCGGCCGCAGGTCGTTCGCGCAGCCCCAGAGATATTGGTGAGCGTCGTGCAAAACCATACCGAACATGACCTGCGCCGCCAGGTGGCACGATACGAAGCTGATGTTCTCTATCGGGGCAACACCCTGGCAAACTTAGAAAAAGAGCTGGTTCGCCTGCTGCACTCCCGCTTGAATATGATGGGGATTACCCCCTTAGATAATGGGGTGTTTATCAAGGAGACTCTGGCCCCGGCCAAATTCCGAGAGTCGCGGCTGCTCGCCAGGCAATACCAGGACACTCTACGTGCTCTGGGCGGGCAAGAAATTGCATTGATCGAACAGGCTATCCGAGCCGGGCTGGTGGCCGGTCTGGAGAAACATCAGGGGCAGATCACACTCTTTTCCGGGCTGGATGGGAATACACAGCCATCGCCGACGGATATTGCCAGGGACACGGCCGCACACTCCCCTGCCAGCACCACGCATACTTACCGCCCTAATGGGGTCACTAACTCCAATAGTCCGCAGCTAGAAATCTCTGGCTAACAAGAAGGAAAAGCTGAAATGATAATCTCGATCACCTTATCTACACTCATCATTGTATTCTTAATTGCCCTGCTCCTGGGCATTGTCATGGGCGTATCGCTCGCCCGCCCCAACTAATGCGCCCTGTTGGTCAGATCAACGCTGTAATCAAGCGCTATGCAGGGACGCAATTGCAAAGAGCAGTGCGGGGAGATGAGTTTGCCACCTGTCCACCTCTGTTTGACGGCCGTGCGCCATCCCGCTACAATCTCCGCTGTGATTCGTAACCGGAGAACCAACATGAACTTGTTATTCCATAACAGCACACGCAAAACAGGCAGGGCCGCCGCCCGCCGCACATGCGTTGGCGTTTGTTCTCCGGTTAGCCCTGGCCGCACACGGCCGTAGGCAGCACCCCGCGTACCGTTCAACAACCCGCCCCGCATGTGATGAGCATGTGGGGCTTTTTATTTCCGGTGGCAGGCACTTCAAAAGTGCCTGTCACCTCACCGAAATATGAATCAACCATCTTCCATCCGCCCCTATTGGCAGCTTTTGTCCACCTACCTGCGGCCGCAGCGGGGGCGCGTGTTGGTGTTGACGGCGCTGGTGTTTCTGGGCATTGGCTTGCAACTGGTTAATCCCTGGATTGTGGCTTTTTTTATTGATACGGCCTCTGGCAACACGGCCGTGCCCGGCACACCGGCTTACACCGCCGGGCTGCACAAGCTGTTTGGCGCGGCCGCTATTTTTATGAGTATTGCCATTGTGACCCAGGTGGTGCGCCTGACGGCCATCTATTTTGGTGAAAATGTAGCCTGGACGGCCACCAACGCCCTGCGTGTTGACCTGGCGCTGCATTGCCTGCGGCTGGATATGGCCTTCCATAAAAAATACAAACCAGGCGAATTGATTGAGCGAGTAGACGGTGACGTGAACCAGTTAGCTAACTTCTTCTCCCAATTCGTCATCCAGTTGGGCAGCAATTTGCTGCTGCTGGCCGGGGTGATGGTGTTGCTCTTTTGGGCGGATTGGCGGGTGGGGGTGACGATAACGGCCGTCCTCCTCCTCGGCGGCATCTCGCTCAGATTTTGGGGGCAGCGGGCCACGCCGCGTTGGGAGAAGCTACGTGAAGCGGACGCCAACCTGTTTGGTTCGCTGGAAGAGTGGTTGAGCGGCACAGAAACGATCCGCACGGCCGGTTCTGTGCCCTACATCATGGGCAAACTGCTGCGGCTCACCCGTGAACGCTGGTTGGCCATGCGATCTGCTATGCGGGCCAACGTCTGGGTGATGAATACGCCCACCGGCATATTTGCGCTGGCCTACGCGGCGGCGCATCTATGGGGCGCGGCCTTCTACCAGCAGGGCGTGATGACCATTGGCGCGGTGTATCTCATCTTCTACTACCTGGATTTGATTAAAGACCCCCTCTGGAGCATTAACCGGCAGGTGGAAGATTTGCAGCGGGCGGCCGCCAGTGTGAACCGTATTGTCGCCCTGCGTGCCGAACGGCCGAAGATAGTGGACGGCCCTGGTGTCACATTTCCGGCTGGGCCGCTGGCGGTGCAATTTGACCATGTTTCTTTTTCCTATGCCGATGACCCGGAAACGGCCGTGTTGGAAGAAGTCAATTTTCACCTGCAACCAGGCACGGTTTTGGGCCTGTTGGGGCGCACCGGCAGCGGCAAATCTACGCTCACCAAACTGCTCTTTCGCTTCTATGACCCCACAGATGGCGTGGTTTGCCTGGGCGAGGCCGATATTCGCCAGGCCACCCAGGCCCAACTGCGGCAGCACATTGGCCTGGTAACACAGGAAGTGCAGCTTTTCCACGCCAGCGCGCGTGACAACCTGACGATGTTTGACGAATCCATCCCCGACGGCCGTATCCTGGCTGTTCTTGATGATCTGGGGCTGCATGATTGGTTCAATAAGTTACCGACAGGGCTGGATACGCTTCTGGCGGCTGATAATGCCCTCTCGGCTGGCGAAGCGCAACTGCTGGCTTTTGCTCGTGTCTTTCTGGCAAATCCGGGGCTGGTGATTCTGGATGAAGCCTCGTCCCGGCTCGACCCGGCAACCGGCCGGTTGATTGAACGTGCCATTGACAAACTGCTCACCGGGCGCACGGCTATCATTGTGGCTCACCGCCTCAGCACAGTGCAGCGGGCCGACGAGATTATGGTGCTGCGTGACGGCCGTATCCTGGAACACGGCCGTCGTACCCAACTGGCCCAAGACTCAACTTCCCATTTTTACCGGCTGCTGCAAACCGGGCTGGAGGAGGAGATTAAGAGATTAGGAGATTGAGAGATTTCAGTCTCCCAATCTCTCAATCTCAAAATAACCATGAACACACCTATCCTCAAAACCTACCAATACTTCTGGAGACTAATCACCTTCCGCCCGCGCATTTATCTGGGCGACGTGACGACCATCTCGCTTTATTACCTGGCCGCCACCTTCTTGGGCCTCATTATGAAGCTCTATTTTGATTGGCTTACAGGGGCCAACAGCCTGGATGTGACCGTTTGGGCGTTTGTGGTGCTGCAAATAGCGCACGCGCTGATGGCCGGGTTGTCTTTATCGGGAGCGGCCCTCTTTTGGATTAATTTTCAGTATCACAGCTATGGCCTGCTGATGCGGAACATGCTGGCGCGGCTGTTGCAAATGCCAGGCAGTGTGCCTTTGCCACCCAAAGAAGACGGCACACGCCTTTCTAGCGGCGAAGCGATCAGCACCTTTCGGGATGATACGGAGGCGTTGTTGGAATCGTTGGTGGTGGTGGATGACCTGATTGGCCTGATTTTCATGTCCGTTTTCTCCTTCGCCATCATGCTGCAAATCAGCGTCCCGGTGACGTTGGGCACATTTGTACCCCTGGCATTGGTCATCATGGTGGCCGAACGGCTGGGGCAGCGAGCCAAGGAGTATCGCCGCCAGAGCCGGGAGGCAACCAGCCAGGTGACGGGGCTGATTGCGGATATGTTTAATGGCACGCAGGCGCTTAAAGTGGCACACGCCGAAGAGCGCATGGTGGCTCGCTTCCAGACGGTGAATGACCAGCGCAAAGGGGCGATGGTGAAGGACAAATTGGTGGGGCAGGTGGTGGAAGCGTTGTCGAACGGCACGGTTGATGTGGGCATTGGCCTGATTTTGCTCTTTGCCGCCCAAAGTATGTATGCGGGCAGCTTTACGGTGGGGGATTTTGCCCTTTTTGTGGCCTATCTCTGGCCGGTGACGCAGTTGATGCGGGAAGCGGGTTATGTGATCACGCGCTACAAACAAGCGGCCGTGTCCAATCAGCGCATGGAGATGATGATGCAGGGACGGCCGCCGGGGGCGATTGTGGCACATCATCCTATCTATTTTGACGGCCGTGACGGCCCCCTCCCCGCGCTTCCCCACACTCCCCAAACGGCCGCCGACCGCCTGGAACGGCTGGAAGTGCGGGGGTTGGCTTATCAGCACCTGGTGAACAGTGAGCAGTTAACAGTGAACAGTGAGCAGTTGGCTCACGGTTCGCGCATCACGGCTCATGCCTCACAGAACACGGTTTACGGCATCCACGACATCTCCTTCACCCTGCCGCGTGGCTCTTTCACCGTCATCACCGGGCGCATTGGTGCCGGGAAGACGACGCTGTTGAAGGTGTTGCTGGGGCTGCTGCCGCCGGGCGAGGGGGAGATTGTCTGGAATGGGGTGCGGGTGGATGACCCCGCCACCTTTTTCACGCCGCCGCGCGTAGCTTATACCGGCCAGATTCCACGCCTCTTTAGCGAGACGATCCGCGAGAATATCTTGTTGGGGTTGCCAGAGGAACAGGTGGATGTGGCGCGGGCGGTGTATACGGCCGTGCTCGACCAGGACATTCACGCTATGGAACAAGGGCTGGATACGCTGGTGGGGCCGCGGGGTGTGCGTTTGTCTGGCGGGCAGGTGCAGCGCACGGCCGCTGCTCGCATGTTTGCCCGTGACGCCGAACTGTTGGTGTTTGATGATCTCTCCAGCGCCCTGGATGTGGAGACGGAAGCGTTGTTGTGGGACCGGCTGCTGGGAAGCAGGGGAGCGGAGGAGCAGGGGAGTGGAGGGGATGGTCTCCTTTTCTCCTCTGCTCCTGCTCCCCTTTTCTCCTCTGCTTCTTCCAACCGCTCCGCCACCTGCCTGGTTATTTCCCACCGTCGCACGGTATTGCGCCGCGCCGACCAGATTGTGGTGATGCAGGACGGCCGTGTGGTTGCCACCGGCACACTCGATGAATTGCTGCAAACAAGTGACGAGATGCGGCGGCTGTGGGCGGGGGAAGAATGAGATTGAGAAATGGGCAGACCGGGCGAATGATAGGTTCTGTCTGGCTGCCAGGGCTGTTGGCAGTCGTTTTGTTAACGGCCGTCTACTGGCTCACTTTGCAGCGTGATATCAATGGCAGTGGGCATGATTACATGATTGATGTGGGCGAAATTCAGGTGGCCTTGAACCTGGGCGGCACCATTCATTTTACCGGGTATCCCCTGTTTACCGTGCTGAGTACGCTGGTCACGGCCGTTGCCCGTTTGTTTGGCATGGTTCCGGCAGCGGCCGCTTCTTTGAGTGGGTTGGTCTGGTCGGTGCTGGCGTTGCTGGTGACCTATGCCATCTTCTGGCGGCTGACGCAGGATGCCTGGATCAGCGCGGCGGGCGTGTTGTTGTTGGGGTTGGTAGAGACGATCTGGATTCACAGCGTCATCGCCGAGGTGTACAGCTTTAGCCTGTTGTGCCTCACGCTCTCTTTGTGGCTGGGGCTGCGGTTGGCGGAACGGTGGCGGCTGGCCGATTGGTTGGGGATGTGTCTGGTGTTTGGCACGGCCGTTGCCCATCACCGCCTCCTCCTCTTATTTGCCCCTTCGCTGGCTGTACTGACAGTGACGGCCGTGTGGTCACAACCCACACGCTGGCGGCTGATTAGCGTAGGCCTGTTGCTTTTCCTGGCCTCCTTTTTGACCTATCTCTACCTACCGCTGCGCGTCTGGCAGGAGGCAGCCTGGGTATACGGCCAGCCGGGGCAGTGGGATGGGTTCTGGCTGTTGTTCACAGGTAATGAAGTGACCGGCGGTCTGTTGCGTGCGCCGGGAAATGTCGCAGAAGGGGTGGCAAACGGCCGTTTCCTCTGGTCACATCTGCGCCAGCAGCTACCGGCAGGACTGGTCATACTGGGGCTGGTCGGGTGGGCTGTGCAGCTTTATCGCCAATGGCGGGTGGGGTTGGCATTGGTTTTGGGCATCGTGGCAACCTCTATTTTTGTCTGGCTGTTCCCCCCGGCCGTTTGGGCCCCGGCCGCACTCATGCCGGTGTTGCTATTACTGGTGGCGGGTGTGGCGGTGTTGTTAGCGGAAATTGGCAGGCGATGGACGATTGGACGTTGGCTGGCAGTGGGCGCACTTTTGCTGTTGGCGGTGAGTTTGTATCGTACCAACCGGCCGTTTATTGACAGCCTGACGCAAAATCCTGACGGCCGCGCCGTCATCCAAACGCTGCAAACCATCCCCCCAGACGCAACCCCGGCGACGGTGGCCATCCCCTGGGGCACTTCGTTTTTTGCGGCGGCTTACGGCCGTTACGTCACCCATGAACTGCCGCCCACTCTTACCCTGGTAGACCACCGCGCCAACTTCCGCGAGATTGTGCAGCGTGAGGGGCGGCTGCTGACACCCACGTTCACGGCCGGTTACTGGTCACCCGAAACGTGGCGGGGAAAGCTGGGCGAAGTGCATTTTAATCTGGCAGCGCCGGGCGTGGTGGAGATGGGGTCACGGCCGTACACCACCACCTTACCCGCCGCCACTCCATTTGATGTGGGGAATGGCATTCAGATTCGCCATGCCGATGTTGAGCGCACGGCCGATGCGCAGCTTCTGGTCACGGTGTATTGGCAGGCGATGGAACCAGTGGCGCAAAATTACAGTGTGGCCGTGCATCTGGTGGCGGCCGTTCCGCCCCAAGGCCCACAAGACATCCTGGCGCAGGCAGATGCCACCCACCCCGTCGGCGGCTACGCGCCTACCACCACCTGGCAGCCCGGTGAACTCATTCGGGATATGTACCTGCTGCCCATTCCAGAAGGAAGTACACCGCAGGCCATTCGCCTGACCATGTACTTCCAGGACGAAAACGGGCAGTTTATCAACAACAACTGGCTTACCCTGGCACTGCCTTAAATTTATATACTGGCAAAGGGCATAATCTGACATTTTGCCTTCTGGTTGCAAGTGGCAAGTTGCAGGTTGCAGGTGATTGATGCCAGAGCAACTTGCCACATGCCACTTGCAACTTGCCACCAAATGAAATGCAACTTTATGGCCTCGCTGAGTATAGTACCTGACCAGGCTGAATTTTCCGTAAGGGGGGCACCGCCGGATAGCTCGTCAATCTGGCTACGCAGGAGGGCCTGGGCTTCGGCTTCAGTGATGGTGTGCTCGCCGCCATGATGCTGGCAGTTGAGTTCCACCACAAACGGCTTCACAAAAACCAGGAAAACGCCGCGGGCCACGTTGCCCAAATCTTTGGCAAAATCAAAAGCCAGGGCGGCCGTTTTGGTTTCCGAATGGAGCAGGCAAATTATTGAGATCAATTGGAGAGATGCACGAGCTACAAGGCAAAATGCGGACTAATCGCCGATTTCCCACACGGCCGTTCCCAAATTATTGTTGGGTAATTGGAGACGCGGGTGGTTCGCATAAACGCCCCGATACTGTTCCGGCAGCATGGTGGCAATGCGCGTCATGATCTCATCTGTACCCTGTGCCAGCGCCTCATCACGCGAGGCTCGTTTCAGGGCGGGCAGTGTAAAGGCCGGGCCAATACGAATGTGAATGTCCAGCCGCCGCAGTCGTGACAACCGTTCTTTCACCACCCGGTCTTCTGTACCCCACAAAGCCACTGGAATGACCTGTACACCTGTTTTAGCCGCCAGATAAGCGGCTCCCGGTTTGCCCGGCAGCAGCGATTCTACCTTGCTACGGGTGCCCTCCGGCGCAATACCGCTGATGCCGCCCGCTTGCAACCGTTTGCTCACTTCGCGTAAGGCGTGGAAGTCGGCTTCCTCCCGGTTCAGCCAGATGGCGTTGAGCTTGTTCCCCAAAAAACGCCAGAAGAGCTGTTTTTCGTATTTGTCGGCAACCATCAAGATGATGTCATCTCGATCAGCCAACACTACTCCCAGCATGGCATCCAATCGTCCCAGGTGATTAGAAACAATCAAAGCGCCCCCAGTTGGGGGAATGTTTTCCACCCCTTGTATGTCCACTCTGGCAATAATCTTCAGAATAAAACGGCAAAAAATACGTAATCCATGCAAAAACATAATAGCTTGTTACCTTGTTAGCGTTGTAGGGCGATTTTCCAAATCGCCTTACGAATGAAAGCAGCGCGTTGTAAGTGACGCACTGCGCTATATGATTATAACCAGGGGCTAATGGCATACAAACTGTGGGGAAAGTTGGGTAGCATTTGGCAGCGCGTTGGGGATAAGTATCGGAAAGTTGGGGATAAATGATAGGAAAATGGGGATAATGTGAAGCAAACAGGGGGATGATGTGTGGATGAGAGGGGATGAACACGGCCGTGACTGGGGATAAAATGCCGCCCATGACCACAATCAACCAACCAACCATCAGCAATGGCGACATCGCCCGCCCCACTTTTTTGGAAATTAACCTGACCCAACTCAGCCATAATTACCAGGCCATCCGGCGGGCGGTCGCGCCGACGGCCGTCATGCCCATCCTCAAGGCCAACGCTTATGGGCACGGGCTGGTAGAGATTGCTCGCCATCTCGTTTCGTTGGACGCGCCGTACCTGGGTGTGGCTTTTTTGGAGGAGGGGATCATGCTACGCCAGGCGGGGATTCAGACGCCAATTCTGGTGATGGGCGGCATTATTGGCAATCAGATACCCATCTTTTTGCAGCACGACCTGACCATCACGGCTTCTTCGGTGGAAAAATTGCAGCAAATTGACACGGCCGCGCAGCAAATGGGCGTTCGGGCTAAAGTTCACCTGAAGATTGACACGGGCATGGAGCGGATTGGGGTGCATTATTACAGCGCCCACACCTTGTTAGAAGCGGCGTGGCAGTGCCGCCACTGTGATGTGGAAGGGATTTATTCCCATTTTGCCAATGCGGATGCGGCTGATCTCCGTTCGGCGCAGGTGCAGTTGGAGCGCTTTGAGCAGGTGCTGGCGTTTTATGCGGAACGGGGGCTACGGCCGCCCCGGCTGCGGCACATCGCCAATTCGGGCGGTATTTTGCAATTGCCAGGCAGCCATTTTGACATGGTGCGGGCGGGCATTTTGTTGTATGGGGTGTATCCTTCGGCGGAGGTGGCACAGACGGTGGCGGTACGGCCGTGTCTCAGTTGGAAATCGCGTGTCGTCTATTTCAAAGTTGTCAAACCCGGCCATCCCGTGAGTTATGGTTCCACCTGGCAAAGCGACCACATGGTACGGGTGGTGACGGCGCCGGTGGGGTATGGCGATGGGTATTTCCGGCGGATGTCCGGGCAGGCGGAGGTGATCATTCACGGCCGTCGCTACCCGGTGGTGGGGCGCATTTGCATGGATCAAATTATGATCAACATCGAGTGGGATTCGGCTTACAACAATGATGAGGTGATCTTGTTGGGGGAATCAGAGGGAGCCACAATTACCTGTGAAGAATTAGCAGATTGGGCAGGCACGATCCCCTATGAAATTTTGACGAATATCAACACCCGTGTGCCCAGGATTTATGTGAAATAAAGAAAGACCCTGAGGGTTTTTGAAACCCTCAGGGTCTGAGGAAACCCCAGGTTGGGGTCAATTGCCCCATAAAAGCGTTCACCCCCGACCAGGAGGGAGAATCGGGGGTGAACACTTCTTTTGGCGACTTCTATTATCAGGATAGCCAACTATTCTAAGCTCAACCTGAATTGCACATAAGCAAACAATTAGGAGAGTTGGGGGTGGCGATTTTCTATCGTAGCCAGCACCCCAAATAAATGCTCCCGCAACGGTTTAATCTGCCAGAGGTTGGTGATGTGGCTGCCGGGGACAAGGCGCAACGGCCGTCCACCAAACAGGTGCGCGTGGTTTTCCCGGCGAAAAAAGAGGTCTTGTGCCCCCAGTAATGGGAATACGTCGGCCTTCTCAATACAGCGATAGTACGGGGTGAAGTCGAGATAAGCCAGTAGTTCTTCATAGGAAATGGTTAACGGCCGTGTCACCAATTCGGCAATGTCCCATATCGCCTGCCCCACATTGGGCGAGGAGAGCATGGGGATGACGGCCCGGCTGCGCTGGAAGATGCCCTCATACAACAAACTGGTGATGCCACCCCAACTGACGCCAGCAACGGCCGTGTATGCCGCCCCCTGCCCCATGAAAAAATCCTGCACCAATTCCATCATGCGCAATGAACCGGCCAACATCTGGTAAATGCTTTGCAGTGAGTGGAAGCCTTTGTCTAATGGGTCATGCCAGTTGGCGTGGTAGGGGGCCTGAATGAGGACGCGATGCATGGAAAGGTGGGCGGCACGGCCGTTGCCAAACAGCCGCCGCCAGGAACTGTCATACGGATACTCGCCCAGGCCATGATGATAGATGAGCAGCGGCGATTCGGGGTCAGCGGCCAGATGCACGTTGACGCGACAGGCGATTTCTCCGCTGGGGGTGTTGAGCCAGATGGGATGAACACCAGGGGCGGCCAATTGGGTGACGGCCGTTTTCACCCCGTTCACCTCCGTCCCCGCCAGCACCGCTTCAAAGGAGAGCGCCGTCTGGTAGGAGTTTTCCAGCGAACGGGGGATCCGCCGGTTCATGGCGTGCAGGGCAACTTTATCGGCAAATTCAGCCAGGTCAGGGCGCATGGGCAAAATGTATGATAACGGCCGTGCCCCGGCAACCGGTTATCACCCATTCCTCACAAATATCAGATAGTGGCAGGTTGCATGTGGCAAGTGGCATGTGGCAAGTGGCATGTAGCAAGTAAAAACACCTGCCACCTGCAACTTGCAACTTGCCACCCTGTTAAGTGCCTTCTCCTTTTGAACGCTATACAATAAGGTCATGCTCACCCTTTACTCCTGGAACGTCAACGGCATTCGCGCGGTTAATAACAAGGGATTCCTCGATTGGTTGCACCAGACACAACCAGACATCCTTTGCCTGCAAGAAACGAAGGCACACCCTGACCAGCTAACGGCCGAGCTGCGTCAACCCGATGGCTACCACACCTACTGGGCTTCTGCGGAAAAGAAGGGGTACAGTGGTGTGGCCCTCTACAGCAAAACAGAGCCGCGCCATGTGCAAATTGGCCTGGGTATCCCCGACTTTGACCGGGAAGGGCGCACCATTGTGGCCGAATACGATCACTTTGTGTTCATTGGCGCGTATTTTCCGAATGGGGGGCGGGATCACGGCCGTGTCCCCTTCAAAATGCAATACAAAGCCGATTTCCTGGCCTATTGCCACGACCTGCGAGCGCAGGGCAAAGCGGTCATCTTTTGCGGCGATGTGAACACCTCGCACAAGGAGATTGATCTGGCCCGGCCGAAACAAAATCGCAAGATGACCGGCTTTTTACCAGAGGAATGTGCCTGGATTGATGAGGTCGTTGCTCAGGGCTACATTGACACCTACCGCCACCTTTACCCAGACAAAACGGGAGCCTACACCTGGTGGACAGCAATTGGCGGGGCGCGGCAGCGAAATGTGGGCTGGCGGCTGGATTACTTTTTCATCAGCCCTGATCTGGCGGATTCAGTGGTGGCGGCCGCCATTCACCCCGACATTCTCGGTTCTGACCATTGCCCTGTAAGTTTAACATTGAAGATTTGAGATCAGAGATTGTGCTCGGAATTGCTCCTTTATTCTGTATAATGTTCGCATGATAGGCGCGACGTTGCACAGCAGGTATTGGCTTGAAGCTGAACTGGGCCGGGGTGGTATGGGTGTAGTCTACCGGGCGCAAGACATCCTGCTTAACCGGGTCATCGCCGTCAAACTGCTTTCCAATGCCGGTCTAGGCACGGCCGGAAAAGTACGGTTGTTGGCTGAAGCGCGGGCCGCCGCCAAACTCAACCACCCCAACATCGTCGCTGTGCATGACGCGGGCGAAGTGGATGATAACCCGTTCATCGTGATGGAACTGGTGGCTGGTGAATCCTTACGCCACTTCCAGCCAAGTTCTCTGGATGACACACTGAACATCACGCGGCAGATATGCCTGGCGCTGGAACACGCTCATGCGAACGGCATCATTCACCGCGATTTGAAGCCGGATAACATCGTCCTGACCCCAGAAAGAATAGCTAAATTGATGGATTTTGGCCTGGCGCTCACTGTTGATGCCCCTCGGCTGACCGAAGAAGGAACCCTAATGGGCACTTTTGCCTACATGGCGCCTGAATTGGTACAGGGGCAACCCGCCAGTGTGCAGTCTGATTTGTACGCTTTGGGGGTGATGTTGTATGAGTGGCTCGCTGGCCGCCCACCGTTTAGCGGTGAGAACGTGATGGCCTTGATGATGCAGCATCTAAACGCACCGGTTGTTCCCCCCAGCCAGCACCAACCGACTGTGCCTGCCTCACTCGATTTGCTGGTGGTGCAGTTGTTGAGCAAACAGCCAGAGGCACGGCCGTCATCCGCTACGGCCGTGCGCGACGTGATAGACCGCTTACCTGGCATCGCTGTCCGTCCGCTTTCCACATGGCAACCAACCCGGCACAACCTGCCCCGGCAACTGACCAGCTTCGTGGGCCGGGAGAAGGAAATTGCGCACCTGCAAAAACAGTTACTCAACCCGGCTAACCGCCTGGTCACGTTAACCGGGCCAGGCGGTACCGGCAAAACCCGCCTCTCGTTGGAAGCGGCCGGGACGTTGCTGGACGCCTTCGCCGACGGTATCTGGCTGGTGGAACTGGCCCCCCTGGCTGACCCGGCGTTGGTGGTAAACACCGTTGCCACCGTCTTTGAACTACGCGAGGAAGGGGAACGGCCGCTGGCCACCGCCCTGGCTAATTACCTGCAAAACAAGCACCTCCTGCTCATCCTGGATAACTGCGAACATCTCATTGAGACTTGCGCCCGGCTGGCGCAAAGCTGGCTGGAAAGCTGCCCACATCTGACCCTCTTGGCCAGCAGCCGCGAAGCGTTGGGTGTTCCTGGCGAGATAGCCGTGCGTATTCCGCCACTGGCGGTGCCCGCCCCCGAACAGGCAATACCTTTGGCAGCACTGGCAGAGATAGAAGCGGTGCGATTGTTTGTGGAACGAGCCAGAGCTGCGCTATCCAGTTTTGAGCTGACAGGACGAAATGGTGCGGCTGTCAGCCAAATTTGCCAACGTTTAGATGGTATCCCCTTAGCGCTGGAACTGGCGGCCGCACGGGTGAAGGTGCTGCAAGTAGAGCAAATTGCCCAACGGCTGGATGACCTTTTCCGCCTGCTGACGGGTGGCAGCCGCACCGCCTTACCGCGCCAACAGACGTTACTAGCGACGATTGATTGGAGCTACGATCTGCTACCTGAAGCGGAACAGCGGTTGCTACAGCGCCTATCTGTATTTGCCGGGGGCTGGACGCTAGAAGCGGCCGAAGCAGTTTGTGCAGATGGCCAGATCAGCGGATTCGAGATTTTGGATTTGTTGACGCAACTGGTGAACAAATCGCTGGTGAGTGCCGAACGAAAATCGGGGCAAGAAACCCGTTACGGCTTGTTAGAAACCATCCGCCAGTATGCTCAAGAGAAGCTGCTGCAAGCGGGCCATGGCGAGTTGTTCCGTCGTCGCCACCTGGACTACTTCCTGCAACTGGCGGAAACGGCCGAACCCGAACTGTACCGTGACAACCAACTGCTCTGGCTGGATCGCCTGGACACAGAACACGATAACCTGCGTGCCGCTTTGGGCTGGGCCCAGGAAACAGAGGTAGATAAGGGGTTGCGGCTGGCTTTAGCGCTGGACCGGTTTTGGGGAACACGCGGCTATGAGCGCGAAGCAGAGGGGTGGCTGGCTCGCCTGTTGGTTGAACCAAAGATATTGTCGGCTAATCTCCGAGCCAGAGGCATAACTGCCCAGTCCGAGCTCCATACGGCAATGTTTGATCTACTTCGCGCAATTGAGTTGGCCGAAGAAAGCCTGTCCATTTGCCGAGAATTGGGGGATCAGCGAGGCACCGCCATCAATCTCGCTGTGATTGCCCGAACCAGGAGCATGATGGGAGAGGAGCAGTTAGCGCAAATAACTATCAAGCAGAGTTTGGAAATCTACAAAGGATTGGATGACAAATCAGGATTAGCACCTGTACTGGAAGCCGCCGCTTTTTTGGCGGGCAACAGCAACAACTTCGATCTGGCTATGTCTTATCTCGCGGAAAGCGAGAAGCTACAAAGAAAGGCAGGCGATCAGATGGGCATTGCCTACGACTTGGGCAGGTTAGGACAGTATGCGTTCTACCAAGGGGATTTTGCCACCGCTCGCACCAAGCTCGAAGAATCTCTGGCTATACAAGAACCATTCGGAGAGCAAGGTACCCGACTGACATTGTATTATTTAGGAGAACTGGCGCTGAGACAAAGGGAATATGAGCAAGCGCGGCTCTATTTTGAGAAAAGTTATTCGTTATGTCTGGAAAGCGGAAATACGACACATAGTTATTGGTCATATGTTTGCCTGGGCTATGTTTTTCTGCGGATGGGGTTAGAGGCCCAGGCACGCATGATTTTTGCGGAAAGCCAGCGACAATTCCGAGAGGTGGACAGCCCTATCGGCGTTGTTTTTACCCTGGAGGGGTTGGCCAGCCTGGCTGTGGCGCAGGAACAGTTCCAGAAGGCGGCACAGTTATTTGCCTGGGCAGATGCAAAGCGTGAGGAAATATTGGACATACGGCCGCCCAGTGAACAGGCAGAAGTTGACCAGGACATTGCCGCCAGTATTGCCGCAATTGGCGAGGAAGCGTTTGCGGCCGCCAGTATGGAAGGCAAAAAGTTGACAATGGAACAGGCAGTGGCTTTGGCGTTGGCAGAGTGAGCGTTGTAAGGTCGCGGTGAATGGGGAACGGCCGTGCCCCACCCAAAAACACAACGCCCTAGCCGCTGCCCAAACCCTCACTCTGGGCGATCTACAATAACAGATTTTAGAAATAAACGGGTGAGACAAGTTTTGAACTTGTTGTTTAATCTAATTTGATGTCCTGTTTCCACAACGGCCGTCCCCCCACTTCCTCTAATAATCTTTCCGCCACATCCGCCAGGCGTTCGCCGGTCACAGGATGGGGCAGGTCTGGCAGCAAGTCAGCAACGGGCACGGCCACATGGGGGAATTTGAGCAGGTCGGGGTCGGGCAGAGGGCGAGCACGGCCGTCGCCACCCTCATACTCCCCCACAAAATCCCCATACAAAATGATGTCCGCATCAATGGTACGTGGCGCGTTGGGGTCAGTCTGGCGCACCCGTTTCAGCTTTGTTTCAATCGCGCCAATGACCTCTTGTTTGAGTTGGGTGGGGGTGAGGGTGGTGTGGAGGAGGACGGCCGTGTTCCAAAAGTTCGGCTGCTCTAATAAACCAACGGGAGCGGATTCATAAATGGGGGCAACGGCGACGACCTGGCACATCTGCCGTAGCATCTCCACCGCCAGCGCCAGGTTGCGCTCCTTTTGGATATTAGAACCGAGGGCAATGATGACTTGGGGCATTGTAGCAGAGGAGCGGGGGAGCGGGGGAGCGGGGGAGCGGAGGAGAGTCACCTTTTCTCCTCCGCCCCTCTGCTCCTCTGCTCAGGCAAAGTCTTCACGGGAGCGTTCAATCTCAATGCCCACCGATTGGGCAAAGCGGAGGGCGGTTGGTTTTTCCACCCGCACCTGTACTTTTTGCACCTGGGGGTTTGTTTCCAGCACCAGCCGGGCAAGGTCTGTCACCAGCTTTTCCACCAGAAAATCAGATGACGCTTCCACATGGTCAATAATGCGCTTGGTGGTGGTTTTGTAATCTACCGCGTCGGCAATATCGTCGGAAACGGCCGCCTGGCGAATGTCGGCAAACATAACCACGTTAATGAGAATGTCTTGCTGCTTCACACGCTCTTCGGGGTTAATGCCGATGATGCCCCGCAGCAGCAGGTCTTTGATAATAATTTTGTCCATGACTTCAAATTATCCCTAATAACAGTGCTTTTGTCTTTGACTATTAAGAATCGATCTCTTGGGAATCAGTCCAGTTGATGGGAATACCTGAAAAAGGCGTGTTCAGAATCTCTCCAGTTTGGAGATGAACGACGGCCGTTTCCGGCCTACTCCCCACAATTCGATAAACAGCCATCCATTCCCCATCCGGGCTAAACGCCGGAAAGCCAACCCCATCAAACTGTTGGACTGTGCCATCAAGGGAGATGAGCCGTAAGGCAAATGGGGGATCCTGCCCGGCAATATACACGCCATATGCAACTTGATGGCCATCTGGATGCCAAACTGGAAAGCAAAAACCATCTCCGGGGCAGTTGCCGAATGCTTCCTGGTACACCAGTTGATTGGTTTGTAGATTGTAGATGTGCATTTCACCCGACATCAACATGGCAACAAATTCACCATTCGGCGAGATCGCCCCGCTGCGAAATTGGGGAAACGGCCGTTCCTCAGTTTGCCCCTCTTCTCCGCGCCAGGATAAGGCCGCGCCATTTTCCCAGTAAATGACCTGGCTGCCGTCGGGGGCCACGATGGGGGAAACATAGGGTCGCTCATCACTGATGAGAATGGTCTCAAATGTCGAGAGCGAAACGGCCGTTAAGTTACCCATCTCTTGCTGAACTGTCCAATCTAATGGAAATGAACTCAAAAGAAGCCAATCATTCACAATTCCAAAAATGGTTTGGGGGATGCGCGCAAAGGGTATCTCCGTTTGCCCCGTGGCTGACAATTCGATGATCTTACCGTTTTGTATGGTGTAAACCTTGTCATCTTTTGTGGCATAGCCAGACCATTTGCCACCGGTTAGCTGCCCTCCTTCAAATGTTGTTAATATCAGAGGCTCATTGTCTTTGATCAGGGATAGCAGTTCAAAATCACGTGGGCTGCTCACAATCAAACCTTCCAACAAGTCCGCGTCCAGGTTTTGAGTAGCGGTTACTGTGAGTTGGGTGGTTATGACTGTTGGGGTATCAGGTGGCAATACGGTCGTTTCTAACCCCGTTGGCCTTATCTTAGGCGTGACGATAGGTATAGTGGTGGGCAATACGGCCGTTTCTGTGGCCACGGTAGAGATTAATGTCTGTGGAGGTGTAGTTACGGCCGTTGCGGTAAAAACCACCTCACCCGGCCTACACCCGATCAAACAGAGCATGAAACAAATGAAAACAAACCGTTTGTTAATCATGCTTTTCAGTCGAGCTATGCTGACCTGCTCAAGGTTGGTTCAATCTCTAAGATTGAACCAACCTGCTTTATAGTCTTAATACTTTTCGGGCACAAATGTTTGTTCAGTCATGGGTGGGCGGATATACCCTTTGTCTCCCCCACGCGGCGGCAACACAATGGGTTGGGGTATCACGTCTTCATAAGGGATCATGCTGAGGATGTGGCTGATGCAGTTGAGATGCGCCCGCCGCTTGTCATCGGCATTGACCACATACCAGGGCGCCTGCTTGATGTCCGTATACTCAAACATCTTATCTTTGGCTATGGAATAATCTACCCAGTGGTTACGTGACTCAATGTCCATCGGGCTGAATTTCCACCGTTTGGCCGGTGTGGCCACCCGTGCCTGGAACCGCCGCTCCTGCTCCTCATCACTCACCGAGAACCAGTATTTGAGGAGAATAATGCCCGAACGCACCAACATGCGTTCAAATTCGGGACAGGAATGCATAAACTCCCGATACTGTTCTTCCGTGCAAAAGCCCATCACCCTTTCCACCAGGGCGCGGTTATACCAGCTACGGTCAAACAAAACGATCTCGCCGCCCGCCGGTAAATGCTCCACATAGCGTTGGAAGTACCATTGTGTTTTTTCGCGTTCGGTGGGGGCCAATAATGCGACGACGCGGCAGCCGCGGGGGTTCAAGCTCTCCGTAATGCGCTTAATCATGCCCCCTTTACCGGCCGCATCGCGCCCTTCAAACACAATCACCACCCGCAACTCGTGATTTTTCACCCAATACTGCAACTTGACCAGCTCCTCCTGAAGCCGGGCCAGTTCCTTTTCGTAAAATGCCTTGTTGAGTTTGGGTCTATGATCTGCTTTTGGTGGCTCGGCTGGCTTTTCTGGTTCGCTAGGGACACTCTCGGCCGATTCAAGTTCTTTCTTGGCCATCTCTACCTCCTCTGAAAATAATCAAAGATTACGCAGATTGCGCAGATAAAAATCGGTGTAATCTGCGTAATCTTTGATTTTTAAAATTCATGGTGGGCTGCTAACCATGAACTCTCCTTATTTTAACTGGAGCTTCTGATTTAGAAACCACTCACCAATGGCCTGATGATCGGGTAATGGGGTAATTACGCAATGGCCCCATTATATATGCGTTTCCAGCCAGTTTTCCACATCCGCCAACATTTGTTCTTTGTGCAAATCGTTGTGTGATTCGTGGTAGCCGCCGGGGTAGATAATGAGTTTTTTGTCGGGTTGTTTCACCTGGGCAAAGAATTTCTTGCTTTCTTCCACATTCACAAGGCGGTCAGCGTCGCCATGAATGAGCAGGAGCGGTGGCTGGAATTCGGCGGCGTGGGCCATGGCCCATGCGGCCGTGTCCATAAATGCCATCAACCAACCGGGCGTCCCTTTGCCATGATTGAGCGGGTCATTCTGGTAGGCCTGCACAACGGCCGTGTCCCGCGAAATAGCCTTACTGTCCAACCCCGTACTCACGCTCAAATCCGGTTTGATCTTCGCCAGTACCTTGCTGACCGAAACCATCACCGGCGGGACATTGAGTTTGCCTACGGCTGGCGCAGAAGCGACAACGGCCGTCAACCCCTCCGGGTAACGTCCCTCCGGGTAACGCAACACATAATCGAGCGTCATGCAGCCACCCATACTATGCCCAAACAGGAAAAACGGCCGTCCTGCCTCTTTCGCCTGTACCATCAACACAAACGCTCGCAGTCCGTCGCGGAATTCGTCCCACCTGTTGATATGGCCACGCTGGCCGGGCGAACGGCCGTGCCCCACATGATCCAACGCATAAATCACATAGCCTTTGGGCACAAAATGGTTCACCACGTTCTGGTAACGGCCGCTGTGTTCCCCCAACCCATGCACAATCACCAGCGTGGCGCGGGGGGTTCCTTCCGGCCGCCACACCTGGTAATACTGCTCCACCCCGCCTGCCCCCTGAAATGTGCCTTCTTCATGCTGCATAGCTATGCTTCCTTCGTAAACGTAACGCGATTTTGCAAAATCGCGCCACAAATTGTATTCATATTGCCCATACACTCCCCTATCCTAATTAAAGCAATAAGCGGCCCACGCGCAACACGGCCGTAATCCTCTCATAAGAATTTGTTTAGCAACCTGTTATCAGGTCAGGCCATACTTGTTATAACTTGAGCAGATAGCAAGATATTAAGCATTAGGATATTGGAATGAGGTGGTTTACTATCTCCCTATCCTTTTAATTTGAGCGAGGTTGGCGACATGTTAATTAAAAAACGAACGGGAATTGAAATCCCCTCATCAGAAATTACTCCCAAACATCTCTACCTTTCGCGGCGGCAGTTTATGGCCGGGGCGGCCATTGCCACCACCGCCGGGTTACTGGCGGCATGTGGGGCCAGCAACCAGCCAGAGGAAGCCGAATCGGTAAGTAGCGGGAATGGGGCTACGGCCGTGACCGCCGCTACCAGCGCTACCACCGACGAACTCGGCGATCCCCTCAACACCTACGAACAAATCACCACCTACAACAACTACTACGAATTCAACACCACCAAAGACGGCCCCGCCCGCCTGGCCAAAAATTTCCCCACCTCCCCCTGGCAGGTAGAGGTGAGCGGCATGGTCAAAAACCCCAAAACCTACACCATGGAAGACCTGCTCAAATTTGACCAGGAAGAACGCATCTACCGCCTGCGCTGCGTCGAAGCATGGTCCATGGTGATACCCTGGATGGGTTTTCCCCTCGCCAAACTACTCAATGAAGTAGAACCCACTTCCGACGCGCAGTTCGTCCGCTTTGAAACCATTTACGACCCCGATAACATGCCCGGCCAAAGTATGCGCATGTTCCCCTGGCCCTACGTCGAAGGGCTGACCGTAGAAGAAGCCATGAACGATCTCACCTTGCTGGCAACGGGCCTGTATGGTGAACATCTTCTGCCCCAAAACGGCGCACCCATTCGCCTGGTTGTACCCTGGAAATATGGCTTCAAAAGCATCAAAGCCATTGTCAAAATTGAACTGGTAGACACCATGCCCACCTCGTTGTGGATGGCTACTGCTCCCAACGAATACGGGTTTTACGCTAACGTCAATCCAGAAGTAGATCACCC
This sequence comes from uncultured Ardenticatenaceae bacterium, assembly GCA_964581605.1. Classification (GTDB taxonomy): domain Bacteria; phylum Chloroflexota; class Anaerolineae; order Promineifilales; family Promineifilaceae; genus CAADGU01. Next base: position 43,842 of record CAZOPF010000021.1, read on the forward strand.
TCGTTGGTCGCAGGCCACTGAACGGCGCATTGGCGAACTCGGCCGCCGCGAGACGCTCATGTACAACGGGTATGCTGAGCAAGTCGCCCATCTCTATCCAGACCCCAACTACGACACCAACTCAAACCTGCGCGGCTCATAGCCGGTAAGAGGATATAATGACTCCTGTGACCCCAAAGATGACAAAAAGTGGCCGGCTTGACCGAAAAACAACAGCCCAAATGTTGCGTGTGGGTGCGCATATCTTATCTTTATACCCATTGGCGCTGCTGCTGCTAGATTATTACCGGAATAATTTGGGAGCAGATCCGGTGCGTGAAATTTTACTGCGTACAGGGGAACCAGCGTTGGTGTTGCTGATTCTTTCGCTGGCTATCACGCCGTTAACCACCTTATTTGGCTGGAAACAATTACACCCCCTGCGCCGCATCTTTGGGTTATATGGCTTTATGTATGTGGGACTGCATTTCCTGACCTTTATCTGGCTGGATTATGGCCTTAACCTGGCCTACATTCTGGATGGTGTGTTGGAACAGAATTTTGTGCTGGTGGGCTTTGCTGCTTTTCTTTTGCTATTGCCACTGGCGATTACCTCCAACAAATGGTCACAACGCCAGTTAGGCAAGAAGTGGAAAACATTGCATAAACTGGTTTACCTTATCATCTTGCTGGCATTGATTCATTTTTGGTGGCTGGTGAAAAATGTGTATTACATGCCCTTTCTCTATTCGACCATCGTTACCATTCTCTTGTTGTTGCGCTGGCAACCTGTTAAACAAAAAGGGTTGCGCTTTCAGCGTCGTTACCGTAATGGGATGGCTAACCACAAGACAGATCAAGTAGCCTGACTGGAACGTTTCTTTACACAAGCCGTATAGAGCACAGTTAACGGCCGTACCCCTGGCAACATTCTCCTGACACGCCGGGGGTACGGCCGTTTTCTGTTTGCTTGACAAGCTGTCAATAAATTGCTTAGAATTCATTATCTTGAGTATGAATATTCAAGAAATCTGTGTTCTTGTACCCTATAGTTCTTGGAGGCCCTTCATGAGTGTTATCAAAGTTTCTGCACGTTCTCGAACCGCCGCTGTAGCTGGGGCCGTTGCGGGTGTCATCCGCGAATCGCAAAGAGCCGAAGTTCAGGCAATTGGCGCAGGCGCTGTCAACCAGGCTTTGAAGGCCATTGTTATTGCCAAAGGTTACCTGGCCGAAGAGGGGGTTGATATTGTCTGTGACCCATCTTTTGTAGACATTAGCATTGATGGGCAGGAGCGCACGGCTATTCGGATTGTCGTTGAGCCGCGAAAGCATTAGATAACTCGCCAGCACAGCGATGCCCATCAGGAGACTCGTTGTTCACGAGTCTCTTTTTTTGCCTGTAGGCGTTGGTTAGCTCATCGCTGCCTTGAGGGTAGCGATGGCGTTGCTTTCAATGTTGTGGATGTGCATGATGTGGTCGGCGATGTTTTGGCGCACGGCCGTGACCCCCGCCGCATCCAGTGGAAATTGAGTCTCCATCTCGTGGCGGATGGCTTTGAGACGGCCGTCAATCTCCTTCATCGCCTCGGTTGCCGCATGGCCTTGCGTGGTAAAAAGCTCATGCCGCCGCCGCATCAACTCGCGGGTTTCCTTGAAGGGGGCGATCTCGTCCGGCAGCAGCGCCAGGCTGAGGGCATCCCAGGCGGCCGCGCTGCGGCGAAAATGGGCAGCGGATTCTTTCAGGTCGGGTTTATTGAGTAAGAGGGCCGCTTCGTCCAGAAAATCGGCATATACGTCCCGCTCCGCGTACCCCTGTTTACCAAAGACGTTGATGTCGCCAAACACATTCGCCAGCCCGGACAACATTTTACGGCCGGCGGGGAACTCCTTCTCCCAACTCATCCGCGCTGTCGGTTTAGTGAGCAGTTCCGCCCACCAGCGGAACGCCTGCAAGCCAAAGTTGTTCCGGCTGCCCTTCGGCGGCTTCTCCGTGAACAGCTTGATGCAGTCCCAAATGCCCAACTGCACGGCCGAGGGCAGCTTTTCGGGCAGTGGCGGCTCCATCGTGAGCAGGCGAAACTTGTCCTTCTTCACCCGCCCCCGTGCTGCGGCCAGTTCACCGGGGGTAATGGTCAGCGGAACCTGTGCCCGGTCAGCAATGCACACCACGGCGGCAGCCTCGTCATACCCGTAGACGAGAATGGGGAACATCGCCCACATGCCGTCGTCATAAGAGAGCGCGTTATACGGCAGGCTCCACATATCCGCCCACACAATGGCGGGTAGGCCCTCTTCCAACGCATTGACCAGATTGGACACGCCTTTTTCCGGTTTGCTGGTTTGCATGATGTTTTGCGCCACGCCCAGGCGAGAGAGCATGGTATCAAACGGGTCAAAGGTGTTGCGCGTGAGGATGCGGGCGTGGGGGTCATACCCTTCATACGCGAAGGAGAAGTACCCCATCACCGCGCCGCCGCTGACACCCATGAGCAGGGCTTCGCTGTACGGCCGTGCCGTGTGCGGCGCGTGCACCCCGATGTAATCAAAATAGTTGCGTACCGTGCCGGTCTCCCAGTGACGGCCGTTGAA
>CAZOPF010000021.1:46509-64820 GCA_964581605.1 uncultured Ardenticatenaceae bacterium
CGCAAAAGAGAGACATAGTATGCAAAGAAAATGACATCTGGCACTTGCCGCCCGCCTCTCTCTGGCTACACTCGTACCTATGAACATCAAATAATCAAAGATTTCGCAGATTACACAGATGCCCTTTGTTTCTTCATCTTTGCGTTCCTTTGCACCTCTGCGACTTTGCGTTAAAAATTTCTAAAGGAGACAACATGGGCAATTGCGCACCACGAAGAATGAAAATAGGACGCGGACAAACGCTGATGACGCTGATTTTGCTTATAAACCTCTGCGCCTCTGCGTCTCTGCGTTTAAATTGTTTTTCAGAGGAGATAACATGGACAAACAATCATTCATTAACCACTTAAACGACGACCTGGCGGGTGAACTGGGGGCCATCATCCAATACATCACCTACGCCGCCAAAGCCACCGGCCCCTACCGCCCCCAACTGGCCCAATTTTTCCTCACCGAAGTCGCCGACGAACAGCTTCACGCCCAATACCTGGCCAACAAAATCGTCGCCCTCGGCGGCGAACCCACCACCACCGCCCGCCCCGTCCCCCCCGCCCATTCCAACCGCGAAATGCTGGAAGCCGTGCTGACGGCCGAGCGTCAGGCCACCAAAGATTACACCCTCCGCGCCCAGGAAGCCGAAGCCTTCGGCGACAAAGGGGCGATGGTGCAGCTAGAAGATATGGTGCGCGACGAAAGCGGCCACTCCGAAGAGACGGAGCGTATGCTGCGCGATTGGCCGTTGTGATCAGGTAAGCGGGTAATGGGGCACGGCCGTTACCAGAAATTCCATAATCGCGTTTTGCATGTGGAGCAAAAACCCCTTGGCCTGGTAGTTCAGGCACAAGGGTGAATTCATGGCCTCTACAGAAACCTCCTGACCTCTGGTCACAGGCGGGCATGGCAAGAAAAACCCATCCTGATTCATTTGGTCAAGGAGCGAGGTGTTGATCTGATAAGGCAGAAACGCAGCTTTGATTTCGGCTGGTTCCCCAATTGTTGGCCAGGTATCGGTGTAGATAACGTCGGTATCCGGGCGGACAGAGTCAGCCAGATCGTGGCTGATCTCGATTCGGCCGCGGGCGTTGGCGTTCAGGCGGGCCAGGGAATCAGCATCCAGCTCATACCCTGGGGGAGCTACTTGCAGGATGGAAATGGGCAGCCTGACCGCCGCTTCAAACCAACTCATACACAAATTTGTTACCTCACCCACAAATACCACATGCAGTTCTTCCAGAGAACCCCGGCGCTGTCGAATAAATTGCAGATCTCCCAAGATTTCGCATGGATGGTTGTGGTTGGTACGCGCATTGATGAGCGGTATATCAACCTGACTCGCCACACTGGTTAGAGCCTCATGGGACTTCGCCCGAATTACGAGCATGGAAAACCAGTTCTTGAGGTAATGACCGACATCTTCTAAAGGCTCTTGAACGCCCAGTTCACCGGGAATAAAACAAACATCAGCACCCATCGCCCGTGCCCCAATCTCGAAAGCAACCCTGTTCCTGAAGCCGTTGCCAAAAAACCACAGGGCGATTTTTTGGCCCACCAGACTTTGCGGCATCGAGTTGGTCTGCCAGCATTTCTGTAACTCATCAGCCCGATCCAGGATGTTGGATAGTTCTTCTGTTGTAAAGTCGGTGATTTCGATAAAGTGTCTCATATTTGATAGTCGCATTATACAGGAAATGAGCGGGTTACAGATTGTCCACGCAACTTTGTTATAATCGGGGTCACAACTCGCAAAAGCAGGAACAGATGATGATGACTCCCGAACAAATTGAGATAGCCCTGGAGCGCATTTTGCCTCGCGTTAGCAAACCGGGGCGCTATACCGGCGGCGAATATAACCAGATTGTGAAGGATTGGGCGGATATTGAATACCGCGTCGCCCTGGCCTTCCCCGACATCTACGACATTGGCATGTCCAACCTGGGGCTGATGATCCTCTATGACATCATCAACAAACACCGCAACCTGCTGGCGGAGCGTGTCTACTGCCCCTGGACAGACATGGAAAGCATTATGCGGGACAAAGGGCTGCCCCTCTTTTCCCTGGAAAGCAAACACGCCATCCGCGAATTTGACCTGCTGGCGTTCAGCCTGCCTTACGAACAGCTCTACACTAACGCCCTGAACCTGCTCGACCTGGCTGGTCTGCCGGTGCGCAGTGTAGACCGAGACGAGACATACCCGCTGGTCATTGCCGGTGGTCACGCCTGCTACAACCCGGAACCGATGGCCCCCTTTATTGATGTTTTTGTCATTGGCGAAGGGGAAGAAGCCATCCTCAAAATCATCAGCGTGATGCGCGCCGCCAGCCATTTAGACCGGGAAACGCAATTACGTTATATCGCCCAGCTTGAGGGGTGTTACGTGCCCCGTTTTTACGATGTCACTTACCATGAGGATGGCACAATTGCCGCCATCACGCCCAATATGCCGGAAGCGCCCGCCAAAGTGCTGAAAACGATTGTGCCCGTGCTGCCGCCGCCGGTCACAGATTTCATCATCCCCTTTGTGGAGACGGTGCATAACCGCGCCCCGATAGAAATTATGCGCGGCTGCACCCGCGGCTGCCGCTTTTGCCACGCCGGTATGGTGACGCGCCCGGTGCGTGAACGGCCGGTGGCGGAAGTGTTGGACGCCATGCAAAAAATCCTGGACAGCACGGGCTATGAGGAAATTGCCCTGCTGTCGCTTTCGTCCAGCGATTACACAAACGTGCTGGAACTGACGGAGCAGATTGGGCAGCGGTTCGGCCACTTGGGGCTGAACATTTCGCTGCCATCGCTGCGCATTGAGTCGGTGTCTACCCAGTTGATGGATAATCTGGGCGACGGCCGTCGCGGTGGATTTACGCTCGCTCCCGAAGCCGCCACCGAAAAGATGCGCAACACCATCAACAAGTACGTCAGCCACGCCGAACTGTTGGAAACGGCCCGCGAAATTTACCGGCGTGACTGGCGCACCATCAAGCTCTACTTCATGATCGGCCACCCGATGGAGGAGATGGAGGATGTGGAAGCGATCATTGACCTGTGCAAGCAAGTGTTGGCCGAAGGGCGCAAATTTCATGGGAACAAAGCCAGTCTGAATGTGGGCGTCAGCACCTTCATCCCCAAACCGCATACGCCGTTCCAATGGGAACCGATGGATGAACTGGACAAAATTTACGCCAAGCTAGACCTGCTGCGGAACGAGATGCGCGGGCAAGGGCTGCGGCTGCGCTGGAATGATCCGCGTGAATCGGTGTTTGAGGGTTTCCTGAGCCGGGGCGACCGGCGCGTGGCGGAGGCAGTGGAACGTGCCTGGCGCAACGGGGCCAAGTTTGACGCCTGGATGGAGCATTTCCGGGAGGATGCCTGGCTGGAAGCGTTTGCGGCCGAAGGACTAGACCCCTATTTTTACACGCATCGCAAACGGCGCATTGACGAGGTGTTCCCCTGGGAACACATAGATGTGGCGGTGACGAAGAAGTTCTTGACGCAAGATTACCTGATGAGCCAGCAGCAGGAGACGCGGGTGGACTGCCGCCACCACTGTTTCGCCTGCGGCATCCTGCCCAAACTGAAAGATCTGCGCCGGGAGACAGAGCCGGAAGCGTGGGAGTGCCCGCCGGTACCGAAACGCAGCCACCACAAAGGAGTGGTTACGGCCGTGCCCACCGTTGCTGGTATTCCGCTGCGGGTGATCAATTAAGTGTGGGTAATGAGAAGGAGGGGGTACGGCGGTTAGGTGGAGTGGCTCAATTTTCTGGGATGCGACAAGCGAGTATGTCTCCCAGGGAAACAACAACTACAATCTCCCGCGCCCCTCACGGAGTAGCTTCTCTATGTAGGCTGAGCGCGACCCATCCCAACCGCATCGCGAGCATCGGCCGTCCAGAAACGAATGAGCGCAGTTTTGGTAGCCGTACAGATGATGAGTACATTCCGGGCAGAGTTGTGCCATCACCGATGTCTCGGCGAGATACGTACTACGGCACTCGTCGCATGACTTCATCTCAAGAGTTTCGTCGCTAGCACTCATTTCTTGTCCGCCCAACTATTTATTACCAGTTTGCCTACCGCGTGGACCAAACGATCCAGCAATTCCAGGGACACGGCCGTCCCCCAACCCAACCGAACGAGGTAAACTGTGTGCTGTGTCACGGCCGTACAAAAATGAGCCGCTATGTAAACTCTATCCGAACTTGCTTGCCCACGGCACGGGCCAAACGGTCAAGTGATTCCAGGGTCACGGCCGTGTTTTCAGGGTCGAGCAGGCGATCCAATTGAGAACGACTGGTATTCATTTTTTCAGCCAGTTTTGCTTTGCTGATATTTGTTTCCGCCATTATGTCGGCAATTTGTAAAGCTAACAGTCGTTTCAAGGCTCTGGCGGAAACTTCTTCCAGAACGCCTTCTTCTGCCAAAAAATCGTCAAAATTGCTGCCACTATATTTATTCATGTTACTCACTCTCTCCCGCTATGCCACAGGTGGCTGCGATGTCGTGCCAATTTCAACTCATCTGGCGGACTCTTTGGCGATTTCTTGATGAAACCATGCAACAGCACCATTTCGTTGCCATGAACGGTAAACATCACACGGGCTATCCGTCCTTGACTGAGGCGGCTACGAACTTCCCACAAGTCAGCTTCCAGTTTTCGTACCAGAGGCATTCCCAACGGCCAGCGAAATTGCACCAGCTTAATATCTTCGCCAATAACTTTTCTGTCCTCTTTATCAAGGCTTTTTAGCCATTCCCGCACCGGTTCATTTCCACCTTCGGTACGGAAAAAGAGTATGTTCAGAATTGCGTCGGGATCCATGATTTAGATTGTACCATGTGCGGTACATTTCACAACAAACTTGGGGTAGTAGGACTTGTTTTGGGCGATCAGCAGGTGGGTCACGGCCGTCCCCCAGCCCCACCAAACGAAATAAACTGAGTGTCGCGGCACGGCCGTACAAAATGAGCCGCTATGCAAACTCTATCCGAACTTGCTTGCCCACGGCACGGGCCAAACGGTCAAGTGATTCCAGGGTCACGGCCGTGACCCACCGCGAGGTCTACGCAAAAATGGCAACGGGCACGGAACGAGGTTCGGCGAAGGATTGGCGATGCAATTTGATGCGCTCAAGCTCATGCAAGGTCGCGGCCGTCAAATAACTTTCCCCACAATGAGGACAGCTTATCACCGGCACGTTCTCAATCACCAGCAGATTTTCGCCTTTACCATAACTGCGCGGAACATAGCGAATTTTTGCCCCTTCCTTGCCACAAATGTCACAAATCAAAGATGAGTTCTGAATTGTTTCCATAATCAACCTAACTACTTAACCACGTTGCTCGTCAGGAGGACACATTACGCAAACACTATCCGCACCTGTTTGCCCATGGCGCGGGCTAAATGATGTGGCGATTTGAGGGGCACGGCCGTGCCCTCAGCAATGCCCGCCCACCCCGATTGTGCCCCCCTGTACGCTGCGGGATATTGGCCCGGCGGTCGTTGATTGATATGAAGCTCATTGATGGGAAAGATTTCACTTGAGAATGTAGTGAGTGCCCTTTTTTGAGCCGATTTTGAGCAGGATGCTGCGGTCAACTAAATCTTTGAGGTCCAGACGTAGGGTTTCGGCCGTCACGTCTGGGCATAGCTGCTGGTAATCCCGGCTGGTAATGCTGCCGTTTTCGCGGACAAACGTGAGGGCACGCGCCTGCCTTTCATTCATACTCTTCGTCCATTTGGGTATGGGGACGCGCTCCCGCTTGTTGCGCAGAATGACGGTGAAGAGGTGTGGCGTAGCTTTGAATTCGGGTGGTTCATGCCCGGCCAGGGTCATCTCTTCGATCATCTGGTCAATACCCAGCCCCAGCTCTTCAATGTAGCCCCATTGGAACAGGCCGCTCACCAGGCGTGGGTTGCGCGAGAAATGTTCTTCTACCAGATTGTCCAGTGTCATATAGCCAGGCAATCCACCGGGGCTGATGATTTCCAGCCGGTCGGCATACATGCGCACTTCAATGCGACGGCCGCGAATGCGGTAATCACGGTGGGCAACGGCATTGACCAGCGCTTCACGCACGGCGTAACGAGGGTATTCCAGTAGTTCCGCCCGTTCCAGGCCGTTGACAGTGGCGCCCACACGCATTTCTTCAAAAATGATGTTCCAGGTGCGTTCAATGATGCGGGCCAGGTTGCCGGTAATTTCATCTCGACGGCCGTAGCCAATTCCACCATCTTCCCCTCTTGGCTCCGTGCCGGGGAATTTGACAAAAGTGATGCTGCTTTGCGGGAAAAATAGCTGTGGCTTTTTGCCAAACAGCAATACACCAATGGCAGTGGGGCTGCCTTCCCGATTGGTGGCCCCTATTTCATAAAGCAGTTCGGCCACATCCAATGTGCGCGGTGCGCCACGTTCTTCACGGCGGGCCAGATAATCGCGGATGATGTCTGTGTCCAAATCATCGGGCAGGGCACCGGGCACAATTTCCGTTTCGTATTCGGCCGTGTTTTTGCTGGCGGCCAGGTCACGCACTTCATCACCGCTGAGGGGGCGGTTTTGGGCGCCGCTGCGGATGAGGATGCGGCCATCGTCCAGGGCGTGGAGTTCTGTGCTGCGGAGTACTTGCAGCCCGATGAGAAGGCCGTTGCGAGTCTCCACAGAGTGCCAGGAGGTGGGTACTGGTGGGCGGCAGCGTTCGGCTGCTTCACGCAAAACGGTTTCAGCTTCTTCTTCCCAGATGGGCGTCGTGGGGCGGCCGTTTTCATCCAAGCCCAGCACGATCAACCCACCATCGCTGTTAGCTAATGCGACCAGACATTCGGCCAGTGGTTCTACATCGGCCGCCGGTAAAAAAGCAAGACGTGAACCCGGTCTTTCTTTTAACATAATGTTATTTTATCACATTTATGTGGCGGCAATAGTCACAACTGAAAGGTATTGAAGAGATGATGGAGCAGCAAGACGAGTTTTGCCCTTGACCGATCAGCAATCAATTGGTAACATATGTTACTATTAACATATAGCATCATACAAAAGGTGACGAGATGTCCATCAAGTTTGTGATATTGGGATTTCTGGAGTGGAAACCGTTAACAGGGTATGACTTAAAGAAACAGTTTATGGCTTCAGAAAGTTTTCATTGGTCCGGCAATAATAATCAGATTTATACGGTGTTGGTGCAGCTTTATAACGAAGGGCTGGTGAGCAAAGAGGTGCAAAATCAGGAAACTGGCCCTTCACGCAAAGTGTATTCAATTACACCAGAGGGGCAGGTGGCATTGCGCCAATGGCTACTGACACCACCGGAACCGCCGCAGTTGCGGCATCCGTTTCTGGCACAATTGGCCTGGGCAGATCAGTTAACGGCCGTTGAACTAGACCACCTTCTCTCTCAATACGAAAACGGGATTTATGTAAAGCTACAAATGGCTCAAGAACAGGCACAACGAGACGCCCGCCAATCACCCCAACGCACCCCGCGTGAAGAGGTGTTATGGGGGCACATTACCAGCTACTGGTCTACTTTTTACCACCATGAGCTAGAGTGGGTACGTCAGTTGCGTGTGGCAATAAGTTGACAATAGCGGAGTGAGAAATGAACGAGCTATCCATTTATCAATCAGCAGCCGGGGAAACGGCCATTCTCAATGGCGATCTCTTTTACGCCGTTGGATATTCCCACACGGCACGGCCGTACTTTGACACCCGGCATGTGGTCGTGGGCAGTGTGCCTGTTATTGAGCCTTTTTGGGCGGTTTCTGGCTAACTTATGACACTGGAGATGTTGACATAATGACTGCAATTCAATGGGTTCAAATCCCAGGTGGGGCAGTGACGCTGGCGGCAGGCGGGTATCTGCCTCAAGCAACAACTTTTAATCTGCCTGCATTCGCTATCAGCCGATACCCGGTAACAAATGCACAGTTCGGCGCATTTGTGGCGGCCGGTGGTTATGACACCCCTGACTGGTGGGCAGATGGCGGCTGGGCGGCACGACAAAAATGGCAGTGGGGTGCGCCGCGCTACTGGTCTGATCGCAATTGGAACCGGCCGGAGCACCCCGTGGTGGGTATCTCCTGGTTTGAGGCGTTGGCCTACGGCCGTTGGTTGAGCCAGCAGATCGGGCAAGCCATCACGCTGCCCACCGAACAGCAATGGCAGCGGGCAGCACAGGGGGACGACGGCCGTATCTATCCTTGGGGCCATGCCGAACCGGAAGACCACCATTGCAATTGGAATCGTCTGGTGGATGAGACGACGCCGGTTGCTCATTACCCAGGCGGGCACAGCCCTTTTGGCGTGGCTGATTTGTGCGGCAATGTGTGGGAATGGTGCCTGACGGGATGGGAAAGCGGCAATGGAATGCCAGACGACCGCGAACCGCGCCTGCTACGAGGCGGCTGCTGGAGCAGCGACAGCCCGCTCACCCTGCGCGTGACCAACCGCAGCCCCAAAGACCCCAATATCCGGCTGGCCCCCCATTATCGGGACCATGTGACCGTTGGATTTCGTTGTATCTATGTATGAAGACGGAATAGCCGATACCCGGTGAACGGCCGTTTCACTGGCAACACTTTCCTCGTGCCATGCCCTGTATCTTTGGCTCACTGATATGGCTCTTTGAAGTCGTAAAGGCCATTTTCAACGCGCCACTGGTGGCCGCAGGAGGGGTTGGAGCAGGTGAGGCGGCCGTCCACCGGCTCTCCCAAGGGCGTTTTGCAGGTGGGGCAGGCGAAAAAGGTGGGGGGTACGGCCGTGTCACCCGATGCTGGATGCTGCACTCCCATAAAAACACTAGGAGACAATTGCCACCAGTTACCACTTCGTTGCGCCAATGAATCCAGTTTCACCAACAAACTGGTCGGTACCGCCCTTTTAAGCGGAGCAAAGCGGTAATGGGAGACGGTCAGGGAACGCTGTGGCACAAAGCCAACGGCGAGTAGCTGCTGGCGAATCCACTGCGGGTGAAAATCAAAGTTAAGGGCGGCAAACTCTACTGGCTCGTCGGTAAACGGCGACCAATTCTGGCGGCCGGCCCAATAGCGGGCAATCGCTTTCAAGTTTTTTTTGTTGGCAAATTCGAGGATGTAACGGCCGTGTGGCCGGGCGATACGCGCCAGTTCGTGGAACAAGGTGGGCACGTCGGCGGCGTGGTGTAGGGTGCGAATTTGTACCATCGTCGCAAACAGACCATTTACAAAGGGCATGTTATACCAGTTACCGGCCACGTAAATAAAGCGGGGATCATCACCTAAATGCGCCTGGGCCTCGCGCAGCAGGGAACGAGAATAGTCAAAGAGGACGACTCGATTGTAACCGTGATATTCGTCAGCGAGACGGCCGTAGCCCGCCCCAATCTCAATGAGCGTCTCACCCGACGGCGGCATCAACCGACGCAGGGCAATACGTTCAACCTGATCCTCATAATCCCGGCCCTGCCCCTCCCAAAAGCGTGTCCGATAATCCGACCCTTCATAATCACAAACAGGCGGCGTGTCATTCATAGGGCGGATTATAGCCCGTAGTAGAGCGATTTTGAAAATCGCTCTACCCATTATTCCGGATCAAGGGTGCTATTCGTGACCCGCTGCACCAATTCTTCATTGGATGAGGGCAAATTGGCAACCAGGGCATTTAAGGGTGTAAACAACCCCTGCAATTTTGTGAATGGCACACCCAGGTCTGTCTGGCTGAGTTGAATTTGCACCGGCACATCGGTGGATACATGCACAGGCTGGTTGACGGGCACATCCAGATTCAAAGCTACCGGCAGGCTGGTATTGGCGGGCAGCGCCAGAACCACCGTGCCGTTGATGGTGCCTCCACCGGCTGGCAAAATAAAGGTGGCGTTGACATTGAGAGGCACATCTTCAATGATGCGCACATTGGTTGTGGTGGAAAGAGGGATAGTAGTATCCAGTTGCAGGTCTTTGTCTAGGGGAATGGTGGTGGAGATGGTGGCGTTACTCATCATCACAAAGCTATCATTCAACCCGCCGACGATAGGCTCTACGGTATTGTTGAGAATGACTGGGAAAAGTAGTGGCCCAATCAGCAATAAAACGATTACGAGAATGAAATTCAGCACGAAGGAAAAGATGATGGCAAACGATTTGAACGCCTCCCAGGGTTTTCCTTCCCAGACCCAGCTACTTCTTTGGTTCATTTCGACCTCCACTTGCGCAGCAAACAGTTGCGGGACAAGTTGACATATTATGCAAATAACATTATGGTAACACGAATGATGGAAAGTGTAAACCGTTCTGTTTCACAGGAAACAATTGCGGGAACGAGTGATTCGAGTAGAATTGGCAAAAGTTAGTTTTCGGAAATACAAATCAAAATTGCATGAATAACCAGCCAGCCAGCCAACCCTCTTCCAGTGGCAGCGCCCATATCAATGATGTGGCTATTTTTTTGGATTTAGACAATTTAGTCATTGGGGCCAAACAAGCTAACCTGACGTTTGATGTCAATTTGATATTGGATCAGATTAAGCGGATGACGAACGGCCGTATCGTCCTCCGTCGTTCCTATGGCGATTGGCGGCAAAACCAGCAGCTGATGAAAGACCTGGCTGTGGCCGGTTTTGCCGCGCAGTCTACCGTGCGCATCAATAACTTCAGCAAGAATCTGGCCGATATGCAAATTGTAGTGGATACCATGGATACGCTGATTGATGGACATCAATACAGCACTTACGTCCTCATCACCGGCGACCGTGATTTTACGCCGTTGGTGCAGTCGCTGCGTAAACGGGGCAAACACGTCATTGGATTGGGCTTGCGGCATACGGCCAGCAAAAGTTTTGTGCAGTTGTGTGACGAGTATGTCTATTACGAAGACATTGTGCCTTCGGCCAAATTGAATGACGCGCAGGTGGAGTTGTTGTTGCAAACGGCCGTAGACAAACTGCTGACTGAAGAAACCCAGGTGCGGGCTAGCGTGGTGCGCCAGACCCTTTCGGAATTGAGTAACGGGGCGTTTGATAAAAGCTCCTATGCTGAAGGCAGCTTTCGTAAATTCCTGGAAAAGTACAATCATATCCTGGAAATTAAGATGGTGAATACGACACTGTACGTCTGTCGTCCGCAAAAACAGGAAGTGCAACGGCCGTTACACGAACGCTACCGCAGCCAGCTCAAAAAAGCGCGTTTACGCATTGTGCCAATGGAACAGCGGTTTCCCATCCTGAAAGACATCATCGTCAATCTGCAAAAAAACGATCAAATGCGTTGGCGAGAGTTGATTGACGTTCTGGCCGAAAAGTATGAACAAGAAGGCAAAGACATCTCTAAAAATACGGTCAACGCCATTTTGCTGGTGGCGCGGCGGGCGCAAGTAATTCGTACCTTGAAAAGCAAATCGCTTTCTACTGCACCTTTGATTTTGGAGGTGAAAGGGGAAAAAGCGTTTCAGGAGGCGGTGATGCGTTGCGATGCCGCCTATTTGCAGGAAATGTTGGCGCTGTCTGAACCGTTTGATCTGGAAGAAGCGGCCGTCGCGCTCTACTACACTCCCGGCCATGCCCGCTACCTGAAAGTGGTAATGAAAACTTATGAACCAGAAGAAGGTTGAGCAACCAGCTTTACTTCCTCACGATGTCCCAACCCTTTGCTATTATCAATGAAATAGAGACGTTTGGGCCGTAGGCGATACCAGTTCACTTTCGCCAGAGCCACCTGGATAGCGGGCTCAGCCTGACCGATGAAAGGGAATTTATGGGTGTATAACGTCACGGCCGTCATCCTTTCCGCGCCTTCCACTATATCCACTTCACCCTCTAACTGAATCCCCTGAATCTCTTGCCAATCCCGGTAATCCTCCTGAATGGCCGCCGCAATGATGGCTCGCTGCCCCATATTACGGCCGTGCCGGGTATGCCCCGCCGACAGGAAGTACAAATCGAAGCCATCATTGACGTAGAATACGGCCGTCGCCCACACCCCTTCCGCACCCACCGTCGCCAGCGTCATCACCCGGTGGCTGTGCAAATAAGCCAACACCTCGGCCCGCAAAGTCGCGTCACTCACCCTTCGCTCCTTGCCAGCGATCAAACAAATCTTCGGGCAGCGCAATATCCAGCAAATCCAACACCCGATTCACCGTCTGGTCTACAATGGCCTGCACCGCTTGCGGCTTGTGGTAAAAGGCGGGCATGGGCGGGGCCACAATTGCCCCCATCTCCGTCACCTGCACCATCAGGCGCAAATGTCCCAGATGCAGCGGTGTTTCACGGGGAACAATGACCAGCCGCCGTCGCTCTTTCAACACCACGTCGGCCGCCCGCAGCAGCAGATTATCGCTAAACGAATGGGCAATCCCGGCCAAAGTTTTCATAGAACAAGGAATAACTACCATGCCATCCGTCCTAAACGAACCGGAAGAAATGGCGGCAGCAATATCCATGAAACGATAATGGACATCCGCCATCGCCACCACTTGCTCCGGCGTGTAGGGCGTTTCCAGGCTCATAGTGATACCGGCCGCACTGCTCATCACCAGATGCGTTTCCACATCGGCCACCGCCCGCAGCACTTCCAGCAGCCGGATACCATAAATAACACCGCTCGCCCCCGTTATGCCCACGATGATTTTTTTCATTTGTGTCCTCACCGCCGGTTGCAAACCGACGTCTGTTATAGAAAACCTGCTCAAGCAGGTTGAAACACGCCGCAAACACGCTAAAGCGCGTTGATACTGGCTCTGGTAACGTGCTTCAGCACGTTTTTTGTATCAGCCTATGAATTCATTCATAGGCAATGGCGGCAGAATGAAAATTGCTGTCATTAAAGAAGGATTGTAGCCAGAAAACCTAAATCCCTCTACAATCTCATACAAATAACCTGGAGAAAACGGCCGTGAAAAAAACCTTTATCGCTGATTTACAAGCCGGACATTTGCTCGAAAACGAACCTTTTCTGTTGCAAGATGTCATTACCCGCAAAACGAAAGACGGCCGTGACTACCTCCTGGGCAATTTGCGTGATAAAACCGGTCAGGTGGCCTACATTTACTGGGACGCACCCGAATATATGCTCCGCGTGGCCCTGCCCGGCCGTATCGTCCTCATCACCGGCCGCGTCAACAACTACAAAGATTCCCTGCAAATCACCATCACCGACCTGAACGAGTGTCTGAATCCCGATTTAACCGCCTTCCTGCCCGCCAGTCCCCGCCCCCGCGAGGCAATGCTGGCTGAATTAAAAGATATTGTGGGTCTGTTGGCCAAACCCTGGCACACGCTGGTTGAACGACTTTTATTGGCTGATGCGCCCTTTTTGCGCCAGTTTGCCACCGCTCCCGCTGCCCGCAAAATGCACCACGCCTACCTGGGTGGCCTGCTGGAACACAGCCTCAGCATGGCCAATCTGGCACATACCATAGCCGACCACTACCCTCATGTGAACCGTGATTTGCTGGTGACAGGCGCGTTACTGCACGATATGGGCAAGGCGTTGGAGTATGATGTAACACAGGGGTTTTCGTTTTCGGACGACGGCCGTCTCGTCGGCCATATTGTGCGTGCAGTGGTCATGATCGAGCAGGCCGCCGCCCAACTGGGCAACTTTCCCGAAGCCGAGTTGCGCCAGCTTATCCATCTCGTCACCTCCCATCATGGCACATTGGAATGGGGGTCGCCCATTCCGCCCAAAACGCTGGAAGCGATTTTACTGCACCAGATTGATTTGCTGGACAGCCGCGTACAAGGGTACTTTGACCATCTCAATGATGATGTGAGCCTCACTGATTGGACGGCCAAAAGCAGCCTCATGTTCGGTACAGAGCTGCGCTACCCTCCTGATTATCCCCGCTCCACACACCCCCCCACCAGCCCCACTGATCATGAATGAACAGAGTCGCCGTCTCATAACCGCGATTCACAACAATCCCCATCAGGTCGTTTTGGTGACGGCGGGGGCAGGTGCGCAGGCATTGGCTGACTTGCTGGCGGTAGCCGGGGCCAGCCGCACCCTGCTTGAAGCCATGGTGCCCTACAGTTCTGCCGCTTTTGATGATTTTTTAGGTTACCACCCGGTGAAATATGTGGCGCCGGAGACGGCCGTATCCCTCTCCGGTTGTGCGCTTTCCCGTGCCCGGCAGCTTGCGCCCGATGCGCCTGTTATCGGTCTGGCCTGCACCGCCACCATCAGCACCGACTACCCCAAACGAGGCGAACATCACGCGCACACGGCCGTCTGGCAGCCAGAAAAGCTAACTGTTTATGACCTGCACCTCGAAAAGGGGGCGCGTAGCCGGGAGGAAGAGGAGCGACTCATCAGCAATCTTATGTTAAATGCACTGGCGCAGGCGGCGGCCGTGCCGGAGCAACTACCACTTGACATAACTATCAAAGACACACTCACAACCACCGAGATAGAGTTTGCCCGGTATGCCCGGCAGCTAACGAACCAGGAAATTGCTTATTTTGGCATTGCCGCCAACGGCCGTATCCTGGCCACCCCACCCGCCGCCATCCTCTCTGGCTCATTCAACCCGCTGCATGAGGGGCACACCCAACTGGCGCAGGCAGCCGGGCAACGTTTGGGGATGCAAGTGGCGTTTGAATGTACGGCCGTGAACGCCGACAAACCGCCATTGCCCCCGGAAACGCTGCTTAACCGCATGGCCCAATTTGCCGGGCGCTGGCCCATTTTTGCCAGCACCGCCCCCACCTTTGTGGAGAAAGCGCGGCTCTATCCGGGCATTACGTTCGTGGTAGGATTTGATACGGCCGTGCGCATCCTCCAACCTCGCTTCTACGGCAACAGCACACCAAACATGCACAGCGCCCTGGCCGAAATTCAATCGTTGGGCAACACCTTTCTTGTTGCCGGTCGTGTGGGGGAGGATAGTCTTTTCCACGATCTGCACGATTTGGCCATTCCCACGCCATTCAACAACCTCTTTCATCCCCTCCCTTTCCGCCTGGACATTTCCTCCACTGAACTCCGCTCGCAAACAAAAACTTGACATAAGCCCCGATTTGTCCAACGCCCCAATCCGCTTTACAATGCACCCTTGCGGAGTGCGCATCCTCAGATGCGCATCTGAGGATGCACACTCCACCTATTGGGTGAAATCCATTTCAGGAGAACCATATGCGTATTTTGATTACCGGCTCCAGCGGGCAAATTGGCACCAACCTCGGCCTCTACCTGCAAGAACGAGGGCACTACGTTTTTGGTATAGACAAACGGCCGAACACCTGGACGCACGACATTGAAACCCTGCTGCAAGACCTCAGCGCCCCCTACCGCGATTTTGACAAAGGCATTGGCAACGTGGAATACCCGCCCGACCTGGATGCCGTTGTCCATTTTGCCGCCCACGCCAAAGTGCATGAACTGGTGCAGCAGCCCCACCGCGCCCTGGAAAACATGACCATGACTTTTAACGTGCTGGAATTTTGCCGCCACCACAACATCCCCATCCTCTTCAGCAGTTCACGGGAAGTGTATGGCGACATCCACCGCTACATCACCGAAGAATCCTACGCTGACTTCGCCTTCACCGAAAGCCCCTACTCCGCCAGCAAAATCTCCGGCGAGGCGCTCATTTACTCCTATGCCCAGTGTTACGGGCTGAAATATCTGGTGTTCCGGTTCAGCAATGTCTACGGCCGTTACGACAACGACATTGAGCGCATGTTACGGGTCATCCCCTACTTCATCCGCGAAATCCAGCACGGCCGTCCCATCACCATCTACGGCGAAGATAAAGTGTTGGACTTCACCTACATTGACGACTGCGTGAACGGCGTTTACCGGGGGATCGAGCGGCTGGTGAGCGGCGAAATTGCCAACCACACCATCAATCTGGCCTACGGGCAGGGCAACAGCCTGGTCAATATGGCCCGCTTCATCGGCGAAGAGCTGGGCAAAATCCCCGACATGACCATCGAACCGGCCCGCGTTGGCGAAGTGACCCATTACGTCGCCAACATCGGCAAAGCCCACGCCTTGCTGGATTACACCCCCCAAACCTCCCTGCGCGAAGGCATCGCCAAAGCGGTGTCCTGGTCATTGGATTGGTGGGAAAAGAACCCGTGAACCGGAGTCCGTAATCCGTAAACCGAAAAACGGATTACGTTTTACGTTTTACGATTCATGGACTACCTCGACATCTCCGCCACCGTACATAGCCGGGCCGGGTTGGGGCGATATAGCGAATCGCTGGCAGCGGCGTTGATTCAGGTGGAGCCGGAGCGGTTCGCTTTTTTTTATAATCAGGGAAAAGACGGCCGTTACCCCCCCTCACTGCCCACGCACATCCCCCAACGCACCGTGCAGTATGGCTACAAGCCCTGGCGCACGGCCGTGTTGTTGGGACATTGGGCGCACATCGGTTTCAACCGGCTCGTGCCCGACGCCCGCCTCTTTCACAGCACCGAACATCTCCTGATGCCCTTGCACAACGTTCCCACCGCCCTCACCGTGCATGACCTCATCTTCAAGCTGTTCCCGGCCCACCACAAAAAGCTGAACTACTGGTATCTCAATCTGGCGATGCCTCTTTACTGCCGCCGCGCCGACGCCATCATTGCCATATCGCAGGCTACAAAGCAAGACATCGTCAAACAATATGCCATTGACCCGGCTAAGATTCATGTTGTGTATGAGGCGCCCTCTTCCCTTTTCAAACCCTCGCCCCCGACCAGGGTCGCCCACATCAGACAGACATACCAGTTACCTGAACGGTTCCTTGTACACCTGAGCACCATCGAGCCGCGCAAAAATCTCAATCGCCTGCTCGATGCCCTCGGCGCGCTCCGCCAAAGAATCCCCAACCTATGCCTCGTCCTGGTCGGGGGCAAAGGGTGGCTGTACGATGACTTTTTCGCCAAAATTGAACGGGATGGGCTACAAACGGCCGTCCGCCACCTGGGTTGGGTTCCCGATGAAGATTTGCCCGCCATCCTGGCCGCCGCCGATCTGGCCGTGCAACCCAGTTTGTATGAAGGGTTTGGCCTGCCCATTTTGGAGCATATGGCCTGCGGGCAGGTGGTGGCCGCCAGCCGCACCAGCAGCCACCCGGAAGTGGGCGGCCAGGCCGCGGCCTATTTTGACCCGGAAAATGTGGAGGAGATGACGGCCGTACTCCATCACCTGCTCACCGACCACGACGAATATCACCACCGCCAGCAACTAGGTTTCGCCCAGGCCGCCCAATTTAGCTGGACACGTACCGCCAAAGAGACAATCGCTGTTTATGACGCACTCCTTAGAGAATAATCTCAACGCAGAGGCGCAAAGGCGCGGAGAAAAACCTTCGCGTTTCTTCGTGTTTTCCACGAAGACCTTCGCGTTCTTCGCGGATCACCGCCTGGCTTTTATCCTGCTTCTGCTGATTGTTTTTCTCAGCTACCTGTTTACGCTGGCGCAAACACCGGTGTTTGGCGACCCGACGGAGTATACGTTTGTCGCTTATATTTTGGGCATTGCCCATCCGCCTGGGTATGCGTTTATCACGCTGTTGGGCAAATTGATGCAGACGGCCGTGCCCATTGGCACGGTTGCCTGGCGGATGCATCTGCTGGCAGCCGTCACCGGGACATTGGCCTGCCTGTTTGTCTTTGGTACGGTTCACACCGCAACCCGCCGACTAGACCTGACAGGTTTGAGAAACCTGTCAGGTCTTAGTGTGGCGGCCGCTTTATTTGCCGGGTTGTCGGTGGGCACGGCCGTGAACCATTGGCAGCACAGCATCCACGCCAATCCCCACATCATCACCGGCGCCTTCTTGCTGGCAAACCTGTACTTTCTGACGAAGTGGTGGGAGTCTGAGCAGAGGGGCAGAGGAGCAGGGGAGCAGGGGAGAAACTCCTCTGCCCCTCTGCCCCTCCGCCCCTCTGCCAACAACTGGCTTTACACCTTCTGCCTCTCCGCCGGGCTGGGTATCACGCACCATCCGCTGACCGTCTTTGGCTTTGTGGGGTATGGGGTGTTTATCTTGCTGGTACGGCCGTCCATCCTGCGCGACTGGAAGACGCTGCTCAAAATGCTCGCCTTTGCCTTGTTGGGGCTAACCGTCTGGCTTTATTTCCCCATTCGCAGCCCCATGAACCCCGGTTTTGGCCCCACCACCATGAACAGCGTGGACGGCTTTCTGG
This sequence comes from uncultured Ardenticatenaceae bacterium, assembly GCA_964581605.1. Taxonomy (GTDB): domain Bacteria; phylum Chloroflexota; class Anaerolineae; order Promineifilales; family Promineifilaceae; genus CAADGU01. Next base: position 64,617 of record CAZOPF010000021.1, read on the forward strand.
CCCATGTGCTGGCGCGGGGCCTCACGGAAAGCCTGCCCACTTTCCCCCTGACCGAACTGCCTCACCGCCAAATCGTCTTCTGGACCCTCCTGCGCCTGCAATACACCCTGCCCACCATTTTGCTGGCACTCTTCGGCTTTGGCTGGCTGCTTTGGGTGGCAAGCGGCAGAGGGGCAGAGGGGCGGAGGAGCGGAGGAGCGGAGG
>CAZOPF010000022.1:0-28548 GCA_964581605.1 uncultured Ardenticatenaceae bacterium
GCCGTCCACCCACCCCATCACACCACACCTTTCCAATAACGTCACCGCCTGCTGCCAATACGTTTCCCGCACGGCCGTGTCCGCCACCACCGCCACCAGATCAAACAGGCAGGCCGCTTCGTTAAATGGGGATTGGATCTTTTGCGCCAGCCGCACCGCCTGCTGCAAAGTCACCGCCTTTTCCGCGCCAGGCTGGAAACGCGCCAGGCAGCGCAGCGCCAACAGTTCCACATTTTCCGCCTTCACGTCCCGGCTCAGTTGCAGGGCGTGGTGGGCCAGGGCTACGGCCGTCGCCCGATCTCCCAACGCATCATAACACCAACTCAAATTCACCTCTGCCCACACCAGCCAGCGCTGTGAGCCGCGCCGCCGATAGCTGGCCGCGCTGGTCTGTAAATCGGCCAGCGCCAGGTCGTATTGCCCGCGCTGCATGTAGACTAGAGCGCGTACCATGTAGGCGTCGGACAGCATCGCCTCATCCTGTAACTGCTGCGTTAACTCCATTTGCCGCCCCAGCCAGAGCATCGTCTCGTCCAGCGCCCCACGCACGATCAGGATGTCCAGATAGATGCTGATGCTGCGCACCAGCCGCCAGTTGGCGCGCAGCTTTTCGCACAGGTAGATACTGCGACGCACGGCCGTTTCCGCCTGCGCAAACTCTCCCGCCGCCCACAACGGGTTGGCCTTGTCCACATACAACGTCGCTTCGGCATATTCATCCCCCATTTGCGCGGCACAGGCAATCGCTTGCTCCATGATGGCTACCGAAGGCGGGTAAATCGCCATACTGTACAAAACGCCGCTGTGGTGAAAGTGAAAATCACGCCACAAATCTAGCGGCGCATCAGCCCACGCTTCCAGGCGCGGCCGCAATGCCTCAAGCAGCGGCAATGCCTGATCCTGAATCCCCCGGCGGCGCATGACAAAGGTTTCCTGGAGGATAATCAAGGCATGGGCATACAGGTAATCATCAGCGGGAAGTTGTGGCTGCCAGCGGGCCAGCCAGGCCATTTGGCGTTCGTAAATGGCCTCCCCTTCTGCGCCCCGGCCGAGGGAGATGAGTTTGTGTACGGCCGTGTGCCCGGCACGGCACAACGGGCGGGCCATCTCTGGCCGATCAACGGCGGCCGCAAAAAGCTGCTCCCATACGGCCGTCGCCTCCTCATACCGGCTCAGTTCAAAGAGCATCTCCACCACATCCGCCAGCAACCAGCCCTGCGCCGGTGACTGTCCCAACTGGCCCAAAATGTTGGCCGCCATCTGGCAGGCTGCCAGCCATTCATCCCAATAACCCCACCGTTTAGGCCAGGGATGCAGCGCCAGCACCAATTCGGCCAGCAGGGGATGGCAGGCTGGTTCATCCTGGGCCGCTTTCAGATGTTTAAGTATGGTTTGGAAATGGGATCGGGCGCGTTCCGGCTCTTTCTGGCACTCGTGGGCAAACTGAATCAACCGGCGCAGTTGCTCCGGCAGCCGCCGCTGCCGGTATGTTACCCAGTCGTTTGTGATGAGGGGGGCTGAGACAAGATCAATCATAACGAAGGGGATGAGTTACTATGACCTCAAGTAATGGGCAAATAGATAATTTGGTCTTGAAACTCATCGGCCAAAGCAGCATGAACGATCAACAGCAACTCATCAACCATCTCCCCGATGGTCATGTGTGGGCTAACAACCAACATGCCAGGAACATGACGGCCGTTTGCCAGATGTGCTACTAAGTGCGCCGGCATGGACTTACGGTTGTTTGTCACCAGCACAAAATCATTGGTTTCGCACCAGGCTAAAATATCGGGGTCTGGTGTACCTTTGGCTGGCGCCCCAGGCAGGCCGACATGCCAGATTATCAGTTGTGGCTCACGCCGCAGTACGGCCGTGCGATAACGTGGCGTGAGGTTCTCATCTAACAAAAGACGCATATCACTCATGCGGCTACGGTTGTCTGGCGTTCAGCCTTCATTTTTTGCAGGCGTAAAACAACTGGCGGTGGATTCCGTTCTTGCACTTCTCTCGCCTCTTGGCTCGCTGCCAGCCAGTTAGCCAGATACTCTTCTATTTGCGGCCGATTTTGCAGATAGTACAGAATCGTTGCATAGATGGCTTCCAGAGAAAGAGTTGGGTAACGGGCAGCAATCGCTTCTGCACTCTGCTCACGATAGAGATATTCATAAAGAATTGACTCAAGACCAATTCGTGAACCCTTTAACCGGATATCATCAGGGGCAAGGAAGTCAAAGTATGTTTCAATTTGCATATGTCCATTACCTCTCCATTTACAATTTGCGGCTATTATAACAGATAGGCAATAACCCTGATTCCTTTCCTCACCCCCTCACCCTGTCACCCCATCCCACCGCCCAGGACAACGGTGCGTAAAAAGGTGACGGTGAGACGGTGCAGACGGTACAACATTTCCTCTTGCTGGTGGCTGGTTTCTAACAAGGACACATCCATCAGTTCGTCTACGGCCGTGCCCAACACCCCCTCGTCTAAGCCCGACAGCAGTTCCAACCCTTCCCAATTCTCCCCATCTGGCCCAATTTCCACGATGTCTATGAGCAACTGCTGTGCGGGCGGAGAAAGCAATTCCCAGGCATGGCGGTAAATAAAGATGTAGGGGTCAGACAGGTTCGCCTGTTGCAGCCAGGAGAGTGCCTGCGCAAACGGCCGTCGCGCCAGTTGCGCCGCAATCAACTTCAAAGCCAACGGCAACCCGCCCACCGCCTGATAAATGGTTGCCATCTGCGCCGGATGCAGCGATGATGGTTTGTGCCGCCGCGCCAGTTCACTTTCGACCAGCCGTTGGCTATCGGCCAGATCGAGATCAGGCACAGGCAATATGTGGACATAGGGGAAACGGCTCATGGTGTGGCGGCTGGTAAACAAAAAACGGCTGGGCTTTGCCAGTGGTTCTAATTGCGGGACGAGGGTATCCACGTCGGCCAGGGTTTCCAGATTGTCAATGATGACCAGGTGCGGGTGAGCCTTCAAAATGGGCAGCAAGCGCGTCAGCTTCACCTCTGGTGGCAGACCGGCCAGGTGCAGTTGCCCCAATTGCTCACTCAGGTGCAGGGCAATATCGGCAAAGGTTTGGGCGGCGCGGGTGGTGGGTTGCAGTCGGCCGTGTTCCACATCCAGGTCATATTGCCGGGCGCTCACCCACAGCACATCGGCCCAGTCACCCTGTTTTGCCATTTCATAAACGGCCGCACGCGCAATCGTCGTTTTGCCAATACCACCAATACCTTCAATGCTGAAAAAGGGGAAAGCGTCTGGTGTGGTTGCCCAGGCCAGCAACCGCTTCAACAACGGTTCCACACCAAAAAGGTCAGCATAATCTGGCGGCGGCAGGTGCCGACAGAGACGGGCCGTTTTGGCACGTTCAACGGCCGTCATTTCCTGGCGGTATAATAGTTCCCATAGCATTTCGACGCCTTGCTGGTAACGGCGGTCCAGGTTACGTCGGGAGTGGGGAACGGCCGTTTCCATTTGCTTTGGCCGCAACCGTACCTGCCCAAAATGACGGTGATACAGTGCGCTCCACCCCTCCAATTTTTCATTATTCTGACTAAATTCCTGCACCAGCGCCGCCGCGGCGGCCGTGCGCGTGGACAGCAGCACAGATGACGGCAGCCCTTCCGCCTGCCGCTGCCGGTTTAGCTGCTGCCATACTATCTCCCGCCACAAATCGTACAACTGAATTTTCAAAGCCGTTGGCGAAAGCCCGCGCAACGAGGGCCAGGCCACAAAAGATTGCCAGATGGCCGGTACCGGCTCGTCTTTTTCCCAGGCCTCCAATGTCTGTTTGAGCAACGCCAATGTAATGGCTTCCACGTCCATACTTCTCTCCCCAACTTCCACACCGTTGACTGGTGACGGATGAGTGATGACCAACAACAGGTGACGGCCGTAACCGTATGACGGGTTACGGTTCATTACAGTTTACACTCCCCTACTCTCGTGAAATGACCCCCGCCTTCTCCAATGGGTGCATCCCGTGTTGTTTCAAAGCCGGCGCGTCATCGCCCGGCAGCATCTTGCCAGGGTTGGCAATTTCCAGCGGGTCAAACTGGCGGCGAATAGCCACCATCACGTCCAGGTCATCTTCACTAAATTGGTAGGGCATGTATTCACGCTTTTCCATCCCTACCCCATGCTCCCCGGTGATCGAACCGCCCAATTCAATACACTTGCGTAAAATTTTGCCTGCACACTCCTCCGCTAACTCAAGCTGGCCAGGGACACGACCGTCATACAAAATCAACGGGTGCAAATTGCCATCCCCAGCGTGGAAGACATTAGCAATACCCAGTCTATACTCCCGGCTCAGGTTGTGAATGAAAGCCAACGCCTCCCCCAAATGACTGCGCGGCACCACCCCATCCTGCACCACATAGTCAGGACTCAACCGCCCCACGGCCGAAAACGCCCCCTTGCGCCCTTTCCAGATAGCCACCCGTTCAGCCTCGCTATTGGCTACGCGAATTTCATACGCACCAGAGGCTTCAATCAACGGCCGTAAGGCCACAAACTCCTGCTCCACCTGCGCCGTTTCCCCTTCCAGTTCCACAATCAGCAGCGCCTCGGCATCCGGCGGGTACCCGGCGTGTACGGCCGCTTCCGCCGCCTTGATTGCCAGCCGATCCATGATCTCCATCGCCCCTGGCAGCAGCCCGGAAGCCACCACCTGCGCCACCGCTTCCCCGGCCGTCTGCACATCGTGGTAAGCGGCCAGCACCGTGCGATACAGTTCCGGCTTGGGCAGCAGCCGCACGGTGATTTCCAGCGCAATGCCAAACAGCCCTTCCGACCCCACAAACAGGCCAATCCAGTCCGGGCCAACGCCTACCCCCTCCGCGCTCTCGCTGCCAAATTCCACCACCTCACCATCGGCCAGCACCGCCTTGAGGCGCAAAATGTGGTTGCTGGTCATGCCATATTTCAGGCAATGCGCCCCGCCAGAGTTGAAAGCAATGTTGCCACCGATGGTGCAAATAGATTGGCTGGAGGGGTCAGGCGCGTAATACAAACCATGCGCGGCGACGGCCTGAGAGATGTGTAAATTAACCACACCGGGCTGGACAACGGCCGTGCGCCCCGCCACATCCACCCGTAAAATCCGGTTCAGCCTGTTCAGCCCAATGACAATGCCCTCGGCCACCGGCAGCGAACCGCCGGAGAGGCTGGTGCCGCTGCCCCGCGCCACAAAGGGGGTGCCAAACGCATGGCACAGCCGCACCGTCTCCACCACCTCTGTTTCCGTTTCCGGCAGCACCACCGCCAGCGCCTGCCGCCGAAAACCGGTCAGCGCGTCCGACTCATACGCCACCTTCGCCGCGCCGCCAGTCAGCAGCCGTTCCGCCGGGTATAACTTTGCCAATGCCTGCAAAAAGTTGCTCTCGTTCATTTGTTTGCCCCTTCTACCGCTCGCCAGTATACTGCTCTGATTATACTCATAAACCGTGAGGCGTAATCCGTGACCCGTAATCGGTTTATGGATCAGCCATCACGGATGACGCATCACGAATCATTATGAAAAAAGTAGCCCTTTGTGTTACCTGCATTGTAGATCAGACCATGCCCGAAGTGGGCGTGGCAACGGTAAAGCTGCTGCGCCGCGCCGGGTATGAGGTGGAATTTCCGGCGGCGCAGACGTGCTGCGGACAGCCTTTTTTTAACAGCGGCTTTGTGCCCCAGGCGCGTGACCTGGCCAAACGGGCGATAGAAATTTTTGAGCCATATGAGGCCGTGGTGCTGCCCAGCGGCTCTTGCACCACGATGATGCGCCTGGAATATGCCCATTTGCTGGCGGATGATGAAGGGTGGCACGGCCGTGCCCAATCCCTGGCCGCCAAAACTTTTGAACTGGGTGAATTTCTGGTGCAACAGGCAGGCTGGCTGCCCACCCCCACAGATTCCGCCCCCAGCGTCACCTATCACGATTCCTGCCACATGTGCCGGTTGTTGGGGTTGGGGGACGATTCGCGGCAGTTGCTCACGGCCGTGGGCTGCACCCTGCACGAAATGGCCGAAGCCGACCGCTGTTGTGGTTTTGGCGGCCTCTTTTCGCTGCGGATGCCGGAAGTGAGTAATGCGATGACGGCCGTGAAGCTAGACAATGCCGCCCAAACCAACGCCGACATCCTGGTGACGGCCGACCCCGGCTGCCTGATGCAAATGCGCGGCCTGGCAAACAAAGGCCAGCGCATCGAACATCTGGCAACCGTTTTATCAGCCGCCATAGAAAACATTCCTGATTCCTAATTCCCCAACACACCATGGCCATTACCGAAACCCCCTTCATCCAGGCACGGCCGTACCAGGCCGTCAGCATCACCCATTTTTGCATTGACGTGCTAAACAGCAGCCGTAATCTGCTCATCGCCCTACTCGCCATTTCGTTGGGGCTGACGAACGCGCAGGTGGGCATTACCCTGCTGCTATACAACGTGGGGGCGTCACTGTCGCAGCCATTGTTTGGCTGGCTGGCCGACCGCATAGGCCCGCGCTGGCTGGTGGTGGGCGGCACGGGTTGGATGACCTTCTTTTTTACATTTGCTTCGCTGGCTGGAGACTGGGTTGCCCTGGCTGCCTTAACCATTGCCGGTATTGGCTCCGGCATGTTTCACCCCGCCGGGACGATGGTTGCCAGCCTGACCAGCCACACCGCCCGCAGCCGGGCCACGGCCGTTTTCTTTTTTACCGGGCAAATGGGGCTGTTTATGGGGCCAATTGTGGCCGGGCTGGCGTTGGATTGGCACGGCCGTACCGGATACGTCCTCATCCCCCTCACCACCCTTTTTGCCTTTGCCTATGGCTGGCTGTGGCTGACCAATGACGCCGCCGGGCTAAACGCCGAAAAGGCGCAGCGTGCTCAGGCCAGGGCCAGCCACGTCAGCCAGCGCCACGATCTGGTGCGGCGCGGCATTCCCCTGACCGTCATCATCCTCACCAGCAGCACCGTCAGCATTGCCGCCATCACCTTTGCCCCCAAACTGTTTACCGAGGCCGGTTATGCGCAAACGCATGTGGGCATATTGTCCGGCATGTTGATGTTGGGATCGGCGCTGGGCGGCATAGTGGGTGGCACACTGGGCGACCGGATTGCCGGGAAATGGGTGATTGTGGCCGGGATGTTGGGCCTGATCCTGCCGATTTATTTGTACATTCCGGCCGCCGGATTGGTACAGCCGGTGCTGCTGCTGCTCGCCGGTTTTTTTGCTGGGATGCCGCACACCATTCTGGTGCTGAATGTGCAATCCCTGTTTCCAGGGCGGCGGGCGTTGGCCTCTGGGCTGGCACTGGGGCTGATGTTTGCCGGGGGGGCCCTGGGCAGTTATTTCCTGGGGCTGCTGGCCGATCAGATTGGGCTGGCGACGGCGCTGCAATACACGGCCGTCCTGCCCCTCGTTGCCGCATTGACCGCGCTGGTGTTACCGGCACGGCCGTGACCCGTAAACTGTGATGCGTCATCCGTGAAACAGAATATGGCGGGCGGCAGCCGTTTTTCTTTTACGCTACCGGCACTTTAAGATGGTGACTATCGGCAAATCAACATCGGCCGATCAAAAGAGAGTAGCAGGCGATTGACCAGGCCACCAAAGAGCAGGGTCCGCAGCGGCCCATAGGCAAAACTGCCCACAATCAGGAAGTCGGCATTGGTGGTCACGGCCGTTTCTCGAACAATTTCTTCAACTTCCCCTTCGGCCGTATAAAATTTGAACTCCACCCCAGATTGTTGCAGATAGGCACGTACATGGGCGCGTGCCTTATTCGTCTGCCGTTTGTCCCCTACGCTGACCACGGATAAGCGAATCTGATAATGGGCCGCCAGATAGGCAGCCACAAACAGGGCTTCCTCTGCTGGAGTCTGGCCACCGCCATACGCTAACAGGGCATGGGCCAACGGCCGTACTGGGCCTGGTGGGGCCGTTAAAATGGGGCGGGGACAATGGCGTAAAATGTATTGCAGCCCTGATGTATACCTGTCGGCCACTGTTTCTGGCGGGTGGTTCACCGGTAAAACAATGCCATCGGTATACACCGAACGTTGCACAATTTTTGCCGCCACGCTGCCCGCCTCCACTGCAAATTGAGCCTGTACACCAGCGGCGGCACAGCGTTGTTCAAATTCGGCGCGAATGGCGTCTGGCGGCATCGCTTCTGCGGGCGGATTGGCTTCGTCCAACACATGCAGACCTAACAAACGACTTTGACCCAACTGGGCAATACCAATCCCCATATCCAACGCCCGCCAATCGGCCAGGTTGGTTCCCATGGGTATGAGCATATCGTCAAAAAGGTGGCCCGACGGCCGTTTATTTACCAGCTCTGCTCGCCACATGCCAGGCGGTGGCCCGCTGCCCAATTCTGCCGGGACCACTGCCTCCAGCAAGGTCTGGATAGGGGAACGTTTTTCTTTGGAGAGTTGAGTTACGGCCGTTTCGGGCGACACTTCCCAGCCCAATGCCTCTGCTAACTCCGCCCGATGTTCAGCCAGCAGCACATATATATCTGCCTCTGTACGGTTGGGAAAATAACGCAAAACACCCTGCTCACGCACAATCTGAATAACCGGCACATACACATTGTCATACCAACTGGCAACCGCCTCTTCTTCAGAAATAAACCGCTGCTGCTCCAGCCCTAAGTAGTGGCGATGCACGGCCACATGCTCCAAAATGAGGCGATATTGACCTGTAAAAGTCATCAGCAAATCGGCTTCTGGGCGGATTTTGTCCAGGTTTGTCTGTTCCAGGAATTCCGCATAGCGGGCTTTGCTAATAATCTCATCCGGATTGTCGTCGGCTGCCAGAGGAACGCGAGTTTTTACTTCGGTCACATAAGCTGATATAGTCGGCAACCCCATCTCTCGTGCTACAGAGACACGATGGTTGCCATCAATTACGAAGTAAGCATCGCCTACCTGGTATACTTCAATGGGGGGAACGCCAGTGAGATCGTGGACGGCCGTTTTCACTTTTGCCCAACGGTGTTCGATGCTATCTTGCAGGGGGAGAAAGGAACGGTTGAAATCTTTGTATCGCCCTACGCTACCTACAATTTTATCCAGGGGGATTTCTTGCAAACCGCGTGGCGTCTGGTTAACTACGCGCAACTGCTGGCGCAACTCTTCATAGGATAACAGATCGGTCGAGCGGCCGGAAAAACGAGCCAGCAGTTGTTCCATGGCTGCTTTCCGGCGGGCCCGCTGGAAATCTTCCAGGGCTAAGGAGTAGGTGGGAGGGTACAAAGTCATCGTGAAAGGTGATGCGTGAGGTGTGCGAGTGCCACGTATCACTCATAGTTCATCACTGGCCGGTAGACACAGCCGCAGCGGCGGCCTTTGGTGCAGGCAGCTAAGGGCAGATGGGGGGCATCATCAGGATGGTATACGGCCGTCTCATCCAACTGTTGACAGGCCTCACAACCTTCCCGGTCTATTTCAATACGCACCCCCATGATGGAGCCTTTGGCTTTTATACCCAGCCGATATTGCGCCAATGTTTTCGCGGCATAATTGTCCGGTTTTTCCATTTCCCGGTGAAATTCATTTAACCAATTGAACGACATGGGCTTATTTTGGGCACAGTTTAACCGCTTGTCTTTGGGCAAACTGTGCAAATCCTGGCAAGTAAGTAATTGGGTAATTGTGTAATTGACAATCCCAATTACTCTCTTACTCCATTACTCAATTACGGGCGATGAGCGGCAAATAGACCCGATGGATCGCCTGCCACACATACACTTGCACCGGGATGGTTTGGGTAGTGGACAGCCCTGGTGATTCGGAGAAGGCAGTCAATGTGCCAGTGTATACACCTGTTGGCTGCGCGGGCAACGCCAGATGAACGGGCATGGTTGCCTGCGCCCCGCCCGCTAAAACGCCACCTGGTGTGGTGGGTAAGGTGAGTGATAAAGGTGTGGTGGCAACGGCCGTTATGGTGTAGTTGAGTGTGGTAACGCCGCTGTTGTGGAGATGGAGGACGGCCGTACTCGTTAAAGGTAGTTGTCCGGGCGTGATGATCATCGTCAACACCAGGGGGCTGACTTCCAGAACGCCGCCAGTCGGTGGAGAAACTTTGGGCATATCGGTGAGTGCCTGCGCGGCCGGCCGTTCCATCACGCTATAAAACCGCATTTGTTCACACTCTGGGTAATAGTCTGCCTGGTTAAAGTTCAGGTTGAAGACAAACATCGCTTCCATCCAGGGCCAGTTGGAGGTGGCGTACTCAAATGCCCCCACCAGATTTTCCGCCTGCTTTTCTTCAGACACAATTTGCCACAGGCGGCCCTGCCAACTGGGATCAGTCAGGCAATGGTCAGGTGGTTGTGTAATCCAGCCAAACTCTGTGGCCCACATCTTTTTGCTGCCCAGGCCATTTGCCTGCATTAGCTCATACATCTTTTCCACGCCGCGAAAACAAAAACCATTGGCACAATTTTGGGTTGGATCGGCTGAAGGTATATCGGGCGCAGCATCATAATCAGCACTGTAACCATAGGGATGATAGCCCACCCCATCCAGACAATCACCGCCACCAGCGGCTACGAATTCCAGGAAAAACTCTCGTTCGTCCTGGTAGAGGCCGTTATGACCAGGGTGTCCGTTCCAGTTGCCCTGCACCCGGCCGGTAGGGGCCAGGCCGGCGGAGATGACTAAAGCATTCGGGTCTACAGCCTTGATACGGCCGTAAGCCTCACACAACACGGCCGCATAATCGGCCGCCACCGGGGGAGCCGCCCACCCATAACTGGCATCCAGGTTGGGTTCATTGCCAATTTCGTAGGCATCTACAAAACCCGCCTGCTGTTGGGCTAACTGGGCCACATCATTCCCAAAAGCGTTTAGATTGTTGAAGTCAGTCACGTTAGCTTCAATACGCAGCAATGTGTTGACGGGCAAGGGGCCGCCAGGGCCGTTAAAGACTTTCATCCAGTTAAAACCCATCGCCTGCAATTGGGCCACATCCCATTCCGCTACATTAAAACCATACCCAAACAAGGGGCTGCCCTGCCGTTGGTTTGGTGATTGGGCGAGGAGAAGGTGGAGGACGGCCGTTAACAAAACCATCGCCCCTACAAATCCAACCATCAGTCGGGAAATTGGGTGTGAAATCATGTTAACCTCCTGTATCGTGATTGCTGGTTGCCTGCACCAGCCACCAGCAAATCCTTATCCTACCTGATCTGATGTTTTACAATGCGGAACCAGCCTCGCAGTTGAATACCGGCCAGGATGACGGCCGTGACCCAAGCCGGATATTGTGCCCGGTAAAACTTCTGGTAGAAAATCTTCATCGCCCGCACCGATTCCTTCGCTACGCGCACTCGTGTCTCTTTGGGAGGCCGGGCAATTTCTGCTGACTCTTTGCGCAGGCCCGAACTGGCCCCTTTGTAATGCAACACATCCACATGGGGATAATAAACGATTTCATAGCCTGCCTGCCAGATACGGTAACAAAAATCAATATCCTCGCCATAAAAAAAGTATGTTTCGTCCCAGCCACCCAATTGGTGGCAAAGAGCCATCGGCATCATCATAAACGATCCGGCAATCACTTCTACTGGATGCGTTTCCTCAAAGTTAGCATAGCTTTGAAGGTAGCCGTTAAAGCGGGGATGATGGGGGAATAATTTGCCCAGGCCGGTGAAGTGGCAAAAAGCGTTCCAGGGGGTGGGAAAGCCGCGATGGTTGTCTGGATCGCGCTGGCCGTCAGGGTAGATCAGTCTTACGGTCAAGGCGCCCACAGTGGGATGTGTCTGCAAATAGGCCAGTGGTTTAGTTAATGCCTCCGGGCTGATTCTTGTGTCGGAGTTGAGGAAAAGGACGTATTGGCCGGTGGCAATGTTTAATCCCCGGTTGTTCCCGGCCGAAAAACCAACATTTTGGGGCAGTGGGACTACCTGCACGGCCGTATATTTTTGCTGCACCATCGCCACACTTCCATCGGCGGAAGCATTGTCTACAACGATGATTTCCAGTCCGCCAGATGGGGGCACGGCCGTGACTACCGACGCCAGACAATCATCCAAAAGCTGGCAGGTGTTGTAGTTGATGATGATGACGGAGAGAGCAGGCATTGGGCAATTGCGTAACGGAAGATAAAGAGATCGGGCGATTATCCTATCAGTGTCACTCTCCCCACTCCAATACTTCATCGCCAATATGTACCGTATCGCCCACTTGCACGCCTGCTTGTGTGAGTGCTGCAGAAATACCCATCCGCTCCAAAATTGCTTGAAAATGCAACAAGGTGGCATCAAACTCAAAATAAGTCATGGCAGCTACTCGCTCAATCTGACGGCCGCGCACTCGCCAGCCATCTCCTTCTCGCTCAACAGTAAACGCAGCCTCCTCACTCGGCGTAATGATGATTTCATTGGGCAGCATCTGCACAGGGGCGGGGGCCCCATCTAACATCTTCTTTAGCTTGTGTAACATTGGCCGCACACCCTGCCCGGTCACGGCCGAAATAGCACAAAATGGATAGCCTGCTTTCTCAATTTCCTCTCGCAAAATCGGCTCCCAGGCTACGGCATCGGGCAAATCCATTTTGTTCAGTACAACCAGTTGCGGCCGTTCTTCCAGCGCTGCATTATACAAAGCCAATTCCTGGTTAATCATCACCCAATCTGTTAATGGTTCTCTGGCACTGCCATCCAGCAAATGGATCAGCACCCGCGTCCGTTCAATATGCCGCAAAAAATCATGCCCTAAACCCACGCCTTCGGCCGCACCTTCAATCAGGCCAGGGATATCGGCCACCACCATCGTTCCAAAATCGTCCAACATTACTACGCCCAATTGGGGCTGCAAAGTCGTGAAGGGGTAGTCACCAATTTTAGGGCGGGCTTCGCTTACGGCCGCCAACAAAGTAGATTTTCCGGCATTTGGCTTACCAACAATACCCACCTCCGCAATCAACTTCAGCTCCAACATCAACCACAATTCCTGCCCTGGTTCTCCCCGTTCCGCCAGGCGCGGTGCCCGGTTTACACTGGAAACAAAACGCGCATTCCCCCGCCCGCCACGGCCGCCTGGCAAGATCATCACTTCCTGCCCTTCATCCACTATATCCGCCAGCAATTCCCCAGTATCTGCATGGCGAACCAGCGTACCGACCGGAATTTCAATACGCAGAGTCTCCCCATTTTTACCATGCCGATTCTTTGTATTCCCATGTACTCCATGTCCGGCCCGATAATGCACTTTTTTATGAAACGCCGCCAACGTGCCCATATGCCGATTGCCCACAAAGACAATATCGCCACCATGTCCCCCATCACCCCCATCCGGGCCACCCAACGGCACATGCGCTTCACGGCGGAAACCGATCATACCGTCTCCACCATTACCACTGCGCACATATATTTTAGCCTGATCATAAAACATAATTTTGTCCCAAGACTGGAGAAACGAGATGGATGATCCCCAATTTTGCACTATTCATCTAATAGCTCACGCAAGACTAGCAATCGGGGATCAACATTCTCAATCTCACAACCACAAGGCCCCTCATTAAGGTTTTGCCCACATTCCACACACAAACCCAGGCAATCTGGTTTGCAAATAGGTTGAATCGGCATCTCCAACAAAGCCAGTTCACGAACCAGGGAAGAAAGGTCAATAAACCCATCTTCGCCAACCACAAACTCACCCTCAGGGGCTGTTGACGGAGGATAATAAAACAGGTCATCAATTTGCAGGAAGGCTTCTATTTGCCCATCTCCCAGGCACCGCACACACATAATATCTAGTTTTGATTTAAGCAAACCACTTGCATAAATGCCTTCGCCAGTGCGCGTGACGACAAATGTGCCGGTTAGCGGGGTCAGCGTTAAATCGGCCGCTATCTGAATGGTAGGGTAGACCAGTTCTATGGTACGGCTGGTGCCCAACGAAGCTTCGAGCAGGAAACCGAGGTTGAAGCGGAGACGAGACGAGAACTGCTTCTCCATGATATGCTCTCCATTTGCGATAGAATAGGCTGGCGAGTATAGCATAGGGAAAATAAATACTGAAAAAAGCTCATCAAGGGATAAATAATAAATGATACCGGAGAAGAAATTGTTAGTGGCAAGCCACAATAGGGGCAAAGTGGTGGAATTCGCGGAGATGATGCAGGATATGGCTATAAGCTGGCTGGGGCTTGACGATGTAGGGATAACTCACGATGTGCCAGAAACGGGCGTTACATATCAGGAAAATGCCATCTTGAAAGCTACAGTGTATGCCCAGATAGCTGGTTTGTTGACATTGGCAGATGATTCTGGATTAGAAATTGATGTGCTGGCGGGTGCGCCAGGTGTTTATTCTGCACGATACGGTGGTATGCCAACACCTGAGGCGCGGTATCAATTGGTATTGCAGCAGTTAGCAAATGTGCCAGAGCCAGAACGTACTGCCCGGTTTCGCTGTGTGATTGTTGTAGCAGATGAGAACGGCCGCGTGCTGGCTGAGACAGAAGGTGTTTGTGAAGGGCTCATCGCCCGGGTGCCAACTGGTGATAGTGGTTTTGGCTATGATCCCATATTTTTTCTGCCTGACCGGAATCAGACCATGTCTCAACTCAGCTCTGCGGAAAAGCACCTGATAAGCCATCGGGGTCAGGCTATGCAGAAAATGGCCCCCTTGTTGCGCCAAATCCTCGCCCCAAAAATGTGAAATAATTTACTCATGGGTCGTTCTCACCGAACACTCACTTTGTATGGTTCTTTTCGTGATCCTTGCGGAATTTCTGACAGGCAACTGCCGTCTTTCACGCTTTAATTGAGCCATCACTTTCCCATTTGACAGGCAAGTGAGGTTGTGGAAGATAAATTGGGCAGAGGAAGTTCGCTGAGTGGTTTTAACCACCAATGCCCCAAAGCAGAAGATTCATGAAGGAGTCCCAAAAGATGCAAGTTGTTTTAGTAGTAGATGATAACACGGCCGTGAGAATGGTAATATCTGATTTTCTCGCCTACAGTTTTTCACACATCAAAGTATTGCAGGCAGAAGATGGTATAGAGGGCATGGAGTTAGCCCAAAAAAATAGGCCCGACCTCATTCTGCTAGATGCAGAAATGCCCAACATGAACGGTTTTGAAGTAGCACAGAAGTTACGTGCTTCCTCAGACACCCAGGCTATTCCCATTGTTGCTATTTCGAGTGGGCCAGAGAACAATCCCATCGTTTCAGGCTTGCGGGCCATTTCTGATGCCACATTGCCAAAGCCATTCTCGCCAGATGAACTATTCAATGTAGTCAATGGTCTCAGGCATGGATCACACATCACGGCCTGAAATCTTGCATAAACCCGCACCTTATCTGAGCCAGGGGATATTTTGCCTCTGGCTCTTTTTTGCCCCATCCGCCAACAAATAGCCACTAAAACATGACCTTTTTGACCTTGCATACATCATGTTTGCCTCTATAATGGCAAGACTACCCATTGACATAGAGAGGTAATTTTATGATGGCGGCGATCCTGATAGTGGAAGGAAAGGCAGGTGAACATTCTTTTATACCTGCCCTGGAAAAGGCCGGTTATCAGGTGTATGTTGTCCGCTCAGGTGCCACTGCTTTATCCACTATTGGTAAATTTCCAATACATCTTGTTGTGTTTGATGCCTCATTCATGCGCTCAAATGGTGCGCGTATATGCAGGCGATTACGGCAAACTACCGAATCAATACCTATCATTCACATTCGATCTGAGCAGCAAGAATTAGATCATTCCGCCGAGGCAGATGTGTTTATGCAGCGGCCGTTTACCCCCCGCAAATTGCTCAATCGAATTCGCGCCTTGTTGCCAGCAGACGAGATAAAAGAGGAGATTGTCCGTTACGGTTCAGTCTGCCTCTATCGCACCAAACGTTCTGTCGAAGTTAACGGACAAGGGGAAAGTCAGCTTACTCCAAAACTTACACTTTTATTGGAAGAGTTTATCCGCCATCCCAATGAAATTATTAGTCGCCGTCAGCTTATGCAGAATGTGTGGAATACTGATTATATTGGTGATACACGTACACTGGATGTGCATATACGCTGGATGCGCGAACTGATTGAATATGACCCTGCCCATCCTATCATTTTGAAGACGGTACGTAGTAAAGGGTACATCTTTTGCCACCCCTCATTTGCCAAAAACAACGGCAAATAAAAACACCACCCATAAGGTGGTGTTTTTGATTATCCGATGAGAGTATACGGCCGTTAGCTTTGTGGTTGTTGTGCTGCTGCTAACGCTGCCATCAAACGACCTTTACGCCGGGCTGCATTACGGGGATGTAAAACGTTTTTACGAGCCGCCTTATCCAAGGTTTGGTAAGCCTGCTTTGCTGCCAGTTCCGCCTCTTCAAAATTACCTTCCGCCATCAGGCGTTGCGCTTTCTTGATATAAGTACGAGCTGACGCCCGATATTGGCGGTTGCGCGTGGTCCGTTTTTTAGTTTGCCGTATCCGCTTCTTTGCAGATTCTGTATTAGCCAATGTCCTTAACCTCCAAATATAAACGTAGCCTTTGTTTGACTACCACTTCCAACTTTTGTGTAGGGAAGATACACTTGTATTTCTCCACCTACCATACAGTACGCCCTGAGAGATTCGAACTCCCGACCTTCTGGTTCGTAGCCAGACGCTCTAATCCACTGAGCTAAGGGCGCAAATCAATCCGATATCTGGTCTATCTCTTGTGATTACTCTTGAATATAGGCGGGGAGGAAGGGATTCGAACCCTTGAACGGCTTTTAGACCGTCAACCGCTTAGCAGGCGGCCCCGATAGACCACTCCGGCACCTCCCCAACTGATGTGAGATGTCTCTGTACTGTTTGAAACGTTCGCCCTGGCGGAGGGAGAGGGATTCGAACCCCCGGTGAGCCGAAACCCACTACGGTTTTCAAGACCGTCGCAATCGTCCACTCTGCCATCCCTCCATGAGTATACCCGCAGGAGGATTTATTCCTCTTATAATGACCAATTTCCATACCCTTCTTGCTGGCCTAAACTCGAAGGGGGAGTATAACACGGCGCATAGGGGCTGTCAAAAGCATTAAACACCACGTCAGTAGAAGAAACTGGTAGATGAATGGTTAGTGGTGTCATTTAACTTCTCCTATTTACCTGAGAATGCCTCCTGGTTTTATAGCCCTGATTCCAAATTGCCCAATTCCATTAAAGTCCGTCAAATTGAAAGTAACAATCTTTGCTGCCCTGGCTGCTACTGCCAGTTCAAGAACCATATCATCTTTACTGTATAGAGCAAAAGACCTGAAGGGTTTTGGAAACCCTTCGGGTCTTCTCGTCTACGGCCGTACCACAATCGGCAGATAGATCACCAGATTATCCGGCGGCGGGGGTGGCTCGCCGGGGATGATGAGGGTGGCGGTGTCGCTGGCGGTGGTGTTGTTGGCGGACACGGCCGTACCCGTCACCACATACGTCCCACCACCCGTCGCCGTCACCGTCAGCAGCAGGCTGGCGGTGCTGTGCGCGGGCAAGGGCAGGTCGGGCAGTTCCACCTGGCTGCTGGCCCCCGGTACGCTGCTCTGGAAACTGTAGGTTGTGACCACATTACCCGTGTTGGTCACAATGAGCGTGAAAGAGGCGGTCAGCGTGCCGGAGGGCACAGTCTGGCTGGCGGGCGTCAGTTCTACCGTCACCGCTTCATACGGCAGGATCGTCACCGGCCGGGTGTCCTGGCTGATGATGGCGCTTTCTGTTTGTGACTGGGCCGCCACCACCAGATCCACCGTGCCCGGCAGCAGTGGCTCCATGTCATCGGCCGTCAGGGCAATGGTTTGCGCCTGGCCGGGGTTAAGCGTCACCGTATTACTGGCAAAGGTCGCTACCGTGGCCAGTACGCCCGCTACCTGCAAGTCGAAGGTGTCGGCCACCAGACCGGTATTGCGTACTTCCACCTGCCATACGGCCGTAGCTCGCGGATCCACACTCGTCGGCCCGGAGAGGATGCTGATCTGCACCCCCCGGTTGCCCACCTGCACCACCCCGGTCACGTCGGCAGTGGCGGCCGGGTAATTCTGGCCAACGGCCGTGGCCGTCACGTCATAATTACCCAACGCGGCCCCTACCGGCGACGTCAGCAGCAGCGTCAGGGCGCGGCTGTTCATGTAGTAAGGCGGCAGGGTGACGCTGCTCACTGGTTGCCCATTGTCCAGCAAGGCCACTTCCCACCCGGCAGGCACAGTTACGTCCAGATCAAACGTCTCTTGCAAGCTGCCGCTATTCGTGACGGTGAGGGTGAGCACGGCCGTGCTGCCCGGCCCCGTCACAGCGGGATCAGGGGCCAGAGAGAGGTCAACAGCGGGCACGGCCGTGACTTCCAGGATGGCGTCGGCATTGTCGGCTGCACCGCTGGCAATGGCAACCACAGCTAAGGTGAACGGCCGTGGCCCTGCTTCGTCCGCGCTGGCGGTAAAGGGGAAATCGGCTGATTGTCCGGCCGGGACAAAGAAGCTGCCGGGCAGGGTCACGTCGGCCAGCCCGGACGCGGTAACGGTGTAGCTCTGGTCGGCCGCTTCCAGGTTGGCGATGGTGAGGGTGTAGGCGGCCGTTTCACCCACTGCCGCCGTTTGTGAGGCCGGATGGATGGTCACATCCACGCCATCAGTAATGGTCAATTCGGCAGCCACATCCTCATCGCCACTGCCATTGTCCACATTGACCAGCAGGGGCAAAGTGTCGGGCACGGCCGTAGCCGGAATGGTCACGGTCAGCGGCACAACAATCGTGCTGTTGGCCGGGACAGGTACGCTGGCAGGGGCGGTTGTCCAGTCGGCCAGCGGCCCGCTGACGGCGAGGGCGTAGTTGTCCGGGACGGCCGCCAGATTGGTGAGGGAGAGGGTGTAGACGGCCGTACCGCCCGCCGGTCTGGTGTGCAGCGGTGGCTCCAGGGCGGCCAGCCGGGCAGCCGTGATGTAAAGCGGCGGCAGCGTTAGATAGTTGGAACCACCGGAAAGGGTATAGGCCACCTGCGTCCCCTCAGCGATTTTACGCACTTCGCCAGCCTGCAAGCCCGTCACCAGGCTTTGGAAGGTGCGGGTGACGGCGGGCGCAGTCCAGTTCTGGCTGTAATCCCAGCCATAGGTCGGGTCGGCGCTGCTTGTCGGTGGCACGTTGAAGCTGCCGGGCAGCACAGCCACGCCGGTAATGGCCGCCGTGTGCGTCAGGTTCACGCTGTAATTGGGCAGCGGGTGGACGAGTTCCGTCTGGGTGCGGTAGGTGTTGTGTGTCTCCCAACTCGGTACCTCGCTGAAGGGCACGGTCAGGTTGTCTTCAATGTTGGTGATGCTGTAGTTGAGCTGGTGCCACAACGGCCGCGCCGGCCCCCAGACGCCATCAAACCCAAAGACGCGGATGCCGCCATGCGTGGGCACGATGATTTCGGCGTAACCGTCGCCATCTAC
The DNA here is from genome assembly GCA_964581605.1 of uncultured Ardenticatenaceae bacterium. GTDB lineage: Bacteria > Chloroflexota > Anaerolineae > Promineifilales > Promineifilaceae > CAADGU01. The sequence goes on from CAZOPF010000022.1 coordinate 19,412, forward strand.
ATCGGCGGGCACGGGCACGTCGGTGCCGGTGGCGGAGTAGGCCAGCGGTTCGTTGAAGAGGATGTTCCCGGTACGGCCGTCGTAAATCGTGAAGCCCTGCCCGTCCCCATTCCACAAAATTTCAAACGCGCCATCACCGTCCAGGTCGGCGGCGGAAGTGTTCAGTGGGGAACTGTCTGGCGCGGGTGTCGTCCAGATCAGCGAACCGTCCGCTTCAAAAGCGTAGAGTGTGCCGCCGTTGAAGAGGGAAGAGGCGATAATCTCCACTGCCCCGTCGCCGTCAATGTCAGCGATGTTGACGCCACCGGTACGGCCGGGATCGAGCGGGGCCGTCCATTGCACCGAGCCGTCTGCGCCGTTGAAGGCAAAGAGCAGGGTTTCAGAGGCTATCACCGCTTCCGGCAGGCCGTCATTGTCCAGGTCGGCGACGGCGGGTGCGCCATAAGCGTGGAGGGGATTGGTGAAGACGAATGTCCACACGATTTGTGGCGTGCCCAGGTTGTAATCATACAGAGTGAGCGTGTCGTTGTAATCGTGTACCAGGATGTCCAGCAGCCCATCGCCGGTCAGGTCGGCCAGCACGGGGATGCCCCAACTGTCGGTATCGGCCGTTTGCCAGGCAACCGTGCCATCATGTTCAAACACCACCAGATTGGTATGCAGGTTGATGGCAATTTCCGGTTCCGGGTCTAAGTCCAGATTGCCAACGCTGGGTGTGCCATAAAAGCGGTTGGAGACGACGGCGTTAGTAGACCAGTAGGCGGTGCCATCGTGGTGATAGGCGTAAACGCCCAATGTGTTGACGGTGACGATTTCCGCGCCGGGCTGCCCGTCCAGTTCGGCAATAGCCACGCCGCCGACGTGTTCAAAGCCGTTGAAGATGTTGTAGGCCACGCTCCAGATGATGGGGTCGCCGTTGCCCGCGTCTTGCCCGTCGCCGCGCAGCACAAATAGTTCGCCGTTTGGCCCCAGGTGGCTGGCGGTGAGGGCGATTTCCACGCTGCCGTCGCCGTCCAGGTCGCCGGTAGCCAGGGCGGAATGAACGCCGCCCCACCAGGACGCGCCGCCGGTGCGGTCGCTCTCCCACCATTCGGCCAGCGGCTGGTAGGCCAAAGGTGGCTGGTTGCTGGCGAAGGCGTCTACGCGCATGGCGTTGTTCTGGTCTATGTACACAACGTGCGCCCCTTGGCCAAAGCCGCTGAAGTGGTGGGCGATGGGTTGCAGCGAGAAGGGGTAGGTCAGGTCAACCGTTTGCACAAACTGCCCGTCTACATACACATCCATCAATGGGGTGCCCACGTTGTGGCTGAAGCCGTAGAAGGTGAAGCTGTCGCCGGTGAAGGCGTACCAGAGGTTGCCGGGGTAGTTGCCCGCGCCGTTGACGATGTAGTCGCCGTTGATGCCGTTGGGGTGGCTGACGGTGTTGAGCAGGTCGCTGGTGTGGATACGGCCGTTCAGTTCCACCTGGCTGGCATTCACTATCTCGTCGGGCATGGGTTGGCCGTCCCAGACATCAATGTAATCCAGGTAGATGCGGCTTTGCGGGCTGGGTGGGTCGGGAATGCCCAGGACGGTGACGCTGATGGTGTGTGTGCCGGTGAGCAGGCCGGTGACGGGGAAGCTCTTTACGCCGGAATTGGCGCTGTAGGTACCCACCGTGCCGTAGCTGACGCCATCCACGAAGATTTCCGCCTGCCCGCCGTATTGGTTGGTGAAGAAGCCGACGCTGGCCCAACGGCCGTCAAACGTCAGACTCACCGTATCATTGGCGGTGGTGGAGAGGGCGGAATAGCCATTGCTGGAATCCCATTGGTACTCCTCGCTCCAGCTTTGCGGCCGTTGGTTATAAGCCGCCACCCCGTTATAAACCAGCGCCGGGTCATCCTGTTCGTAGCGGACAACGCCGGTATAGACGGGAGTCTGGTAGAAAGGCGGGCTGCCCGGTGTGGTGAAGGCGTCTACGGTCAGTTCGCCATAATACCGTTCCAATTGCAGGACATGCAGGCCGGGGCCGAGATTGTTGAAGGAGTAAGTGCGGCTGACAACGGTATCGTTATACAGGTTGATTTCGGCGAGCGGCTGGCCATCTAACAGCACCTTTGTCCACTGGCTGCCCTGGTTATTGGCGATGGTGCGGAAGGTAACAGAATCGCCGGTGAAGGGGAACCAGGCATTGGCCTGACCAGTGATGGCGTCTTGCAGGTATTGGCCGCCGCTGGCCTGGGCGTTGCTTTCTAATGACCAGCGGTAGCTGCGCTGGAGGCGATCATCCAATTCCTCAAACGTGCCGTCGGGCAAGGGTGTGCCGTCCCATACATCAATATAATCCAGGTAGACCAGATCATTGCTGGCAAACGGGTTTTTCTGCCCCAGGACGTTGATGGTCAGGGTGTGGCTGCCGCCGGACAGGCTGTGGTAATAAACAGAGGCGGGGGATGGTTCGCGACGATAGGTATCTACGATGCCCTGGCTGACGCCATCTATGAAAATTTCAGCGTAGCCACTCTGGGTGGAACCATAGAAGCCGACGCCCACGCTGGCGCCGCTAAAGGCGAAGCTGATCGTATCGCCAGGATTGCCAGAGGCGAAGGCGTAATGGTCGCTAACGGCGTCGTTAAACTCACTGCTCCAGGTGGAGGCGGTTTGCGGGAAGAGGACGCCGTTGTACAGGATGGGGGCGTCATTTTCTTCGTAGCGGTGGAAGCTGCCGATGGTGGGCGGTGGTGTGGCCGGTTCGGTGGCGGGCACGGTGAACAAATCCATTGTGGCCGCGCCACGGAAGGCGCGCACGGTGAGGACGTGCGGCCCTGCGCCCAACCCGTCGAAGGTGATGGTATGGGTGTGAACGGTGAAGTCGCTTAGTTCATAATAACCCCGGAAGTCGTCGTCGGTGTAAAGGGCGATTTTTTCGGAGCTGCCGTAGATCATGGCCTGGAAAGTGATGGAGTCGCCGGTGAAGGGGAACCAGGCGCTCTGGCCGTTGCGGAAGTAACTGCCGCCGCTGGCGTTGGGATCATTCTGATTCGTCCAACTGCTGCTGCGCCAGACGCGCACGTGGTCTTGTTCATACGCGCCGTCAGGCATGGTCGTGCCGTCCCAGGTGTCGAAGTAGTCCAGGCTGACGCGGGTGTTGGTGCTGTATGGGTTTTGTGTGCCGGTGACGCTGACGGTGATGGTGTGGGCGGCATTGGACAGGTTGTCATATGTGACGCGCTTGACGTCGGCGTAACGGCTGTAGAGGTCTACCGTGCCCTGGCTGACGCCATCTATGAAAATTTCGGCGTAGCCGCTCTGCCCGGAAGTGTAGAAGCCGACGGCGGCCCAGGTGCCGCTGAAGCTGAAGCTGGCGGTGCTGCCGGTGGTGCTGGAGCGATGGTAGCTGCCGCCGCTGGGCATGATGTCGTTGAAGCTAGTCCAGGTGCCGGTGTAGGTCACGGCCGTGTCGCTGTTCTCCGTGCGCGTGATGGCCCAGGTTGTTGAGGGGGTGAGCAGGTGAGGGGGTGATGAGGTGATGGGTTCATCGGTGATCGGTTGGATGATGTCCTGGCCGTCAGTACCCGGTAATCGGTAATCGGTCATCGGTTCGGGTTCGGCCACAGTGACAGATGCAAACCACCCCCCAAGTAATGACTGCTCACTGCTCACTGTTAACTGCTCACTGCTCACTGTTAACTGCTCACTGTTCACTGCTAACTGCCCACTGAGCAACGGCCGTTGCGTCCAGGGATACAACGTCTGTGTGGAAGTCGGTGGCAGGATGGTTTCGCCGAGCAGTTCGGTGGTGATGATGGTGGTGACGGTCACGTCGCCGGTGGGCACAATGAGCGGGCTGACGCTGTGGGCGACGCCTAACCCTTGCCCGACACCGAGATAGCCGATGCCGGAACCATCAGGTATTGCATCCGTAGGGGCGAGGCAGTTGGGCGCAGCGTTTTGGGTACAAGACATCGGGGTCTCCCAACTGCCTCGCCCGTACACCGGGGTTTGTAACTCCACAGTAATGGTATACACGCCGGCCGCCCAGCCAGAGGTGTTGACGGTGTCCAGGTCGTAGGCGCGGGGGTTGCCGATGAGCAGGGTGACGGGGATGTCCGCGCTCCATTGCACTGTGCCGCCGGGGGCCAGGATTTCGGTGTGGGCGATGAGGGACTGGCGGATGCCGGCGACATTGGCGACGGTGACGCTGAGGTCGGTGCTGCTGGTGCCGGTTTCCACGAAGGGTGGGTTGGCGGCTACGGCCGTGACCTGCACAAATTTGTCCACCACGTTGAGGCGGGCGATGGCCGTGTCGGCCGCCAGGCTGGAAGCCTGGGCTACGACGGTGGCGGTGAGATCATAGCTGCCCAGGTTGGTGGGGGTGGTGGCGATGGGCAGCACGGCCGTGTCGCCGGGATCAAGCGTGGGGCTGAAGGTCTGGTCGCCGGTGGGGGTGGTGACGGTGACGGCGTAGGTGGTGGCCAGGTTGCCCCGGTTTTCTACGGTGAGGGTAAGCGTGGCCGTGTCGCCGAGCAAGATGGCGTCCAGATAGGGGGTGAAGCGGGCATCGGGCCGGTACGCTTCGATAGCGCACAGTTCATCGCTGAGGGTGGACACGGCCGTGCTGATGTCGCCCAGGTCGGCCAGGATGGTGGTGGGAGTGGTGTGCGTGGACAGGGCGGCAGCGGCCGTTTCGATGGCATCCTCGGCCGTGAGCAAGGTGCTGGCCGAGCGGGCATAACTGACGACGCTTTGCGCGGCCGTGACGGTGGCATCGCGCTGCGCCAGATCACAACTGCCATCGGCACAACTTGCTTCCAGCGTACTCATCGCCAGCGCCAGCGATTGCAAGGCGCTGGAAAGGGCTTCGCTGCCCAGATTGCAGCTATCGGCCGCCTCATACACCGGCCCGGTGAGTGGGCTGACGATTTGCACTTCGGCCTGGGCGTATTGGGTATAGCTGCCCGGCGCGGTGGAGGCAAACCAGAGCGGGTAGCGGCGGCCCACTTCGGCGGTGGTGACGTTCAGGGTGAGCGTTTGCTCGTTCGTCTCATCCACGTTCAGGGAGATTGGCGATTGGAGATTGGCGATTGACCAGCCAGCGACGGGCAGGGTGGGGGTGATGGGGAAGCTGCCGGAACTGTTGCCGACGTTGGTCATGCTCAGTTCAATGGGCTGGCTGCTGCTGTTGGCCGTCAGGTAGAGGACGGGCGGGCTGATGAGCAAATGGTTGTGCGCCTGGCCAGGCATTGTCCAGGGGATGGATACGCTGTCGTTCAGGCTGCCGCCGTCTGTGGCGGTGACGTTGAGGGTGAAGCTGGTGCCGGGCGACGGCCGTGTGGGGGGCGCAACGTACAAACCCACGCGGGTGCGGTGGAACGGCGGCAGGGTGACAACAGCGGATGTTTGTTCATGGCCGTTCAAAATGACCCAACCGGCCGGCGCGCCAGTCACGTCCAGCGTGAGCGTTTTGGTGACGCTGCTCTGGTTGTGCAGAGAGAGCCGGTAAGCGGAGTCGGGCATTTCGCCTTCGCCGTCGTTTGTTTCATTGGAGACGGCCGTGCTGCCAGCCACCACCGGGATGGTGATGTTTTCTTCCACCGCGTAGCTCAGGTCAATGGCCTGCTGGGTGGGCACGGTGATGGTGTGTTCGATGGTCTCAATCAGGGCGCGGTTTTGGCGGGATTGGCCGACGATGGTGATGGTGTAATCGCCAACGGCCGTGCCTGCCGGGGCCACAATCTGCACCAGATCGGTATCGGTGAAACCGACACTCCAACCCTCAGGCACATACGTCCATACGTCCAGTTGGCCGTTGAAGTTGGCCTGGGCGTTGATGTCCAGGCTGTAAACAGAGAGGGGAACGGCCGTGCCTGCGCCCGAAGCGGTCAGTGTAAAGGCGGGTGTGCCGCCGCTGCCGGTGACGGGGATGACCTGCCCGGCATACTCGGTGGGCGTCAGCCGGTCAGCCTGATAACCGAAGGGCATCTGCGGCAATGGGATGGCCGCGTGGTCGTAACCGGCAATCAGGTATTGTTCCAGGCCGCAGTTGTCAATGGGGCAAAGCGGGGCGGGCAGGTAGAACCAGGGGGGGGTATAACCGCCGCGCAAAGTCGGGTCGGGCGGTTCCCAATCGTCCAGGCAAGCTGCGCCGGAACCGGCGCCGGGATTGCCTTGCAGGGCGGGGACTACGTTGTCCACGATGCAGTCAAACCACAACTGATATACCGATTGGCCAAAATCATCCCAGACCTCCCATACTTCCTGAGCAATTTCGGCGATCATTTCAGCATATTCCATCAGTGCGCCGTGTGTACCGTCGTCGAGGACGCTGACGGCCGTGCCCGTCACGGGATCAATCTCCCACCAGCCTAAACGGGGTTCGCCATCAATGAGGACGGGTGACTGGGGGATCAGCACTTCTTTGCCGGCAATGAGGGCGGCGGCGGCGTAGCCGTAGGCGTTGGGGTCGGGCAGATAAAGGTCAAGCAAATCCAACTGGTTGGGTTTGACGTAGACGAAGCCGATGCCCTGGGCCTGGGCTTCGTCGAAGATGCGGGCGGTGGTGACGGGGGTCTCGCCGAGTGGATGGCGCAGCGCATCCCCTTCAAAGTAGGATTCGGCCACGGCTTTGACCCATTGGGCGGTGCGGGCGGCAGCTAACGGCCGTCCGGGAGCCACAATCACGGCGGCGTTGGTGTTGCGCAAATCTACGGAGCGGGTGGCCGCGTCCTGGATGCTGACGCCTTGCATGATGATGATGCGTGGCTGGTTGTAGAACAGCTTCACGCCCAAATTGGTCTGCAAATCATCCGCTGCCGGGTCAGCCTGGCGGGCAAATTCCAGCCCGGAAAGGCCATAGAGGAGGGCGCGGGTCTGTTCGATGAGGACGGCCGTGTCCCCCACCTGGTCTTGCACTTCTGGAGCAGTCAGGTCTGTGCGGGGCAGGGCGTCTACGGCCGTTGCCAGGGTGAACATCTGTTGCTGCAAAGTGGTCTGCTGCCGTTGGGCAAAGCTGTTGTTGCGCAGATGGTTGGGCAGGAAGACAGCCGAAAAGGAATCGGCAAAGCTAATGAACGGGGCATTGTCATCAGATGGCGAGATGTTCAAATTGCCACCCAACAGGCGTGTGCCGGGGCCGATCAAATCTTTGACGGGGCGGGTAAAGGTCTGGCTGTTCCCGTCCGGGTCGGTGAGGGTGAAGGTGAGCCATTCGGCCGTGGTAAAGGTGGTGGCCAGAGGGAAGTTGGTGAGCAGGTCGGTGAATGGCTCGCCGGTTGTCACCAGGTCGTCGCCATTGACGCCCAAATAGGGGGTGTAGGTGTGCTGCACCGTGCCAAAGACCATGCCGCCGGGCACATTCGAGTCTACCAGATGGCCGAGGATGAGGGCTTTGCTGGCCAGTTGGGCGGTGCGGTAGGTGGCGGTGAGCGGGACGAAGGTGGTTAAATTTGTGCCGCCGACGGGGAAGGTCTGGTATTGCTCCACTTCCAGGCTGAAGGCGACTTTGTGGCGCAGGCTGTCGGGAATTTCGGCGATGCGGTCATTGCTGCCGGGGGTGGCGAAGATGTCGCCTGGTTGGGCAGCGGGGAAGGAGGGGTCGAGGTTGGTCCAGCCGCTGCCGGGCAGGTACGCTTCTACCCACCAATGGTCTTGCACGAGCGCCAGCAGGGCGGGGTCGTTGAGGGGGTCGGCAACAGGTTCGGTGGCGGGTTGGGAACCGGCCAATCCCTGGGCGGGGGAGAACATGCTGGTGATCAGGGTTTGGGCGTTGCTGGTGTTGAGGCTGCCGTGGCGGTAGCGGGCAGGGATGCCCGCGCTCCGGAGCATGGCGATGAGCAGGCTGGATTGGTCCAGGCTATTGCCTGCTTCACCCCAGAGGGTGCCGCGTGTGCCGCGCAGGGAGCCTTTGTAGGGGTCATAGGCGAAGTCACGCACCTGGTAGAAAGAGGTGAGCGGGTCTTGGGTGTACACGGCCGTGGCCCAGAGCATGTCGCTGTCGTGGCTGTCGGCATCAATGGTGGGTTGGGTGAAGCTGGCGCTGACGGAAGTGGGGATGATGGTAGACGGCCGTGCGGCAGCCGATACCTCTTCACCCCATACGGTGCCAGAAACGGTCGCGCCATTGTCCAGTTCTACAAAATCGGGCGCGGTGGGCGGGGCAGCAATGGTGACGGTGACGAGGTGGCTGGCCTGGGGCAGCAGGTCAGGCAGTTGCCAGGTGATGGTATTGCCGTTGACCGTGCCGCCGTTGGCGTCTACCAATGTGCCGTTGGTCAGCGTCAGTTGCAGTTCCGGGTCAGCCAGGGTGTTCATGTCGTCGCTGAGGTCGTAAGCGGCCAGCAGTTCGACGGTGTCGGTGAGCGGGGTCGTCTCCGGGATGTCCGGCTGCAAGGTGGCGGGCAGGTTGTTGCTGACGGTGTAGCTGATGACGATGGTGCTGCCGGCGGTGGTGGCGGATTGTACGCGGCTGAGGGAGAGGGGGTGAGGGGGTGAGGATGCCGGGGTGAGCAGGTGAGCAGGTGCGGGGGTGCTGGCGGCGTGGGTGGGGGGGATGAGGGGGACGAGGAATTGGAGCAGCAGGGATATGCTGACAATCAGGGAGATAAATGAGTGCAGTCGAGTTTTGGGGTACATTACTTAATCCTCCGGTAAAGATGATTATCATTTGGTCTTGCTTTGCCGATAACGCTGGCAATGAGTATGGCCGCTTCCCTCACCAGAAAGCGGACCAGTTCAATGGTGTCAGGAATCTGTCGTCTCCTGTTCACTTCAGGTTGATGAGGATGATGCCGATGAGCGCCAGAAGGACGCCGGTCAGTTGCACTTTGTTCAGGGATTCCTGAAAGAGGAAGATACCGGCACTTAGCACAATCAAGGCATAGAGAATGGTTTGCAGGCTACCAACGAGGCTTAACTCTTTTCCGGCTCTGAAGAGGTAGGTGAAGAAGACAATCTGAAAGAGGTAGAGCAAGATAGCCGCGATCATCCAGGGGCTTTTCAGGGTCAAGACCCAACCACCGTCGGCGGCGGCTTTTTTGAGGCACACATCGGCAATGGCAACGGCCGTGACCGCCGCCACGATCAATAGCAAGTGCAACAGTTTGGGCATCGCGTTGTGTAATTCGGGTAAGGTGGTCATGGTTTTCTCCAGAGGTGCG
>CAZOPF010000022.1:28648-37080 GCA_964581605.1 uncultured Ardenticatenaceae bacterium
TAGTCTACGGTGACGGGGAAGTTGGTGGGCAGATCAAGGGAGGCGGTGAACACGGCCGTAACCATCCCACTATCTCCCTCCACAACCGCCGGGCCATTCAGCAGCGATACTCTGGAAATGTCATCATCGGTGATGGTGCCGGCCGCTTCATCATCTACCAGATTGGCATTAACCGCATTGCTCAGTTGCACGGTGAAGGTTTCGCTTTCCCCTTCGTCAATCTGGTCGCCGTGAATGGTGATTTGCACAGGCTGGCTGGTTTCGCCGGGGTCAAAGGTGAGCGTGCCGCTGGCGGCGGTGTAGTCGCTGTTGGCTACGGCCGTGCCGTTGACTGTCTCATAATCTACCGTCACCGGGTTGCTGTCGGCGGGGGAGAGGGAGACGGTGAAGGTGGCGATGGCACTGCCGCTGTTGCCTTCGGTTACGGTGACATCGGCGATAGTCAGCGAAGGCAGGCCGTCGTCGTCAATGATGGTGGCTGTGCCCTGGCCGTCCAGAATGTCGGCGTTGGTGGGGTTGGAGAGATAAACGCTGAAGGTTTCGTCCGGTTCGTCATCGGTGTCGCCATTGATGAGGATGGCAATTGTTTGTTCATTCTGGCCGGGAGCAAAGGTGAGGGTGTCGTCATCAGGCACGTAATCGGAACTGCCTACGGCCGTGCCGTCCACCGTTTCATAATCTACTGTCACTTGTTGGGTGCTGGTGGGGGAGAGGGTGGCGGTGAATACGGCCGTAACCGTGCCGCTGTCCCCCTCTAAAATAGTTACATCGCTGATGGTAAACTGGTTGCGGGCTTCAAATGCGCCCCGGTCACAGACGGCCGTGCCGTCGCCATTGCCATCAAAGGGGCGGGTGATGCCGCGCTGGTCGGTAGCGGGGCAGGCGGTGTTGTTGGCGCTGTCTATGGCCGCGCTGCCGGGCAGGAGGGCGTGGGTGGCGGTAGGGCCGCCGTAGTCGGCCAGCGGGGCCAGGGAGGCGGGGGTGTTTTGCAGATCGCCAGTGGCGATGAAGTTGCAAGTGCTGTCGTCGGACAGATTGTGCCCCAACGAGGTCCAGTTGCCGGTGTTGACACAGTTGCGGCTGGGGTGAGCGGCGATGATGCTGTTCTGGAAGCTGATCACCGCGCTGTCCAGATTGGCAACGCCGTAGCGGTTACCGCTGCCGGTGGTGGTGTTATGGGCAATGGTGCTGTTGAGGACGGCCGTTTGCGCCAGACTGCTGATGTTGGCCAGCCCGGCGTAGTTGGGGGCGCTGTTGCCGCTGATGGTGCTGTTGCTGATGGTGAGCGAGCCGCCGTCGTTGAGGACGCCGCCGCCGTAACCGTCGCTCTGGTTGCCGGAGACGGTGACGCCGTCCAACAAGACACTGCCGCTAAACATGACCAGCCCGCCGCCCAAAACGGGGGCGAAGTTGTCGCGGATGGTGGAATTGGTGACGACGGCCGTGCCCAAACTGTATAGGCCGCCACCCTGATTGCCTTCGTTGTTGGCAATGAGGCTGTGGGTGATGGTAACGGCCGTGTTCGTCCAGCTGTAAATGCCACCGCCTACGCTGCCGGCCGTGTTGCCGCTGATTTCGCTGTTCTGGATGATAAGTTCGCCGGTGTTGAAGATGGCCGCACCACCGCTGCTGGCGCCGGCGGCCGTGTTGCTCAATATCCGGGTATTTTGCAGAGTGAGGGTACCGAAATTGTAGATGCCGCCGCCGTTTTCGTTGGTGGTACGGCCGTTTTGCACGGTCAGGTCAACCAGCGTCAGATTATTGCTGGATGCGGTCAGGACGCGGTGGGCATCGTTGCCATCCAGATAGGTGCTGTCTGTGCCTGCGCCGATGAGGGTGAGCCGCAGGGAGATGTCTAGCTCTTCGTCGTAGACGCCAGCGGCAATCTGGATGGTATCATCGTGGGCGGCGCGGGAAACGACTTCGCCGACAGTCAGGCAAGCGGTGGCAGGGGTGAGGCAATCATTGGTGTCGTTGCCGGTGGCGGCGTTGACGTACCAGGTGGTGAGCAGGGGGGCGGCGTGGGTGGTACGGCCGTGACTCACCCCACCAGCCATGACAAAACCGGACAATAACGATACAAAGACCATCATTGCAGTGAAGGGGAGCGAGCGTTTCATGGGTTTCTCCTTTAACAAATCCACAGATTGCACAGATGTCACAGATTTAATCGCCGTAAAAGTCATATGGTGTGGGCATGATGGGCGCATCGAGCGAGAAGCGACGTTGTAGACCGGCGGCTTGCAGGGCATGTACGGCCGTGACATCGGCCGGATGGACGCGAAAAAAACAGTCGTCCAGTTCCCACTCTTCGGTCAGCCATTGGTGCAAGGCCTGGAGAATCTGGTCGGAAACGGGCTGTTCCCGGTAAAAGCGGCAAAACCAGAAGAGGATCATGGCGCTGTTTTCGCCCAGGCCAGCGAGCAGATGGTCGGGCGTCTGGTAGCGGATGAGGAACGGCCGTAGCAGAGTCAGGTGGACGCAGCCCAGGCATTTGTCCTGGGCGGTGGTGAGCACGGCAAAAGAGAATTGTTTGTGGCTGCGGTGTTCTTGTTCGGCCCGTTCCACTCGTTCCATATGGTCGCGCCAGGTGTAGGGTTGGTCGGTGGTGTGACGGCCGTTGTGGTGTATGGGCGCGTCCGGGTTGGTGAGGTACGCTTCGTAGGTCAGGGCAGCGTTGCCTTTTTGTAAGGGTTGCAACAGCCACTCTGCCCCCTTGAGGCTGGATGGCGCTTCTCTTTGAAAGTTGAAGCGGGTGCTGCCAACGGCCGTGCCCGGTGATGGTAGCCGGTAAAACCCGGAATCTGACTGACGTTGTTGTAGCTGCATGAGCATCGGATTATGTGCGCCCAAATACGGTAACTTCATCTTTGGCCTCTTTTCTCGTTCCTGTTCCAGACCCTAAGGGTTTTCCCAAACCCTTAGGGCCTACTATAAAAGAGGCAGGTGTTTGTTTTGTCCCGGTAATAGGCTGATTTGTCCTGCATTTATGTGCTGTATGGCAATGCTATATTCACTGGAAAATGAAAGACCCGAAGGGTTTGGGAAACTCTTCGGGTCTGTAGGCCAGCAGATCGGTTGTTCAATCCAATTAATCGGGTCTGGCAATGAGGTGCAGCAGGGAGAGAAGCCAGTGGGAACGGCCGTGGCGATGGCGAATGTTCTCTTGTTTGCGGCTTATGCCTTGCTCGTCTTCGGCGCTAAATAGGCGGGATGGGGTGGGATTGATGCTCAATCCGTGCATCAGGGCCAGATGGTTGGCGTTAAAAAGGGTGGTTCTGTTTTTCATCAGTTGGGTCTCCTGTTTTAGGGATATGTCCGCTCAATAGAGATAGCATAAGGGACGGCCGTAACCAATTTGTCCTGATATTGCCCGGTTTTGTCCTGATAAGTGATGCGTGATGCGTGATCAAACATTCACGCATCACGCCCATACTTATGGACGGGTGATTACTGGCAGGTAAATGAAAAAGTCATAGGAAGGTATAGGAGTGGGGTCAATGACCGGTGTGGTGGTGGGTGTCGGGGACGGCCCCGGTGTGGGCGAAGGGCCAGGTGTGGCGGTGTTTGTAGGCGTGGGCGAAGGGCCAGGCGTAGCCGTTTGGGTGGGCGTCGGGGTCGGTGTGGGTAAGGGCATGACGGTGACGCAGGCGGAGAATTCGGAGCTATTGCCGTTGGGGTCGGTGGCGACGGCCGTGATGCTATCCCCCTCCGACACCAACCCGGTAAGATTAGCCGTTCCCTCGCCATAGCCAGAAGCGTCGGTGGTAATCAGGCCACCACCCAGATATTCCCGCCCCTCGCCATACCCGGACGGATCACAACTATCGCTGCGGTACACATCCACCGTGAAGGAGGTGTTGGGCAGGCTGTCCAGCACACCTGTCAAAAGGAGAGTGCCGGGGGGCAAGGAGAGGACGGGGTAATTCTGACGGCCGTTGGCGTCACCATCGCCATCGCCAGGATCATTCACGTCCACGCCATCGCCTTCCAGGTCAATGCCCAGAGCGCTGTTACTATAAATGCGATTGCCACGAATGGGGTTTTGCTCAGGCGCACCCGTCACATTGGTATCCAACAAAACGCCATTATTCAGATTATAGGCGATCAGATTACCTGCTCCTGCGCCTATGCCGCCTACTACATTGTCAACAGCCAGGCCCAGAATTTGAATGCCATCCGATGTATTGGGCACGGCCGTACTCCCATCCCGCGCCGTCCCAATGATATTCCCCTGAATCACATTTCCCGCCACACTGTTCACACGAATACCAAAGCCGGTATTACCGCTGATAACGTTGCGGGCAATAGCTGTTGTACCACCTATCGTATTATTGTCACTCCCGACATAAATACCATAGGTATTACCCAGGGCGCTCAGGCCATCGGCCGTCACGCCAATGAAGTTATTGGCAATCGTATTGTTTTCCCCACCCGAGTAGGTGCGGACACCCTCCGCCTCATTGGCGGAAATGACGTTACGCTGCGTATGGAGCGGCCCTCCCACCACATTGTCATCGCCGCCGACGCCAACCCCCGTAGAACCATTGCCCATTTCGGTCACGCCATCGGCGCCCAGGCCAATATGGTTACAACGCACCCGATTATCATGGCTGAGAATGCGTATCCCTTCACTATCGAAGTTGCCAATGACCAGACCGCGAATCACACTGCCATCACTGCCAGCCTCTAATACCAGCCCATCCACCGTCTGGCCTGTGCCCGCATTGCTGCCATCCAGCACAATGAGCAAGGTGGCCGGAGTTGTACCATTTGCCGGGCAGGCTGCGCCCGGCTGTGTGGCCCCGTCAATCTCCAGCGGCACGGTAATGGGCGGATAGGGAGAAGCGGGCGTAAAGGTAAAAGGCCCGGTTCCAGACAGGTCGAATTCAATGTGGTGCAAGGTGGCGTCCGGGCCTAAAGCGTTCAGCTCTTCAATGGCCGCCCGCAAGTTGCACTGCTCACCAGCGTTGACAGAAACATCACAAATGCCATCCCCTGGGTTCATATCACTGGCGTCTGTTGTCCAGTTTACCGTCAGGGTAACACCGGTGGGAACCAGTGCCCGCGTTACTGTCCAGCCGCCAATCAGCAGCAGGAACACCAATAGAATCATCGCAAATTTTTTCATACTCGTTTTTATGCCTCCATCGTCAAAGTTTGGTTTACGGCCGTAGCATAATGACCCGCCTGGGATGATCTGTCCTGTTATTTGGCAACTTTGTCCTGATTGGGGAAGGGCAAGTGGCGGCAGGTGGCACAAAAAAAGCCGGGGCATTGGCAGCGCCCGGCTCTAACTTGTCAAGACATCCGATTTCTTCGAGAAATCGGATATCTACATATAACCTTTACCCGGTACCTACACAAACCGGGTCAACCAGCAAGGAGGTCAGCGTCCCTTCAAAATAGTCGCCGGTAACGGGCGAGTAGCCAAAGTAAATGGTGCTTTCCAAATTGGAGAGGGTAAAGGGGCCGTTAACCGTAGCTGGTGTAGAGGTCAGGGTCAAGGAATCTACCGTGAACGTGGGAGCGTAGGTGTTGGCGACGGTCTTGACGTAGGCGGCCGTGACCGACTGATCCCCACCTGTAATAACAAAACCGTTGCTGATCGCGCCTATCCCGCCGAATGCTGTGGACAGCCGTGCCCGCTGCGTAGCCACATTGAGCGGTAAGCTAAATTGAATATCGCTGCGGTAAAAGAGAGGATTATCACTGGTCGGGTCAATGGGCGTGCCATCAATGGATAAGACGCCGGTCAGTGCGGGCCGTTTTGCGGGGCACGTGTTACCAATCTGCAACCCACCATTTGTCATCGAAAGCACCAGGTCTTTGATATTGGGCAGAGCACAGGAAAAATAGCTGCTCCCATTAAAAGTAGCTTTTCCGGCTTGAATGACCGGACTGCCAACGGCCGTACAGGTCACATTAAAACTCTGTTGTTGGGTGATGACGTTTTGGCCGTTTTGGGTTGTGTAACCTATTTGAATGACCAGGTCGGTATCCATCACATTGCCCGGAAACGAAGTATCCGTCCACCATCTGGCCCAATGGATCGGTGCGGCTCCCGCTGCCTGAACCCCCAAGAATAAAGTCAAACCACACAAAATTGCCATTAGCACTACCAGGCGTGTTCCAAACCATTTGCTGTTCATACAAAATCTCTCCTTATCAGATAAATACATGGTATCATGCAGCGAACATGGCACATTATAATGAACAGGCTGGCAAAATTGTCCTGATTTTTACGGAATTTGTCCGCGTTGAAGGTCAATGAGTACACAATTCGATTCTACCGGTTTGTTTTTTGAGCAGTTGCGACTGGCATTAAACAATTTTCAAGATGCCCAATGGCTGGGCGAAAACTCGCCGTTGGCCGCGCCGTACTTTTTGGGATCTGCGCTGCAAGGTGTGAGCGGGGCAGACACGGCCGTTGGCCGGGGGCAGGCGCTCCAACAAGCCATTTACACGGCCGCCGACAGCCTATGGGATGGCCCCATGCCCAAAACGCGGGATGAATTGGAAACGGCCGTGCAAAACGCCCGCCTGGAACAGGGTAACAAAGGCAACCAATATCACTTCTTCCTGCTGGAACTGCGCTACCTGCGCCGCTTTTTCCGTTCCCGCGCCCATCCCCCCGCCGATAGCGAACAGGCGATCCGTGATTACCTGGGCGTGGGGCGTGGCCCCTACTTTAACCACCTGAAAGCCGCCCGCGAAGCATTGGCCGAGGCGCTTATTCGGCTGCTGCAACCCACGCTGCGCCTGGAACAACCCCCGCAAACCGGGAGCGGGCACGGCCGTCTTATTGGCCGCGACCATCTCATCGCCCGCTGCCTGCCCCGGTTGCAGGCCGGGCAAACCATCGCCCTCACCGGTATGGGCGGCGTGGGTAAGACAGCCTTGGCGGCCGCGCTGGCGCAGGAATGGCCGGCGCAGCCCGTCTTCTGGTTCACTTTGCGGCCGATGCTGAATGACCAGTTGAGCAGTTTTCTCTTTTCATTGGGCTACTTTTTGCATCAACGGGGTGCGTCTGGCCTCTGGCTGCAACTGGTGGCTGACGGCGGCAAACTGAGCAGCTTGCCGGTGGCGTTGGAACAGGTACGGGGCGATTTGCAGGCGATGAATCCGCAACCGCTGCTTTGCCTGGATGAGTGTGATCACCTGACGGCCGATGCTGAAAAAGTGACCCTGGCGCAGCAGCAGATCCTGTCCTTTATTGAGGGTCTGCGCGGGCTGGCGCCGCTGCTATTGGTGGGGCAGCGGGTGAATGTGCTGGCAGACGAACATGTAGCGCTGACCGGGCTGACGCTGGCGCAGAGCCAAAAGCTGCTGCAACAAAGCGGCATTATCTGCCGGCCAGAAGAGGCAGAACGGCTGCACGCCTACACCGATGGCAATGCGCGAATGACATGGTTGTGCGCCGCTTTGTGCCAACAAGAACAGGCTACCCTGACGGCCGTGCTGGACAGTTTGCCCGGTACGGCCGTGTTTCAGACCTTGTTTACCCGGTTGTGGCTGGCGCTTTCGGCGGGCGAGCGCGGACTGCTGCAACGGCTGGCCGTTTTCCGCAGCCCGGCCCCAGAAGATGCCTTTATGGATGTAACGGACGCCCTGGCTAACCTGGCCGCCCGCCGTCTGCTGCAACAGGACGGCCAGGGGGCGGTGGCGCTGCTGCCTGTTATTCGTGACCTGCTGCTGGCCGACCATGCCCATTTACCGGCCGCCACCCGTGAACAGGCGCACCTGGTCGCCGCCGCCATTCGCGCCGCACGCGGCGAATACACCGCCGCCGCTTATCATTTTGCTCAGGGCGGGGAACCGGCGACGGCCGTGCAGGTGTGGTACCCGGTTCGCCAGCAGGAAATTAGACGCGGATTGGCGGAGGCCGCCCTGTCCATTTTTGAACAACTCTCACCACGCCGTTTGCCCGAAGCGGAAGCGCAGGCATTAGCCTTGCTGCAAGCGGAATTGCATCAACTGGCGGGAGAAGCACAACAAGGATTGGCAGTGTTGGACATGGTGAAGTGGCCTGCGGACAGAGAGACGGCCGTGCAGGCCCAACTATTACGTGGCAATTTCTTGAACGCTTTGGGGCAGCCAGAAGCCGCACTGGAGAAGTTGGAAGATGGGCTGGTGGTGCTGGCTCGCCTGATGGAGCAAATGGTACGCTTCCGCCAGCAGCGGGCGCTCATCCACATTCAGCAGTGGCAGATGCCAGAGGCGATTCAAGAAGTGCGGCAGGCGCAGTATACGGCCGAACATTTACAAGGGCTGATTCAGGAGCAGCAAGGCAACTTTGATGAGGCTTATCTGGCTTATCACAAGGCACTGGCGCTGGCCCGCAGCATCAATTATGAGGCGGGCATGGCGCAGACCAACCGCGACCTGGCCAATGTGTTGATGCGCCAGACGAAGCTGGAAGAGGCGCGGCT
>CAZOPF010000022.1:37180-64431 GCA_964581605.1 uncultured Ardenticatenaceae bacterium
GACGCGGAACTGCATTTGCGGCAAGCGCAGCAGGTGGCGGCGAGTAATCTGGACAGCTTTATGGAGGCGTATGCGCTGCGCTTGTTGGGCGAGGTGTTGGCGGAAAAGGGGGAACGGGAGACGGCCGTGCCAACCCTCAACCAGGCTCTGCGCCAGTTTGAACGGCTGAACATCCCGCCGGAAATAGAAGCGACGCGAAATCTGCTGGAGCGGTTGTAAAACTTCACCAATTTACTGTCAGCAAGCAGTAAACCGTGAAGAGGTAACAGTTTTTTATCCTGCTGTTCATCGGCGTGCTGTTTGGCATGAACGGCTATCCGTATCCGTCAAGTCAGCTTACAGCGCACGGTTCACGCATCACCAGTTAGGCTGACGCATATGCCCGTTCGCGTGGTTTGCGGCGAGATTGCACGGCCGTGATCACCACCATGAGCGCGACGGCCGCTGCGGCCACCCAGGCCGCATTGGCCACCAACGGCGTCTCCGCCTGCTTCATTCCAATCCCGGCAAAGGCCCATACCAACACCAGCAAATAAGCCACATCTCGGTGGCGCAGGGCCATCAACCCGGCGACGACGACAGCTACCGCCAGCATGATCACCGTCCACACCTCAGGCGCCATCCCCCAACCACTCCAATTGACAAAATCCAGCAAGATGGTGACATTGGCAATCGTTGCCACCGTAATCCAGCCCAGGTAAATGCTGAAAGGGACACGGACGGCCCATTGTTCAGCGCGGGTCACGGCCGTGCGCCCCGTTCCCAACCGCCAATAAATGGCAATCAGACTGCCCAACAGCACGGCCATCAGCACTACCGACAGGGCATAATAGCCATAATGCCAGCAGAAAATCCAGGCCGTGTTCGCCAGCGAACTGAGTACAAAAATCCAGCCGGTGCGCCGCAGCCGGGGGTTCTCCCGCTGCGCCGGTAACGCCTGGTAAACGGCATACACAAACAACGCCAGGTAAATGAGGCCCCAAATGGCAAAAACATATCCGGCGGGCACAAAAAACACATCAAAACTATTCGAGATTTCTTCGGTGGTAATGCCATTGATGGGCAGCGCATTTGCCAGCCCATTGACCACCACAGTGACAATCAACGAAACCAATACGGTAATTTGTCTGATCAAATCCTTGTTCATCTTTTTCATCCTTTGTCTGTTAACAAACGCAATACGACCAGAGCATAGCAGGAACCGCTTGCGTTGTCAATGTATTGTATAGTTTCTGTTGACTTAATTGGCGAATAATTTATAATTTGTACAACTTTTTGTCTTCTTTCTTCACACCTTTGCGCCTTCGCGTCAAAGATAAGGAGCAAGCCCATGTCTACGGCCGTTTGGTGGATTCGCCGCGATCTACGTTTAACCGATAATCAAGCCCTGACTGCGGCCATTCGGTCAGCCGATCAGGTCATCCCCCTCTTCATCCTCGACCCCTTTTTTGCCCGTTCGCCCTATGTGGCTGAAAAACGGCTGGCCTTTTTATATGGCGGTCTGGCGGAATTGGACGCCGCTCTGCGTCAACGGGGCAGCCGCCTGATCGTGCGCCAGGGAGAACCGACGGCCGTACTCACCCACCTGCTCGCCGAAACCAATACCCACGCCATCTTTGCCGAAGCCGATTTTTCATCCTATGCCCGGCGGCGGGACACGGCCGTGGCCCACACCCTGCCCCTCCACCTCACCGACGGCCTGACCGCCCACCATCCCGCCGCCCTGACCAAACAAGACGGCACGCCCTATACTGTGTTCACCCCGTTTAAGAAGAATTGGTTAACACGGCCGCTTCCGGCACGGCCGTTGCCCGCTCCCACCCACCTCCACACCCCACCCCACCTCCCCAGCCTGCCCCTGCCCGTCCCCACCGTCCCCCTCACCTTCCCCCCCGGCGAAGCCGAAGCCCACCACCGCCTCGCCACCTTCACCACCCCCCTCTCACCCGCCCCTCCGCTCCTCCGCCCCCCTGCCCCTCCGCTCCTCCGCCCCCCTGCCCCCCCGCCCCCCATCTCTTCCTACGCTACCCAACGCGACCACCTGGCCGAACCGGGCACATCGCAGCTTTCCCCCTATCTGCGTTTTGGCATGGTCTCGGCGCGTCAGGCAGCCTGGGCGGCGCAGGATGCGCTGGCTGCCGCCCCAGACACTGCCGCCGCCAGAGGTGCGGAAACCTGGCTCAGTCAGCTCATCTGGCGTGACTTTTACACCGCCATCCTCTACCACTTTCCCCACGTCGCCCACGGCAGCTTCCGCCCCGCCTACGACACCATCCCCTGGCGCAACGATCCGGCCGAGTTTGCCGCCTGGCAGGCCGGGCAAACGGGCTACCCGGTGGTGGACGCCGCCATGCGCCAGCTCACCCAGACGGGCTGGATGCACAACCGCGCCCGCATGATCGTCGCCTCCTTTTTGGTGAAGGATTTGTTGATTGATTGGCGCTGGGGGGAACGCTTTTTTATGCAGCAGTTGGTGGATGGCGACCCGGCCAATAACAACGGCGGCTGGCAGTGGACGGCGGGCACGGGCACCGATGCCGCCCCCTACTTCCGCATCTTCAACCCCGTCAGCCAGAGCCAGAAGTTTGACCGGCACGGCCGTTACCTGCGACACTGGCTGCCCGAACTGGTCCACCTACCTGATGCCTACCTCCATGCCCCCTGGCTCATGCCCCCCCTGGAACAACAGCGACTCGGATTTGGGTACGGCCGTGACTACCCCGTCCCCCTCGTAGACCATACCCAGGCCCGCACCCGCACCCTGGCCGCCTACCAACAGGCAACGGCCGTCGCCAAACAAAAATAAACCGATAAACCAACCCACCCATCCGCTTATCCGCTTCCATCCGCTGCCCTGCATAGAACCAAATGAATCTTTATATAAATAGTTGTATAATCCTCCCTGTGAAACCTTTGAAGTTTATCGGTTCCAGCCTGGATGATTTGCGTGACTTTCCGGCCGAAGCCAGACGGCAAGCCGGTTTTGATCTCTATGCCGTGCAACGCGGACAGGAGCCGTCGGATTGGAAACCGATGCCTGATATTGGTCGTGGTGCCCGTGAGATACGCATTCATGTCTTTGGTGAGTGGCGAATTATCTACGTAGCGCAGTTTACTGACGCCATCTACGTATTGCATAGTTTTCAAAAGAAAACGCAAAAGACCAGACGTGAGGACATCGAACTGGCGCGGCGACGTTATCGCCAGATAGGAGAATAACTTATGAGTGAAGCCATCATTGAATCGAGTGGTAATGTGTTTACCGATTTAGGATTTGAGCCATCTGAAGCAGCCATCCTGCAAATGAGAGCCAGGCTGATGAATGATTTGCGCGATTACATTCAGGCCAGCCAGATGACCCAGGCCGAAGTAGCACAACAGTTGGGTATTACCCAATCACGGGTTTCTGACCTGGTGCGGGGCAAGTGGGAGAAGTTCAGCCTGGAAATGCTTATCACCCTGGAAGCCCGCGCCGGGCGGACTGTCACGTTGGAATTAGCTGTCTGACGTTATGATTACCGTCAGCCCCGGCCATTCGTCCGGGGTGTACTGATGGATAGCTTGCAAGACACGGCCGTGAATTTTGCGACGATTTGCTCGGCGTAAACGCACGATCAACACCCCCTGATGATTTTCATGTCTGCGCTGAGAAAAGCCCTTATCGGTGGTGACAAGCAAACGCGATTCTTCTTGAGCCAATTTCCAAAGCGTAACATCCTTTGCCCCTTCAAGCACCGTGCCACGAATGTCTTTTACATCGTGCCCACTTTCTTGCAGCGCGTAGACGGTCATAGCCGGGATGTTCTCATCTACAAGAATTTTCATAACGCGCCGGAAAGGGGTTCCAATAGCGTCACTTGTTCTTCAGCCAGAGAAGCTGCGTACTCCAAACAGGCCAGGATGTCTGCGCGTTCCAATGTGGGATAATCTTCTAGCAACTCCTCAATGGTATCGCCATTTGCCAACATGCCCACAATCTGATGAACCGGAATGCGCGTACCGCGAATACATGCCTGCCCATGATAAATTTCGGGATCTATAGAAATTCGCTCAAACATCGTTCACCTCATCAACCATTTGAGCCAATCATACTGGCAGGTAGAGTGGGCGTCAATTGGATGAGGGATGAAGCCCGCAATACCCAATCTGCCGTCAACCTGGCGTGGGGGTGGGGCAGCACGGGTTCCATTCCGCCAGAAAAGGGCAAGACGGGCGGGAGGTGAAGTTTTAGTGACTGGCCAACTTCTTACCCGCCTGTCCCGCCCCTACAATATCTATTCGATAATCACCAGGTCGCTGGCGCTACGGCCGAACGTTTCCGGCGCGTACATCTCTTCCGCTTTCGTCGGCGGAGTCACAAACATGCCCGGCGTGGTGGCGCGGGTGACGTAGCTGTACTCATACACCCCTTCCCACAGCAGCGTGCTGAACGCCTCCACCCGCTGATCGCGCATATTTTCATGGTCAAACCAGCTTCCCCACCACCACCAGTAAGGCGAGGGGGCGGCGTTCGGGTCTTGGGGCACACTTTCGGAAACGGCCAGCGCCGTGTTGATCGGCTCCAAACCGGCGGGCAGCGGGTCAACCAGGGCCACATGGTAACGGCGATTATCAGCCACCAGCATCAGCTTCACACGCACCCGCGCCCCCAGGCGAATGTGCCAGTTGCCGTCGGCATCCTGGGTCACATCTTCGGGGTCATCCACCGCTTCATAGCTGCGCTGCACCACAAAACCACGATTGAGCGGGTCGAGTGTCAGGTCGGAGGGGGCATAGTTGAGGGCGAGACGGTAGTAGAGACGGCCGTCGCCCTCCTTACTCACAATCAAATCCTGTGCCGATTCGCCAGTTGCCAGATAGCTCATGGGTATCTCCATCTGGTACCGTTCCGTCGTGCGCCCTTCAAATGGCTGCCCACCGGCGTAGCTGTCACCCAGCCAGATTTGGGCCACAAAGTTCGGTGTCTGCGTTTCAAAGGTGCGGAAGTAGTTATCCAGCGCCAGCAGGATGAACACATTTTCCTGGCTGTTGCCCCAATGCCCGGCCGTGCGATGCGCCAGCAGGCCATTGACCATTTTAGGAATCAGGTCATTTTGCGGGTCCTGGGTGATGAGCGTGTTCAGAATCACGCCATCGGTGCGCCGGTCGGAATGCAGCATCAGGTAGTCGCCGTCACCGTAGCTGGTAGTGAAGTTGGCGGCACCGGCCGTTTCCACCGCCCGGTTGTTGATGTGCTGCTGGATGGCGGCCACGTCGGCGGCCGCGCCGGGATCAGTTGCCAGCACCGGCCACAGCCAGCCTAACGTTTCTAGCGGCAGATTTTCCAGCCCCGCTTCGTTGAACAGGTTACGCGCCTTGCCAGCATCCGAATTCCCGGCCAGATGGCGCACGTAGAGGGCATACGCGCTCAGACCCCAGCGCGTCTCCTGGCCGTACCATTCGGGGTAATACGCTTCTATCTCCTGCAAATAGGCCATCACGCCAGCCAGCATCTCAGCGGGCACGTCATATTCTTTCTGCTTCGCCATTACCAGAGCATGGGCCACGTGGATGGAGTTGAAGGGGACGGATTCACGGCCGCGCTGCCAATACGGGAAGCCACCGTCCCCATTTTGCATGCCTTGTAAGGTCTCGATGTCTCGCTGCACGGCCGTCCCCAACTCTTCCGGCGTGGGCAATCCTTCGGCCTCAAATGCACCCAACACATCCTGCAAAGCGGCCACCGCCAGGATGCGCGAGGCCAACTCTTCCGATGATTCATAGCGGTAGCTGGTTAGATACAACACCGCGTCCGTCAACGCTTGCAGGGCGGTGGAAGAGGTGCCGATTTCCAACCCGCCGTAGCCGGTAATCACGCCAGAAGGCATCACAAACGGCTGCGCCACTGCGCCCGCATCCAACACGCCGTAGGTGGCAAACGCTTCGGTGGTGGCCGGGGTGTAAACGGGCAGTTCGATGGTGGCGGCGTCAGCATACGGGCCGGAAACGGCCGCCACCTGGAACCGCGCCGTGCCCGCGCTCTCCGTTGTGGCCGGGAAGCGCACCTCGATGCGGTCATTGGCCGGGATGGTGACACGCTGCCCCTGCACGCCGGTCAGTTGCAGATTGGTCGTTTGCAGGGCTACGTCCACCGTCATCGGCTCGTCGGTCTGGTTTTGCAGGACGACCGGCAGTTCAAACTGGTCGCCAAAGTTAAGGAAGCGGGGGGCCGACGGCCGTACCATCAAAGGCAATCGCGCCGTCAGATTGCTTTCACCCGCGCCAAATTGCCGGTCACCGGCCACGGCCGCGGCCATGAGGCGGTAGCGGGTCAGATTGTCTGGCAGGGTGAATGTGATCTGCGCCTGGCCGTTGGCGTCCGTTTGCACGGTGGGGGCAAAGACGGCCAGGGGGTTAAAGTCGGTGCGTACCTGAATAGGGGCGGCTGACGTGTCGGCGTCAGCGGCAAAGTTCATGGCACCGTCGGCGGTCATGGTGGCGGCGGGCATGGCCGCCGCTTCTTCTGCAGGCACTTCCATTTCAACTGTTTCCACAACTATTTGTTCAACCACACGGGTTACTTCGACTTGCCGTTCTCCACCAGCCTGGGCAGCCAAATTCTCCGGGTTGACCAGGAGGATGCTGTCACGGCCGTAACGCTGCTCCAACCACGTCCATATCGGCTGGTAAAAGGTGTTGAGCGGGTTGCTTAACTGGTAGCCGGTCAGGGCCAGAATCGCCTCATCCACCGCCCACAGGGCGACTTCGGCATTGGGCACGGGCTGGCCATTGGCGTCTGTCACGGTGACGGTGACGGCCGTGTCTGCGCCCGGTTCCAGTTCAGTCGCCTGCGGAGCGACGGTCAACGTCAGTTCGCGGCTGTAGGGGGGCACACTCAGGTTGAGCGAGCCGCTGGCATACGCCGGGCGCGGCGGCAGATCGGGCAGGGCGTTGCCCTGGTCGTCGGTGCGCGGCGCACTGCCCACCAGTTCCACCTGCACCCCCACGTTGGGAATATGCTGCTCGGTGATGGGGATTTGCAGCGTGGCTGTGCCGTTTTCCAGCGTGAAGGGTTGGGTGGTCAGGTTGCCGCCGGCGGTCAGCATCAGCAGCCCTTCGCCCGTGCTAAACGGTGACTGCACCAGGATTTCGGCCGTGTCGCCGGGCTGGTACTCCTGCCGGTCGGGGATGAGGGTGGCGTTTTCATGTTCCACCTGGCGCTGGACGGGTTGTGTGCCGCCGCTGACCCAACGGGTGAATTTGCTCTGGTTTTGACGGCCGGCGCTGTCGGTGATGACGGCCGTGATCTCATACGTGCCACCCTTTTCCGTGTCAAACGTGCAGGTGACCGGTTCGGTGGCCGAGGTGACGGTGCAATCCTGCACATCTACCGCTTCTTCCACCCAACGCCCGTTTTTGGTTGTCCATTCCAGGCGGGCGGCCTGCATGGTCACATTCACGCCGGGCACGGCATTGCCATCAATGTCGGTGACGATGGCTTCAATGTCCAGTGGTTCGCCCTGCTCCACAAAGGTGCGTGGGCTGCGCAGCCCCACATAGAGACTGGCCGGGTGGACGAGCAAATTGGTGGACGCCGCCCACGCCTGCCGGTTGACATCCATCACACTGGCGTCGGCATTAACGGTAAACGGCCGATTCCCTTCCATCGCCTCAAAATCAATTTGCAGGAAGTGCTCCCCGTTGCCGTCCGTCACGCCGCTAAACGTTTCCACCACCTGATCAGATGGATAAGGGAAACCGAATCCACGGCCGAATGACTCTTCCATGCCAAAGCCATAATCAAACCACCACCAGGGTATCCATTCGCCAAAGGTGAACTCGGCCCAGCCGGGCGGGCTGTATTGGCCGGGGGTGGAAGTGACGGTCCAGTTGACCTCGGCGTTGGGCAGCGGCCCACCAGCAAAATAATTGGCAGACACGGCAACGGTAGCGGCATCGTTGACGACGTAGGGGCCAACGCTTTCCTGGCGCGCGCTCACTTCAAATTCCGGGCGGCGGAATTCTTGCACCTGGAACTGATGGTACTGGTCCCAACCGGGCAGATTTTGGCCGCCGCCCTGCACCTGCAAATAGATGGAGGCATAGCCCAGGTTGCTGTTTTCGGGGAGGGTGAAGTTGAGATCGAAGCCGCCAAAAGCGTTGACGGCCGTTTCTCCATTGGCAATCTCGTTCCCCTGCGGATCATACACCTGGTAGGCCACGCCGGTGGCCTGCGCGCCGGGCAGAGTAATGGCGCCGGTTGTACCATCAATGTGGCGCAGCCACCCTTTCAGATGCACCTCTTCGCCGGGGCGGTACATGGCCCGGTCATCAAAGATGTGCCAGCGCAGTTCGTCGGTGGGGGACTGTGGCTGCCAGCCGGTTTCGTCATAGTAATAGGTGCTGATGGGCAGAATCGCCCTATCTTCCCCTTGTCGAGCAGTGATAACAGTCAAACCGTTCGCGGGCAGGTTCAGCCGCACCAGCCCGGTATCGTCAGTGGTCGCGGCCCCATCGTCACTGCTGGAGCCGATAGCCACACCGGGCAGCGGCGAACCATCGGCCAGAGCGGTAGCGCGGACAACCAGTTCATCATTATCGCGCATGGCGTCCAGCCCGATCTGGGTGGACTGTACCCAGGGGTGGATGGTCTGGTAACGCTGCTGCCACAGGTCGGCAAAAAAACCATGTGGGGGTTGGATGACGAGGATGAGGTGATTGCTTTCGGCCAATGGTTCACTAAGGTTGACGGCCGTTTCCGTTAACACATCCTCTTCGCTGCCCGTTTTCACTATCTCGTCATACACCAGACGGCCGGGTGGGGTCGGCGGGTTTTCTTGCTGGTCAAAATCCCGCCGGTAAGCCATGTAATCGTCCCACTCTTCCGGGGTGACGGCATACGCCTGCACATGCAGTTCGTCGTGGTTCATCACATACAGCGTGATCTGCGGTTCGCTGGCAGAGGGGTCAAGGGTGACGAGCATGTCGCTGGGGCCGCTGATAAAGGGTTCGGCCGAACCCACGTCAAAACGCAGCGTCTCGGAATCGCCCATCGTCTGGCCGAAGATATCCTGGATGCTGCCATCTACGGTGACGCGGTAAGTGGTTTGTCCTTTGGTCATGCCCTGGATGGTGAGGGAGTTGTAGCTCAGGTCAACGGTTGCGCCGGGCAGTTCTGGCTCAATGCGGATCATCGTTTCGGCGAATGTCTCCGGGTCGAGCGGATTGTTGAAGTTGATGATAAAGGGAGTGAGCGGCGGGCACTCATCTTCATACCAGCCGCAGGTGTGGTCGCTGATTTCTAACGGTGGATAGGTGTAGAACTGAAAAGATTGGGCTTCGGTTGTCAGGCGCGGCCCTTCGGCGGAGGGGGTGCCGGGGCCAATGGTGACATCAATGGCGGCGTCGGCGGGCAACGGCCGTTCCGGGCGCAGCGCCAGCCAGTACCCATCACGGGCATACGATACCGTCCGGCTGATGGTGTCGTCGGCGGCAATTTCGCTGGAAGAAGCCAGGCGGATGGATTGGGGATCGCCGTTGGCGGTGAGTTGAATGGTGGCGAGGACGGCCGTCGGGTCAATCAGTTGGTCAAACGCAATAAAAATGATCGGCTCCAACGGCTGTGAATCGTAAGTGGGGTAGCTGGAAACCATTTGCACGGGCGGGGTGCTGAACGTCCAGCGCACCGTTTCCGCCAGTTGGCCGCCGGTCAGGGAAGTGGTTCCGGCGGGGATTTCGGCCACAAATTCGGTGGCCATCGGCAGCCGGTCAATGCCTGTAGGGGCGAGGCAGGTGGCATCGGACTCGTCTGCTGCGCACGAGGTATCTCCCACCTGCCTCGCCGCTACCTCAAACCGTAACGTCTGGGGACTGACCCATTGCCACGTGCCGGGTAGAGCGGGGGTGAGTGTAACAGGCACATCAGCGGTGGATAGACTTTCCAGGTCGGTCAGCGGCACCATCGGCTGGTTAAAGGTGACGTTGATAAACGGGGCCAGCCCCACATCTCCTTCCGGTGAATAGCGCAGCACTTCCAGCGGGCCTTCGGGCACGGCCGGCGGGGTGTAGTCGGTGGGTGGCGGCGGGAAGGTCTGGGTGATGGTCTGCCCGGGCAGGGGGGGCGGCAACAGCTCTTCTGGCAGGTGGAAGGGTTGGCTGTCGCCCGTTTCGCCGGTCAGTTCTGGCAGGCGGGCCAGAATCTGGGCGATTTCCGCTTCGGTGAGCGGGTCACCGGTGACGGGCGGCTGCGCCTGGAAGGTGTCGGGGCTGGCCTGCCCTTCGCTGAGGCGGATTTGTAGTTTGGCGGCGGCTTCAGTGAAGCGGTCAGAGGTGGTGGTGGATACGGCCGTTTCCGGCCCAAACCCCGTATCTATCTGATTCGTCCGCAAAATGGGGTTGGTGAAACCACTATCGCCCTGATCGCGTTGGCGCAGCCAGACGGCCCCCAACGCCAGCCCGATGATGGCGATACCCGAAATAGCCAAAATGATGAGGTTACGCTTGCGTTTGTTTCCTGATTGAGTTGTTTGAGACATGTTCCCTCTCCTTTGGGAATGAGCAACATTAAGTGCTTTGCCAGGCAAAGTCTAGCAGATAAACGCTATGGGTGGGCAATTGGTTCCCCATGAGGGCAACGAATAAAAAAGCGGATAAGCGGATGTTTTCATCCACTTATCCGCCTTTCAACTTCTCCCGATAACCGATAACCGATTACCGATAATGGACATTAAGGCGTGGCGACGAAGTTCATCACCCCGGCCGTGCCGTCAGCCTGGGTGTAGAAAAGCTGCCCGTTGGTTTGCAGGAAGCCTTGTTCATTGAGAATTTGTTCCCAACGGTAGCCAGTAATCGCTCCCAGACCGGCCAGATAGGCCTGTTCCTGCTGCATAATGGCCTCATCGCACAACATCAGTGTGGTGAGGATGCCTGTTACCTGGAAATAATTGTCCACGGGCACGATGGTACCGGAGTAGTTGTTGCAACCGGCATTGCCAGAAATGGTGTCATTGGCAAAGTGGGCGGTGATTTCTGTACCTTCCAGAATAGGCTGTGGCGCGTTAACCGGGCCAAAGGATTGCAGATAGAAGGTACGGCCGTCGGCTTCCTCGGCCGGTGCATCGGGCGCAGGTGGTGGTGTACCCTGGGGCACAAAACGCATCGTGCCGCTGTCAAACACCTGGTCTATAAACAGGTTGTCGTTTTGAATGAAGTAGATGGCCGCACTGCTGAGCTGGGTCAGGAATTCCGTTGCCTGGGAATCTTCCGGGCAGGCCATCATGGTGGAGGGGCCAGGCGTGATGGTGATGCTGCTGCCATCGGTGGTGTAGCTGGCCAGAACGGTGTTGCAGTCGGCCTGAATCTGGGCGCTGCCATCGGCGTTGAAGCGGATGACGTAGCGGGTGGGGTCGTTCACAAAAACTTCGCCATCTACGGGGTTGGTCGTGGAGACCCATTCCCAGGGGGTGTTGGTGAGGGCAGGTGGCAATGGGGGCGCAGCCACAACGGGCACGTTTTCAGCGTTGGTCGCTTCAACCCATTCGGCAGACACCCATACCTGGCCGCCGGGTAGATTGGGGGCGCTGGCCACCCACCATTGCCCACCGGCGCTGACGCCGATGATTTCGCCGGTTGTGCCTACAGGAACAGCGCCCACAGTGGGGTAGTTGGTGCCGGGGCCGGTGCGCAAGAAGACACCATCAGGCGCGGTGACTGTGCCGGTGGGGTCTTCGGCATCCGGTTCGGGAATTTCGACGGTGGGTACCAGGCGGTAATAATCTACCGGCCCACCAGCGACCCAGGGGAAAACGAGTACGTTGCCGTCTTCTTCAAAGCGGTAATTTTGGGCGGGGCCAAACATTTGCAGCATGGCCTGGTCGTAAGAAGTTTCCCCGCAGAAGGCCATTGACGAAAAACCGGCTTCGATGAAGATACTGTCCGGTGGGGTGGTGGCGTAACGGCCGCCGCTCACATTGCAGTCCACTTTGGCAGTGTACGTGCCATCTTCGTTGAAGACGATGGTGTAATTTTCCGGGTTTTCAATGACGATGGCCGGGATGTCATTGCCGTTGGGATCGCGCCGTTCCCAGGCCCAGGTTTTGTCAATCAAGGCCGGGTCGGGCGTGTGTTCCATTTCGTCCACCATTGAGCCGGGGGTTTCGGCAACCGGGGTGACGACGTTCTGGAAATAATCTATCGGCCCGCCAGCTACCCAGGAAAGGACGAGGGTGTTGCCATCTTCTTCAAAGCTGTAGTTTTGAGCGGGGCCAAACAGTTGCAGCATGGCGCTGTCCAGCGAACCTTCAGGGCACATGGCCATGGTCATGGCGCCGGCTTCCATGAAGATGCTGCCGGGGGCCTCGGTGGCATAACGGCCGTTCATGCGATTACAGTCCACCTGGGCGCTAAAAGTGCCATCTTCAAAAAACAGCACATTGTAGTTCTCCGGGTTGGGCACCACAATTTCTTCGCTGTCGTTGCCATTGGGGTCGCGCCGTACCCAATGCCAGGTGATGTTGATCAGGCTGGCATCAGGGACGTGGGTGAGGGTATCTACATAGGAGCCAGGCGCTTCCGTTGCGGCCGCTTCTGGTTCTTCTGTTGGCGGTGCTTCGGTGGGGGGCACGGCCGTCGGCTCCGGGGTGGGGGTGGGTTCTTCACCGCCACAGGCGGCCAGAACCAATACCAACAGTAACAATAACGATAGTAACTTTTTCATACTCTCTCCTTTTGTAATGTGCCAGTTTGTTCTGGCAAACAGGCCAGTTTTACTCTTTTTTGAGGGGGAGACAAGGAGAGGGGGTACGGCCGTGAGCCATCCCCCCTCATTTCTTCATACTTCGTTAACGCTAAAGTGCCGTTACAAACTATTTTTCCTTGAAAATCCGTACTTGATCTTCCGATTTTCAAGGATAAAATTCACTCCATGCTACCAAGACCTGATAAAATTGAGCAGATTGAGCGTGTACTTGCTACCTATCCCATCGCCGCTCTCTTAGGCCCACGTCAATGTGGCAAAACAACACTGGCCAGAGTCATTGCCACTCGCGAACCAACTGGCCAGCCAGTTACCTATTTTGACCTGGAAAACCCGGTAGATGCACGCCGTTTATCGGTCCCTTTAAGTGTGCTTCAGGAACTAACCGGGTTGGTAATCATTGACGAAGTGCAAAGACAACCACCGCTTTTTGAATTGTTACGAGTATTAGTAGATCGCCCTGGTAACCCCGTACAATTTCTGTTGCTGGGTTCAGCTTCCCCACAGATTGTCCGGGGAGTGTCTGAATCGTTGGCGGGGCGCATTGGTTTTATAGACCTCACCGGTTTTGATCTATCTGAAGTAGGTACAACGGAGTGGGCTGCTCTCTGGCTGCGCGGAGGCTTTCCACGTTCTTTTTTGGCTGTTGATGATCCAACCAGTCTGGTCTGGCGTGATGATTTTATCCGTACCTTTCTGGAACGAGATATTCCCCAATTGGGCATTACCATTCCGGCCGAAACGTTGCGACGATTCTGGACAATGGTGGCTCACTATCATGGGCAGGTGTGGAACGCGGCCGAATTTGCCCGTTCATTAGGTACTTCTGAAGCCACAGCCCGTCGTTATCTCGACATCCTTTCTGGGGCCTACATGGTTAGAATTTTACCGCCCTGGTTTGAAAACATCGGCAAACGCCAGATAAAAGCGCCCAAAATCTACATCCGTGATAGTGGAATTCTTCATGCTCTGTTGCAAACAGAGGTGTTGGCAGACCTCCAGTCACATCCCAAAGTAGGGGCTTCCTGGGAAGGGTTTGCCCTGGAACAAGTGGTTGGCAAGCTCCAGACCCGTGATGCCTATTTTTGGGCAACACATGGGGGGGCTGAACTTGATTTGATGGTAAGGATCGGTGGCAAACAGTATGGATTCGAATTCAAATATGCCGACGCGCCGGGTATCGGCCGTTCCATGCGCATTGCCCTTGAAACCCTTTCACTGGAACAGTTGTGGGTGGTCTATCCTGGTTATCAAACCTATGCGCTTGATTCGCGGATTACCGCCATTCCCATTACCGATATTCCTGCCAGATTGTAGAAAATGGAGAGGCAAGGAGAGAGGGAGACTGAGTTGCAGTCTCCCAATCTCCCAATCTCAGGACAGAGGCTATCGGGCCGCTTCCGCGGCCAACATCTGCTTTGCGAGTTCATTCCCTTCGGTTACCAATGTAATTTTGGTGTCGCCGGTGAGAATATTTTCTGTTTCCAGCAGTTCAAACAGCACCCGCGCCACATCCGGGTCTTCATTGATTTTGTTCAGCGCCTCGCCCACAATTTTCGGGCGCATAGCATTGGCGCGGGCAAATTCGACGGCCGCTTTCCGCTCCGCCGAACTGGTGATCACACTGACCCGGTTGGCCCCATCCTGGCGAATGGCCGACGTCACCTGCCGCAGCCGGTTCACCACCTTCTCCTCAATCTGCCGGATCATGCCCGTATCCCGGAAATGAACCTTGCGAATGTACACCGAACCCAGTTTGTAGCCCCACTCCTCCGACTTGGGTGAGACTTCGGCACGCACGGTACGGCTCATCACATGGCGGGTTTCCAGCATGTCGGCCAGCGGCATGTTGCTCAGGGTGCGGACAGTGGCATTACTTACATTGGCTGCCAACGAACCTCTCGGATCGGTATTCTTAAACAGATAAGCTACCGGGTCGCTGATGTTCATTTCATACCAGACGCCAATGCCCATCGGTGCGCCTTCTTCAGAATTGACAGGCAGGCTACGTAGATACCTTTGATCCAGGCGCATATCTAGCACATGGCGGCTGCCTAACCAGCGCACAAAAAAGGCTTGCGGCCCCATCTTGAGCCACAACCATTGCAGGCCAGGTTCTTTAATGATGGCTACCACCTTGCCAAAGAGCACATATACATGGCAGGTGCCTTCCCGCACCACGTCGTAAACGCCAAAGATACGCAGAAAAGCGCGAATGATTGGCTCGCCAATAAGAAAGAAAAAGAAAACAAAAAAGGCAATACCCATTGCTTGAATGATCGTGCTCATTTCTCCACCTCCAGGATGACATTTTTGGCTTTTTTGTAAAGTTCCAGGCGCACATTGCGCAGGTAGGCGTCCAGCACGTCTGGCCCGTTGCGCTTGATTTCGTGCAACTGTTCGGCCAATGAGTTGAGCGGTTCTACTTCGGCTTGAGCCCTGAGGGTCTCAATTTCTACAGCGCGTTTGGACTGCACAATGGTCTGGTCGGCCTGGGCGCGGGCCAGGCTGATTTCTGAGGAGACTTCGTTATGAGCTGTATTGATGGCGGCCAGAGCGGATTCTACTTCGTGTGGTGGATCAATGCCGGTAATGAGGGAAGCATCCAGTACGACCCCATAACGCGCCTCGGCCGAAGCACATTCCTGCTCCATGAAAGTGTTGATCTCGTTCAAGTTTTTGCGTAAATCGTTAATTGAGACGCCAGTGAAGAGGCCGGCGGCTACTTCTTCATCGTCTTCGGTGACTTGCACGGGGGATTCAAAGCTGGCGATGCGCTGGCGCAGGATGGAGATGAAGTAGCCCATCACGTGGACGATGGGGGTCTTGACGCCAAAGAGGTAGGCATACAGGTTGCGTTCGCTGGGGCGGTAGCGAATTTGGCCGGTGAGGCCGATGTTGAGGTGGTCTTTGGTGACGGCGTCGAGGACGGTGCCGTTGTGGTTGGCGCTGGGGGTTTCCAGGTCGCGGGCCAGGTTGATGGTTTCGGTGGCGATGCGCACTTTGTGGACCTTTTCCCAGGGCCAGCGGAAGTAGGGGCCGCCAGGTTGAATGACTCTGACTTGCGGGTAGATGTATCGTTCTTTGTCTTTTTCATTTAGATATTCGGCGATGGGGTCGTCGAGGGTGGTGCCTTTGCCGAGGCGTTGGGCACGGCCGAAGCTGGTTTTGACGGCGCGTTCGTTCTGGTCTACGGTGTAGAAGCCGATAATGACGTAGCGCAGGAAGAACCAGCCGAGAAAGCCGAGTATGATACCGGGACAGATGGCTGTCATGTGTTGAACCTCCTTTAGATTGGAAATGATACTGAGACGATAAGTGGTGAGTGGGGCTGATGGGTTTCACGGCCGTCACTCGCAGCATATTACGCACACTAACATCAGTTGGTCGCAATATGCCCTTTACCCAATGATACCGGATTTAGGTCTGGGAGTGTAGGGGGTGAGTGGTTGAAAGCGGGGTTGGCAGTATGGCAATGTCACGAGCAGCGACGGTGATCGGATGGTCGGGCTGGTTGTTGACAACGGCCGTCAACGGCCGTGCCGCAAAATTCAGCAAGATTGTCATCTCCCCTCGCCGGGCGACAACCAGACCCGGCGGTAAATCATCGGCCAGCGGGGTGATGTTGTTTTGGCTGATCAGGTGGCGTAGCACGGCCGTCACCTGTGCCAATGTGGGGTAAAAACCGAGGGTGGTGACACGGCCGTTTCCCACTCTGTTCTCGGCAATGGCAGTCGGGCCGTTGACATAGTGGGCCAGGGGCACGGCCGTTTCCCCTTGCAGCGACTCCACCCAATACGTAGCCTGGCCTTCCAGGCCCGGTATCTCACTGCGCAGTTCCCAACCCGCCGCCAGCGGCATGGCCTGCCAGTCTGTGATGGTCACACCCGCCAGATCACACAGCAGGCCGGGCAGCGGCGCGTCCGTCACCAGATTACTGCCCGTTTTGAAACCGGAACGCACCCCTAGCAGCAGATGGCCGCCCGCAGCCACGTATTGTTGTAAGGCAGCCACGATTTCCGGCGTTGCCAGGTGCAGGGTGGGGGCTAAAACTAATTTGTAGGGTGACAGATCGGCCATGGCCGGAACCAGGATGACCGGAACCGCCATTCGTTGTAGGGCGTGGTAAAAGATGTAGCTGTGCCGCCAATAATCAAAGTCAGCCCTGTGCGGCTGCTCTTGCAGCGCCCACAGGTCGTCATACTGGCACAAAATAGCCACCTCGGTGTGAACGGGCACGGCCGTTAGCTGGCGCATCTGCTCCTGTTCGGCCACCATCATTTGCAGGTCGCTCATGCCCACATCGGCACGGCCGTCATGCCGCAGCAGGCCGGAATGGTACTGTTCCTGGGCAAACAGGCTGGCCCGCCAGCGAAAAAAGAGGATGGCGTCCGCGCCGTGCGCCAGGGCGTGCCAGCACCACAACCGCACCGTGCCGGGTTGGATGCCGGGATTGAGTTCACCCCAGTTAATATGCCCACACTGCTGCTCCATAACCCAGAACGGCCGTTGCTTTAGCCCCGCCATCAAATCATGGGCCATCCCGGTGATGATCGGATCGCCCACGCCATAGGCGTACTCAATGGGGTCATGGGGTTCCGGCGGGCGCAAACGGCCGTGCCACCGTTCCGGGTTGCCGGTGGGGTAATTGTCCCAGGTGGCAAAATCGAGCGGCGCGACCAGATCAAACTGGTTTACATCGCGGAACAGCCCCATGAAATTGTGGGTGACAAAGCGTCCCGGCGCGCCAGCACGGATAATCTCCACCTGCTCTTGCTGGTAGGCGACGATGCTGTCCGAACAAAAGCGGTAGTAGTCCAGCAGGTGGCTGGGATTTTTTTTGTCAATGCGGTCATCGGGCGGCATGATTTCTGCCCAATCGCCATAGGTTTGTGACCAGAAAACTGCGCCCCAGGTCTCATTGAGTACGCTGATGTCGCCGTATCGCTGTTGCAGCCATTCCCGGAAGGCGGCAGCGCAGTAGGCGCAGTAACAGCGGCCCGACTTGCCGCCGCCAAATTCGTTGTCAATCTGCCAGCCAATGATGCCGGGATCACGGCCGTAGCGCCTGACCATCTGCTGCACAATGCGGCGGCTGAACCGGCGGTAAGTGGGGTTGTTGGGGCAGGTGTGGCGGCGGGTGCCATGTTGCCGGGCACGGCCGTCGGCGTCCACGCGCAAAATGTCTGGGTGACTATGACTGAGCCAGGCCGGTGGGGCCGCCGTCGGTGTGCCCAAAATCACATCCAGCCCGGCGGCCGCCAGTGTTTCTATCGCTTCGTCCAGCCAGCCCCACTCGTAACGGCCGTCGGCCGGTTCCATTTTTGCCCAGGCAAATTCGGCAATACGCACCATTTCTAACCCGGCTTCGCGCATCATGTGGGCATCGGCGGCCCATCGTTCTTCAGGCCATTGTTCGGGGTAATAACAGACGCCAAATTTCATAGGTTTACAGGCGTAGACCCTAAGGGTTTCAGAAAACCCTTAGGGTCTGGCTTCGTGGGCAAACGCTAACATAAGCTGTATGGCCTTTTGCCAGCGATGGTAAAGAAGCGGCACGGCCGTAGCCGCTGCCTGTGGTTCAAAACGGGTGTGGTCGGTGGCGGGCAGAGGCACGGCCGTTTCGTCGGCCCACACACCTGCGCCCAACCCGGCCAACAGGGCCGCCGCCCAGGCGGTCGTTTCGGTGAAGGTGGGGCGCAGCACGGGAATACCGGTAATGTCTGCCTGAATCTGGCAGGCCACGTTGCTGGCCGATACGCCGCCGCCCACACGCAGTTCAGGCACAGACACGGCCGTGTTCTGTTCAATTTCCGTCAGGATCAGCCGCATCTGGCAGCCAATGGATTCCAGAAAGGCGCGGGCGATGTGTGCTTTTTGATGGCCGAGGGTCAATCCTAACAGCGTGCCGCGTGTCTGGGCATCGTCGTAGGGGGCGTTTAGACCGGTGAACGCGGGGATAAAGAGCAAGCCATCACTGCTCGTTACCTGCCCGGCCAATGCGTCTAGCTCGTTGTAATGGGTGAACAGCCCCAGATTATCACGCAGCCAGCGCAGCGCCGCGCCGTTGACGGTGGTAGGCGCTTCCAGGTAATAATGCTGACGGCCGTGCAATTCCCAGGCATAATAATTGTTCACCCCGGCCACATCGGGCGGTTCTGCGCCCACAAATACTTTCAGATAGCTGGATGTGCCGTGTGTACATTCGGCCTGCCCCGGCTGGCGGCAGCCATGCCCAAACAGCGCCGCCTGCTGATCACCAATCATGGCTAAAACGGGGACGGCGGCGGTACGGCCGTGTCGGTCAGAAATGGTGAGGCTGCCAAATTCATGCAGGGTAGGGACGGCTTGCGGCAGGCAGGTGCGCTCAATGCCAATCCAATCAAGCCACGCATCCCAATAGTCGTGCTGGCGAAAATCAAAGAGGCCAGTTGCCTGCACCAGCGAACGATCCATGAAATGTCCGGCAGGCTGGCCCATCGCTTGAAGCAGCCAGGCAGCGGATAAGCCGACGCGCAAATGGGCGGATTGAGCGGCTTCGCGCACGGCCGTCTCGTGCCGCAGCCGCCAGGCCAGATGCAACGCGCTCATGTAGGGACCAGGGGCATAACCCAGCCGGTGACGCAGATCGCCCGCCCAGGGTTGGTTTTGAATTTCGGCCAACAGGGGCAGGGAGCGTAAATCTTGCCAGGTGATGGCGTTGCCCAGCGGACGGCCGTTGCGGGCATCCCATACAAACTCGGTGTTGCGCTGGCTGGCAATGCCACAGGCGGCAATCTGCTCCGGGCGGCAGCCGGCCTGCGCCAGCGCGTCGGCCACCGCTGCCTGCACACCATCCACCACCACCTGCGGCTCTTGCTCCACCCAATCCGGGCGCGGATGGACGCGGGCTAATGGCCGGTAGCCAAAGCCATGCACCCGCCCCGCGCCATCTATAATCACGGCCTTACTGCCGCTGGTGCCCTGGTCTATGCCCAGGAGGAATGGTTTTGTCATGGTTTCCAGATTGGTTTAATTTCCACTGCTCTCCGGCAACAAATCTGCCAGTTGGTGCAAGAAATAGGTGGGGATTACGGCCGTTGTCTGCAAATCTGCCTCCGTGGTCGCGCCGGTCAGGGTGAGGGCGGCGGCCATGCCCGCTTCCAGCCCCATGCGCACATCGGTCTCCAGCCGGTCGCCGGTCATCAGGCAGCGGCCGGGTGGTAGCCCCACCAGTTGCAAAATGGTCTCGGCCATGGTGCGGGAGGGTTTGCCCACCACCGCTTCTACCTGGGTATTGGTACACGCTTCAATGGCGGCGATGATGGCGGCCGCGTCCGGTTCGCCGCCGCCGGGCACGGGGCAGTAGCGGTCGGCGTTGGTGGCTACAAAACGGGCGCCCCGGCGAATGGCGTCGAAGGCGACTTGCAGCTTGTGGTAGGTGAAGGTGCGGTCGAAGCTGGCGATGACGACGTCGGTTTCGGCGGCGGTCTGGGCTAATTGGAAACCTCCTCGTGCCAATTCCTGGCATAACGATGATTCGCCGACGACATACGGCCGTGCGCCCGGCATCGTCTGGCGCAAAAAATTCACCATGACCAGCGAGGAATTGATCACATCCTCAGGCAGAGTGGGCAAACCGAGGCGGGTCAACTTCTCAGCATACTGTTCACGGGTTTGGGTAGGGTTGTTGGAAAGGAAAACGATGCGCTTGCCCAGTTCCCGCAGCCGGGTAATCGTTTCTCCGGCCGTAGGCAGCAGCGATTCCCCCAAATACACCGTGCCGTCGAGATCAAAGATGTAAGCGTCGTAAAGGCGGGTTGGTGTCGTCATTGTTTGTCCTTAACGCAGAGGTGCGGAGGCGCAGAGTGGTGGATTAACGGCAAAACCTTCGCGTTCTTGGCGCCCTTCGCGGATCATCCCTTAACCCCGCTGCTGGTGGCGCTTTCCACGAAGAAGCGCTGGCCGAAGATGAAGATGAGCATGGGCGGCAAAATGGCGATGGCCGCGCCCGCCAGGATCAGGTTGGGGCTGTCTGAGGCCCGGCCGCGCAGCACATTGAGCGACAGGGTGAGGACGTGGTTGGCCGTGTTGCCGGTGTTGATGATGACCAGGGGCCAGAAAAAGCTGTTCCAGGCGTAGAGGAAGGTGAAGGTGGTCAGGGTGGCCAGGGCGGGTGTGCTGGCGGGCACAAAGATGCGCCACAAAATTTGCAGCCGGGAAGCGCCGTCCATCACCGCCGCCTCTTCAATCTCTTTGGGGATGGTCAGGAAAAATTGGCGCATGAGGAAGGTGCCATAGGCGCTGAAGATCCAGGGCACAATCAGCGACACCATGTTATCTACCCAGCCGATATAGACCATGAGCTGATACATGGGCGTGACCAGGACGACAAAGGGGATCATCATGGTGCCCAGATAGAGGACAAAGAGGCTGTTGCGCCCCGGAAAACGGAGCCGGGCAAAGGCGTAGCCGCCCAGGACGGAGGTGGTCAGCGTGCCCAGAACGACGGCCAATGTGACCAGAATGGTGTTGGTCAGGCTGCGATCCATGCCTTGCAACTCGACGACATCCTGGTAATTTTGGGGGCGGGCCGTTAACTGCTCCACCGGTTGGCTGAGGCGGACGTTAGCCAGGATTTCGTTTTCGGGGTTGTCGGGGTCTACAAAACGGCCGAGCGCCGTTTGCCCTACCTGGACGACTTCAACGGGTCGGCCGTCAACTGTTATCACATAGATGGGCAATTCTTCACCGTTCAGGGTGGTCTTTTCCTGATTGGTGAAGCCGCCTTTCGGTTCGGCGTCGCGCAGGGGCAGGTCCCAGGTTTCGTCCGGGTTGGCAATGTTGGCGAACACGGCCGTGCGGATGTTGCTCTCCACCAGGGCATAAATTTTCTGCTCCCCATCCACTTCCACGTAATAGAGCGGTAGTTCTTCGCCGTTCAAATTGGTGGTTAAGCCGGTGCGCGGCAGCAGGCGGGGGGGGTAGTTGAAGGTGTCTTTTGGCTCTTTGAAGGAGGTGGTGAGCATAAAGACAAAGGGGAAGAGCATGACGGCGGCAAAGAAGATGAGGATGGTGTAGACGAGGATGTTTTTGACGGCCGTTCTAACTTTGTGTGAGTTCATAGAAAAATACCTGAAGTTCGTGATGCGTGACTCTCCTCACACATCACGCATCACGCATCACGCATCACGTTTTACGCATCATACCCAGAGCCACTCATGCGTTGCCGCTGCACCTGAAACAGGGTGGCGGCAAAAATAATGGCAAACAATATCCAGGCGATGGAAGAAGCGTACCCCTGCTCAAAACGCTGAAACCCTTTCTGGTACAAATAGAGAACCAGCGTCAGGGTCGAGTTGCCCGGCCCGGCCGGGTTCGTGCCCATGACGATAAAAATATGCTCAAAAATCTGCATGGCCTGGATGGTGGTGGTGACAATGACAAAAAAGGTGGTGGGGGCCAGCAAGGGGACGGTGATATGGGTAAACTGACGGCCCGAACCGGCGCCATCTACAGTGGCAGCCTCATACAACTCGCGGGGGATGCTCTGCAAACCGGCCAGAAAGAGGACGGTGTTGAAGCCGATCCATTGCCAGGCGGCCATGATGACGACGGCCAGTAAAGCGGTGCTGCTTTCAGACAGCCAGCGAATTTGCGGATCAGCGATGCCCAAAAAGGTGGTGATTTGGGAGATGAAGTAGTTGATGTAGCCGATGGAGGCGTTGAAAAATAGCTGCCAGACGAGGGCGATGCCGACGACGGCCGCCACACTGGGCAAAAAGTAGACAGCGCGGAAAAATTTCATGCCCGGCACTTTGCTGTTGAGCAGGTTTGCCAGGAACAGCGCCGGGACGACGCTGAAGGGGACGGCCAGGAGCACAAATTTGAGGGTATTACCCAGGGCGATCCAGAATAGTTTATCCTGAGCGCCAACGACGTAGCTGCGGCCAAACAACTGAATGCGCGTCAACTCGTCATACACGCGCACGTCCAGCACTTCGTTGGCGCGTTGGGCGATGTCGGCCAAGGGGACCAGGGTGAGGTTGAGGACACGGCCGTAATTGCTCAGCCCCACCCAATCGGCATTGCCAAAAGCGTCCCAGTTGGTGAAGCTGACATAGAGGGAAAAGAGCAAAGGCCCGGCAATGAAGATGAGAAAACCGAGCAGGTTGGGGCTGAGAAAGGCCCAGCCAATGAGCATTTCATTGTCGGCATTCTTCGCGCCCAACCGGGCAGCGGCGGGCTGCCGCCAGATGGCCCAGATGAAGATGGCAAATGGGAACAGGGCCACAAAGAGGAGGAGGGTGACGGGGTCGGTCAGCGCCAGAAACAGGGCACGCCCGGCCGTGATCAGACCGGCCAGGAAGAGGAAGATGAGGCCGCCGACGGCCGTGACCACCCGCCCCACTTTTTGGCGAGTTGGACTGGGGTGTTCGCCTAAATTGCTGATGGCCATACCGATAAAGGCCAGAAAGAGAAAGGGCAGCGCCCGGCCAAAGTTGTCGGCCAGCGTGTTGAAGCCGGCAAAACCGCCAGCGCGGTGGATGACGGCAAAGAAACAAAAGAGGAAGGCGAGATAGTTGGTAGCCAGAGAGAGCATACGCCCACGATGGCGCAGTTGGAAGAGATAGATGGCGGCCAGGGTGGTCACGGCCGTAGCCAACACCAGCAGCAGTGATGCTACAGCCCGGAAGAGCATGGCCCGTTCCGCGCCGCCGCCAACCCACAGCCAGCCCAGCCACATCAGGCCCGCCACTGCCAGGAGGAGGTGCCAGCCGGTGGCCGCCTTTATCCAGCGCAAGATAGTTTGTTCGCCTGCGCCTGTTTGTGTTGCTGCTGTCGCTGCCGCCATCACATTTCTCCCGGATATGGCGTATGGCGCACCTTGCTGCGCCATACGCCATGCCGCTTACTGTTTACCGCTTACTGTTTACTGATCAAAAGCCTTGTTGGCTTCGTCGCAGATAGTGGCGGCAAAGTCGTCAATGGTCATATCGCCATTGAGTACGGCCGTGACCGCCGGCCCCATCACCGCATCATATTCCGGCCAGCTACCGGCCCACAGCGGCCCTTCGGTGGCCGGGTTGCGTGCCAGACCGTTCAGGAACGCCTGGTTGTTGTCTGGCGGGGTGAAAGTGAGGAAGGCGTCCAGCGCTTCCTGGCTAACCCGGCTGGGAATGTTCGCGCCCAGAGCAGAAATCTTGCCCTGCGTTTCCGCAGTGGTCAGCTCCTGCACCAGTTGCCACGCTTCTTCGGGGTGTTCGGTGTTGGCGTTGACGACGTATGCGCCCCAGAAGAGCCAGTTGCTTGGCCCGGCGGGGCCATCGGGCAGTTCTACCACGTCCCAGTTAAAGTTGGCGGATGAACGCACGCCGGGGGTGGCCCAACGGCCGTTTTGGAACATACCCACCTTACCTGCCAGGAACGGCGGTTCGCTGTCTTCGCCATAGGGCACAGCCACGTTGAACTCGTTGTAAATGCGGGATTCAAATTCCAAACCAGCCAGGGATTCGGCCGTGTCCAGAGCGCAGGCGGTGCGGTCTTCATTAAAGAAGCCACCACCGGCGGCATTGATCCAATAGCCATACGGCCCCCACCAGGCGTTCTGCCCGTAGCCATAAATGTCGTCACCCAGCGCATCAATGGCCTGGGCCACTTCCAGGAAGGTGTCCCAGTTCCATTCGCCATTGGCCGCCAGTTCACGCGGGTCAGGCGCGCCCGATTCGGCCAGCAAATCCAGGTTCAGATAGAGGGCAAAAGTGGAAACGTCACGCGGTAGGCCCCACAGCGCCTCGCCGCTCATGGCCGTTTCCGGGTTGAAGGTGAGGTGGTACATGGGGCCAGGGTAGAAGTTTTCATCGCTGTAACCTTCGGTAGCATCAGCCATTGCCCGCATGTCCATTATCAGGCCACGGGTGGCAAAGTCGGCCACGTCGGTGCCGGGAATCCAGAAGACATCGGGGGCCGTTCCGGCCGCCAGTTCGGTGCGCAGCACGTCCTGGTAACTGGAGCTTTCGCTGCCGCCCGGTTCATAGACCAGCGTCACACCTTCCATTTTGGCGTTCAGTTCATCGCTGACCGATTGGTAGACATCAATTTCGGCCTGGTTGTCCGGGCGGGTGCGCCAGCGCAGGGTGATTTCTTCCATGGGTTCCTCAGCGGCCGGCTCTTCAGCTGGCGCTTCTTCTTCCATGGGTTCTTCGGCTGGCTCTTCGGCGGCCGGTTCTTCTTCCATAGGTTCTTCGGCTTCAGTTTCGGCGGGTTCTTCGGCAACGGGTTCGCTGCTACCACCACCACAGGCCACAATGAATACGGCCGTAAACAACAAAATGATCATCACATAAAGAGACTTGCGAATAGGGTTCATTCTTCAACTCCTGTATTGTTATTGAATTTGTGGGCTGTCCGGTAAAATAGGCGCAAGCAATGTGGACTGTGCCCCAGCTAAAGGCAGCCGTATTGCGCCTGAAGAGGTACAGGTAGCCGCCTGTGCCTCTTTATTTTTGGCTTTTGTGTTTTGGTTTCTACTCGTTAGGATCACCTCCTCGATATCAGTAGACCCTAAGGGTTTTCTGAAACCCTCAGGGTCTCGCGGTTGAGCGGCGCAGGATTAACTCGGCTTCAATTTGTAAATGCTCTTTGGGGCGGTCGGGTTCTTCGACCACTTGCAAAAGCAACTGAGCCGCTTCCCGGCCAATGCGGGCAAAGTCCTGGCGCAGGGTGGTCAGCGGCGGGGCAAAATGAGAAGCCAGAGGGATATCATCTACGCCGATGATGGATAACTGTGCCGGGATTTGCAGGCCACAGTCACGGGCGGCGCGTAAGACACCCAATGCCATTTGATCGTTTTGGGCGAATACGGCCGTTGGCACTTGCCCCTGCTGCTGCCAATTCATAAATGCCTCGTAGCCAGAAGTGGGCTGCCAGTTACCTTCCCGCACCCAATCCGGCTGTGGGGTAATACCGACTGCCTGTAATGCCTGGGCAAAACCGTGGCGGCGATCCTGGGCGCAATCTTCAGCCATGGGGCCGGTGATCATGCCGATGTGGGTGTGCCCCAAATTAAGCAAATGTTGGGTGGCAATGAAAGCAGCGGCCACATCATTGAGGGCGACGGAGTTGGCGGCTTCTTCGCGGGGGCGCGCCCCGGCAAAAACGGTGGGAAAGGTGGGGGGCAGCAGTTGGTAACGGCCGTCGGCAAAGGGATTGATGACCAACAACCCTTCCACACGCTGGCTGGTGACCAACTCGTCTAGCAGGCCTTGAAACGTCCCCTCGTCTGGGGCAGAAGCGGAAAGTAAAAAGTAGCCGTGCTCGCGCACGGCCGTAGCGGCGGCATCAATGATGCTGGCAAAGGTATAATCGGTCAGATTGGGGGCAATGCAGGCGAGGGTGGCGGTGCGGCCGCGGGCCATGGAGCGGGCGATGGCGTTGGGGCGATAATCCAGAGCAGCGATGGCTGCTTCCACGCGGGTGCGCGTTTCCGGGCTGACCCGTTCGTTGCCATTGATGACGCGCGAGACGGTCTGGTGCGAAACGCCAGCATGTTGGGCCACATCCCGGATGGTGACTTCTGAACGGGGCACTGTTTGTCCTTCTCCTTCCTGCCATGTTACCGGTCACGTGACCGGTAACATTATGATAATCGGTTTCATACCCCCTGTCAAGGAATCATGGATAAACCCGACAATTCTCATGTTGGCTGCCATTGCCGATGAATGAATTCATAGGCTGATACAAGAGCGGATTATTGATTATCGGGGGGGGTGTGGCGGGCGAGGAGGAGGAGGCCGAGCAGCATGGCGGCGAAGGTGACAAGCTGCCAGCCATGATAGCCATCGGCCGTGATCCAGGTGTTATCGCGGAAGGCATCCAGGAAAAGGCGCGTGGCACTGTAAAAGGCAACGGCCGTTAAAAAAAGCTGCCCCTCATACCGCCGCCTCTCTACCAGTTGCCACCAGACGAACAAGGTGAAAGCCCCGGCGAGTAGTTCATACAGTTGCACGGGATGGCGGCGGACGCCGTATTGGCTGAGGCCCCAGGGCACGGCCGTGAGTGTGCCATACCCCGGCCCGCCCAGAAAATCGGCCAGGCTGATGACCATAAAACCGAGAATGAGACCGGGGGCGAGGGCGTCCAGGGTGGAGGCGAAGGGGAGTTGGCGGGCACGGCCGTAGAAAAACGCCGCCAGCCCACCCACCACCACACCGGCCAATGGCTCGTAGCCACTGGTCAGCGGCCACAAAATCCCGATTAGATTTTGTTGATAAGCGGGCCAGTGCAGCGCCACAAACACCAGCCGCGCCCCCAGGAATCCGGCAACCAGCCCCACAACGGCCAGGGTGTAGGTGGCCTGCGCGTCCAGTTGCAGCCGTAGGGCCGCCTTTTCAGTGACCCACAGGCAGAGCCACGCGCCCAGAATGATGACCAGACCAGCGGTGGGGAAAATGAAGGGGCCGAGGGGGAGGGTGGGGAG
The DNA here is from genome assembly GCA_964581605.1 of uncultured Ardenticatenaceae bacterium. Lineage (GTDB taxonomy): Bacteria > Chloroflexota > Anaerolineae > Promineifilales > Promineifilaceae > CAADGU01. The sequence continues at coordinate 64,372 of CAZOPF010000022.1, forward strand.
CATGGGAATTATGAATTATGAATTATGAATTATGAATTATGAACTTGCCTTTCGATTAAA
>CAZOPF010000023.1:0-2112 GCA_964581605.1 uncultured Ardenticatenaceae bacterium
GCGTCTCTCCCTCCGGCCCAAATAGTTCGTTGATGGCCGCCACGCGGGCGCGCACCAGCCCACCGCCCCGCCCCTGGCTAAAAATCTCCGTCGCCATCTGGCGAAAAGCCGCATCATCCAGCAGCGCATACGGGATGTAAAGCAGATAATGGAGCGTGCCAGTAAAGGTCGGCCGTCGGAACCGCAAGGACACCTCCACCCCCGGCACCACACGAATACCTGCTGGCAGCGGCGCTGCCAGCGCCGCTGCCAGCGCCTCATCCAGCCCCGCCAGCGTGTCATGATCCGTCACCCCCACCGCCTGCAACCCCAACTCCGCCGCCGCCCGCACCAATTCCGTCGGCGTATACTCCCCATCGGAAGCGGTGGTATGATTGTGTAAATCCGCAATAAACTGTCTGGTCATTGTGTTTCCTGTTTTGGAGATTAGAGATTGGGAGATTGGAGATCACCTTGTCACCCCCTCACCCCTTCACCTGCTCACCTCATCACCCCCTCACTGCTCCCCCGCCCGCGTCGCATCCAACGGCCGTGTCACTGTATGCACATCTTCCCGTTCCGTTTCCGGGGTGGCGTAGTAGAGGGTGGCGGTCACTTCGTAGGTGTCGGACGGCACTTTGTCGCGCAGGTGCATGGTCAGGGAGAAGTTGGTATCCAGCGATTCAATGACGTGCAGTGAACTCACTTCCTCGCCCCAGGGATTGCGGATGGTGACTTCGATGGACGGCCGTTCGCTAAATGGCGTGATGGCAAAGCCCACCTGCACCCGGCGCTGGTCTTCATACATATACAACCCCAACTGCTTGATCCGCACCTCCTGGCGCGGTTTGGGGCCTTCGTCAAAAAACTTTATCTCCATTGGTATCATCCATTAGTGGCAGGTGGCACGTGGCACGTGGCAAGTGGCACGTGGCAAGTGGCACGTGGCAAGTGACCACCTGCAACCCGCCACGTGCAACCTGCAACCAAAAATCACTCCCCATCACGCTCTTCAGCAACGGGTGCAGGCTCCTTCTTGTCAGCGACGGCCAGCGCCGCCAGCCAGCGCGTATCCGGGAAATAGTCAAATAACATCACGATCATCACCGTCAGTGGTGCGGCCAATAGCACCCCCATAAAGTCAAATATCCAACCCCAAAAGAAGAGCGCCATAAACGTCAGGGCCGGCGACAGACTGATCTGATTGCCAACAATTTTCGGGGCCAGAATTTGCTCGGCCACCTGATTGATGATGGTGTAACCAATGATCAGCGCCACCGCCATAGCTGACCCATACTGGGCAAACCCCAGAATGACGGGTGGGATCATGGCAATGATGATGCCAAAATAGGGCACAAAGCTGAGGAAGAAGGCCAGCACTGCCCATAACAGCGCCGAATCAATACCGGTTATCAGTAACATCACCAAAACCCCGGTTGAAGTCAGTAAATTCACCTTAATGCGGGCCACAAAGTAAAAAAGGACGCTTTGCCGGAACGCGCGAACTTTGGCCAGGATTTCGCTCTTTTCGCCCAAACCGCGCCGCAGCCGCGCCGGGTAACGGGGAGATTCGGCCACCAGGAACACAAGCAGCACCAGGATGATCAACACGTTCACAACCAGATTGAGGCCGGTACTGAGTACCTGGGCAGCGATAGTGGTGATGGCGGCCACGGCCGTACTCCCCGCCGCCGTCGCCGATTCCTCATTCACCCCCAACGCGGCCAGGTTGGCAGCAATTTCGGACACCTCCGCCTGCATATTGGCCGTGTAGGTAGGCAATGTTTGCGCCAGCGTTTGAAAGGAGACCAGCACCAGCCAGCCCAACCCCACAAAAACGGCCAACACCAGCAGCGTCAGCGTCAACAGAGCTAGGCCGGGTTTTAATCCCTTGCGTTGTAACCATTGGTACAATGGCGTACAGGCCAGCGCCAGCACCAGCGCCGCCAGTACTGGCCCGGCCACCACTGCCAGCGAGCGCAGCCCCAACGCAATAACGATAAACGCCATCAAAATCAGCAGCAGCCGCAAAATAGATGAGTTCTGAATCTCTGCACGCATCTCGCCTCCTGGTATCATCAAAGATTACGCAGATTGCACCGATTTTTTATCTGCGAAATCTGCGCAATCTTT
>CAZOPF010000023.1:2212-26075 GCA_964581605.1 uncultured Ardenticatenaceae bacterium
GGTCACGGCCGTCACCTCCGCCCGTTCCGCCAACACCTTGATCCGCAGTTGGTAGAGCAGATTATGCACCGGGTCTGGAATTGGGCCAAATCGGTCGGCCAATTCATCCGCCATGGCGTCAATCTCTTCCAGCGTAGAAAGGGTGGCCATGCGCCGGTAGAGCCGCAGACGCAGACCACCGTCGGGCACATAATCCGTGGGCACATAAGCCGCCAGGGGCACGTCAATGGTGGTCGCTTCGGGCAGTTGCGTGGCGACGGTTTCGCCCGCCTGCGCTGCTTTACGCTGTTTGACGGCGTTGGTCAGCAGCCGTGTATATAGGTCAAAGCCGACGGCCGAGATATGCCCACTTTGGGACGCGCCCAACAGTTCACCCGCGCCCCGAATCTCCATATCGCGCAGGGCAATGGTGTAACCCGCGCCCAGGTCGGTATTTTCGGCAATCACATTCAGGCGAGCGCGGGCCTCTTCGCTCAAACTGCGCCAGGGCGGGTGGAAGAAATAAGCATAGGCCCGGCGCGCCCCACGCCCCACCCGGCCACGTAGCTGGTACAACTGCGCCAGCCCAAACATGTCGGCGCGGTCCACGATCAACGTATTGGCGTTGGGGATGTCCAGCCCGCTTTCAATGATGGTGGTGCTAATGAGGATGTCAATTTTGCCATCCACAAAAGCCAGGAAAATGCGTTCCAGTTCCCGTTCGCTCATTTGCCCATGCGCCACGGCGGCCACCGCATCTGGCGCCAGTTTTTGAATCTGGTTGCGGATGATCTCAATGGTCATTACCCGGTTATGCACCACAAAGACCTGCCCACCGCGATCCAGTTCCCGCAGCAGGGCGCGTTTCATGCGGGCGTCGTCATATTCACCGACGTAGGTTTGCACTGGCAGCCGTTCGGCCGGAGCGGTATCAATGATGCTGATGTCGCGCGCTCCGGTCAGGCTCATGTACATGGTGCGCGGGATGGGGGTGGCGGTCATAGTCAGCACATCCACCTCGGTGCGGAACTGCTTGAGCTTCTCTTTGTGGGCCACGCCAAACCGCTGTTCTTCGTCAATGATCATCAGCCCTAAATCTTTGAAGGCGATGTCGTCACTGAGCAGGCGGTGGGTGCCGATGATGATGTCTACACGGCCGTCGCGCAACTGCTTCACAATCCGCTCCTGCTGCCCCTGGGTGCGGAAGCGGGAGAGCATCTCTACCTCCACCGGAAACGGCTTCAGCCGTTCGCGGAAGGTGTTGTAATGCTGTTCGGCCAGCACGGTGGTGGGCACCAGAATCGCTACTTGCTTGCCATCAGCCACCGCTTTGAAGGCGGCCCGCAGCGCCACCTCTGTCTTGCCGTAGCCCACATCGCCACAGATGAGCCGGTCCATGGGCTGCGGCCGTTCCATATCCGCTTTCACCTCGGCAATCACGCGCAACTGGTCTTCCGTCTCCCGGTAGGGGAAGCTGGCTTCCAGTTCCGCCTGCCAATCGGCATCTTTGGCGAAGGCGTGGCCGTGTACCAGGGCGCGGGCGGAATATAGTTCCAGCAGTTCGCCAGCCAGTTCGTCGGCCGCCTTTTGCGCCTGCACTTTGGCCTGCTGCCACGATTTTTCCCCCAGCCGGTTGATGTTGGGCGGCCGTTCATCGGAGCCGACCCATTTGCTCAGGCGGTCGGCATGGTGAACGGGCACATAGAGCACATCCCGGTTGGCGTATTCCAGCAGCAGGTATTCCCGCTCCATGCCGCCAATGTTCCGCACCACGAGTCCCTGGAAGCGGCCAATGCCATATTCCAGATGCACCACAAAATCCCCGGCCTGAATGTCGGCAAAGTGCGTTTCCGGGGCGGAGGGGGCGGCCTGCCGCCAGCGGCGCGGCGCCGGCCGTTTCCAGCCAAATATCTCCGCATCGGTGAGCAGGTTGAGCAGCACCCGGTTGTTCTCCCGGTTGACCAGCGTGAACCCTTCCAGCAGGGCGCCGTTGATGAAGGTGATCAGGTGTTCAGGTGTCAGGTGTTCCCCTGCTCCTCCACTCCTCTGCTCCTCCGCTCCTCGGCTCACCAGGCTCTCCGTGGGGCGGTTTTCTTGCTGCCACAGGTCGGCCAGGCGGGCGGCCTGGCGGCTGACGATGATGGTGCGCTCGCCGTCGTGTTGGGCGCTCTTCAATTGGGTCAACAACGGCCGCATCTGCCCGCCGTAGCGGGGGCCGGGATCAAATGCTGACGCGAGTGTTAATATGTTCAGGTGTGCCGGTGTTGACGGGTTCACTTGATCACCTGACACCTGATCACCTAACACCAACGGCCGCCACCATTGCAGTTCGTCGCTGATTTTTTCCCAGGGGAAGAGCGGGCTGGTGTAGCCAGGGGGCAGATCGGGCTGTTCGTTAAGGATCATGTCGGCGTGTTCGTGCAGTTCGGCCACGGCCGTGACCAACTCCGGCCAATCATCCACCACCACCAGCCCATTCTCCGGCAGATAGTCCAGCAAACTGGCCGGTTGGGGGTAAAGCAGCGGCAGGTAATACTCCAGATTGGGGAAGGAACGGCCGCTCCACAAATTTTTAATATCGTCCTGCCAGGAAGGTAGATTTTGGGCAGCTTCATCCGGCAGGCAGTCGGCGGGGAGCGAGTCGGCATAATCGCGGGCGACGGCAGGCAGCGCCTCGCGGCTGGGTGGTATGACCATATTGGTAATGTCCGCGCTGCCATTGACGGCCAACGTGCGCTGCGTGGCCGGGTCAAACCAGCGCATGGTCTCGACCTCGTCGCCAAACAGTTCAATGCGCACCGGGCAGGGGGCGGCTACCGGGAAAATGTCCACGATGCCGCCGCGCCGGCTGAACTGCCCACTTTTTTCCACCACTGGCGCGGCTTCATAACCCACGTCCAGCCAGGTTTGCGTTAATTTTTCCAGGTCAATGAGCTGCCCCACGCGCAGGGCGCGGGTGGCGGCCACAAACTGGCGTTTGGGCAAGGTTTTCTGCAAAAAGGCGCGGGCGGAAGTGACAATGAGCGGCGGTTGGGGCAGGGCGGGGATGTTGGGCTGCTGCCCGGCCATCAATCGCATGAGGACGGCAATGCGTTCGGCGCGGCAGCGGTCGCTCCACGGGCCACGATCATTGGGCAAAGGAGTTGGCTCCGGCAGGCGGCGCATCACATCCCCTTCGGGCAGCCACATCTCCAATGCCTGAATCCAGGCGGCGGCCGACTCCACCCGCCCGGTGAGCAGCAAGATGGGCACCCGCCGTTCCAGGTAGAGCTTTGCCAGGATGGACGGCCGTGCCCCTTTTGGCAGCAGCAGCGCCGGAATCTGTTGCTGCTGCTGGAGGGCGTTGACCAGCTCCTTGAAGGCGGGCAGTTGGTCGTAGATTGGGAGGATGCCGGAGACGCTCATTGGTAGTTGGGTAATTGGGTAATTGGGGACTTGCAAGGTCAATTACGCAATTACCCAATTACATTTCCATTAAACTTCGTCATCGCCGGTTGGATGCCTTCGGCGATGAATGTTTCGGCGGCGCGCACGGCCGTGTCCAGCAGTTCGTTCAGGGTAGCCAGATCATCCATGCCGAAGTCTTGCAGCACGTAGGCGTGCGGCGGCATTTTGCCCGGTGGGCGGCCAATGCCCAGGCGCATCCGGCAAAAATCCTGGCCCAGGTGGGTGATGATGGATTTCATGCCGTTGTGCCCGCCCGCCCCGCCGCTCTCGCGCAGGCGGATGGCGCCAAAGGGCAAATCCAGTTCGTCGTAAATGACCAGCAGATTGTTCTGCGGAATTTTGTAGTAGCGCAACAAAGACCCCACTGCATCACCGCTGAGGTTCATGTAGGTTTGGGGTTTAGCCAGGATGACCGGTTTGTGGGCGATACGGCCGTCGCCCACAATCGCCTGATTCTGCACCTTGCTGCTCTGGATGCCGTGCGCCGCCGCCAGCCGGTCTACAGCCATAAAGCCGATGTTGTGCCGGTTGCCCCGGTACTGCCTGCCTGGATTCCCCAGGCCAATGATGAGGATGCGATCTTCCATAGAATAAGAGGAGATTGAGAGCTTAAATCTCTCAATCTCCTTCTTCAATGTCCCACTCAGCCACATTCCACAACTCCGACGGTTGGGTGGGGTCGGGTTGGAAGTTGCGGACGGTGGGGACGGTGACGGCCGTTTTGATGTATTGAAACAGCGGAATCGAAGGCAGCCGCCCGGCAAACAGCCGTATCGCTTCTTGATGGTTGGCTGCGTATTCTTCGGTGCCGGGCAAGGCGTTCAGGGCGGCCTGGCAGGCCGCATCATACTCTGCGCTGCCCCAGCCCGTGGCATTGATATTGCCCCAACCGCCAAAGCCAAGTTCCTCTGGCCCGGTAATGTTGCGCGTCAGGTATAGGCCGCAATGGGGGGTCGCGGTGAAAAGCCAGGCAAAAGTTGCCAGGTCAAAGCGGCGGCCGAACAGGGGGCTGAACGGCCCATCATCGTACCAGGTTTCAGCAGGCACATCTACCAGATTGACCTGAATACCACAGGCGGCTAAATCTTCTTGCGCCAGTTCGCGCAGGCGCAGGCGGAGGGCGCTTTCGCTGTTGGCCCCCAGAGTCACGCTAAAGGTAGTGGTGGCAACGATGGTGTGTTGTAGATCGCGCTCCACCCATTCGCGCCAGCCGTCGCCGTTGGTATCTTCTAGACCAAATTCTTCCAGCAGGGCATTACCGGCTTCGGGGTCGTAAGGCCAGACGGCCGTATCCTCTGGATAGAGCGGATGGTCGTTGGGGATGTAGGCGTTCATCACTTCTGTCTGGCCGTGCAGCAGTTCATCTACCATGCGTTGCCGGTTCAGGCAGTGGGCAATGGCCTGGCGCACCGGTACAAACTCAAACCAATCGGGACGGCCGTCCACCACATCATCGCCATACTCCCAGGAATTCACGCCAAAATCTATGTGTTCAAAAACCAGGTCATTGGTGAAATAGGGGATGAGGTCGCCTGCTTCGGCAGCGGTGAGCAGTTCAGGAATGTGGGCAAAATCTACCAACCCTCTGGTCACAACGTCACATGTGCCATCAGCCAGCAGTTCAGGCCAGGTCTGGGCGTCGTATATGGTCTGGATAATCAGGCGGTCTATAGCCGGCAGACCTTCATCCAGGCGGTAGTAATGGGGGTTGCGCGTGAGGATGATCGGTGCATCTGGCTGCCAGGATTCCACCACAAAGGGGCCACTGCTGAGGGGGTAGCGCGCGGTTTCGTCGGCCGTCAACAACTCTTCCGCGCTCAGGTTTTCTAATTGATGGCGGGGGAGTGGCGGCCAGACGTTGGTGAAGTAGGTGGGGTCGAGAAAACCGGGCACACCTGTCCAACGGACGGATTGTTCATCGAGGGCTTCATAGCTGGCGGTGCGCTCGATTTTGGTTTTGTCTCCCGGTGTGGCCGGGTCGGCCGCCAGTTCAAAGCTGAAAACGGAGTCATCGGCCGTGACCGGTTCGCCATCAGACCAGACCAGGGGGTGCAGTTCAAATTCCACTACCATTTGGGACATCTGTGTGCGCTCTTCGGGATCATAAATGATAATGTCGCCGTCGGCGTCGGTGATTTGTGTACCGGGCAGCAGGCGGACGGTGTTACCGGCGGTGTTGACGACCATTTGCCCTTCGCGCACGATGACGGGACGAATGGTGGCATCGCCGTCATCCAGGTTGGGCAGTTTCACCAGGCTCTGCGGCTGGTAGCTGTAACCGAGGGTGGTATAGAGATTTTCATAGATGGCGTGGCGCACGGCCGTGGCCGCCCATGAATCATCTCCATACAAATAGAGGCTGGCGGGCACACCGGAGATGCAAACGGTCAGTTCTTTGGGTGGTAGCGGCGTTGGGGTGGGTGGGGCCGGTGTGGGGGTGTTGGCGGGCACGGCCGTAGCCTCTGCCACCTCTTCTACCTCACCCTCTTCCTGAGAAGCGGTTGGTGGGCTGGCGGCATTATCGCTGTTGGTCTGGCGGGTGGGCACGGCCGTAGCTGCTGGTGTGTCTCTGTTTTCCTCATTCTGGCAGGCGGTCAATAATAAAATGGTAATGACGATTATGATTCTAAAACGCAATGTGTACCTCGTGTGTTATTGAGTAATTGGGTAATTCAGTAATTGGAAGATTGAGAGATCACCCCACTACCTCATCACCTCATCACCTTGTCACCTTATCACCTGTTCACCCAATAGCGTCGCCAGAGGCGGCGGCCGATGTTGCGCAGCAGCAAGTAGGCGGCCATGAGGGCAAAGAGCACGGCCGTCAGCCGCACGCCAGCCCAAAAAGCACGGCCGAATTGCCCTGTATCCACTGCTTCAAGCTGGCCCAACACGCCGCCACTGTCGGGCACGGCCGTTGGTACGCTGCTATTTGTCAGGCTGACCGGGGTGGCCTGGGGCGTGGGCGTCGGGAAGGGGGTCAGCGAAGGCAAGGGGGTCGGTGGGTTAAAAATGGTCGAACCCTCATTTGTTTGTGAACTATCGTTGCTGGTTGAACTGCTGCCTGCGCTAACGGCCGTCGCCGTCATGGCCAGTGCCGTTTCGTCCGGCGTGGGAATCGGTGTTGGCCCGGCGTTGTAAATGGTGAGGCCGGTGACAAAGTATTCGTCGTAGTTGAAATCATTCTTTACCACGCGCAGCCGAAGCTGGTAACGGCCGTCCGGGAAAACAGGCGCCCCCACATCGCGCCCTACGGTTGTATCCCAAATAGCCAGAACACCATCCGTCACTTGTTGGCTGCCTTCAGCAAAAACAATCCAACCAGCGGCCTGATTATCCTCATTCAGAAAGGCCAGTTCGTAGCGCAGATATTCGGGGTGTACGGCCGTGCCCGTCACCGTCACGGTCCCGCTAATCGTCTCGCCGTTTATGGGGGCCGTGATGCCATTTGCCTGGGCCAGGAGATGGCCGGTTGCCAGCAAACCAAACATGAGCAGCAATAAAGAAAAGAGCCGTTTTCTGCCTGGCCCCCCCCTGCCCGTTGGTAACTTTAGCCAGTTTAGTTTAATATCAGGCAAGCTAATCATGACCTGTGCGTTCTCAAAAACAAAAACGCAAGTCTAGCACAAGTAAACCCTCCTGACGAATCATATGGAGTCATCATGTCCTTAAAATCCCTTCATGCAAAACCAGTTTTCTGGTTAATTCTCATCTTTTTTATCTGGCTATTGGCTGCTTGTGCGGGCGCAACGGCCGAACCATCCGCGAATAACGCCCATGCCGAAGCGTCGGCTGATTTGCAGGAATGGCTCAACAGCCAGAGCAATGATGGGTTGGGTGTGTTGAGCGGTGAAGGTGAAATCGCCGCCGATGTGGTCACCCCTGCGCCTACGTCTGCACCTTCACCTGCGCCTATCTCAGAGGCGACGGCAACCACCCCGTCTGCCGCCATCGCCAGCGCCGAAATTACCGGCCAAACCACAGACGCAGCCGGTATCACGGTCGGCTTTACGGCCGACGGCCGTCCCTTCAAAGGCAACCCGGACGCCTCCATCATCATGGAAGAATTTTCCGACTTTCAATGCCCCTACTGCGCCCGTTGGGCCACCCAGACCTTGCCCAACTTATTGGCCGACCAGATCGCCAATGGGCAGGTGATGTTGATTTATTACGATTTCCCCCTGAGCAGCATCCATCCGCAGGCAGCGGCGGCCGCTAATGCTGCCCGCTGTGCCGCAGAGCAAGGGGCCGTTGCCTACTGGCAATATCACGACGCCTTATTTGCTCGCGTTGGTGAATGGAGCACCAACAACCCGACACCGGCCTTTGTGAAAATGGCTGGCGAATTGGGCATTGATGAAGCGTCGTTTGAAACGTGCGTAGCCGAAAATCGGTACAGCAGCCAGGTGCAGGCAGATGTACAGTTGGGGCAATCACGTGGTGTGGGCAGCACCCCCAGCTTTTTCCTGAACGACCAGGCGCTCATTGGCGCACAGCCCACAGAAGTGTTCAACCAGGCCATCGCTGCCTTGCTGAATGGGGAAAGTATTGCCGCCGCCCAACCGCAAACAGAGCCGCTACCACAAGAAATTGTCATTCCCACGCCAGTGGCCATTGCCCTGGGTGAAGATGAGATCGCCTTTGCCCTGGGTGACCCCCATGCGCCTGTGCAAATAGTGGAGTTCACCGATTACCAATGTCCGTATTGCCAGCAACATTCGGTGGAGACATTGCCGCGCATTTTGCAGGAGATGGTGGAGAACGGCCGTGTCTATTACGTCTTCAAAGATTTCCCCCTGGACATTCACCCGGAAGCACGGGTAGCGGCTAAAGCGGTGCGTTGTGGCGGCGAGCAGGAAGCGTTTCTGGAGATGCACGACGCCGTGTTTAGCAGCCAGGGCCAATGGGGCGGGCAAGGCGAAGCTAAAGCCGGTGACGTCTTTGCCAGTCTGGCGGCGGAGATAGGGCTGGATGCTGATGCCTTTGCTACCTGTTATCAGAGCAATGTGCAGGATGACCTGGTGCAGGCCAATGTGGAAGAAGCCATTGCTCTGGGTGTGCGTAGCACTCCTTCCTTTTTCTTCAACGGCTATCTGGCTTCTGGAGCTATGCCTTATGATACCTTTGACCAGATTGTGACCTGGGGAGAGAATGATGAACTGGCGGCCCAGGTGGAGGCCAACATCCGTGCAGCCTATGCAGCCCAACAGGCGCAGCAGCAACAACAGCAGCAACTGCCCCCCACCCCGGCTGGCCCGGTGGATGTGCCTACGGAGGATGTCGCCTTTGCCATTGGCAGCCCGGACGCGCCCGTGACGATAGTGGAATATACTGATTATCAATGTCCGTTTTGCAGCCGCCATTTTGCCCAAACTTTTCTGCAGTTGAAGGAACAGTATGTGGATACCGGGCTGGTGCGGTATGTGTTTAAGGATTTCCCGCTCACGTCCATCCATCCGCAGGCGGCGGCAGCGGCTGAAGCTGCTCGATGTGCTGGCGAACAAAATGGTTATCTGGAAATGCACGATGCGCTCTTTGCCAACCAGAATCAATGGAGTGGCCAGGCCAACCCCGCCACCTTTTTTATCCGTTATGCCGAACAGATTGGGCTGGAACCGACGCCGTTTACGGAATGTCTGGAGAGCGGGCGTTACCAATCGGCCGTAGAAGCTGACCTGAACGAGGGGCTTGGTTTTGGTGTGCGCGGAACGCCTACCTTTTTCATCAACGGTCACATTTTTGTAGGCGCCCAGCCCATTGAAGCATTTGAACAGATGATCACGGCCGTGCAGAATCAATAAGTTTAGTCAGGATGTAGTTGGGTAATTGGGTAATTAAACGAGAGCAATTACCTGATTACTCACTTACGCAATTACCATGCTCCTCAAATTTGCCAAATCCGTCCCCTATTTGCCAGACCCGGCACGCAGTCGGCCGCATATAACGGCCGCAGACAAAGACCGTGGTAGCGCCAATCCCCCTCATGCCGTGCCTTATCATTGCAAACCCTGGGTAGATGGGCAGACGGTTGGCTGGTCATTGATGTATGGGTTTATCACGCCAATCAGTATCACCGGGCAGGCCGATGGGTCCATTGTTGTGGAAAACCTGGAGATGTTGGTGCAGGAAACGCGGCAGCCACACATCGTTTCCAACTTTGCCCAGGGACATTTTGGCATTGGCTCCGGGTATACATTGCAGACACCACCAGGGTTTGTGAGCCTGCTCATGCCGGCCACCCAACCGCCGGCCGGGCTAGAGGCACTCACGGCCGTGATCGAGACAGACTGGTATCCGCGTCAATTGTTTCTGGTATTTCATATTCCGCCGCCTGGGGTGCAAATTTTTCTGGATCGCGGCATGGAACTGGCACGGGTGGTGGTGATTCCGCGCCAGGAGTGGGAGGCACGGCCGTTTACCAGTGAAGAGCTGGCTGTGCTTGACAAACGCCAACAGCAATATCTGGATGAAGAAAAAACGACCCCGACGCGCTGGACTTCTGCCTCCGGCGACCAGTTTACCCACCTGTACAAACAATGGTCGGCCCGCTTTAGGAGTGGGGAAGAATGGTCACGCGAATAGATCGTGTTAAACGTTGCCCTCCCCCTTTGCCTTGTTATACTCCGTTCGCAGAGTGGGATATTGTGATATTAAGTAACCGTGCAGGAATGATGTAAGTGAGTAATTTGGTAATTAGCCGCTTCAATTACTTAATTACCCAATTACCTAATCGCTAACTTATTTGCAAACGATCGCTAAGATATTGAGCCAATATCCCCATACCCCAGTTAGAGGTTGCTGTATGGCAAAATTATGCCGGATGTTATGGCCGGTTTTGTTGATATGGTTATTGGCGGGTTGTAGTGATGGCGAGGAGGTAGCCGCAACGGCCGTGCCGCCTACGCCAACGCCCCTGGCTGAACCCACCCTGCCCGCCACCCCGTCCCGCGACCGTGATTTTATCGTCGTCGCCACCGACGCCCCTCATCCCCCCTACACCCTCTTTGATGCCTTCGGCGTGGTAGATGGTTTCGACAGCCGCGTATTGGAAAACATTGCGGCCGACGCTAACCTGGATTACGAACTGATCGTCACTCCCTATGAAGGAGTTCTGGCAAACATCGCCAGCAGTGGCAGCCGTGACTTCGACGCCGTGATCGCCAATCTGGTTATCCCTGAAGAGCTACCACCAGGCATTGTGTATACCGATCCCTACCTGGAAGTGGGGCAGGTGTTAGTCGTGTTGGCCGATAATGAAACCATCCAAAGCTACCGTGATTTGCAGCCGGGTATGTTGGTGGGCGTAGCTGGTGATAGCCAGGGGGAAATTACGGCCCGCGAGGTCATCGGCGTGGCCGAACAAGACCTGGTGAACCATTTTGAAAATGGCGTACAGGCATTACAGGCGTTGATTGATGAGGGAGTCACGGCCGTTGTCGCCGACAGCACCATTGCCACTTTTTATGCTGACAGCTTTCCCGAACAGCTAAAAATCGTGGGTGGGGTGGGCCGCGACGCCTGGATCACCCAGAAAGCGTATGGCCTGGCCCTGGCAGCCGATAATGAGGCCTTGCTCACCACCTTAAACAACGCCATTGCCACCGCCCAAGAGAGCGGCGACATTGAACGTGAAATCACCACATGGCTCATCCCCAAAGATACCCTCGAACCAGGCGAGTCTCGCGTGGGCACGCCCGCCGACGAACTGTTCATTGGTATTCTGGGCAGCCTGACCGACATGGACCCGGCGGGGCAATCTGACCTGATCGGCTGGGAAGTGAAAAACAACACAATGAGCGGCCTTTACCGCTTTAACAGCAATAATGAACTGGTGCCGATGTTGGCCGCCAGCGAGCCTGTTATTTCTGAGGACGGGCTAGAGTATACCGTCACACTGCGGCAAAATTTGCGTTTCCCGGACGGCCGTGCCCTGACCGCTGACGATGTGAAATGGGCCATTGATCGTGCCCGCAATTTAGGCAATTTCAACGTCAACAGCGTCCTCAAAGATAGTGATGGCGATTTTTATGCGGACGAGGATGCCGTGCAGATTTTGGATGCCAGCACGGTCAAATTTGTGTTGCAAGAACCGGCCTCTCATTTCCTGGCCCTGTTAGCCACCCCGCCCTTTTTCCCCATCAGCCGCGACTGTTACGCGCAGGGGGCGGACCCCACCAGTACGTGCGGCGGCATTGGCCCGTATACCATTGTAGATTGGGTACCGGGCGAACGACTGCGACTGCGGGCTAACCCGGAATGGCCAGGGCGGCCGTCGCCCGCTTTTGCCAATATCACCCTCCGTTTTTATGATGATGCGGCCGCCCTGCGCCGTTCGCTGACCGAATTTGGCTCTATTGACCTGGCCTGGCGCGGTTTGCCTTTCAACGACTTTACGGAACTACAGGCCATTGATATGAACGCGGATGGGCAGCCCGATTTCCAGCCGTGGCACGGCCCGGCCGATTTTAAGAGCTATCTGCTCTTTAATCAGGCGGCCGCGCCCTGGGACAATGCCAAAGTACGGCAGGCGGTGGCACTTGCGCTAGACCGGGAACGGCTGGCGGCCGAGACGTTTGGTGGTGGCCGCGTCCCCTTACTCAGTCCAGTGCCTGATGCGGTGGCGGGGCATACGGCCGTGCTGCCCGCCCGCGACCTCACCCGGGCCAGAGCGCTGCTGCTGGAAGTGGGTTACAGCGAAACAACGCCGTTAGCTATCGAACTGTGGTATGTGAGCGACGGCCGTTACAGCTCCGTTGAAGAAGCCTACGCCACCGCCCTCAAAACCCAACTGGAAGAAACGGGCGTTTTCCAGGTGACACTGAACAGTGCCCCCTTTGAGCAGTTCCGCGCCCAACTGGGCGAATGTAGTTACCCGGCTTCGCTCCTGGGCTGGCCCGCCCCTGGCCGCCCAGTGGATTATCTGGATGTGATGGCCTGGACGGAATTTTTTGTGACCAGCAACAGCTTTTGTCTGAATTATGAAAGTGAGGAGATGACGGAAATGGTGACGGCCGTGCTTGCTGAAACAGACCCTGCCGCCCGTGCGGCCCTGCAAGCCCAATATCAGCAATTATGGGCCGAAGAACTGCCCACGCTGGACATCTTGCAGCAACCCACCTACGCCATCTCCCTACCTGCCATCAACAACGTACGCATTGATGCCCTCGGCTTGCTGCATTATGAGATTTTGACAAAGGGGGGATAGGGTCAGGGCTGTTCAGTTCTAAACATGTTGCATTTAGGATTGTTAAGGCGAACGTCAAAGTCACTCGTCTGCGGCGAATTTATCCGACGAAAAAGAAAAGCGCTGTAAACAAATTTCCTATCAATAAAGCAGCCAAACTACCAGCCAGGGAGGCCAGAAAGTTAACCAGATCATTGTTCATCCAGCCCCAACCGCGCAACGGCCGTGTGGCCTGCCCGCAATGCATCCGCTTTTCTGTCTCTTTCTGGCAAACGGTACACACATAAATTTGCTGCACGGTGGCCCCCAGAAAACTGTCAAAAAGCGAACCAAACAGGCCACCCAACCCACCGGCTAACAGCAGCACCCACTGCCCAGTGAGCAAGGCGGCCGTGCCGCCAATGAGCAACCCGCCGGCAAAGGACACGGCCGTGCCAAACGCCGAAACCCCGCCCGATGTGCCCACCGCTACTACTTTGCCGGTGGTAATCAGGCGCGGCGGCCGTTTACTGAGAGTACCCAATTCCGTCGCCCAGGTATCGGCCGTCACCGTCGCCATTGCCCCTACAAACAACAGTAGCCAGACAGGAGATGGATTGACAGCGTGGAAAAGTGCCAATAGCGCCCCCAGGCCACCATTAGCAAACACCTGCCCACTATCCCGACGGTGTCCTTTGTCAAACTTCTCCGCTACAGCCTGCTTCTCTCGTTCCTTGTAATGAGAAAGCAGGCTGGAACTGACAAAAAAGAGTGCCAGCAACACTCCCCATTGCCAGCCGCCAAAACCAAATGTAACCATCCCGATGATGAGCGCACCCATCGCACCAGAACTGGAAAGTGAACCCCGCCACCACGCCAGACCGGCAATGGTGGCACTCAGAAGAAAAGCTATCAATAATTGCCCAACCATGATGACATCCTTGAATGATAATGAGGAGAAAGTTTATCAAACGAGGCAAGGATTGGGTATATGTGCTTTTAATGTGATTGCGAGCTTTATCTGTTACCCACATAGAACCATAGAGCAGTGGAAGATTGGAGGGTCAAACCATGAAAGTTTTTACATCGTTGATTCGTATGCTGGCTTATCTGATAGGGTATCCATTGTTTCATACGGTGATGAAAATTAAGGTGGTGGGGCGCGAGAATTTGCTGCCAAAGGGGGAGCCGTTCATTCTCATCTGCAATCATTTTAGTTGGTTTGAAGTGCCCTTGTTGATTGGCAGGCTGCCGTACAAAATTGTGATTTTAGGGTCGGCCGAGGTGTGGCAACATCCGGTGGGCCGGTGGCTGGCCTGGGCGTTTGACGGCATTCCCATTCAGCGGGGGCAGGTAGATCGGGAGCCGCTCAAACGGGCGTTGGCGGTGCTGGCTGAGGGCGGGGTGTTGGGCATTTTCCCGGAGGGGGGGATTGATCCGGCGTTGCGGCCGTTAACCGATGCCGGTATCAATGTGGCCGGACTGCCCGGACAAACGGCGCGTATCCCCGGCGTGCTTATTCAAGCCAAACCAGGAGCGGCGTATCTGGCGGTGAAAAGTGGGGTCAGGGTGCTGCCAACGGCCGTGACCGGCGGCGAGTACGTGTGGCAAAATTTACGCCGTTTCCATCGTACACCGGTGACTCTACACATTGGCCCACCCTTCGGCCCCCTCGTTATTGATCCTCAGTTGAAAAATGCCGAAAAACGCGCCGCCATAGATACGAGCGGTGACGAGATGATGCGCCACATCGCTGCCCTGCTCCCCCCCGACCAGCGCGGTTATTACGGCTGATTTGTACCTACAGAAATAAATTCACCAATACGGCCGATGGCCTGGCGACTTTCGGGGATGAGGGCGGCCAGAGCGTGCCAGACGTGTACCATGTCCGGCCATACTTCCAGAGTCACGTCTACGCCGTCGGCCTGTGCCCGTGCTGCCAGGCGGGTGGCGTCATCGAGCAGGATTTCCCGCTCGCCCACCTGAATGAGCAGGCGAGGTAGCCTGGCTAACGAGGCATAGTGAGGGGAAATGAGCGGATGGGTGAGATCACGGCCGTTTGCATACCACACCGCATAACGAGCCAGCACTTCCGGCGTCAACAATACATCCAAGTGCCGATTACGGGTCATCGAATCGCCCGTTCCGGCCAGGTCTGTCCAGGGGGAGATGCACACGGCCGTGCCTGGCAACCGCTCCCCGACATCCCGCAATGCCAGCAGCGCCGCCAGCGCCAGGCCACCCCCGGCCGAATCCCCCATGATGGTCACGTCATCTGGCTGGTATCCTTCGGCCAGCAGCCAGCGATACGCCGCTGACGCATCATCAACCGCCGCCGGAAATGGATGCTCTGGAGCCAGGCGATAATCGAGCAATAGCACCCGCCCCTGCGCGGCGCGGGCCACGTACCCGCCCAGGAAACGGTGCGAGTGAATAGAACCCAGGCAGTACGCGCCGCCATGCAGGTAGAGGATGGCACGGCCGTCCACTGCCCCTGATGGGATAATCCACTCCGCTGCCAACGCGCCAATGCGCACCGGTTCGGCGTGGCAGCCAGCGGGCAGCCTGGCCCGCGCTCCCAGCTTCTCTATACTGCGCCGGGTTTCAGCCAAATCCTCATGGAGTCGGACGGCCGTTTGCTTTTGCAGCCGCCCCGCCAACAGCCCCCACATCAATCGAAATTGCCAGCTTGCCATTAACACCATACCTTTCAGGGATTACCGATTACCAATAACTGATTACAGATTACGGATGACCGATTACGGGTTACGGGATTGTCGCCTATTTCCCCAGATCGTGGTACATATCCTGCCGTGCGCGTGGCAATGATTGGGCCGTTTGGCCTGCACCCCAAACAGACGATGCGCAGCCGGGCGCTGCCGCTTGCCAAAGAGTTATCCCGATGCGGCCATGAAGTCTGCCTGTTCATGCCTCCCTGGCATACACCAGAGGCGGCAGATAAAACGTGGCAAGAGGATGGCGTGACGCTGCATTACGTATCTTTGCGCGGCGGCGTGCCGGGTATTACCTGGCGGCTGATTCGAGAAACGTTAGCCTGGCAGCCGGATGTGGTGCATGGTTTTAAGCCGAAGGCGTACAGTGGGCTGGCCTTATGGTGGCTGTGGCAGTTTCACCGCCGCCGTGCCCGCATTGTGCTGGATACGGATGATTGGGAGGGCTGGGGGGGCTGGAATGAGCGGGAGCCGTACACGGCCGTGCAAAAACAGTTCTTTGCCTGGCAGGAGCGGTGGGGGCTGACTCACTGCCACGCCCTCACCGTGGCCAGCCGCGCCTTGCAAACCATCGCCCTCAGCCGGGGTGTGCCGCCGGAGCGGGTGGTCTATGTGCCGAATGGGCCGGGGATCAGTGAGCAGGGGGCAGTGGGCAGTGAGCCGTATTCAGGGAACAATTTACCGCTTACTGCTGACCGCTCACGGCTTACTTCTCATCGCCCCACCTTGCTCCTCTACAGCCGCTTTTTTGAGTTTGAGGTGTCCCGGTTGGCGGCGGTTTTACAGGGAGTGCATACGGCCGTGCCCCAATTGGAAATACTCCTGGTGGGCAAAAGTTTGTTTGACGCCGACATCAACCAGTTCCAACAATTGCTGGCGGTGGGTGGCTTGTTGGAAGCGATTACGGATGTGGGCTGGGTGGAGCCGGACAGGCTGCCAGAGATGTTGGCGCAGGCCGATGTGGGCATTTACCTGATGGATGATACGCTGCTCAACCGGACGAAGTGCCCGGTGAAGCTGGCAGACATGCTGGCGGTGGGGCTGCCGGTGGTGGCGGAAGCGGTGGGGCAGGTGAGCGAATATGTGGTTCACGGCCGTACCGGATTGCTGCGGCCGTCGGGTGATGTGGAGGGTCTGGTAGCCGATCTCGTTTACCTGCTGCAAAATCCGGCCGAACGCCAACAGCTATCTGCGGGAGCCGTCGCGCATATACAAGCTCATTTCACCTGGGAAAAATTAACATCGCTGTTATTGGCTGCCTATACCCACTAAAATGGGGAGATGAAATCACCCTGGGCTAACATTTCGCTGGTGATCATTCTGTCCACATTGCTGATGACGGGCTATTTTGGGCTGGTGAATGGGCAGGAACGAGCAGCCTGGCGATTATGGCTGCATGGGGCGGCGGCTTATGCCCTGATGGTGCTATTTGTCTGGAAGAGCCAGATTATTTGGGATGCTTACGGCCGTAAAAAACGTTGGACACGGCCGCGCATCACCTTTGCAATCATGCTGACGTTGCTCCTGGTGGTGGTCTTCATGGGGTTATTCTGGGTGTTTTATGGCCCGCTTTATCTGGGTGGATTCAGCCTGCTCACTCTGCATATTTACATCGCCTTGCCGGTGATGGCATTGGTGGGCTGGCATCTCTGGCGGATGCGGTTCATCTTGAAGGTGAAGGGGGTGGCAGACCGGCGGTTATTTGTGGGCACGGCCGTGTCCGCAGTCGTCGGCGCGTTCTTATGGTGGTCGGTGGGGCGTGGCAAAGAGTGGGTTGCCCAATCAGAGGACGGCCGTCGCTTTACCGGCTCCTACGAACAGGGCAGCTTTACCGGCCGTTTCCCAACCGTAAGCTGGCTCTTTGATTCACCCGATCCTATTGACATAACGACGTGGAAATTGGTGGTTGATGGGGCGGTGGCCCGGCCGTTGTCCATGGGATATGAGGCATTGACGCAAATGACGGCCGTGAGCCAGACAGCCACCCTCGATTGTACCGGCGGCTGGTACAGCACCCAGGTATGGCAAGGCGTCCCGCTGCGGGATGTGCTGGCAGAGGCAGGGTTGTTAGACACGGCCGAAAGTATCACCGCCATCTCCATCTCCCACTACCGGCGGCGCTTTGCGCTGGCCGAATTGGACGGGATGCTGTTAGCTTACATAGTTGGCGACGAACCGCTGGTGCATGGGCATGGCGCACCGCTCCGGTTGGTTGTGCCCCATCGGCGCGGCTACGACTGGGTGAAGTGGGTTACGCACATCCACGTCAACACCACCAGCGCCATCTGGCAATCTCCTCTGCCTCTGCGTTGATGTGGATAAATGAGATGGAGAGATTGGGAGACTTAGAAACTGCAATCTCTCCTGATTGGCTGACAAAACTTATCTAACTGCAGAGAACGCGGAGGGCACAGAGGTTAACTAAAGGAGAAATCTCTGCGTTCTCCGCGCCCTCTGCGGTTGAAAAATGAAATTTGTCAGTCAACTAGGCAATCTCTCAATCTCCCAGTCTCTTAATCTTTAATCTACGCCTCGGTAATATCAAACAAGGTGGGCAAATCCAGGTCGGTGTGATGGTGGGGGCCGCCCACAATCATGCCTGCTTCCGGCAGCGGCGCATAATCCAGAAACGCTTTCGCTAATTCATACGACTCCTGAATCCGCGCTGAAATGTTAGAAAAGTCCAGCAGCCCTTTGGAAACGGAGCAAGGCGAGGGCAGGTAGAGGACGGGCAGTTGTTCGGCGACGGCCGGCGCTTCCACCAGGGCACGCTGGCGCAAGGCGGTGTGCAGCGCCCACGTCACCATTTCGGCCACATGGCGCG
The DNA here is from genome assembly GCA_964581605.1 of uncultured Ardenticatenaceae bacterium. Classification (GTDB taxonomy): domain Bacteria; phylum Chloroflexota; class Anaerolineae; order Promineifilales; family Promineifilaceae; genus CAADGU01. Next base: position 20,358 of record CAZOPF010000023.1, read on the forward strand.
GCGGGGCCGTGCGCTGGCAGGCGTCGCCCACATCCAGCACCACCAGCGAAGCGGCCCCCATCTGGATGGCCGCGCTCATGGGCACATAAGCGGTCAGCGCCCCATCTACATACAATTTGCCGTGAATTTCCACGGGCGGGAAGATGCCGGGGATGGCGGTGCTGGCTAACAACGCCTGGTATAAATCCCCTTTGGTGAAAAGGACACCATGATAGGTCATCACGTCGGTTGCCGTCGCGCCAAAGGGGATGGCGAGGGCTTCAAACTGGCGGGTGGGCAGGGTGCGCACACCCAGGTCAATCAGGTTATGGTTGGGGAAGATGCTGGTGCGGTTGCTGAGGAAGTGACGCGCCTGATCCAGCTTGCCGCCGGGGAAGATGGCTTCGCGGGTGATGTGGGGCCACACGGCCGTCAGACTGCGCACCCCCTCTGCCATCCCCCAACAGGCAATCACCGCCCCGTTGAGCGCCCCCACCGACGCACCCACGATCAGGTCGGGCTGCAAACCGGCCTCGTGGAGGGCCTGCAACATGCCCACCTGCACCGCGCCGGAACCGGCCCCGGCGGAGAAGACAAAGGCGATGGGTTTAGGGAGGGAGTGCCAGCGGTTGCTCATAATGGGTGAGACGTTGCATTGCAACGTCTCTACAATACACCGTTCTCACTCTTTTGGGGCGGCGGCGAGGGAAAAATAGAGTGGCCTTTTAGTCCCATCGGGGCGCAGCAGGCTATAGCCGGATTCGGAAAATGCCGTTCCCAGCAATGGGCCAAAGTTCAGATTCCACAAAATCATTGGCCCGGTCACGTCTCCGGCCTGCCCCATTGCAAAAGCGTGCAGCGTGTATTCAGCCTGCTGCCATTCGTTCACGTCGGCCATAAACGCGGCTTCGGCGGGGGGAGCGGCGGCCACATTCTCAAAGCTGCCCCAACCAAATTCTGTTACCCATAGGGGCAAATCCTCACCGTTTTCAGACAGGATGCGCCGGTAATCGCGTAGGGTGTCGGCGAAGAAGAAACTGGGATGGTTGTTATGGCTATGAGTGAGGGGTGAGGGGTGGTCGGCCGTGCTGTCTGGTGGGTTGCCATATCCATAGGGATGCACACCGAGGGCGTCTACCAGTTCAGCCACGCCTGCCTGGAGCATTTCCTGGAGAAAGAGGCGGTCGTCTACGGCCGTGACCCGATCATTGATCCCCGTCACGGCCGGCGCACCGGCAATCAATACCGCGTCGGGGTCGGCGGCCCGCACGCCCGTCGCGCCTGCTTGCAACAATTCAACGAAGGCGGCCCCGCCTAATGGAAAACCGTTCCATTCCCGCTGCAAATTCGGCTCGTTCCACAATTCATAAGCGGCTACCCGCCCCTGGTAGCGTGCCGCCAGCGTGTGCATGAACCGTTCATACAGGGCAAAGTCAGACGGTGGGCCATCCATCTCGGTGGTGGGGCGGCTCCATTCCGGCGCTTTGCTCACGCTCAGTAAAACGTTCAAGCCCTGGGCGTTGGCGCGATTGACAAAAGCATCCAGTTCGGCCAAACGTTCCTGGTGCAGTTGGCCCGGTTCTGGCTCATACAACTTCCAGGAGACCTGCACCTTCACCCAACCCACACCTAGCGCGGCCAGGTGGGCAAAAATCTCATTCTGGTCGCGTTCCATCAGATGAATTTGCACCCCCAACAGGTCGCGTTGTAGTGGCGGGCCGGTGTAGGCGGGGAATGATGGTGTGGCGGTGATGAGGGGAGCAGGTGAGGGGGTGACAAGGTGAGGGGGTGAAGGGGTGACAGGGTGAAAGGGTGAAGGGGTGACAAGGTGAAGAGGTGACACGGCAACATGGGGTGAAGGTGTCAACATGTCACCTTGCCACCGTGTCACCGTGTTATTACGGCAGGCAGCCAGCAGCAGGCAGAGTAAAAGAAGGGGCAGGCTCACACGCATGGGGCGATTCTAGGGCAGGTGGCAAGGGGGCGCAACGGCCGTTACAATTCCCTCATGTCTACCCCATACCCCATCCCGGCGGCGGAGACGCGCGTGGAAATGGAGGTCAAAAATTCGCGGTTTATCGCTACGGCCGTGCCCGTTTTCAGCGTGAACGAAGCCAAAGCGTTCATCGCCCGGATGCGCACGGAATTTAGCGACGCCAGCCACAATGTGCCTGCTTTTCTGGTTGGTTTTGGGCCATCGGTGACGGCGCATTGCAGTGATGATGGAGAGCCATCAGGGACGGCGGGACGGCCGTTGCTGGCCGTGTTGCAGGGCAGTGGATTGGGTGATGTGGCGGTGGTGGTGACACGCTATTTTGGGGGCACAAAACTGGGGACAGGGGGGCTGGTGCGGGCCTACACAGACGCAGGCAAAGCGGTGCTGACGGCCGTGCCCCGCGCCGAAAAAGTGCCCACCCACACAGTGATGTTGGCCCTGCCCTACCCCTTGCTGGAACGGGTGCGGCTGTTGGTGGGGCAGTTTGGCGGCCGTGTCCTGGAAGAAGAATTTGCGGCCGACATCACCCTTACCGCTCAGTTCCGGGTGGCACAGTTCCCCGCGTTTCAAGACGCGCTGCGGGAACTATCACACGGCACATTGGCGGCCGAAATTGTGGAGACAATAGTGGAGATTCAGCGGTTGTAGTTTGTGGAGTCGTGGCTTTAGCCAGTATGATTTGCAAAACTACCACTTACACCATTACTGCTTCGTCTATGGCGGGCACAATTGGCTGAACGGCCGTCTTCGCCCGCACCTCATTCGCCCACCCCATCACATCCACCGTGATGGGCGGCCAGGTGTTGTAGTGGCCGGGAATCACTACCTCAGGTTTGAGATACGCCAGTGCCAGCAAGGCGTCCTCTGGCCCCATAGTGAAATTGTCGCCGATAGGCAGCACAGCCACATCCAGCCCGGACGCGCCAATCAACCCCATATCGGAAAAGAGCGCGGTGTCACCGGAAAAGTAAATTTTACGGCCGTCAACGCTCAATAAATACCCGCCCGGATCACCACCATAGCTGCCGTCTGGTAAACCAGAACTGTGCAAAGCCGGTGTCATTTTCACCCGGCCGAAGGGGAAGTTGTAGCCACCACCTGTGTTCATAGCGTGGCAGTTATTGTGCCCCTGTTTCACGATCCAGTTCACAATCTCAAAATTGGCAATCACTTGTGCGCCAGTGCGTTTAGCCAGAGCTACCGTATCGGCAATATGATCCATATGGCCGTGTGTTTGCAGGATAAAATCGGCGGGGACATCGGCTACGGCCGTCTTCGCCGATGGATTATTTGGCGCAAAAAATGGGTCCACCACAATGTGTGTCCCGTTGACGTTTAACGAAAATGTGGCATGTCCGTGCCAGGTAATGGAAATAGTCATGGAAACCTCCTTTGGGATCAGGAATTATGAAGGATAAAACATAGACGTGCCTTCATAGGAAATGTTGTCTGGTAAGTATAAGGAGAGGGGAAAGGGGCGTCAAACGAGGAAGGGAAACGAAAACGGCCGTCTCCTGTGAGACGGCCGTTCAACCAAAATGCCAGAAAAACAGAGATTACTGCAAACCCAAATTTGCCGCGGCGCGGGCACAACCACCAGCCCCACCGGCCGCCAGCCACTCATTCAGCCGGGTGCTTTCAGCACGGCCGGCGGCAGCATCTTCATAAATACCTGTAGCCCAATAAAAATAGCGTTGTGTCTCGGCCGGCCAATTCTCGTAACGCTTCACCGCATTTCCCGGCCCACCGTTATACCCGGCAAAAGCCAACCCTGGTTCGCCAAACTGCTCGAGCAGCGTGGCTAGAAATGACATACCACGCAGCGCGTTCGTGTCTGGATTAAACGCATCTTCACCTGCCTGAAAGTGAAATGGCATCACCTGGAAAAGCCCTTGCGCACCAGAGCCAGACAACGCGGCCGGATCACCGCACGATTCAATCTGCATCACCGTGGCCACCATGTTGGGGTCCAGCCCATGTTCAGCCGCCCAGGCCACAATCTGCGGCGTCCAGTATTGCACTTCCCGCGTAAAAAGAGGGGAGATGCCACCACCGGCAAAAGTGGTGACATTCCCGGTGTTGGCGGCACCATTGGCCGTATTGTCAGCTGCGCCTCGACCTTGAATTCGCGGCGCAGCAAGCCCGACAAACAACAAGGTACCCAGCACCACAAATGCCAGAATGATCATCATGCGCTGTTGAATGGGATTCATACCATAACCAGTATACTCAGGCGGCCAAAATCCTTCATCTTCAACCCAGTACTCGTGCGGCGCATTATATTCTGGCAGTGGCTGTAAAGCGGTTGGGTGTGCTTTGCGGACAACAGGTTGTCTTTGGACATACTGTTGATTATAAACTGTCATAGCTGCCTCAAAAAAGAAGGGGATTGAGAGATTCTGTGCCTGAATCTCCCAATCTCAAGTTCCACCTTAGTGATCGTTTGCAAATAAGTTAGCGATTGGGTGATTGGGTAATTGGGCAATTAAGTAATTGAAGCGGCTAATTACCAAATTACTCAATTACATAATTACTACACGGTTACTTAGTTTCGGTTACGCGGCCGGGCCTGAACACCATGGATAGGTGGCTGACGCATGATGGCGGGGCGTGGCGGCCGCTGCCGGACTCGTGATGCGGGGGGCATGACAGGCGCGGCGGCCGGCGGCGGCGCAGGCTGGCCTGGTTTCGCCATAATTGGCTCATAATGCAGTTCTTCAGTGAAGCTGGCCTGGGGCGCAGGCGAAACTGGTTTGGGTGCAGGGCGGTTGATTCGGCTGCGCTGTGGGGCAGGTACCGCGGTGGTATGTGTGGGAAGTGGTTCGGCCGCGGTACGTTTTTGCTGCTGCGGCCGCATATAATTTTGTGTGGAGTTGCCCATTGAATGAATGTCAAAGATATGTTCACCGGCTACCGAAAATGCGCCGATGAACAAGATGCGGGTCAACCAGACCAGCACGGCCACAAAAATGGGCACGTACAACAGGAGTTGTTCACGACTCAATACCTCATTACCAAAGTTGTGATTGAGCAATGCTAACGAAATGGCCCACCAGGTCAGGATGGCGTTCATGGTCGCCCCCAGTAGCCAGGCGCCGGTGAGATACCATACTTCTTTTGGCTCCTGGCGGCCCTTTTCTGGGGTGAAGATGCGAATCAACCCGGCAAAATCAATGGCGCAGAAAGCGATGGCCAGAATGGTTGCCCATTGGATGCCCAGAAAGGTGATCTCGCCCAACAGGCTGCGCAGTGCATATTGGCTGGTGTCAAAATTGAAAATTTCAAATGCTATTAAAGCCACCAATAATACTGCGCCAACCAGAAATTTTTTGGGCACATTGGCCCCCAACTGGGAGAGCCGATTACCCACAGCAGTGCGTGATTGATAGTATTGACTGTTTTTCATGGCTAATCCTCTTTTCCACTTTGCCCCTCTGCAAGAGGCTCTTTTGCCACCCATTCTTCAAAACTATGGTTCTGTGCCGCCGTTTGGGGTGGCTATCACCCGGCGATACAGTTGTTAGCAGGGTAGGGATAGCCGGGGGCGCATCCGGCTGATCCCTTAAGAAAAGTGTGCAGAACATCTGTTCTGGTAAAAAATAGCACACCTGTTCTGTTCAGTCAAGCAGAAATGTTCTAATTTGTGGCAGTAGGTGTCACAGGAGGGGGTGTTGGGGTGTTGGGGTGTTGGGGTGTTGGGGTGTTGGGGTGGTGGGGTGAATACTTGAGAACCTGGACACCTA
>CAZOPF010000023.1:26175-28913 GCA_964581605.1 uncultured Ardenticatenaceae bacterium
TGGGGTGTTGGGGTGTTGGGGTGGTGGGGTGAATACTTGAGAACCTGGACACCTAAACACTATAATTCTCCTATGCAATTGATTATGACCCATGAGAATGCTGATTTTGATGCGATTGCTTCGTTGTTGGCGGCGCGTAAGCTGTATCCGCAGGCGACGCCGTTGTTGCCGCGCCGGGTGAATCGTAATGTAGAGCAATTCCTGACGCTCTATTGGGACGCGCTGCCTTTTGTACGGCCGTCCGACTGGCACAAGCGTCGGGTTGATCAGGTGCTCCTTGTGGATACCCATGCGCTCAATTCGGTGCGCGGGGTGGTCAAACGGCCGTCCGTCCTCGTTATTGATCACCACACCGATTATCAGCCACATGAACGGTGGCGTTATCAGGTGGAGCCGGTGGGGGCGACGGTGACCTTGCTGGCCGAGCAGTTGCAAAGTTCTGGCCTGGCGCTGACGGTGGAGGAGGCCACGCTGTTGCTGATTGGCATTTATGAAGATACCGGCTCGTTGACGTATGACACCACCACACCGCGTGATCTGGCAGCGGCGGCCTGGCTGTTGGATCAGGGGGCGGTGCTGGCGGTCGCCCGTCGTTTTTTGAACCTGCCGCTGACGGATAGGCAATATGCGCTGTATGATGCCTTGTTCACGGCCGTAACCTGGCACGAGTTCGCCGGCCAGTCGGTGGCCATTACCGGGGCCGTTGCGCCAGATGATTTTGACGAGGAAATCTCTGGTATCGCCCACCGCCTGCGTGAGGCACTGACCCCGGCCGCGCTGTTTATGCTGGTGCAGATGCAGCGAGATGTGCAGATGGTGGCTCGTAGCGCAGGTGATAAAGTGGATGTGGCCGTGGTGGCGAAAGCGTTGGGCGGTGGCGGGCACAGCCGGGCGGCGGCGGCACGGGTGGCGGGGAAATCGCTGACGGCCGTGATTGCCGACATTTTGCGCATACTGCCACAGGCCGTGAAGCCGTTGGCACGGGTAGCCGAGTTGATGTCGTTTGGCGTGCAAACAGTGCAACCAACGGTCACAGTGGCGGAAGCGGCGGAGGTGATTCGCCGCTTTGGGTATGAAGGGTATCCGGTGTTGGACCCGGAGAGCAAACAGGTAGTGGGACTGCTGACGCGGCGGGCTGTTGACCGGGCACTCAGCCACAATATGAGCAATTTACCCATTAGCCGGATTATGAAAACGGGAATGGTGACGGTACGGCCGTCGGACTCCATTGACCATCTGCAAAAATTGATGTTGAGCGAGGGATGGGGGCAAATTCCGGTATTGGCTGAGGGAGAGCCGGGAATCAACGGCATCCCCATTGGCATTGTCACACGGACGGATTTACTTAACTACCTGTTCAAGCCCGGCCCGCGTATGGCTGAACCGGACATGCGCCAGTTGCTCATGGAAAAGCTGCCGCCGCCATTATGGGCACTGGTCTGCACGGTGGGCGAAGTGGCGGCCGAATTGGGGCAACCCCTTTATTTTGTGGGCGGCATTGTGCGCGACTTGCTGCTGGGCCAATCGCCCACCGACCTGGATATGGTGGTAGAAGGAGACGCCATTCGGCTGGCGCGGCAGCTTGAACGGACGATGGGTGGCGAGGTTCACACGCACGGCCGTTTTGGTACGGCGAAATGGATGCTGGACACGGCCGTGTGGAGTGCCGTGGAGCAGCGGGGCGGCGCAGCGGCGGAGTGGAAGAGTGGCACAGGCCACCTCATCACCTCATCACTTCATCACCGGAACACCCCATCATCCATAGATTTTGTCACGGCACGCACGGAATTTTATACAGAGCCTTCGGCGCTGCCAGAGGTGACACATGGTTCTATTAAGCTGGATTTGCACCGACGTGATTTCTCCATCAATACATTGGCGGTGCGGCTGGATGGCGCATTTTTGGGGCAGTTGCTCGATTTTTATGGTGGGCAGCGCGACCTGGCCCAAGGGATCATCCGCGTCTTACACAGCCTGAGTTTTGTGGATGATCCCACGCGCATTTTGCGGGCGGTGCGGCTGGAGCAGCGGTTGGGGTTTCACATCGAAGAGCGTACGGCCGAGTTGATTGCTACCGCCCTCCCCCTGCTGGACAGAGTGTCTGGCTCTCGGATTCGCCATGAGTTTGAACTGGCTTTCCGTGAAGAGAATCCGGCGCTGGTGATGAATCGGCTGGGGGATTTAGATGTACTGCGCCAGTTGCATCCAGCATTGTCCTGGGCAGAGGCGGATGGAGCAGCGTTTGGGCGGTTACGGCCGTTGCTGGCCGACCCGTTCTGGCGCATTTTCCAGGAAGATGAAACGCCCGCCTTCCTTTACTTTGCACTCTGGGTAACGTCGCTGCCCGCACAGGTACAAATGGCGTTGATGGATCGGCTGCGGGTGCGCAAGCTGACGCGGGCCGATGTGCAGGCATGTGACCAGGCGTTGGCGGTATTGGCCCAACTGCCGCCTGACGCGCCCCCCAGCCAGGTGGAAAAAGGGTTGCGGCCGTACCGTCCTCGCGTGCTGCTAGTCATACGTGCTTTGCTGACTGACGAACGGCTGATTGTGCTTTTGGAGCGGTATGTGCGTGAGTGGCGGGGGGTGAAAACGGCCGTGACCGGCAATGACTTACGCGCCCTGGGACTCAAACCCGGCCCCCATTTTGGCGCAATTTTGGACGAACTGCTGGCGGCACGGCTGGACGGCCGTGTGGCTGATGAGGTGGGTGAACGGGTGTTGTTGGCCGATCTGGT
>CAZOPF010000023.1:29013-53505 GCA_964581605.1 uncultured Ardenticatenaceae bacterium
TTCATTCGGCGGCGTTGGCTTTGTCAATTACTGTTTACTGTTCACGGCTAACTTCACTTCCAGTGCCTTCAGTGCATTCTCCAGGTCAGACTGGCGCAGGCTGGTGGTTACATCACCGCGAGTGCGTTCCAGGACAGCGCGTACCGCATCGGTGCGGCGGCGCAGCCCGCCGGTAATGCTGTCGTTGAAGTCAAAGGTGACCAGCAGGCTGTAAATCTGATCCATCTCATCCAGCAGCCGTTCAGCTTCGTCGCTGTGGCCATGGCGGATGATGTCCAGGATGCGGCGGCGTAGTTCGGTGGCCGCTTCGGCCAGCCCGTTGAGCCAGGTCGCGCCATCGGCAGCCAATGCTTCCGGGGCGGGCAGCGGCCGGTTGCGCACCAGGGCATAGGTGAGGTGTGCTTCCACAAACTCCTTCACAGCATCCTGGGTATAGCCGGCGTAGTAAAGGCTGGGGTACGGCCGTACACAATCCGTCAGCGCGTTTGTGGCTATCTGTGCCTCAGCAATCAGGCTTTCCGCCTTCTCCCACTCCTCCCGGTGAATAGCGCGAATGGCGCGGGCACACATGCTGATGAGCTGCCGCGACTGTTCATACGCCTGGTTACGGGCATCATTCATCTGCTCCATTTCCTGGCGAATACTGTCGGCAATTGTCTCGAGTTGATCCATATCGTAAGTCCCTATGAAACATTACCGGAGTTGCCCTCAGGGTAGAGGCGGTAGCCCCGGCCGTGAACGGTAAACAGATAACGCGGATTGCGTGCATCCGGCTCAATTTTGCGGCGCAGGCGGCTCATGGCGCTGTTCAGGCGGCTTTGTTCCGGGTCCAGGTAATCATATGTTTCCTGCAATCCTTTTTCCACAATATCGTGCCGTTCACACAGTTGGCCGGCGTGGGCCACCAGATAAGCCATGATGTCATACTCCTGGGCAGTCAGCTCAATCTGTTTCCCTTCCACCCAGACAGATTTATTGGCATCATCCAACCATAACCCCGGCTCGCCGGTATGAACGGGGACGGTGGTAAATTGTTCAGTGAGCACGGCCGCAGCCAACACCACATGCACCCATCCGGCCAACAGGTAGTTGGGATAAAACTGTTGCGGCGAATAGGCCAGCAGGCGCGACGCCAGACAAAGACAAACTATTTCGCGGTAAGCCTGCCAATCACAACCAGCCCGCTGCATCGCTGCCTGCCTTATATGGCTGACCAGATTGATTGTTTCTGCGGCCGCTGCGCCTAAACCATCTATTTCAATGGGGTCATTCAGCAAGGCAGGCTGCCATAGCCGCTGCTGCATCGCGTGGGCCTGGGCTGGTTCCTTGGGCTGGAATAAATCGTGGGTGACGGCCGTTTCCAATGTGACAAAATCTATCACCAACGGTGCCCAATCCACATGGGCAAAGTCAAGCAGCCAGACCTGTTGTTTGCCGTCTATGAGCAGGGTATCGGCCGTCACCCGGCCGTGCGTAATGCCCCAGGTCACTTTGCCTTTCAGGGCAAAGTCGGCCGTCTCCCACCACAACGCCGGGTGGGGAAGCATTATGATTTCTTCCGCCGCCTGTAGTTGCAGTGTGGTGGCGGTGGCGGTGAAGCGCCCGGATTGGGCAGCCAATGCCGAAACGGCATGGCGAATGAGGGCGGCCACTTCAGGGGCAGCGGGTAGTTGAAGCCACCGTTGGGCAAAGATAAGCAGGTTGCCTTCTGGCTGGGCAACGGCCGTTTCGTGCCAGGCGGCCAGGTTTTGGGCATAAAGGGTGTGGATGACGGCCGCTAATTCGGCAAGGGAGCGGTTCTGGCTGAAGGAACGGAAGGTCTGGCTGGCCGGCAGATCATCCCCCATGAAGGTATAAGCGATAGCGGCAAAACGGGATGTTTCGGCCGTGTGCAGCTTGCCGATATTTTTAACGCCAAAGCGGTGGGGCACCAATTTTTCATATTGGTGATTTTCCGTTTGCACGGCCGTCAGGGTGCCACAAGAGACCAGATGGCGCGATTCCACCCCTTGGGCAGTGAACGCATAAACAGGCAAAACAACATGCGTGGGCACGATGGTGAATGGGGCGCCAATGGTGATTTGAACGTAGTCATAAAACAGTTTGCGGAACAAATCTTCCAGTTCGGCCGCCCGTTCGGGCAGTTCGGCCGGGCTGGTTTCAGGGGCGAAAAAGTGCGCCATTTGCCAAAAACCGGGCATAGCCTGCCAGTGAATGGTTAACTGCCAGTTGATGCGCACATAGTGGGCCAATGCCTGCTGCACGGCCGTCAACAAATCATCCAGTGACGTTTCTGGCTTGGTGAGATATTCAACGGCCGGAGGCATTGCTCCTTTGAGCGATTGCACCGCACCACGCAGGCTGGGCCAGGCAGTCAGGATGATTTTGGGCACGGCCGGCGCTTCCGTGCGGGCGATGTTGTAACCACTCATATCTTTTTCATCCTCTTCCCGCTCCAGGCGCATATCCAACACAGCCAGGTGGATGCGGCGCTGGCGCAGCGCCAGCCGCGCTTCTTCGGCATTGGTGGCCGTGATAACCTGGTACCCGGCCATGTGGAAAAATTCGCTATAAAGTTCCAGTGATTCGGGCACATTATCCGCCCATAATAAGCAAAAGTGGTTCATACGCTGTCCAGTTTCATCGCCTCAGCGCAGGTTTGCCTGATTTGCACAGCATCATACGAGTGGCGAATGTAATCAGATGCACCAGCCATGAGCACGGCACGGGCATTTTGCCAGGTGGGTGAGGTGGAAGCTACCAGGATGGGCATATCGTTTTGCTGCTGATGCAGCCGCTCCACCAGTTTTACCACATCTTGGGCAAAACCACTGGCATCTAGCAATAACAAGTGTGGCGGCGAAGCGGCCAGGGCAGGCCAGATGTCATCTTCGCCAAACAGTTGCACCTCGCCCAGAGATTGCACAGCGTTGATGACGGCCGTTACCCAGGGTGATGCTGCATTTTGGGTCAGGATAAAAAGACGTTTCTTCTCCACAAGGACACTCTTTCAAAAGGTAGCCACGTGATCATGTGAACAAGGGATCACGCGATTACGTTTTCATAGATCGGCAAAGACAACACCATCGTCGCTCCCCGGTTGGGGGCATTGCGGGCGTATACATCACCCCCATACGTTTGCATGATCGCCTGCACCATCAGCAGCCCGCGCCCCAGGTGTCCTTCACGGCGCGGCCGTTTTAATGACCCCTTGAACAACTCTGGCAGCAGCGCCTCCGGGATACCGGGGCCGGTATCCTGAATCGTAATTTCGATCAAATCTGCATTGCATGACGTTTCAATGGTCAACCGTTGCACAGAAGAGTCCCGCATTGCGTCCAGCGCATTATCAATAACCAGATCAAGAGCTAATTGCAGCCATTCGGCGCTGGCCCAGACCAGGATATTGTCGGTAGCGTCCAGCCGCAGCGTGGGCAGTGACAAGACGGCGTATTTGTCATCTTCCCACAATTGGGCAATACGTTCCCGAATCAGGTCATTGACAATGATAGGGCTGGCTCCTTCTTCTGATGAAAGTGCCGGGGTAATCGGGCGGCTCATCACACGCTCGGCCAGGTTGTGGATCATGGTTAACTTTTGCTTCATGTGGTGGCGGCGGGTTTCATCGGGCACGGCCGAAGCCAGCGCCCCCTTCACCATATCGGCCGCGTTGCGAATGTTAACTGCATCGGCCGTAATACTGTGACGCCAGGCATTGCTGGCCATACTCATCCAGGCCAACGCCATATAGGCCCCCACCTTCCCTTTTGTTTCGTACAGCTCTTCCAGACCACGCATTTTGGCAATAGCTACCCCCGCCTGGGCCGCCAGCGTTTCCAGCGAAGCCACCTGATGCTGCGAAAAATGGCGTGGCTGCGTGCTGTATACATGCAGCACAGCAATCACTTTTCCTTCGCTCAAAATCGGCACACCTATGAGCGACCGCCGCCCTTTTTGAATGACGGCCGGGTTCACATTGGTCACATAAAGCGCATCATACATAAAAACAGGGCGACGAGTGCGCACCACATTGCGCGTAAAACCCCGGCGACGAGCCGAGGTCTGATATTGCCGTATGGGCTGCCCAGGCGCATCCAGCGTATACGCCGGATCAAATGCTTCTTTCTCCTCGTCCCAATATAAGATACTGCCCGAAGAGGTACGTGTCATTTTCAGAGCTGCTTCCAATACCAACTGCATGACTTCGTTCATATTGGCTGCATCTGCCAACGAAACAGAAACATCCACCAGGATATGCGCTTCCCGATAGGTATTGGCATTTTGAATGGCGATAGCCGCCTGCGCCGCCAACGCGACCAGGTCCGCTTCATCCTGTTTATCAAATGCGGCAGGCTGTGAATGTTCCACATTGATCACCCCCACCACGTGCCCTTCAATTTTGATGGGCACGGCCAGTTCGGAAGCAGTTTCTTCGCTAAATATCAGGTAATTGCGGTCTTCGGCCACATTTGCCACCAGTTGGGGCATACCTGTAAGAAAGGCACGGCCGGTAATGCCATATCGTTCTGGCTGGCTCAACTCAATGCGGCCCGGCCGTTCGCGCAGGGCCGCCAACGTCTCACGGGGGTAGGCTGCCTCAAAAGTCAGGTAGCCATCTTCATGTAACAACAAACAGCTAAATTCTGCCTGTGGCCCATGGGAGCCGGTGAGCTTCCACACCTGTTCCACCAGGTTGTTGAGGATTTCGTCCAGGTCGAGCGATTCCACAATGGATTTACCGGCGTCATACAAGGCTCGCAGGGTGAAGGTTTGTTGCTCAGCCTGGCTGTAAAGCTGGGCATTGTGAATGGCATTAGCAATCTGGTTGGTCATCATTTCCAGAGTGGCAATCTGGTCATCTTGCAGGCTGCCCGTCCCCCGGTGCTGCAAATCTAAAACACCTATCACTTTGTCGCGGACGATGAGGGGGAAGGTGGCTTCGGAGTGGGTATGCTGTAGCAGGGGATTACGCAAGAAGTGTGTGTTTTGGCTTACGTCATTGACAATCTGGTAACGGCCGTCTCGGGCCACCTGCCCCACCAACCCCTGCTCGCCAACCTTTAACTTATACCCATCACTGACCAACCGCTGCCCATTTTCAGAAGAGGCTGCACGCATAATCACATGTTCGCCATTTTCATCCATTAAAAAAACGGCCACATGGTAAAAGCCAAAGTCGGTGGCAATGGCGTGAACAATCTTTTTGAGTAGTTTTTGTTCGTCCAGTGTGCTGTTGGCATGGCCGGCCACTTGCGAAGCCAGATGCAGCAGGCGCGCCCGGTGAACGGCCGTGTCATATAACCGGGCATTCTTCATGGCGATTGCCGCCTGCCCTGCCAGCGCCTCCAGCGCATGAATATCTTCCTGGTCAAAGGCCGCGTATTCTGAATGTTCCACATTGATGATACCCACGACCTCATTTTCCAGGATGATGGGCACCACCAGTTCCGAACGGGTTTCCTTGTGCGAGCGCAAATAATCCGGGTCAGCATCTACATCGGCCACCAGTTGCGATTGGCCTGTTTTGTAAGCGCGGTGCATGATCCCTGTACGGCCGTGTGGCGCCGCCACCCAGGGCACAAAAGGCCCCAATGCCTGGCGTGTCTTTTGCAGCTCCTCTCGTGGATACGCCGATACTACCCGTGCGCCAGCCCCATCCTCCACCAGCCAGATGCTTGAATAGCTGATCCGCCGCCCGGCATAGCTCACCAGCCGCCAGGACTGCTCGGCAATGCGGCCCCAAATATGCTGCTGGTTCAACGACCCCGTCACAGCCTGCCCGGCCAGATAGAGCGCCTGCAAAGCGTCTGTGCGCCGTTGTTTTCGTTCATACAACTGCGCATTGTGAATGGCTACGGCCGCCTGGTTAGCCGATAGTTCAATATGGCGCAGCTCATCCTCTGTAAAATGATGCGGCTGCCGGTAATTGATGAACAACATGCCCACAGTTTGCGGCCCCATTTGCAACCGGGCAGCCACACAAGCCACAATCTCTTCCTCCCGCCGGAAGCGGCTTTGGGCAAAGAGCGGTTCCGCCAATGTATCTTCCACCACAATGAGTTGAGGCCCGCGTTCCAGCAGGCTACGCACCAGCGCACTCGGCCGCATGTCCACCTCCACCTCATCATGCAGCACACCACACACCGTTGGTGGTGGAATCAATAAATGCCGCTCCTGGTCATAGACGTGAATTGTCACCAGGTCACAATGCCAGGCGCGGAAAATGCCCACAGCCACCGCTTGCAGCGTCTCTGGCAAGTCGGCCAGCGTCGTGGCATTAGCAATAAGAGCCGTTGTTTCTCTGGCCTGCTCCAGCCTGGAAAGCAAACGGGCATTGCGCAGTGCCAGCGCAGCGTGGTTGGCAAAGGTTTGGGCAATTTCTTGTTCTTGCGTGGTAAAGGATTTGGGCCGGTTATAGTTTACATAAAGAGCACCTAGTTTTTCCTCGCCGACACGCAAGGCAATGCCCTGGAAGCTACACACGCCGGCCCCGCGCAGCAGCAACAATGTAGAATCGCCCATAAATGGATAGGCTTCCAGATTGTTTACATCTTGCATCCCCAGCCAGCCCAATTGCAGCACGGTATGGGTGGTGCCACCGGCACGCGGCCCTTGTTTGCGTGAACGCAGCCACACGTCTTCAGGAATGCCAAAGGCAATGGAATCATCAGGGATAAACTCCAATCGAGATTCGTCGTATGACCAGATAACGGCCGAATCTGCCCGCAAAACCTGGCAGGCGCTGACCACAATCTGGTTAAGCACGGCTGGTAACCCATCTGCATGAGCCATAGCTTCGGCCGCCTGGCGCATATGCTCCAACTCATCCAACTTGCGCGCATTTTCATAGGCAATGGCCGCCTGGTTGACAAATAGCTGTAAAGCCTCAATTTCGGCCTCGGCAAAGAGGCGGGGGTGTTGAAAATAAACCCACATCACGCCAATGCGCTGCCCTTCAATGGTCAGAGGCATGCCGGCGGCCGCCTGGATGCCACGGGCAAAAAAGCTGGGGTTGGCACGATCCAGCGCCTGTTGATAATCCTCGATAATCTGCGGCTGGCCGGTGCGCACAACGGCCATTGAAAGGCCATCCGGCCGTATGACGCTCATCACGTTTACCTGATCATCTTCAGAAATGATGAGGTCTGTTACCTGCCCGGTTTGCTGATCGATCAGAAACATGCGCACGCCAGCAGCGGCCGTGACCTCTTTGGCCTGGTTTACAATATCTTGCCACACCTGTCGGGGATTCCGAGAAGAAACAAGGGTGTTGCTGGCCTGGTAAAACTGGTGCAAGCGCTGTCGGGATTGTTCGGATTGGTTCAGCAGGCGTGCCTTTTCCAGGCCAATGGCAGCCTGAAGTGCAAAACGCTCCAAAATATCAATATCATTGGCAAAGAGGCGGTGGGTTTGTTCTGTATCGGCAATGAAGAGAACGGCCGTTACCTGGGCATCTTGCTTCAGGGGAATGGCCACAACTGTTTCTAAACCCAGAGTCGCCAACAGCTCCTCCCGTTCCGGCCATTGGGGAAAGTCATTGGTGTAGAGTGTGGCCCCCGTTTGGGCAGCCCGCCCCAATAATCCTTCACCCTGGTGAATCTGGTGGCCAATCAATTCATGGGGCAATCCGTAGACATCGGCCAATGTCAGGGTAAACGCATCAATAAGAAAGAGGCCGCTGATTGTGCAGCCTACCAGTTCGGCTGCCAGCCGGATGACATCCTGGCGTAAGCGACCGGTATGCTGCTGGGCCAAAATACGGCGAGAGGTTTCATCCAGCGTAGCCAGCAGGTGGCTGCGCCGCTGGCTTTCTTCGTGGGCTTGCAGGCGTTCAATGAGGACGGCCGTTTGCCCGGCAATGGTCAGGGTCAATTCAATTCGGCTTTCAGTAAAAGGCGCGGTTTCCCAGGGGCGCATTTCGCCCAGCTCCAGCAGCCCCAATGTGCGGCGGCCAGAGCGGAGCGGCACAACGAGCATGGATTGTATATCCTCTGCTAATTGCATCTGGCGCGACCATCGCTGCAAAATACCACGCCCGGCACGGCCGTCAATTTTGATGATGCTGTAGGCGTGTTCATAGAGCAGTTCGTTGAGGCGCGGCCAATCTGCTACGGCCGTAGCTTTGCCCATCCCTGGCTGCCAGACAAACGGCGTGTTTTCGTGGGGAAGGGGGTATACGGCCGTGACCGTTAGATAACTGCTTTCCGGGTCCAGCAAAAAAAGGCGACAGAACGATGCCCCCATATGCCTGACCAACAGTTGTGCCAGATTTTGCAAACCATATGAGAGGTTTTCGGCTTCAGCCAACAAGTTGCTGGCAGCCAGCAACAAATTGAGTCGTTGTTGGGTATCTTCGACCTCCCCTTTCAGGCTTTTAGCCATCATACCATCTGGCGAGATAACCATTAACTGCTCATAAGGAATATCAACGTGTGCGTGGCTGTTTGATTGCTCGGTTTTGCTCATCAACCGTCTCCTTGTGTTATCTTACAGCCGGGGCATCCCCCCCGGTTTGCCAACCCCCAACTGGCGGCTGATAAGATGGTTTATAGCATATTGTAGCCGGAGATGAACTGATAATTGTCTGCCAATTTCCTGGCAAAGCTGGCAAAAAAAAACCGCTCTCGTTTTGGGAGCGGCTTTTTGAAGTGAGGGTTAATGGAATGAAAACTAGGCAGCTAATGCTTCTTTCGCTTTCTGGACAACGGCCGTAAATGCCTGCTCATCTGTCACTGCCAGATAAGCCAAAGCTTTGCGGTCCAGTTGCACATTAGCCAGCTTCAATCCGTGCATAAAACGGCTGTAGCTCAGGCCATGCAACCGGGAAGCAGCGTTAATGCGGGCAATCCACAACTGCCGAAATTCACGGCGGCGAACACGCCGGTCCCGATACGCATACCAGTATGATTTCATCATGGCTTCATTGGCCCGGCGGAACAATTTGCTTCGGGTGCCCCATTGACCTTTGGTCATGCCAATGATTTTTTTGTGACGACGTTGGGTTACAAACCCACCTTTTACTCTCATGCTCTTTTACCTCGCATTTGGTTGGCGCTGGCGCTCAAACTGCTCATGATTGACCGGGCAATCGAGGCCAGGCAGCGATAAACAAACACAATAAAATTATCCGGCCGGCGGATTGGCCTTATATTGTCTCATGTAAGGCAGCAGTCTCTTCAGCCGTTTCTGGTCGCCTTTGCTGTCCACCACCAGCATTTTGTCAAACTGCCGTTTGACACGTTTGGATTTGCGCCGCCGCAAATGGCTTTTGCCACCTTTGGTACGCACAATCTCGCCACTGCCGGTAGCCCGGAAACGTTTGGCGGCCGCTTTGTATGTCTTCAATTTATATTTTTTTGTTTTTTGTTTAGCCATTTTAATTCACCCTCATAAAAAAGCCCCCAACGGGGGCGAATACACAGTTCAGTTGCACAATACCCTTGATTCAGCTTGTTTTGTAACGTTACAAATTCGTGGGTGTCATCAGTAATGTCATTGACCACCCTTCCAATTTTGGTTCTTGCTCAACTGTTGCCAATTCACTCAGATCGCTGGCAATCTCTTCCAATGTTTGTTGGCCTAATTCAGGATGTGTGATCTCACGCCCTTTGAACCGCACCTGAAATTTAACCTTTTTACCTTCGCCTAACCATTGTTTGGCCCGCTGCACATGGACGTCCTTATGAAAACCAGAGGTACGTGGCGTCAGGCGAATAGTCTTGATCTCTATCTGCTTCTGGTGTTTATGTGCCTCACGTTCCTTTTTTGTCTTTTCGTAGGCAAATTTGCCAAAATCCATGATGCGGCATACCGGTGGTTCCGCATTGGGTGCCACTTCAACCAGATCAAGTTCTGCTTCTTCGGCTAATTGTCTGGCTTTGGCAATGGGCACAACCCCATGGTTTTCACCGTTGTGGTCAATAAGCCGCACCTCACGGACACGGATTTCTCTGTTGACCCGGTAATCGGACCCAGAGGTTGTTTTATACGCTGTTTTGCTTCGTCGCTTCCGAATATTCTACTCTCCGTTTATCACAATTTTATTGAGTCCATTGCTCAATGAACCATAAACAAACAGCCCGGTCTTATGACCGGTGCCGCACAGGAGATGATAGCACACGGCCGTAACAGCGTCAAACTTTTTCTGGATGGCTACCAGACCACATTGTCTCCCACAGCTTGACAGGCAATCAGGCCTTGATATAATACGAACATATAGACGTTCTTCGATATGTGTATTATGGATTCAGTAATTTTCGGTAAAGCTATCGCCGACCCTACCCGACAGGCCATTATGCGGTTGTTATGCTGCAACTGGCTATGTGTGACGGATGTGGTGGAGCAAATGGGTACATTATCCCAACCAACGGTGTCTCATCATTTGAGTATCTTACGTGATGCCGGATTGGTGAATGTGCGGCGCGAAGGGAAGCAGGTTTATTATTCCCTGAATCAGGAAGCGGTGGCTATTTGCTGTGGAACGATTATGCAGGTATTTGCTCCTCAGGTTCATGTGGCAATTGGAGAGTAGATGAAGCCTGCCGGCGGGTGGAATCTGCTCTCTTTTTTGGGCAAACATATAGACAAATATAAATACATCAATATGGAGATTCCAATGACAACTTTAACTTTTGAACAGATACATGAAGAGGTGAAGGCGCGTTACGGCCGTCTGGCCAGCGAGTTCAAAGTAGAGCTAAAGCCGGCCGAACAAGCCAGTTGCTGCGGTGATACCATCAGCGATGGCTACTGTGGCACGGAATTTTATGATGTGGACGTGAGTAGCCTGCCAGCTGACGTTACTGGCATGTCGTTAGGTTGTGGCGATCCCATCACCATTGCCGAATTACAGCCAGGGCAAACAGTGGTAGATTTGGGTTCAGGAGGGGGTATTGATTGTTTTTTGGCAGCGCAGCGGGTAGGGCCTGCCGGGCATGTAATTGGTGTGGATATGACCGAAGCCATGCTGGAAAAGGCCAACCGCAATAAGGAAAAGATAGCCGCGACGAATGTGGAGTTTCGCTTTGGTCATATTGAAAAACTGCCAGTGGCCTCGAATAGCGTGGATGTGGTGCTTTCAAATTGTGTGATTAACCTCAGTCCAGACAAACCGGCCGTCTTTCAGGATGCTTTTCGGGTACTCAAATCTGGAGGTAAACTGGCCGTCTCAGACATGGTGACACAGGGCAGTTTTACACCTGCAGAACGGGCGGATATGTCTCGTTGGGCTGGCTGCATTACTGGGGCGGAAGATGTGGCCGATTACACAACCTGGATGGAGGAAGCTGGCTTTTCTCAAATTTCAATTCGTGATAAAGCGCACCCTGAAGTTGAGCTGGCACATATGCCCCGTGGTGAGGGCGCTGCCCGAATTTTTAGTGCGCGTATTACGGCCGTAAAACCCTGATCACCGTTGCCCGACGCCGTAAGGGCGGCTCTTGTGGCCGCCCTTACGCAACAGTGATACCGGCTCTAAGAATGTTGCCATTCCTTTATTTGTCGTCCAATACGGCAATGCCTGGCAGCAGTTTGCCTTCAAGCAATTCCAGGCTGGCACCACCGCCTGTACTGATGTGGCTCATTTGATCGGCCAATCCAGCTTTCATTACGGCCGCGGCCGAATCGCCACCACCAATGATAACCTGTGTACCCATGTTCACCATTTGTGCAAGTAATTTGGCCAGGCTATTAGTGCCTTCTGCAAAGCGGTCCATTTCAAAAACGCCCATTGGCCCATTCCAGACAATGAGCCGTGCTCCCTGCAATTCCTGGTTAAACCGTTCTAGCGAATCTGGCCCGATATCCAGAGCCATCATGTGAACGGGGATGCTCCAGGCGGCTACGACCATTACCTCTGCGTCAGCAGCAAATTTATCAGCGACTACCAAATCAACCGGCAAAACCAACCGTTCTCCGGCCAATTCAATGAGCCGCTGTGCTTCGGCCAGTGCTTCGTTTTCTACTAAAGAGGTGCCGACTTCATGCCCTTTGGCTTTGAAAAACGTGTTTGCCATCCCGCCGCCAATCAGGATTTTGTCGGCCGTTTTGAGTAGGTTTTCAATCAGCTTGATTTTGTCAGAAATTTTCGCGCCACCCATGATGGCTATATAGGGGCGAGGGGGATTGACAACGGCCGTGCCCAGCGCGCTAAGTTCTTTTTCCATGAGGAAGCCGGCAACGGCCGCGCCCCCCTTGGCCTGGATCACCCGTGCTGCTCCTTCTGTGCTGGCATGGGCACGGTGCGCCGAACCAAAAGCATCATCCACATAAACATCTGCCAATGCACCCAGTTGTTTGGAAAGTTCAGGGTCATTTTTTGTTTCGCCGGGCGCAAATCGGGTGTTTTCCAACAAAATGACATCGCCTGGTTTCATAGCGGCAACGGCCGCCGCCACTGTGTCCCCTACCACTTCATCCAGTTTTGTAACAGGCCGGCCGAGCAGCTCGCTCAGTCGAGCCGCTACCGGATTCATGGCGTATTGCCGGTCGGCCGGGGATTTTGGCCGCCCCAGGTGAGAACACAAAATCAATGCGGCTCCCTGCTCCAATAAATAATTCAATGTCGGTAAAGCTGCCTGCATACGCAAATCATCCGTCACCGTGATATTCCTATCATTGGGGTCTTTGCTGCTGAGGGGGACATTGAAATCTACACGTACCAGCACCTTTTTGCCGTTTACGTCTATATCTTGAATTGTCTTTTTGTTCATCTCACATCCTTTTGCACATGGCTTCTGAAAGGTTGCCCTATTATACCCCGATTGTGAGAGCTTTCACCAATAAATTGCCCTCCTATCATGCGCTTCTCTCTTCGACCTTCCAATCAGGTCCCACATGGGTAACTTTATTTCACCAGGGAGGGGTTGGCATCCTCAGATTTTCACCACCCTTCCACCCGTTCCATGAAGGTGTTGCCCAGGCGGACGCGGGTGACACGGCCGTCTCCACCCTCATCCACCTCAAAGACCGCCAGTTCATCCGGGGAGAGGAAGCCATTCTCCGTCTCCATGCGGAAGGTGTGTTCACCCACGGGAATGAACCGTAACGTTGCCAGCAGGGGGTCAGGCTGCGAGGGGTCAACGGCCGTCAGCACGCCATGGTGCAGCAGAATTTGCATATCACCCCAGGCGTCCCGGTATTTGCCCACGTAGCGTTGCCAGGCAGGGTCCGGCGGGGTGGGGGTAGGCGACGGCCGTATCGCCGCCAGCATTGGCGGCACCACCCATTGATACAACTTTTCCACATAGGCCAGCGGGTCGCCATCATCCGCATTGGTCAGGACGATCACGGCCGTGCCCTCTGCCGGGCATAGACGCAGTTGGGTGCGGTAGCCCAACACCGCGCCGCCATGTCCGATGAAGGTCTTGTTGTGTTGGCGGGCAATGCTGAAACCCAGCCCCCAACCCGATTGCCAGTCCGGGAATAGCCAGTGGACGCGCTGCATCTCGCGCAGCGTACTCTGGCGCAGCAAGCGGTTTTCGCCCGCCGTGCCATCACCCAGGTGGAAGCTGGCAAAACGGGCCAGGTCGGCAACGGTGGTGGCCATGTTGGCAGCAGGGCCAATGCCTTGGCAGTCGGTGAAGGGCATGATGTCGCGCTCCAACTTGCCGGGCAGGCGACGGCCGTAGCCCACCGCCAGCCGTTCATGGTGCGGATTAACTGTTTCCACAAAGGTGTTGCTCATGCCTAACGGCCGTAAAACATGCTCCTGCACATAGGTTTCGTAGGGCAGGTTGGCAACCTGCGCCACAATCGCGCCCGCCAGGAAAAGGCCCAGGTTGGAGTATTTGAAGCGGGTTTCAGTGGGCACGGCCGTTGCCTGTTGCCCCACGCTCTCTTGAATCTGGTTCACGGTGGGGAATTTCCCATCCGTCCAATAAGGGAACTGTGCTTCGCGGGGCAGCCCGGCGGTGTGCGTCAGCAGGTGGCGAATGGTGATGGGCGGTGCGTCGGCATACGGATTCTGGATATGGAACCAGGGCAGATGGCCGGCGACGGGGTCATCCAGTTGCAGTTTGCCCGCGTCACGTAACTGCATGATGGCGACGGCCGTGAACAATTTGGTAATGCTGGCAATGCGGTAAATGGTGTCCGGCGTGGCCGGGATTTGCCGGGCCACGTCGGCATACCCAAACCCCTGTGCCCAGACCAGTTCCTGGCCCACCACCACACCGGCCGCCAGCCCCGGTAAATTTTTGTACGCCCGCTGCGCGTCTACCCAGGCCGTAAAGAGGTCAATGCCAGCGCGCGCGGCCGTGTTTTCTTGCCAATGATCTGTCATATGGTTTCTCCTCGGGCCGAGTTCGCACTTTTGTCCGCACATGTCATTCTGGGCTGCTGGCCCTCTTCATGCGCAGTTTCTCTTGGAGCTGGTTTATTGCATCCGCCTGGAAGCGATTGGCCATTAAGTAATGGGGTAATTGGGTAATTACTCAATTACCCCATTACCTCTTTCAATGATGCAAAATTTGGGAGAGGAATAGTTTTGTTCGTTCGTTTGTGGGGTTGTTGAAAAAATTTTCGGGGATGTTTTCTTCCACAATCAGCCCGGCATCCATAAAAATGACCCGGTCGGCCACTTCGCGGGCAAAACCCATCTCATGCGTGACTGCCAGAATGGTATACCCACTGCGCGCCAGGTCACGCATCACATCCAGCACTTCTTTAATCATCTCCGGGTCCAGGGCGCTGGTGGGTTCGTCAAAAAGCAAAATCTTCGGCTCCATCGTCAGGGTGCGGGCAATGGCCACCCGCTGCTGCTGCCCGCCAGATAGCTGCCCCGGATACTTGTGTGCCTGTTCGGGAATGCCCACCCGCGTCAGCCACTTCACGGCCGTCTCCTCTGCCCGATCCCGTGACCATTTACGCACGTGAATGGGGGCCAGCGTCACATTTTCCAGCACCGTCAGATGGGGGAACAGGTTGAACTGTTGGAAGACCATGCCCACTTCGCGCCGGATTTCGGCGATGTTGCGCACATCATGGCTGAGGGTGATGCTGTCTACCACAATCTCCCCTTCCTGGTGTTCTTCCAGCCGGTTCAGGCAGCGGATGAAGGTGGATTTGCCACTGCCAGACGGCCCGATAATGACGATCACTTCGCCCGGTTTCACCAGCAGGTCAATCCCTTTCAGGGCATGAAAATCGCCATACCACTTGTGGACATTGTGACATTCAATGATGTATTCACCGGCTAACGGCCGTGTCGTGATGATTGGTTCTGCTATAGTCATCATTCTTCCCTGTTTCGTAATCCGTAATCCGAAGTCGGATTATCGTTCCCCTAATCCCGTCTGCCGCTCTAACCGTTCAGAGTAGCTGACGATAATCGCCGAGACAACAAAGTACAAAACGGCGATAAACAGATACGCCTCGCGGCGCACGCCCAACCACTGCGGCTGCGAGGCGATGGAGTTAGCCACGCCCAAAATATCCAGCAGGCCCACAATCGCCACCAGCGTCGTATCCTTAAACAGGCCAATATATTGCCCGGTAATGGCCGGGATAACCGTGCGTAGCGCCTGCGGCAAAATGATCAGCCGATATTTATTGACCGTACTCAGACCCAACGAATCGGCCGCTTCATACTGCCCTCTGGGAATGGCTTGCAGCCCGCCGCGTACATTTTCCGCCAGATACGCCGCCGAAAAGAAGGCAAACGCCCACATCACCCGCCACGTTTTCAAAAATTCCATGCCCGGCGGCAGGAAGATGGGGAACAGGATAATGGAGAGGAAGAGGACGGTGATGAGCGGAATGCCCCGAATAAACTCAATGTACAGCGTGCAAAAACCGGCGACCACGTTCCCTTTCCAGACGTGCTGGAATAGGTAGGCGATGATGGGCATGGCCAGCGGCCAATAAGCCAGTAGCAGTTCAAAGGTGTTGCGGGCGGTAGCCGCCAGTTCCGGTGTGCTGTTGATCAGTCCCCAGATCATGATGGCGAAGGCTACCGGATAGGTGATCCAGTCCGGAATGCCGCGAATGGTGCTGCGCCGGCCGAGCGCCAGCAAAATGCCCAGGGGAAAGGAAACAACAATAGCAAACGCCGTGATGATGAGCGTGAGCATGAAGCCGCCCCAATCTACATCCGGGTTTACGGGCACAAATACCGGGCCGTCGTTGGTCTGGAACAACCCAAAAAAGAGGAACGTCAGGCCAATCACGCTGAGAAAAGCCAGAAAAGCAAAGACGCCCGCAAACAGGGTGAGCAAGATACGGACCAGCCGAATCCATTCTGATTCGCCAATGATGGGGGGATGGGTGCGGTTGACGTATTTGTTGAGCCACCACAAAGCGGCCGCCAACCCGATCAGGATGATGTAAGGGATGGCCTGGGAGGCAAATTCGTCTGGCGTCACGGGCGGCACACCGGCCAGCAGCACATAGAAGATGATGGGCGAAGCGAGCCAGATGAGAGTGAGGGCACGGCGGATGCGTTTGTGTTGGAAGCTGTCGCGGTAGACGACAAAACTGACCAGGGCGAGGATGATGCCGAAGATACCGGCCAGCCATACCCGCCACAGTTCTTCGCGGTTGTAGCGGAAGACCATCATGTTGACCAGGTTAGCCCAGACGGCGCCCCAGTTGGCGCCGCTGAATTGGATGGACACTTCGTAGAGGGCGGGGTTGGCGGCGGTGCTGGTGAAACAGGTACGGCCGTTCTCCGCATCCTCGCGCAAGGTATCAAAACAAAAAGCGGCCGCTTCCGCCCCCAATGTTACTTCCGTAATCACCGTCTCCGAGAGGTCAGGCGCAAATGACCAACGTGGAAAACAGGTTGCCTCTGTGCTGACCATCTCGCCACTTTCTTCATCCCACTCGCCCATGCGGAAGCAAAAGCTATCATTCGCCGTGGAGACCAGTTCCGCGCGCAGATCGGTGGCGGGTGTGGTGATGAAGCTGGCGGTGGTGACGGCATAGTTAAACAGGCCAAAGATAGCGGACAGAATGGCCAGCACGATGATGAGGGTTAGCTGGATGTTGGTGATAGAGTTATAGAGATTGTTGCGTAACCAGAGGGTTACGGCCGTGTGCCGATGCACCAACTCCGCCAACACCGTAATCGCCACGCTGAGCGCCCAGGCCACCAGCACCACAATCGTCGTTACCGGCGTCGCTTCCAGCCGCGAGAGGGTAAACCGCACAGTTATCACCGTCAGCAGCAGCAGCCACAACGTCAGCAACCAGCTGCGGGTAATGTGGTCACGCACCCAATCATTCCAGTTCAGGTGAATGTGAGGCAGGCGTTTTTCCGTTTTGGGTTTTGTTATTGTCGCCATGCTATCTCTACAAACGTAAAGCGTAAAACGTAACCGGTCTTTTTACGTTTTGGTTACCGCTCCACCAACTGAATCCGCCTGTTATACCAGTTCAGGAAGAGAGAAATGACAATACTAAAGGTCAGGTAGGTCAGCGCCGTCAAAATAATCGGTTGAATGGAACGGCCGGACTGATTGCCAATAATACTCATCAACCGCCACAAATCCGGGAAGGCGATAGCCAGGGCCAGGCTGGAATTTTTGGTCAGGTTCAGGTATTGGCTGGTGAGCGGCGGAATGATGACCCGCAACGCCTGGGGCAGCACAATCAGCCGCAGCCGCTGCCCCTCAGACAATCCCAACGCCCGCGCGGCTTCGCTCTGCCCCTTGCTCACAGAGAGGATACCGGCGCGCACGATCTCGGCAATGAAAGCGGCCGTGTACACGACCAGCCCCACCAGCAGCGCCGTAAATTCCAACGACATACGCGAACCGCCCACATAGTTAAACCCTTCCAATGCCGGAATGGCCCACCGCGCCGGGGTTTCACGCACGGAAACGATCAGGTGGTTCGCCCCGTTTTCCAGCACGTCCCGTTCGGCCGCCAGCGTTGCTTGGGGAGCCACAAAAATATCGCAAGCCCCCTCTTCGCCACCGTATGCCTCAATCGCCTGATCCGGCCGTTCAAACCGATCCACTTCATAAGGAATTCCGGCTGCGCGCAGTTGTGCTGTCAGGTTCACTTCCGAAGGCGAACCTTCCAGGCTGCATACCAGCAGTTTGGCCGCGTCCACTTCTTCATGGCTAATCTCCTCATTTTCCAGGTACTCATGCAGCAAGTCGAGATTATCCACACCCAGGCGGCGTTCCATCAACGGCTTGAGGTCGGCAAATTCGCGCACGCGGGCCGCTCTGGCAACCATAAACCCTTCATTATGAGCGGTATTGCCGGCCACAAACCAGCCAATGGTAGCCACGGCCAGGAAAGAGAGAATGCACCAGAACGGCCGGTTGATGGCATGGCCGGTCTTTTCTTCGCGTGTGCCCAGATACAGCCACAAGAACTGCGCCTGTATCAGCCCCAAAATAACAAAGGCAAACCAGACCGCAAATGAGCCAAGGGTCATGACTTGGGGAAAGTTGATGCCCCGCTGGCTGATGTAAATAGGCAAGCCAAAAGGTTGCAGGGCATCCTCAACGGCCGGCAACTCCAGCAGCAAAACGACAAAGTAGAGGAAGAATAATTGCAACAGGAGGGGCGTGTTGCGGATGATGTCAATGTATGCTTTGGCAATGTTGCGCACCAGCCAGTTTTGGGAAAGGCGGGCAATGCCGGTTATAGTGCCCAGGATGGTGGCCAGAATGATGCCGATGAAGGAAACTTTGAGGGTATTGAGCAGCCCCACCAGGATGACGCGCCAGTAAGAGTCGCTGGTGCTGTAGGGGATGATGGATTCGGAGATGTCGAATTGGGCTTCGGAGGCCAGGTAGTCAAAGGCGCAGCGGTATGACCATTGTTCCTCGGTCCCATAGAGGCAGACAAACTGCTGGCTGCCCAGGCGGCCCAGGTTGGCAGCAACATTGCTGATGAACCAGTAAATGGCGCTGCCAACCACGACCACAAACAGGATTTGCGCTAACACGCCCAGGACACGGCCGTCGCGCCAAAACGGGATGCGCTCATGGGCCGTGTACGGGGTTGGCTGGCTCTTTAATTCGGACATCGTGGATAAACCTGACAGGTCTCAGAAGACCTGTCAGGTTTCCTTGAAAATTACCGGTACGGAACTGGATACAAAATACCGCCGTCTGTGTAGATGGAATTCAAACCACGTGGCAGATCAAACGGTGTGTCCGGGCCGAGGTTACGCATGTAGATGTCTTCGTAGTTACCTACCTGCTTGATCACCTGGTAGCACCAATCATTGGGCAGCCCCATGTTCTGGCCCAGATCGGCCGTTTCGCCCAACAGGTCTGAAATGACCGGGTCATCCCCACCCAACATGCTGTCCACATTTTCCTGGTTCACACCCAGATATTCGGCGTTGAAGGTGCAATACACCACCCAGGACACAATGTCATTCCAGTTGTTATCCCCATGGCGCGTCAGCGGCCCCAACGGTTCGCGGGACATATCCTCCACCAAAATCTGGTGCGCATTGGGGTCAGCCAACAGAATTTGCTGTGAAACCAGCCCCGATTTGTCGGTGGTGAAGCCATCACACGCGCCGCTGTCATACGCTTCGCGGGTGGCCACGGCGTCTTCATAGACCAGGATTTCAATGCTGACGTCAATGGCGTCAAAGTATTGGGCCAGGTTGAGTTCAGTCGTTGTGCCAGACTGCACACAAACGGTGCCACCTTCTAAATCTTCCAGCGTTTCAATGCCGCTGTCGCGGCGCACCATCATGCCCTGCCCGTCATAGAACGTGGTGGGGCCAAAATCGAAGCCCAGGGCCGTGTCACGGCTGAACGTCCAGGTGGTATTGCGGATGAGTACGTCCACTTCGCCGGATTGCAGGGTGGGGAAGCGGCTGTCGCCGGTGGTGGGGGTCACTTCAATGGCTTCGGCGTCGCCCAAAACGGCCGCTGCAATCGCCTTGCAGTAATCAATATCAAAACCGGTGAAGTCGCCGGTTTCCGGGTCAAGATAACCAAAGCCAGGTACGTTCTGATTGCCCCCACATTTAAGAACGCCGCGTTCCTGCACCTGAGCCAGCGTTTCGCCACCCTCGGCAAAGGTGACGGCTACCGGGGCAGCGGCTTCACCCTCAACGGGCACTTCTACCATCACTTCACGGGTCACTTCTACCTGTACTTCGCGGGTGACTTCTACCATTTCTGGTTCACCACCGCCGCAAGCCGAAAGCGCCAGAACAAGCAAAAACAGACTGATTGTGAAAACAAAGGGTTTTTTGTTCATGTTTCTCCTCCAAGACAAGAAATAGGTTAACCACACGATGCTCTCAACTTGAGGTTCACCTCGTTTATTAAGAGCAGGAATAGAGCTTTAACGCAACAGCCAGGCTTCACCTCCTTTTATCAGGTTATGGGGATCATACTCGGTCATTCCCAGGTACGGCACAAGGGCAGGCACGGCCGTGCCTACAGCCGACAAACAGTGATCAATTCAAATGAAAGCAAAATGGGATTTGGTTGTTTTTTGATGGGTTGATGGTCAGCCATTCTGTGTACCCGATAACCCTGAGAACGACAAAACCTGATTTGCGGCCGTCTCTTCCGGCAACGGCCGTCAGGTCTTCCTAGTATAACCAGCCAGGGGAAATGGTCAAATGCTCTCTGCCCCAAAAAGAAGCGCCCTGTCATGGGCGCTTCTTCTAGCCGATTACCGATAACTGCTTACTGCTTACTGCTTACTGTTTACTACTTACCGTCTCTACTCCACTGGAATCCCAATCAACTCCACCGCATCAATCTCATTCCAGCCCAGACCCAGAACCGATTGATCTACATGAATCCGCACACCTACGGCCACCGTGCTGCCATCCGCAAAGACGGGCAGCACATAAGGGCACGAACTGGTGAAATCAAAAGGCGTCATTTCATACACAGATACCGCTTCCCCTTCTGGGGTAATCAGTTCCACCAGCACCACCTGGTCAGGATTATAGGTTTGATGGATGTTGATTTGTGTAGCATACACCGGCTGGTCAAAGGTCACTTCCAGCCAATCCACACCGTTGCTGGTGGCCGAAGCCCAGGCCGTCACCTGGTCGCCACATTCTGGGGTGTCCGGTTCACCCACTGTCTGCATGGCTGACCAACTGGGGTTGCTGTATTCGCTGCTGGCGGTGGCGCTGCTGGCCCATTGGTTGATGGGGTCGCCCATCGGGGGCAAACCACCCATCGAGGCAGTGGGTTCAGACAAGGCAATTGTCTCCAACATGGCGTCAATCACCGGCAAATAATCCACTTCTGAAGCCAGGGGAGTGGCGGCCAATAAGAAGGCCACCCGGTTATTATCGGGATCAGAGATGGCCACAAACTTCACCAGACCGTCCAGGTTATCGCTCTCAACTTCATACAAGGCGACAGCGGCGTCATAACCGGCGATGGTGACGGCCGTAGCTGCATCGCGCTCTGTGAATGTAGATGCGCTGTCTTCCCCTTCTGTACTCTGGATAATGCCAATGAAGGCATTCAAAACAGCCACCGGATCATTGACATCGGCGTCGGGGGGGACAACGAAGGCGAGCATGTCCAATGGCAGGTTTGTCACCTGAAGCATCACGCCCTCATCCACACTTTCGGGGTCATCCAACAGAGCGGGATCAGACACCACGCGCAGGTCGCCATTTTCGGCCAGTTCGGACACCCAGTCGTCGGGGTGGCTAATAGCAAAGCCGATCTCCTCAGCGGTTGTTTCCGTGAAATCGGCCGTTGTATCTGGCGCTTCGGTGGGTTCCGGCGTAGCGGTTGGTTCGGGGGTGGGTGATGGCGCGGGGGTATTGGTGGGCACGGCCGTTGCCGTTGGTTCGGCTGTGGGTTCAGGGGCGGTTTCTTCTACGGCCGTATCCCCCGCCGCGGCTACTTCTTCCCCGGCAGCCGCCAGGTTCGGCGTACTCAGTTCAATTGTGCCATACATCGCCTCAAAAATGGCCGCCATCTCTTCTTCTTGCGCTTTGGGCGTGGCTGCAAAAATATAGATGATCGCATTTTCATTGGGCACGGCCGTTAACTGCCCAAACATCTCACGGCCGTCATCCGCCTTCGCATCCACACTCATCTGGGCTGCCGGGTGTTCATTCAGCGTGACCGCTTTTGCCTCTTCACGCACGGTGGCCGTTTCGTCCCCTGACAGTGCCATTTCGCTAAACACAGTCAGCAACGCAACGGGATCATCCACATTCACATCTTCCCCGCTTAATGTGCCTATCATGCTCCTGTCAAAACCAGTGATAATGAGAATTGCCCCTTCGTCTACATTTTGCGGGTTATCAAATAACTCCTGGCTGGTAGCTATCTGGACACTGCCTTCACTGGCCTGGCTCACCCAATCCTCCGGGTAGCCGATGGTAAAACCCAGTGTCGGCTCGGTCGCTTCTTTGAACGAGGCGGTATCTACGCCACCACCGCCACAGGCCGCCAAAGCCCACAGCACCAACAATAGGAACAACAAAATATGGTTTTTCATGTTTATTTACTCTCCTTAAAAATGATTTTGTCTGCGTTCAGACCGGGCAACTGGGAAAGCTGTCTGGTCTTTAACGATATAAACTGGTTATGGGTTGCTATTACCTGATGAACTTTCTGGCCGTACCTGCTGGCGTAGAAAATCCAAAAGCGGCTCAATATCGGCAAAAGCGTGCCGTTGGCCGGTGTGTGGGTCTTCCACTGTACCTCGCCAGACGGTATCACCCTCTTGCCAGAAACGTACCAAAAAAGCGCGATAGGTCGGCCGTTGCTCTTCTCGCATAATCCTATAGTCCAAATTAACCTGCCCTGTTTGAGGCAGCTGTTTTATAATGATGGTAAGTGGGTATCTCTCATCACATCACTCACTTTCTAAAGCATAGATAGCAAACGATCCCAAAACGATCCGGGGAAGACGGGTTGGCAGCAGATATCCGATTTCTCCCAGAAATCGGATGTCTCCATTTCACACATGGCAGCATTAAGCATTGAACTATTTGGCGGATTGGTGGTGAAATGGCACGGCTGTACCCTCACCACCTTCAAATCACGCAAAACCGAAGCCCTGTTGGTCTACCTGGCCTGCGCCAAACGGCCGTACCCCCGCGATGAACTGGCCGTCTTCCTCTGGGACGATAGCGACCCGGCCCAGGCGCAGGCCAATCTACGCAAAACCCTTTCCGACTTGCGCCAACATCTGGATGAATTTCTACTGGTAGACCGGCAGACCATCGCCCTCAACCCCGCCAGCGATATCTGGCTCGATGTGGCCGAATTCGAGATCCTGACTGATACAAAAGCTGACAGGTCTCCAAGACCTGTCAGCTTTGAACGGGCCATAGAACTGTACAAAGGGGATTTTCTGGCTGGCTTCTTTTTGCGGGATAGCTACGCCTTTGATGAATGGGCGGCTTTAGAGCGGGAACGGTGGCGGCTCACGGCCGTTTCCACCCTGGAATCCCTGGCCGCCCACTACCTGCATCATCGCCAGTACAGCCAGGGCATTCTCCACGCCACCCACCTGCTGGCGTTAGACCCCCTGTACGAAGCCTCCCATCGCTTGCTCATGCGGCTGCTGGCGCGCAGCGGCCAGCGCAGCGCCGCCCTCTCCCAATACGCCAGTTGTGTGCAGATTTTAGAGGCCGAATTAGGCGTATTGCCGCAGCCAGAGACAACGGCCGTCTACCAACGTCTGCGCCATGCCCCGACCCAGCCCGCCCATTTCCCCACCCACTTTACCCCCTTCATTGGCCGCCAGGCAGAACTATCCCAGATCAGCCAGCTGTTGGGCCACCCTGCCACCCGCCTGCTCACCCTGTACGGGCCGGAAGGCGTGGGTAAAACCCGTCTGGCGCTGCAAGCCACCACCGACCTGACCAGCGATTATGAGCATGGCGTTTTTCTTCTCTCACTGGCGCAAACGCCCGCCGACCTTTTCCTGGCGACGGTGAACAAATTACTGGGCGTATCGGCGACAGCCCAACCGCCTCGCCAACAGCTCCTCGACTTTTTGCGTCCCAGACAATGCCTGCTGATTGTGGATGGTTTTGACGGGCTGCATGGGGCAACGGCCGTCCTCACCGATATCCTCCGCGCCGCCCCCTATGTCCAATTGCTGGTCACGGCCAGAGAACGGCTGAACCTGCCGCCAGAAGTCGCGCTGGAACTGCGGGGGCTGCATTGGCCGGACACGGCCGTAACCCCCACCCCGGCCGATAATTACGACGCCATCCAGCTTTTTGTGCAGCAGGCCAGACGCACCTACCCAGACTTCACCCTCACCAGAGAAAATGCGGCCGATGTGATTCACATTTGCCGCCTGGTGGCCGGACGACCCGGTGATATTGAACGGGCAGCGGCCGTCAGCCACGCCTTCTCGCCCGCCCAAATTGCTGCCCAAATTGAGCAAAATCCGGCATTTCTCAGTAGACGGGTACGGCCGTGAGGGGTGAGGGAGGGAGAGGGAGGGGGTGTGAATTCCGGGGATCAACAAATCGAAATGCCATCCCTCCTGGGGATGGACCATCCCTCCTGGGGATGGACCATCCCTCCTGGGGATGGACCATCCCTCCTGGGG
>CAZOPF010000023.1:53605-63968 GCA_964581605.1 uncultured Ardenticatenaceae bacterium
CCATCCCTCCTGGGGATGGACCATCCCTCCTGGGGATGGACCATCCCTCCTGGGGATGGAATCCCCAGGCTGCCATAAAAAACGCGCTAAAGCGCGTTAGGGACGGTTTTATAACCTGCTTGAGCAGGTTTTTCGTATCAGACGCCGGATTACATCCGGTGGTAGCAAGGCAATGTATTCCAATTTCTATTTGTTGTCTGGGGATATTGAGATATTGAGATATTGGTTGGATAATACCCCAAAATCTCAATGTCTTCTAAACGGACGGCTATTGATGAATCGTTACAACACATTGGCTGATCTCTTTATGCCCGAACCGGCACAATGGGGGTTGCGCGGCGACCCGCACCTGTGGCGGGCTATGCGCGTCTACTTCGCCGAGACGCCACTGCCCACCCAGGCGGCCGAATTGGCAGAAAAAGTCGAGCAGGCATTTTGGGCCTTATCGGGCCAACCGCTCGCCACTGCCGAAAAGTTTTACGTGGAAGAATTTGCACATGGGGGCATGTCCAGCGGCTACATCTGGCCCGAATTCTGGCGCGAGCAAGCCTTGCCGCTGTTGCAAGCCCGGTTGGCCGCCGCATACTTCTTATAACAGCCTCCTGCCCATGACGCTGACCATTCGCCTGCTGGGCGCGTTTGCTCTGGAACGGCACGGCCGTCCCCTCTCCCTCGGCTCCCATAAAGCAGAGGCGCTTTTTGCTTATCTGGTGATGCAGGCCCGGCCGTTGCCACGGGAAACGCTGGCCACCCTCTTTTGGGATGGCAGCGACCCTGACCAGGCTTTGGCCAACCTGCGCAAACTACTCTCACAGCTACGGCCGTTGTGTGAGCCTTACCTGCTGATTGAGCGCCAGACGGTGGAATTTAATCGCCAGCCCGATTACTGGCTGGATGTGGCCGAATTTGCCCGCCTGCTCCAGCCAGGCACGGCCGTCAGCCAGATGGCTACGGCCGTACCTCTACACCGCGATCAATTTCTGGCCGGGCTGCGGCTGCCAGATGCTCCCGAAATTGCAGCCTGGCTGGCGCTGGAACGAGAGCGGTACCGGCAGCAGTTGGCCGATGTGCTGCAAATGCTGGCCCAACACAGTTTACAAGAGAGAAAGTATGAGGCCGGGATCAGCTATGCCCGCCGCCTGCTGGCGTTGGACCCTCTGAGCGAACACGCCCACCGCCAGCTCATGCTGCTGCTGGCACGCAGCGGACAGACAGCCGCCGCCATCGCTCAATACCACGCCTGCGGCCACATCCTGGCCGCTGAACTAGGCGTGGAACCATCTCCGGCTACTACCGCCCTCTTTGCCCGCCTGGAAACGGCCGTCGCTCACCCCACCGACCTGCCCATCCCCGCCAACAGCTTTATTGGCCGCGAAGCTGAACTGGCGCACATTCACCAGCTGCTCAACCACCCCGCCTGCCGCCTGCTGACCTTGTTTGGCCCCGGCGGTGTGGGTAAGACGCGGCTGGCATTACACGCCGCTACCGAACGGGCCATTGATTATTTGCATGGCGTTCATTTTGTTTCGCTCACGGCCGTAGATTCACCCCAGGCATTTGTCACGGCCGTAGCCGATGCCCTTTCGCTCTCCCTGGCCGGCCCCACACCGCCTGCCCAACAACTGCTGGCTGCCCTGCACCCCCGCGAACTGCTGCTAGTGTTGGATAACTGCGAAACCCTCTTCCAGCCGGAAACGGTCGCCGCCATCGAGATACTGGCTGATCTGCTGCAACATGCCCCCCAGGTACAACTGTTAGCCACCTCCCGTGAGCGGTTCAATTTACCGGCGGAACAGATATTACCTCTGGCCGGGCTGCCTTATCCCCCGGTTGGCACAGAACCAACCACATCCAGCCCGGCCATTCGCCTTTTTGCCGAACGCGCCAAAACGGCCGTGCCCACCTTCGCCCTCACTCCGGCCCATTTGCCACCCATTGCCCACATTTGCCAACTGGTAGAAGGCACCCCCCTGGCGCTGGAACTGGCCGCCGCCCAACTACCCCGGCACGATGTACACTCTTTGGTCATCGCCATCAGGCAAAACCTGGATATTCTGGCCGATCAGTCAGCCCGCCCGGAACGCCATGCCAGTTTACACGCCGTCTTTGAAAGCAGTTGGATGCAGCTTTTACCGGCCGAACAGCGTGTATTAAGCGGCCTGTCTATCTTTCGCAGCCGTTTTTCGGCGGAAGCGGCTATGGCTATCGCCCAGGCGGGTTATCAGGAGTTGTTGGGGCTGGTGGATAAGTCGTTTTTGCGCGGGGATGGCGACGGCCGTTACCACCTGCATGAACTATTGCGCCATTACGCCGCCGCCAAATTATCCCCGGCGGCCACGGTGGTCGCCGCTGACCGCCACGCCGATTACTTCTGCCGTTGGTTGGCGGGGCAAGGGACGGCGCTCAATGGCCCGCAGGTTGGCGACGCCCAGGCTGCCATTCAGCGTGAATTGGAACATGGGCGGCAAGCCTGGCGCTGGGCCGTCCAGCACCACCAATGGCCGTTAGCCGCCCACGCGCTGCCCGGTCTGGCCCGTTTTTTTCAGCTTCATGGCCCCTTTGCGGAGGGTATCGCTCTCTTTGGCCTGGCGATTAGTACATTGTCTGAAACCACTGACCAGGAAACAGGGCGAGATTTGTTGGCAGAGTGTCAGGTGCAAACCGCCCTGCTGCTGAACGAACAGGCGGCCTATGACCGGGCCATCATCCACGCCCAGGCCGCTTTGGAACTGGCCGATGCCCAGACGTCCGTCCACCTGGCGGCGCGGGTGGAAATTGGCCGCGCCTACGTGGGGCAGGGGATGTATGCAACGGCCGTGTCCCATCTGCAAACCACGCTGGATACGCTCGCCCATGCCCCCCTGGCGGACGAAACCCGCCGTAATGCCCTCACGGCCGATTGCTGGCGCGCTTGGGGGCTGGCGGCCCATTTCCAGGGGCAATACCCACAGGCATATGACCTGTTTTCTCAGGCTCTCACTGTAGCCCGCCGCCTGCAAAATCGCTGGTTAGAAAGCGGTCTGCTCAATAATCTGGGCGTTGTCAGCAAGAATCTGGGCAATTTACCGGCCGCTCGTGCCTATTTTGAACAAAATCTGCCCATTACCGCCGCCATGGGTGACCGGCGCGGCCAGAGCAAGACACTGATCAATCTGGGCAGCGTGCTGCGGATGACCGGCCATCTGGCGGGGGCGCGGGCGGCGTATGCGGAAGCCTTGCCGATCAAGCGTGCTATGGGCGACCCGCCGGGAGAGGGATTGGCGCTCAATAATCTGGGGAATGTAGCCGCTTTGTTGGGAGATTATGCCGGGGCGCAGGCGTATTTTGACCAGGCATTGCAACTGTTTCAGGATATTGGCCGCCGTCGTGATGAGGGCATGGCGCTTTCTAATTTGGGGCTGCTGGCCTATTTGCGCGGGGACGGGGCTACGGCCGTGAACCAGAGTCAGGCCGCCCTGGTCATGGCCCGCACCCTCGGCGACCGCTCCACAGAGGCGTATGCCCTCATCCACCTGGGGCATGGCTTGTGGGCGCAGGGGCATCTGGCTGAAGCCGCTGCCGCCTACGAACAATCATTGGCACTGCGGCAAGCGTTGGGCGAAACGCAGATGGTCTGGGAATCACAGGCAGGGCTGGCCCAGGCGCGGTTGGCAGCCGGTGAAACGGCGGCGGCATTAGCACTGGTTGAACCGATTCTGCCGCATCTGGAAAATGAGGAGGTGAGCATGGTGGAGCAGCCATTTCAGGTGTATCTGACCTGTTATGAAGTGTTGCAGGCGGCGGGCGACGGCCGTGCCCCCGCCATCCTCAACCACGCTCAACGTCTGCTACAAAAACAGGCCGCCCAACTGACAGATGCCTCCACCCGCCACGCCTTTCTGCATCACGTAGCCGCCCATCGGCAACTCCTGTCTTTGGGCGCGGGGTGATATACGCCGGCTTTTCACCATGATGACCCGGATAGGCTGTTCCATCATATGACTTTGCAAAGCTGGTTAACCCTCTTTCTAGTTCTGCTCATCCTGGTAGGTATTGCGCTGGGGCGGTATCCCTGGCTGCGTATGAACCGGGCCACTATCGCTCTGGTGGGGGGGGACGCTGCTCATCATCATGGGCGCGATTTCGCTGGAAGAGGCGTATGCGGCCATTGATATGAACACCATTGTGCTGCTCTTTGCCATGATGATTATCAATGTTAATTTGCGGCTGGCTGGTTTTTTTCGGTTGGTGAATCGCCACCTGGCGCAATGGGCGCATACGCCGCGTGGGTTGTTGGCACTCATTGTGGGGGTAGGCGGGGTGCTTTCTGCGCTCTTTCTCAATGACACCATCATGCTCATGTTTACGCCGTTGGTCGTGGAATTGACCGTCGCCCGGCGGCGTAACTCGATTCCCTATGTGACGTTTATGGACTATCTGGCGCCGGTGGCGGTGGTGGGGCTGGTGCTGGCCTGGGGAGTGCTGGTGGTGGTGTACCGGGCGGAGTTCACGGCCGTGACCCTGCCCCCGCCTGAGCTACCACCTGACCGCCCTTACCGGCCGTTGCTGCGTAAAAGCATGGTTGCTACAGGGCTGATGTTGGTAGCGTTTGTGGTCGGTGTGCCGGTGCCCCTGGCGGCGCTGGCGGCGGCCGGGCTGCTGCTTATCACCCGGCGGTTGAAACCGGAGCGTGTTTTCCGGGAGATTGATTGGACGCTGCTGGTCTTTTTTGCAGCGTTGTTTGTGGTCACGGGAGCGATTGTCACCAGTGGTTTGAGCGACAGGCTGTTTGCTGTTTTGCAGCCGATAGCGGAACGGGGAAGGCCGCTGAATTAGAAGAAAAAGTTGCGCAAGCGTTTTTAGCTCTGTCGGGGCAACCACTCTCCACCACCGAAATGTTTTACGTGGAAAAATACGCACACGGCGGCATGTCCAGCGGCTACATCTGGCCGGCGTTCTGGCGCGAACAAGCATTACCATTACTGCAATCCAGGTTGGCGACCATGTGATCCCTTCTCCGTCTTGTCTCCGCTGTAAACGTTAACCAAAATTCAACCGTACAACTTCATGTTTTCAGCTATGATGCTCGCTAATACATGGTGGCCGCCAGAAGTTCCGGGAGTAGAGCCGCCCTAAAGAAAAAGGGAGATTCTTGCGATGATTTACTTATGTGGAAAACGCTTGATACTATCTTGTCTGATGGCTACAGCCGTCATCCTTTTCTGGTCAACCACCCCACCTCGTACCCACGCCGCTACTATTACCGTCGACACGGCCGCCGATGAACTCGATGGCCTCACTGGTAATACCTTTTGTTCCTTGCGGGAGGCCATTCGCAATGCCAACCTGGATAATGCCGCGCAGGTGGATTGTGCTGCTGGCACTGGCACTGACACCATCATCTTTGCCAGCACTCTGGATGGTGTGCCCATTACCTTGAGCATCGTGGGCAGTGGCGAAGACAACACCGCTACAGGCGACCTGGATATTCGCTCCCCCATTACCTTCAGCGGCAATGGCACCACGGCTACCATCATAGATGGCGGTGGGATAGATCGGGTGTTTGATATACCGGTGGCGGCCGCAACGGCCGTTACCTTTGAAAACTTGACGATACAAAACGGCTCTGTTGGCGCATTTCCGGGTGGCGGCATTCGCAATAATTCAACCGGGCCGGTAACTGTCACCATCAACAACGGCCAGATTGCCAATAACACCATTGCAGGCAGCGGCGGGGGCATTTCTAATACGGCCGCTAATACCATTAACCTGAACAACAGCATCATAGCCAATAATACCACCACCGGCACAGGGCCAACTATTGCCGGTGGTGGTATTCACAATGCGGGAACATTGAATATCACCGCCAGCACAATCACCGACAACACCTCCAGCGGGGGCAGTGGCGGCGGCGGCATTTTTAACAGCGGCACCCTCGCCATCAACAACAGCACCCTCAGCGACAATGAAGCAACAGGTACCTTTTCTAGCGGCGGTGGATTGGGCATCAGCGGCGGCAGCTCAACTTTGACCAATGTAACCATCAGCGGCAATAGAGCGAACGGGGATGGGGGAGGCATCCAGTTCATTGTCAGCGGCTCACTGGTAATGACCAATGTCACCATCACAGCCAATATCGCTGATTTTGAAAACCTCAATGGCGAGAACGGCGGCGGTTTTGCTCAAAGCGGTTCGGCCGCCTCTTCCACATTTAACAATGTCATTCTGGCTGGTAACGACGACGTCAGCGGCGCGACACAGGATGATTGTACACTGGGCGTGACGACAACCATTACCAGCAATGGCTATAACTTGCGCTACGCCACCGGAGGGTGCGCTACCAGATTAAACAATGTCAATGATATTACCAGCACGCCGGCCACATTGGGGCTGGGGTCGTTGCAAGACAATGGCGGCGACACACTGACCCATAATGTGTTGGCCGGCAGCGACGCCATTGACGGCGTTCCCGTTGGTGTAAATGGCTGTGCCACAACGGTTACGGCCGATCAGCGCAATGTGGCGCGTGCTGATGGTGTGGCAACCGGCACGTTGTGTGATGTGGGCGCGGTTGAATATGTTGCCCCGATTGCCCCCAGCGCCACGAACGGCGGCGACGGCCCCGGCGGCGTGGGCGTTACCGACGGCAGCAGCTCTCTGGAGCTGTGGCTGGATGGGGATGAAGGGGTCTACACAAATGCGGGCTGCTCTACGGCCGCCGGTAATGGCGATCCTGTCGCTTGTTGGGCCGACCAAAGTGGGAACAATGTGAATGCCTCCCAGGGAACCGGTACCCCCACATACACCACCAGCACGCTGAATGGGCAGCCCGCCTTAACATTTAATGGAACGAATGCCCAACTTCAGTTCAACCGTATTGTGCAAGACGATTTCACCATCATTTCCGCCTTCCGCACCACACAATCCGCATCGGTGTGTGGGGCAGCCCACTGGTATTGTGGCATGGGGCTGGTTGACGCAGAAGTTGGTGGCGTAGCCTTTGATTTTGGGATGTCTTTGCTGTCTGGGCAAATGATGACCGGCGTGGGCAATCCAGACGTGACCGTCGCCGCTGCTGGCACGTTCAATGATAATGCCGGGCATATGGCTTTCTTTCATCGAACAGGCAGCAGTGGCGCCATAGCCCAATATGTAGACGGCGTACAGACAGGCACATCGGTTGGCACAACCTCCGCGCTGACGGCCCCGCCACGCATGACCATTGGCGCGCTGCAAACTGATCTCGGTTATTTTTCAGGGGATATGCCAGAGGTGATTGTGTTTAGCGATGATCTGGCGGCGGTGGAGCGTATTCTGGTGGAAAATTACCTCAGCGCCCGCTACGACGCCCCGGTGAGTGTGGATGTGTATGATGGCGACACGTTTGGGAATGGTGACTTTGATCTAAATGTGGCCGGGATTGGGCAGTTGGGCGGCAACCAGCACACGCAGGCACACAGTGTGGGCATGATTGTGCGTGACCGCAGTTTCTTGCAAGATGATGGCGACTGGCTGCTCTTTGGGCAGCGCACAGCCACAAACAGCAATTCTACCAATGACCTGCCCACAACGGGTGATTGGGCTACTGCGCCAGACCCGCGCCGATGGGAACGCCACTGGTTTGTGGATGTAACAGATGCGGCCGGAAGCAGTGGCGGTACAGTGGATATTATCTTTGATTTTGGCGAGGGCAGCATGGCCGGGCAACTGCCGGCTGCCCCCGTCAACAATTACCGGCTGCTGAAGCGGACATTGGATACGGGCCCGTTTACAGATATTGCTATGGCAACGGCCGTTGTGGGCGACCAGGTGCAGTTTCTGGGGGTAGATGTGGCGGATTTGGGCAGCAACTTTACATTGGCGACGTTGGACTTTACGAATTCGCCAACGGCCGTGACGATGCAACGGATGACGGCCGGGCCCGTTCCGGCCGAGTTGGGCCCGGCCGGGAC
The DNA here is from genome assembly GCA_964581605.1 of uncultured Ardenticatenaceae bacterium. Taxonomy (GTDB): domain Bacteria; phylum Chloroflexota; class Anaerolineae; order Promineifilales; family Promineifilaceae; genus CAADGU01. The sequence goes on from CAZOPF010000023.1 coordinate 61,537, forward strand.
CCTGCTGGTGGTGGGCATGATCTTGCTGCTGGCTTCAGCCTCTTTGGGATTGGTGCTGCGCAGGCGGTAAACGGCCAACGGCAATCAGAGGCAGGTCGTCAGCGGGCCGGGTAGCCCGCTGACGACTTTTTTGTTAGTTGGAAGCATACGCCGCCCGGCGGTCGCGGCGGCGGGCCAGTTCGCTGGTGTATTGTTTGCCTAAGGTGGCCGCATGTTTGTGCGCCCAATCCGTCAGCCGGGTTGTGCCCGTTGGTGGTGTGTCCACATGGAGCAGATCAGACATCAACCCTTCAATTTCCTCACGGGTGATCAATACATCATGCACCAGACGGCCGACCACCTGGCCGACGGCAAAACCGAGAGCAGGGGGGATGGAGAGCAACGGCCGTTTCACGCCTATCACCGCCGCTAATGTTTGCACCAACTCCCGGTAGGTGAACGTTTCCGGGCCGATGGCGTTCAGGATGATATTTTGCTCACTCGCCCCTTGCTGCACAGCCAGCCGCGCCAGATCATCCACATCAATCGGTTGCAAGCGATATTGCCCATCCCCAAACAGCCCAAACACGGGGAATTTGCGTAACATCCAGGCGATATTGTTGATGAGAATATCCTCCTTGCCAAACAGCACCGTCGGCCGCAAGATGGCATAGGAGAGGCCGGTTTCCATCAATGCCTGTTCCAATTCCGCTTTGCCCCGAAAATACTCCAGCGGCGAATCGAGGGAGGGGTTGGTGATGCTCACATGCACAATACGCTGCACCCCGGCTGCTTTGGCCGCCTGAAACAGGGTAATGCTGTTTTGCACAGCGTCAGCATGTTTGAACGTTTTGTGGTTGAAGCGCACCCAGTAGGTGTTGTATAGCACCGAGACGCCCTGCAACGATGCGGCCAATTGGGCCGGGTTATCAAAGTGAAAGGGACGGGCGGGGATACGGCCGTGAAACGCATTCCCCCGATCCATCGAATTGGTCAACGTGATGACCTGCCTGCCCTGGGCTAGCAGCCGTTGGGCAATGTATTTGCCAGAGTAGCCAAAGGCGCCCGTCACGGCGTGCATGCTGTTTTCGGTCATGGTTTACCTCCATAAAAATGGTCAATCGTCAATTGGCCATTTTCTATTGATTACCAAACAGCCGAGACAACGTACCGGAGCGCAAGTTATCCAGCGTTATCAACATCGCTACCAAGTTATCCAGGCTGTTAAAAAAGTCTTGCATGTTAGTCATACGCTGTTGGTAGAAGACGGCCGTTTCCGCATTGGTCGCCACTGCTTCTGGCGATTGCGCCAGTGCCAGGCTCTCACCCACCGCTTGCAGCGCCAGATCAAATTCCTGCTGTTCCCGTTCCCGCAATACACCACGAATCACTTTCCAGAAATCCGTTTCGGCCGTGTAATAATCTTTGCGGTCGCCCACTTCCAGATGTTTGTGTACCATCCCCAGGCGCTCCAGGGTACGCACATTGGTGCTCACGGCCCCCTTTGTGACGCCAACCTGGCCCACCAGATCATCCAGCGAAACAGGCTGCGGCGACAGATAAATGGCACCATAAATCGCCCCCATCGCTTTGGGAAAACCCCAAAAGTGGCTGATGCGGCTCATGCTTTGAATAAAATTCTGCCGGGCCAGGGCCAGTTGGTCGTCCATGTGCTCTCTCTTGCGAACAATGTTTAGTTCAAACTAAACGTATTATACAAACATCGGTGTGGTTGTCAACCAGTTTAGTTCACCGGGAACAAAAAAGGGTGAGCAGGCCCCACCCGTCTGCTCACCCTGGCGCGATATTATTGGTTGCGAACGGCCGTTTTAGCCCAGGTTCTCCTCATCCAGCGCTTTCTGCAGGCGCTCCCGCGCCGCTGGCTCCACACTCGTTTCTATGATGGTGCCCTTGAATTTTCTAAATGCTTCCACCACGGAGGGGGCATGTCTGGCGGAGCCGAGGATGAACAAAGCCGTTTGCCCTTGAGCCAGCGCATCAGACACCGACTGGATGGTGCCCTGGTCAATGCCCAAATCCAGGCGTTTGCCAATCATACGGCCGACTATCGCCCCTCCGGCCAACCCCAGCACGGGCCCGCCCAGCATCCAGCCGATGAGTGTGCCCAGCACAGCCCCCTTGACGGTGCCGCCGCGCTTTTCATTGTGCACCCGCTCATCCACTTGCAGCTTGCCTTCGGCATTTTTAGTCACAAAAACGGCATCTTCCAGGTTGGCCGCTTTTTGTTTATCCAACGCTACTAACGCTTCATACAACCCTTCTGCCTGGGCCGGGTCGTCAAAGGTGATCACAACTAAACGGCTGATAGCTTCGGTTTCTAATTGAGCGCCAACGCCCGTGGCACTGCCCGCCCGACCTGTCTGATTTGAAAGTTCACTTGGCATGAGTTTTCTCCTTAAATTAAACGTTGTACGATATTGCCAATCGCCTTA
>CAZOPF010000024.1:0-15180 GCA_964581605.1 uncultured Ardenticatenaceae bacterium
TGCGCATGGAGATTGACAGCAAACCGGCGGAATTGGACGCCATTGACCGGGATATTATGCAGTTGGAGATTGAGCGCGAGGCGTTGAAGAAGGAAAAGGATAAGGCCAGCAAAGAGCGGCTGGCGAAGCTGGAAGAGGAACTGGCGAACCTGAAGGAGCAGAGTACGCAGATTACCACGCGCTGGCAGTCAGAGAAGGCGGCCATTGAGAAAATCCAGGCGGTCAAGGAAGAGATGGATCGGGTGCAGGTGCAGATGGAGCAGGCGCAGCGGGAGATGGATTACCAGAAGGCGGCGGAATTGCAATACGGCCGTTTGCACCAACTCACTCAATCATTGCAACAGGCGGAAGGGCAGTTGCAGGTTTTACAGCAAGGCGGGGCGCTGCTCAAGGAGGAGGTGGGCGCGGAAGAGATTGCGGCTATTGTGGGCCGCTGGACGGGTATTCCGGTGAGCAAATTGCTGGAAGGGGAAGTGGAGAAATTGATCCGTATGGAAGAGCGGTTGCACGACCGGGTGGTGGGTCAGGATGAGGCGATCAGCGCGGTGGCGGCGGCCGTGCGGCGCAGCCGTTCCGGGCTGCAAGACCCGAACAAGCCGATTGGCAGCTTCGTTTTTCTGGGGCCGACGGGCGTGGGCAAGACGGAACTGGCGCGGGCACTGGCCGAATTTTTGTTTGACGATGAGCAGAATATGGTGCGCATTGACATGAGCGAATACCAGGAACGGCATACGGTGGCCCGGCTGTTGGGCGCGCCGCCGGGTTATGTGGGCTACGACGAGGGCGGCCAATTGACGGAAGCGGTGCGGCGACGGCCGTACTCCGTCGTCCTTTTTGATGAAATTGAAAAGGCGCACCCGGAGGTGTTTAACGTCTTTTTGCAGGTGTTGGATGACGGCCGTCTGACCGATGGGCAGGGGCGCACGGTGGACTTCAAGAACACGGTCATCATTATGACCAGCAATATCGGCAGCCAGTTCATTATGGACGTGAGCGACGATGCCGCCATGCGCGAGCGGGTGATGGCCGCCATGCGGCAGCATTTCCGGCCCGAATTCCTGAACCGGGTGGATGAGATTGTCATTTTCCACCGGCTGCAAAAGGAGCAACTGCGGGAAATCGCCCAGATTCAACTGAACCAGGTGCGGGACTTGCTGGATCGGCGGAACGTCAGCATTACCCTGACGACGGCGGCGACCGATTTGCTGATTGAAGAGGGGTATGATCCGGTGTATGGGGCACGGCCGTTGAAGCGGGTGCTGCAAAAACGGGTGGTTGACCCCCTGGCGCTGCAACTGATTCAGGGTCAGGTGCGGGATGGGGATCATGTGTTGGTGGACACGGCCGTTGGGGAGTTAACGTTTAGCGTGGTGGAAGCGGGGGCGGCGGTGGCTGCCTAACTTAGGGTTCGCTCGAATTTAACCTGGTAAGATTGGTTCAATCTCAAGATTGAACCAATCTGCAAAGTCCAAAGTTATTTGCGGCTGAACCCTTAAGTCAAAAGACCGGAGACAATCTGTTTCCGGTCTTTTATCTCTCAGGCGGGTGCCAGCCAGCTTGAATCCAAAAACTTCTCACCAGTAAGGCATCTGGATCATCAGCCAGGTGTAACGCTATCACAGTTGCCCGGCCCGTAGGGGTCTTGCCAATAATCTTTAATCCTCCCTCGCTCCAGGAAAAATGATCGTGCCACGTTTGCCTTCTTGGATCGAATAGGGGAACAATCTGGTCAGTTTCCGGGTCTACGGTTTCTGTTTGATCCGCTTTGTGCCCATTGCAGATGGGGCAGGCCAGCCAAAGGTTGTCTTCTTCGTTTGTTCCCCCTTTGGATAGAGGAGTAATGTGTTCAATTTCCAGACGAGCCATGACCAGGTGCTGCGGACTCAGGCAATAACCACAATGATGCCCCGCGGCCTGGCGTACTCTTTGCTTTATCTTTTCAGAAATATGTGAGCGCACGATGGATGTCTTTAGCTAAGGGGAGATACCAGCCCGCGTTCTACAGCCACTTTTAATGCTTCTGCCTTACGCACCAGGCCATGCCGGTAAAGGTGCATCAACTTGTCTAGCTGTTGTCTTTCAGGGGGGGACAGCGTTCCCTCCTGGTTTTTTGCCAGTAGCTCAGACAGTTGTTTCTGTTGCTGCCTATCCAGTTGTAGTTTTGTCAACGCCAGAACTTGCTCATCAGTTAAGCTGTCTATGGGCAAATCGGCCACAGCCTGATCCAGCCACTCGACCAGAATATCTTCTATCGGCCGTTTTGTCTGTTGCGCCAGAGAACGGGCGGTGGTAGCGACACGATTGGGGAGTTGAAGGGTAACAGTTTGGGTCATGAGCAAAGTATAACACATCGGTTGGGAAGGGGACACGGCCGTTGGGGAGTTGACGTTTAGCGTGGTGGAAGCGGGGGAGGGGGCGGGGTTTTAAGAGTGGGGGAGTAAGGCTGTGCTGCTTGTTCTCAAGGTAAATACCTAACGCGAGGCTAAGTAATTGCAGTCGCTTCTGGTGAGAGATTGCTATTTGGGTCGAAGGTTGCAATCTTCTCAGCAGATCGCCCCATTTCCCTCAACCATTCCGCCAATTCGGCAAACGTGACCTCTTGTTGCCCGATGATCAGCCTATCAATCGATTTGACCGTTTGATTTGGTTCTGTAGGATGCGGCCTTTCAGGACCGTCTGGCATGAGTGCAAACGGTTGACCCTCTTGAATCTCACCTTTAACTACGAGAGCCTCAAGATGGTGGATCTCGTTTCGCATAAGTCGGAAGCGGTCAGTCACCGCGTCCGTTGCGAATGCGGGTTTTTCCTTATTCAGCATCACAGCCAGACCATCCTGACTCCTGTGACGCCGCAATCGGCGGTAGCAGTTTACCGCACGGTACATGTCTGAAAGGCAGCTTTCGTAGTGGGAAATAGCTCTATGGGCAGCACCCAGGTTTAGTGATATGTGAGTTCCCCAGAATTCGCGCAGCTTATCAGTGCCTAGCTGGTACTTAACAAGAGACGCTTCTACCAGCCGAATGTACGTACTCGAAAGTGCATTTATCTGATAGTTTGTAGAGACACTTTGAATGAACAGAGACTTCAGCCAAAACTGAGAGAACCCCTGTGAATACTCAGCAATCTCAGGTACTTCGATGGAGATATGCATTGCTTAACTTGCTCCATTTGAGACCGGTTCCCGAAACTGCACACATGGGCAGTAGGTACCTAAACTTATTCCGCTTTGCGTACCGGCAATAAATGATGTTCGTTATCTGGGATCACTGGAACATGTTCGATAATTGGCATAAAAGTCGTCTGAGTTAGCTCAATCAAAGCCTGATCCAATTTTTTCATTGCGATTTCTCGCACTATTGGGTCGTTTATTTCTTCCGCAAGTTTCTTGTGAAAATCTATTTCACTCATTATTGTTTTATGCCATTCCTCACGGGTCTTTCTAAACTCACTGGCTGAAATATTCCGTTGTTCCCAAGTTCGTGCCCTTACAATTTCCTCACGAGTCATTTTTAATATGGCTGCTTGTTCTTCTGCTGTTGCTGCATTTGAGACTGCAGACTGTAGGCGTGCATCAAGAGATTTAGGTATCATCTGAGACAACCAACTGAGTCCAGTTTTTACTGTACTAAATAAAGTAAGCCAAACACTCCCCGATTCTATCCAGGTAATACCCAACCTGGACTCATTCCAAAGGCTGCGATCTAAATCTATGGTTTCCTCAACGGCTCTGGCCTTTCGGACGTGTGGGGCTCCTCGACGTTTTGACGAGGCCAGTCATCATGTTGATGAAGCCGATGCTCCACAATTGCAGCAACATTATGAATAGATCGTATTCCACCAAGAAATCTTTCAAGTTCTAAAGTATTTATGGTTTCTGCCTCAGGGATTAGGCGTAAACCTAAAGTTTCAGGTTGTCGCTTCAGCTGTGGCTCAACAGTGATATGTGCCTTGCTGGAATCGGTAACTGCTTCACCAATATCAAAAAGCAATTTTAGGAAATCGGCACCAAGAAGTAGCGAGGCAGGACCGTCATCAATTACATAAACCGTGAGTGGTAAAGCACGGAGATTTTTTATCTGAACTCCGATACTGGTTTTAGGTTGTTCCGTGTACATACCACTTGATAACTCAACTCTCCCAACACCATCTGTCTCTAGTCCGGGTAAACTTTTGTAAAGTGAGCGGGTAATGAGGCCATGAGAAAACCAAGTGTCCACAATAAAATCTGAAATCTTTGTGGATGTTGGGAATCTAATAGGATCAAAAACTGTACAAGGAATTGAGAGTCTGGGCATAGTCGTTTACCTCTTGTATATGAGTGATTCATACTTATTTGTTTCTGCTTTGGCTGACTTCGAGATAGTACCACAAAATCTTGCTTAACGTGAAGGTTGAAAGACACGGCCGTACCCCCTCTCCCCTCTCAAACAAACATTCAACATCCATTAACTCCTGATGGACATGCGTTAGCTCTTGATGGACGTGCATTAGCTCCTGACGGACGTGCGTTAGCTCCTGATCAACGTTCGTTAGCTCGTGGTGGATGTACGTTTCCTCCTGATCCACCTCCGTTAGCTCCTGATGGACGTGCGTTAGCTCTTGATCAACGTATAAATTTGCTGAATGTGGATAGGGGAATGGTACGGCCGTGTCCCGCATCACAGCCGCGCCCAACACCATCAGTCCCAATCAAGAAATTCCTCTTTTTCAGCGTGTAGATTCCATACTGCCAGACCAACGTGCGTGGCGCGAATCACCTTCCCCATACGTTTTGCTTTGGTTTTGAAAGCGGTTTGACGCAGAACACGGCGAACAAAAGCCGCTACTTCTTCTTTTCTCACATCAAGGTAAACCAGGCAATACCCCGTATGGCACAGACGACGTTCATAAAAATCATCATCACGGGTGATAAAGGTAGGCTGGTTCAATTGAAGCAAAAAAGGGATGATTTCTCGATCCTTCATCCCTTTTCGGCCTGTCTCGTAACCAATCTGACGGACAGGAATTCGCCAGCTATTGAGCAAACGACGCTGACCATCAATGATGTTTTCATCCAGGATAATCACGCTATGGCCGGCTCCAAAGCATATTTTTCGGCATTCTCAAGAAATGCCAGCCGGGACAACCTGACAGCTTCGGCAATGGCCTCATACGAGACACTGCCGCGCCATTCTTCGATGATCGTTTCCCAGGCCAACCCGTCCGCAACTTGTTCTAAAACGTCGGCAACCAAAATACGTGTACCTCGAAAAGTAGGTTTGCCATGACAAATTTCTGGGTCAGTCACAATGTAACGTCCAAAAAATCTTTCATTCATCATTCTCTCCAATTTGGGCGGTCATTCAGTCTCATACATGGCGGCGAATGGTGTTGAATGAAACTAATTCGCCGTTTTCCACTTGCAATTGGGCTTCGGCAAAGGCTTCCTCAAAGCCTTCAATGTTCAATAATTCTGCCGTCGCTTCATTTTCTTCGCGCTCTTCCAGGTAAGCCAAAAAGTCATTGGCGACCCGTAGCCGCTCCACCGACAGGTGGTGCAGGCGCGGTTGCGCCAGATTGATTAAACCTTCTTTTCAGTTGAAGGATTGGTTGTCATTGCTACCTCCAAATACAAAGATTATAGATGGTCATGGGATGAAAACAAAGGGAGGGATACGGCCGTTGCCGCGGGTGCCGCAAAGACTCAAAGCCAGGTGTGGGATGGCGACCATGTGCTGGGGGATACGGCCGTTGGGGAGTTGACGTTTCGCGTGGTGGAGGCGATGGCGTTGTGAGAGTAGGAGTACGGCCGTTGAACATGCAGGTGGTGGGGTTTGATAGCCGCGTTTCTCATTACGGCCGTATCAGATAATCCAGTCTCCTGATGGACGTGCGTTAGCTCTTGATCAACGTACAAAAACTGTTGGTGATGAGCGGACGCCTGTTTGCTCAATGTGCGGGCTGGCAGGGGTCACGGCCGTGCCCCATTTTCAACCAACCAATCGCCCGGCGAGACGCAAAATGCCGGGCTTATTTGTTATAATCAGGATGCTGGAATTCACACAAGCGCCCCGGAATTTTTAGATGAGGCAAGATGCTCAAACTGAACGCCTTTGCGAAGCATATAAAAATTGCTACCGAGCAGGCCGGATTTACCGTCACGAAACGGGAAGGGGCGTTGCTGCACGTCGTTTTGCATGATCAAACCATGCGCTGTGATCTGGCCCCGCTTTACCGGGCTTATCAGAATGCCCCCGCTCGGCTGGACGACATTGTGCAGTCCCATCTGGCGGCGCTCAATCGGACCCTCCTGACCACCGCGCCGCCGACTGAAAAGGAAGCGGCCGAATCGCTGCTGCCCTTGCTGCAACAGCACCAATGGCTGGAACAAACCGGTGGACGTGGGGTGCTGCCGTTGGTGACACGGCCGTTTACAGCCAACATCCTCGTCAGTTACGTCTTTGATCTGCCCCACTACCGGGCTTACGTTAACGTGGAAACCATGTCCCGGATGGCCCAGGCACCGGGGGCATCGTTCGACGCCATTCACGACTATGCACTGCAAAACCTGCGGCAGCGAACGTCAGCCAGGGGGTACCAGACACACGGCATTGGCGATCAAACGATGATTTTTTATGAAACGGACGATGGGTTCGCGGCGACGCGCATTTTATTACCCGAAATGCTGGATACGTGGCACGGCCGTATCCCCGGCACTATGTTACTGGGCATTCCTAACCAGGATTTATTACTGGCGTTTAGTGACCGGCATCCAACAAAAACGGCCATTGCCCGCCAGATACGCCGCGACTGCCAGCGTCACAAACATCCCCTGTTTTCCGGCCTGCTCGTGTGGGAAAAGGGGCTGATCAAAGAATATGAGCCTGTTCATTAGCGCTCCCGCTGTGGCCGTTCCCCCTTCCTCTGTTTGCTGAATGTGCATGTGGGCATGTTACGGCCGTGTCCCCGTTGCCCCATCACCGTCCGCCTTCTGCTATTATTGGCGGCATGAACATACAAGAGCATGTCAATTATTGGCTTGATTCGGCCAGCAATCATTTGGGAGATGCCGAGCAGCTTTTCTTATCAGCGAGGTATGATTGGTCCTTGTTTATCGGCCATTTGGTGATAGAGAAGACGCTCAAAGCATATTTTGTATGCAAAAACAATAACCAGATACCGCCTAAAACACACAACCTGCTTAAACTGGCTGAGATATCTGGTTTACCCCTCACAGAAAGCCAAAAGCTCTTTTTGGATGAAGTGAATGATTTCAATCTGGAGGTAAGATACCCCTCAATACCGGAGCGAGTTTTATAAACTCTGTACCAGAGAATTCGCAGAGGGATATTTCACCAGAATCAAGGAGTTCGCCACATGGCTGATATCCCAAATCACGTTCAACGAATAATTTCGCAATACCTGGCCTCACTTAAAGAGCATGGATTTCAAATTCAAGATGCGATCTTGTTTGGTAGTTATGCCAGCGGTCATGCGAATCAATGGAGCGACATTGATTTAGCATTGGTTTCTGACGATTTTAAGGGCATTCGGTTTACAGACAAGAACAAAATTCGCAAGATTACGATTTCAGTCAGCACCGATTTAGAGGTTTTACCTTTCAACCCAAAGGATTTCACACCAGGCAATCCATTGGTCAAAGAGATATTGGAGACGGGCATACGAGTTGTTTAGCCTGCTAACTCAGGAGTACGGCTGGCTTGCTATCGAACCCGTTTGTAACGACTGTATCCTCCCAACGAACGCTCACGGGGTGTCAAAATAAGGACTGATTCGGGAGGCATGGAAACCGTTATGAAGGCCGCCTGGATGGTGCATACAGAGGGGAAATCTCCTGGAGCAAGCACATCAATCAGGGGTGTATCATCCATCAGAGACTCATTGGCGATCAGAACCTGTTCTGTAATGGTTGTACCAGTCGGGTTGACCAATACGACTATTGCCTCCAGCGCTCGGTCGGTATAACGCTCAAACGCCAGCAAGCGATCTGACTCCACCAGCCGGAAATTCCCGATGCGCAGTGCCCGGTGCTGTTTCCGCAACGCGATCAGCTTCTTGATCCAGGCCAGTTCGGGGTTGTCGTCGCGTACCAGGTCCCAGCGCATGGGGCCGCGATTTTCCGGATCGTTACCCCCAGTCATTCCCACTTCACTGCCATAGTAGATGTTCGGAGCACCCGGCAAGGTAAATTGCAACGCCTGGGCCAGACGGCGAAGCGATTCTCTGGGAATCTGGCTGGCGATACGCGGAATATCGTGGTTATCAATCACCATCCAGGATTTGAGCAATGGCTCAATGCCAGCATCACTCACCAGGCGGTGCAGCATACGTCCGGCTGGCGCTGGTGGGATCACCCCTGAAGCCAGGCCCAGCACAATATGACGCAGGCTGAAGTTCATGACGGCGTCAATGGAGTCGAGCCATCTGCCAGGGTAATTGACGACCTCGCCCACGATCAGAGAGCCAGCCTTTTCCAGGTGCGCGGCGCGGGTCAGCTCGCGCAGGTAATCAAATCCCAATTCATAGGCCGTATCCAGACGCCAACCATCCGCGCCGTCACGCAGGTAACGGCGCACAACGGAGTCTGGATCTTCATAGAGATAAGCGCGCACAGCCGGGTTTTCAAGGTTTAATTCGGGCAGATTTTGGAAGCCTGTCCATGACCGCGCACCGCCAGCGTACTGAGATCCAATGGCAAACCAGTCTCGCCAGGGGCTGGCTGGGTTCTCGAGTGCATCCTGAAAGATTGGGGCGTTCCGACCCATGTGGTTGAAGACGCCATCCAGCACTAACTTCATGCCGCGGGCATGTACGTCCGCGACCAGGCCCAGGAAGTCATCCCGGTCTCCGAATTCCGGTGAAATTTTCAGAAAGTCCAGGGCATCGTATTTATGGTTGGTGTATGCCAGATGGATCGGGTTGAGATAGAGTACATTCGCGCCGAGTTGCTGTACATAGTCAAGGCGACCGCGGAGACTGGCAAAGTCCCCACCCCAGAAGTCTAATTCCTGACTGTTCAGCTTCGCCTCTGACAGGTAAGTGCCTGGTTTTGGCGTCTCCGACCAATCATGCAGCACTTTGGGGGGCGGATAAAGTGTCCGTTTGGCATCCAGTTGCGTTGAAGGCGCAAATCGGTCCACGAGCACCTGATAGACAATAGCGCCATTACGCCAATCCTGCTCGCGCTTCATAAAGGTCTCAGGGTCATCATCTTGGGTCAGTCTGTTTGCTGGGGTTCTGGTTGTTGTCATCGTATCCTATTATCTATTCGTTCGTCTTCTGTACATCTGCTCTTGGTCGAAGCCCTATGCCCAGGCTCAGCCGCAGATGGAACACCTTGTTAGCTTTCCGCCACGATTTGGGGTGGCAAATAGATGGTGAATTCTACCATGGGCTGCACCAGGACGCTGTGGGGCGTCTGCTGCTCTTCGGCCGAGACCAGACCGGCCCGGCTGAGCAAGCCGAAGTTTGCTGTGATCAGGCTGGCTGGCTGCACCCTCAGTTGTTGATGCCAGACACGGTATGACCCCACACGGCCGTCGCGCCGATGATAAAAGCTCACCAGCGGATGCGTCAGATAGACCAGACCGCTCTCTGTGTCTGGAAACCCCGGCAGGCACAGGGATAACGCCGTGCTCTGGCTCAATTCAACCTCGGCCGGCCCCCACGCCGCCTCCGTCCGCATCTGATACCGCCTGTACCGGCCGATCTGGGCATCATAGTCGCAGTCAAAGGTGATTTTGCCGGGGTGCCAGGGTAATTTCCAGATGTGCCGGGGGATGGCCACCGTCCACGAGTCCAGCGTTGTGCCTAGAAACCAGACGCTACGCTCACCCGTGACCGTATCCACAATATAAATGCGGTAGTTCGTCTGCCCCATCCGAAATTTTGGGAATGGCACGACGGCCGACGTGAAATCCACGTCCATAAAAGGAACAACGGAGATCAGGGCGTGGGCACGGCCGTTTATCTCCACCTCATCGAGCCTGAACCTATCGGGGAGCCAGCCGGAGAAACGTTCAGGGGCGACGGCATAGGTGATGATGGCAAAATGGTGGAGCTGGCAAACGGCATCAATTCCCCCTGGCTGGGGGCGTTCGGTCAGAACATCACTGAACTTCACAGGCGTTAACACGAACCATCCATAGGAAATCTAGCGACCAACCTCAGCCAAACTTTCACCAAATACAATCCTGTGCCCGTCTGGCGTGACGACAGCAAATTCACGCATTCCCCAGGGTTTGTCCGCCAGTTTGTGCCAGATCTCCACACCATTCTTGACGACCTCATTGTAAAGCCCGGATGCGTCCCGGACGTGAAGATAGGCGAACCATGAGTGATCTTGAGCCTGCGACATGGGCAGTGCATCGGGACAATGGCCGAGACGCAGTTTACAAACGCCGCGACTCAAGAATGCCCAGCCGTCAACGCTGAAATCTTCACTGAAACCAAGTTTTTCCAGATAAAACTTCTTTGAAGCCTCTAGATCGTTGACAGCCAGCACAAAGGTGGACGCGAGAATTTCAGACATATTGTCGTTCCTTATCTTTTTTGCTTAACGTGAATGGTGGAATGATTACGGCCGTACTCCCCCACTTCCCACTACCCGACGCTCCTATTCGCCCGCAGCCGTTCCACATCGCGGGCGGGTGGTAAACCGAACAGCCGTTTATACTCCCGGTTAAAATGGGAGGCATCATTATATCCCACCCGGAAGGCCGTACTGGCCGCATCCATATCCTCGCCCAGCATCAAGCGCCGCGCTTCCTGAAGTCGTAACTGCTTCTGATATTGCAAGGGGGTCAAGGCGGTGACGGCCTTAAACTGATGATGAAAGCTGGAGACGCTCAGGCCAACCTCCTGGGCCACATCGTCAATCCGCATCGGTTGGTCAAAGTTTTGCCGAAGCTGCTCAATCGCTCTGGCAATGGGTGTTGTATAGCCACCCATCACTGTCATATGGCGCAGCCGATCACCCTGTTCACCCAGCAGGAGCCGACAAATGATTTCCCGTTTAATCAGGGGAGCAAGCACAGGCGCTTCGGTGGGCGTCTCTATCAGGCGGACGAGACGTACCACCGCGTCCAACAAACCGGCATCCAGGGCGCTGACATTCATAGCCTTCGCGTCGGCGCGAGTGGGCCTGGCCGCATGACCCAACTCGGTCATAACGGAGCCAACCAGCGTGGGGTCTAGCTCCATGCGAAAACTGAGATACGGCCGTTCCCTGGACGCTTCAATGATGTGGCTGGTGATAGGCAGTTCAATTGTGCCCAGGCAATAGTGATAGGGATCATATTGGTAGCGTTCTTCTCCGAGATAGAGTTCCTTGCTGCCCTGGGCAATAACCGCAAAGGCCGGATCGGACAAAGTAAGATTTAATTCTGTCGGTATGGAGGAGCGGAAGAAGCGGATGCCCGCAAGTGGCTGAACCGAGCCGTCTGCGCGGCAGACCTGCATCATACGCTCCACCAGTTCATCTCTGTTGGCTTGCACCCTTTGTGCCTCTCGTGCAGCCTGTGGGGAGTTTTGCCATTCCATCCTAACCTCTTCAATCATTTCTGCAGGCCCATTTTCAAAGCTTGCAGAAATGTGCAATGATCTTCGAGAATCATTATATCAGTCAGCGTTCCGTAAGAGTAAAATAAAGCTGTAACAAACTTCATCCGACTGATTTCCAGGCAAGAATACAGGATTTTTATTCAAGAGCAAAAGGAGTACAAAATGGAAATCAAACGAATTGGCTCACAGCCTTCTGCCAAAGGCGCTGCGGACTGGTTTACCGGCGCGGTGCGGATTGACCCGCTGCATCAGGCGAGCGAACCGGCGCGTGTGGCCTGCGCCCGTGTGACGTTTGAACCGGGGGCACGCACGGCCTGGCACACGCATCCCCTGGGGCAAACCCTCGTCGTTACGGCGGGCTGCGGCCGAGTCCAGCAGTGGGGCGGCCCCATCGAGGAGATTCGGCCGGGTGATGTGGTCTGGATTCCGCCGGGGGAGAAACATTGGCATGGGGCTGCACCCACTACGGCCGTGACCCACATCGCTATTCACGAAGCCCTCGACGGCAAAGCGGTGGAGTGGCTGGAACATGTCAGCGACGAGCAATATCAACAAGGAGATTGATCATGCACATTGGCTTACAAATTCCGTCTTTTAAGTATCCGGGGGGCACGGCCGTTATCCGTCCCAAACTCAAAGAAATCGTCACCACCGCCGAAGCGGCCGGTTTTTACAGCCTGTGGGTCATGGATCATTACTATCAAATCAAGGGCTTGTTTGGCGAAGCCTACACCGACCCGATGCTGGAAAGCTATACCACGCTCGGCTATATCGCCGGACTCACAGAAAAAGCGTATCTCGGTGTGCTTGTCACCGGTGTTATTTATCGCCATCCCTCCGTTTTACTGAAGATGGTCAACACCCTCGATATTCTCTCCGGCGGCCGTGCTTATCTGGGCATTGGCGCGGCCTGGTATGAAGATGAAGCCAGAGGCTACGGCATCCCCTACCCGTCTACATCTGAACGGTTCGAGCAGTTGGAAGATAATTTGCAACTGGCGCAGGCGCTCTGGGGCAGTGATGAAGTATCTTTTGTGGGTAAACACTTTTCTGCCCCGGCCATCACCAATAATCCCCGCCCGCTCGCAAACCCACATCCGCGCATCATGATTGGCGGAACAGGGCCGGGCAAAACCCTGCGCATGGTGGCCCAATATGCCGACGCCTGCAATTTCGGCGCCTGGGTGGGCGATGAAAATATGCAAAAAGCGCTGGACACGCTTAAAGCCCATTGTGAAAGGATGGGGCGTGATTACGGCACCATCGAAAAAACAACCCTCGGCACGGTGAATCTTTCCGGGGATGCTACGGCCGTCAGCATCATCAACCGCCTCCAACAACTCTCCGAGATGGGTTTCACCCACGCCATATTCAACATGCCGGATGTGTACACAATCACCCCGTTGGAAACTTTTGCCAGGGAAATCATTCCGGCCGTAGCAGAACTCTAAAGATGCGTAAAAACAGGAGAGTTTCCATGAGCGATTGCCCAAAGCAGCTTTGGGTACTCTCACCAAAAGCGATGAAAACAGGACGCGGACAAACGTAGATAACGCGGATTAAATCTGCGTAATCTGTGAAATCTGTGGATTATTTCAGAGGAGAAAACCGATGGAGTACGTTCGCTTAGGATCAACGGGGATGAAAGTCTCGCGCATCTGCCTGGGCTGCATGGGCTTTGGGGACGCGGCGCATTGGGTTCACAAATGGGTGCTGAATGAGGAAAACAGCCGCCCTATCATCAAAAAAGCTCTTGAGCTGGGGATTAACTTCTTCGATACGGCCAATGTTTATTCCATTGGGGTGAGTGAGGAGATACTGGGACGTGCTTTGCAGGATTTTGCCAACCGAGATGAGGTCGTCATTGCTACGAAGGTACACGGCCGTATGTCTGATGACCCCAATGGTATGGGGCTGTCTCGCAAAGCGATCCTGAACCGACCAAATCCAGAAAATGAAATATGATGCGGCCGCCGAAATGGATCAGCAAGTGGTGGAACGGGTGGCAGAAGTGGCAGCAAAACATGGCGTCCCGCGCACCCATATCGCCCTGGCCTGGCTTTTACAAAAGGAGCCGGTGACGGCCCCCATCATCGGGGCCACGAAGATCAGCCATCTGGAAGAGGCGATTGGCGCTCTAGCCGTCAGGCTGAGTCAGGAAGAGGTCACATACCTGGAAGAGCCATATGTGCCCCATCCTATTGTTGGTTATCAGTGAAATGGGTATGTTGCAGGGAGAATCTCTTGCCGCCCCGCCTGCTCACTCCCTCGCCTTGATTCCTGTAATGTCCTGAATCAACTGCCGCGCTTCCGCCTCACGGCCGTCCCGAATCAGCGCCAACACCTCCGAATCCACCAGTTCATACCAGCGCCGTTTCCGTTCGGCAAATTGGGGATGGGCGGCGGCAATGGACGGCCGTAACGCCTCCATCCATTCCAAAAACGTGCCATACGCCGGGTCAAAACGTTGCTCGAACTCCTCGCGCAGCCGCACCGCCAGCGCCGGCGCTGCCCCACTGGTGGAAATGGAAATCACCAGCGGCCCCTGCCGCACCACCGACCCCGCCACCACATTACAATGGGCCACATCGTCCATCACATTCACCAGCGCCCGCTCCGTTTCTGCCTCTTCATATATGGCCGCGTTACGCCCGGCATCGGCGCGTTCGGCAATCACCAGGAACGCCCCCTTGAGGTCGCCTGCTTCATAATCCCGATCCAGCCAGACAAAACGGCCGTCGTCTGCCCATTGTTGCAGCGTCGGCGTCAATTCCGGCGCAATCACCGTCACCGCCGCCGCCACCTCCAGCAGCCCGGCCACCTTGTGTTCCGCCTCATGCCCGCCGCCAATCACCACACAGTGCCGGTCTTGCAAACCAATGAGAAAAAGGGGATAGGGCTTCATGGATGTTATAAGGTGACGGGCACTTCCAAAGCGCCTGTCACCTGGCTCAGACGCATAATCTTCCCATCTGGCTGAATATGAATACCACACTCAATCTTGTCCGTGCCTGCCCAGCGCCCGGCACGTTCGTCCGTTTCGCCCGCTTGCAACGGCCGTGTGCAGGGCATACAGCCAATCGAACCATAACCCGCGCCACGCAATGTGTTATACGGCAGATTGTAGCGATCAATATATTCCCACACCTGCGCTGTCGTCCACGCCGCCAACGGGGCCAGCTTGATCAGCCCATTAGCATAATCCCAATCCACCAGCGGCGTCTGCGCCCGGCTGGGGGACTGGTCGCGGCGAATGGCCGTCACCCAAGCGCGTTTGTCCGCCAGGAATTGGCGCATCGGTTCCACCTTACGTAGCAGGCAGCAAAGGTCAGGGTTGCGTGCCCACAGGTCACGGCCGTATTGATACGCCTGCTCCCCCAATGACAACCCCGAATGAACCTCCGTAAACCGGATGCCCAGCCGCGCCGCCAGTTCATCGCGCAGCGCCAATGTCTCCGGGAACAGCAAATCCGTTTGCAGGTAAAAAAAAGTCGTTTTGGGGCGGAATTGGGCGATCATGTGCATTTGCACAATGCCCGACCCGCCAAAGCCGGTGGCCACCACCAGCGAATCGCCATACGTCGCCAGCGCCCAGCGTAACAGCTCCTCCGGCGGCCG
>CAZOPF010000024.1:15280-26591 GCA_964581605.1 uncultured Ardenticatenaceae bacterium
GCCGGGTCAAACCAGCGCAGTTGGTGGTGCAGCGCCGCCACTTCGCCCACCACAATCACCGCCGGGGCGTGTACCCCTTGTGCCTGGGCAATGGTGCCAATATCGGCCAACGTGCCGGTGATGGTGCGCTGGTCGGCCGTTGTACCTTGTTCGATGATGGCCACGGGGGTGTGCGGGTCACGGCCGTGCTGCATCAAATCGGCCGCCATTTTTCCCAACTGCTTCACCCCCATCAAAATCACCAACGTCCCCTTTTCGGGAATCCGCGCCCAATCAATGGCATATTCATCTTCCCCGGCCGTGTGCCCGGTAATCACCGTAAACGAAGTTGCCGTCTGCCGGTGCGTGACGGGGATGCCCGCATAAGCAGGCACCGCCAACGCACTGCTAATGCCCGGCACCACTTCAAACGGGATGCCGTTTTCGGCCAGTGACAAACACTCCTCGCCGCCGCGCCCAAACACAAAGGGGTCGCCCCCCTTCAACCGCACCACCGTCTGCCCCAGCCGCGCCTCGCAGATGAGCATAAACTCAATTTCTGCCTGGCTGAACGCCTGGTAACCGGCCCCTTTGCCCACATAAATCGTCTTGGCGTGGGGCGGAATCTCGCGCAGCAGTGCCGGGTTCGCCAGCCGGTCATACAACACCACATCTGCCTGCTGCAACACCCGCAGCCCGCGCACTGTGATCAAATCCGGGTCGCCCGGCCCCGCGCCCACGATGAATACTTTGCCTGTTGTCATCCATTACTCCGTGATGGAGTAATTAAGTAATTGTGCAATTACCCAATTACCCCCGCTATCGTCAACGGCCGTCGCCCATCCACTGCCCCATTTCGCAATTCCACATGGCTATACTGCTTCTGCAAAACGGCCCGCGTTTCCTCTTGGAAATGGGCAAAGGTTTCCTCTGTATTCGGAGCGTGCAGCCGGTCGGGGAAGGTGATTTCGATTTCGTCGGGACGTAGGGCGAGGCCGGTATCTTGCTCAAATTGGTGGGCGGCGGTCACGGCCGTAGCCAGTGCCTCCTGCAAATTCTCAGCCAGCGTGCCGCCGTTGAGGCGTTTGCGACGGGTGAGGAATCCGGCACGGCCGTTGCCCAAATCCAGCGCATAATCCACCTCATGCCCAATCAAAATAACGCCCGGCCCCCCGGCCACATGTTGATAGTCGGCCACATCAATCAGCAGCCCCGGTACGGCCGTTGTCTGAATCCAACGATGAAACACCGGCACAACGTGGCTTATCTCATACCCCGCTCCATCCTCGATGAAAAACTTGATCGTGATTCGATTTACGCTCACAGAAAACTCCGTTTGAGATTAGGAGATTTGTTAGTGTCATTACTTTTTCGCCATGCCTACAGCGGATAAAGAAATGAACGGATTCCTCTCTGGAAATTTATCTGCTTGTTTCTCCACCCGTTGTAGTCTCAAGGGGGTGGCGAAAACTTCGTGACACTAACGAGATTTAGAGATTAGGAGATTGATAAAGCGACAATCTCCTAATCTCCCACTCTCCTCATCGCATCTATAAAGAAACACCCCCCGCCAACGCCCCGGCCAGCCGGGCATCACAGGCATGGCACGCTTCAATAAACAGGTTCGCCTCTTCCACCAGGGCGCGGGCGCCGTCTTCGGTGACGGTAACCGGCGGCTTCTCGTGCCGATCCAGCAAATAGCGGGCAAATTTCCCCTTCGCGTACCGGTCATAAAACAACTGCGTGTCATAATAGCGGCTCTTAAATTCGGCCACAATGCGCTGCGGGTCATCACCCACATCCAAAAACTGGTTGCGCACCAGCGCCCGCGCTCCCAGGATCATGGCCCGGTACGCCCTGGCATCGGCATCAGCAAAATTCTTTTCGTCCAGGGCAATCAGCGCCTCAAACGCCTCTCCCTCCGCTTTGGCAATCTCAAAGGCAAAGAGCGAAATCACCTCACCCGCACACTCCCCCACGCCAATGTCGCCAATAGAAAATTCACGCGGGTCGCCCCAGTCAGAGTAAAAAGTGGGGCTTTCCAGGTAATCGGGCACCTCGGCGAAGGGGTCAATGATCGCCTTGATCTCCTTCTTGCCCAGGCGCGTCACCCATTCCTGGAAGCTCTCCTCTGGCTCACGTTCGGCGGCATAGCGACCGGTAATGGCGGCCAGTACATCCGGTACGGCTTTAGAAGGTACTGCGCCCATGGCCAGCCCATACGCCCCCGCATTTTCGCGCCACTGCCCGCCCAATACCACCTGGAAGTGGGGTACGGTGCGGTTATTGCGGCGGCGGCTGTTGCCAAAAAAGCCGATGTCAGCCACATGGTGCTGGCCGCAGGAGTTGAAGCAGCCGCTAATTTTGATGCGCAAATCTTTGACCGCCTGGGGCAGCGTAGCATTTTGGGCGGCCAGCCGGGTACGCAGTTCCCCCGCCAGCCCGCGTGAGGAGGCGATGCCCAGTTTGCAGGTGTCTGTGCCGGGGCAGGAGGTGATGTCTACAATGGTGCCCGCGCCCGGCTGCCCCAGGCCGATAGCTTTGAGGTCGGCGTAGAGTGCGGGCAGGTCGGCTTCGGATACCCAGCGCAGGATGATGTTTTGCTCCACCGTCAACCGGATGGAGTCACCCACAAAACGGCGGGCAATATCGGCCAGTTGGAAGGCTTGCTCGCTGGTGAAGTCGCCGAGGGGGGTGTTGATGGTCACGGCCGTGTAGCCCGCCTGCCGCTGCTGGTACACATTGGTCTGGTACCACTCGTCAAACCCATCGGGATGGACGACGCCGTTGAGGGGTACGGCCGTTTTCAATGGCGTCTCTTCATAAGCAGCCACCGCTTCCAGATAACCCGTCCACAATTCATCCGGCGGAATCGTCGCCAATTCTTCATATACCAGACGGCGAAACTCCTCAATGCCCAACTGGGCCACCAGGAATTTGACGCGGGCGCGGTTGCGGTTGCGCTTTTCACCCAGCCGGGCAAAAACGCGGAACACCGCCTGCGACAGGGGCAGCATTTCTTCTTCACGCACAAACTCTGCCAGCACTTTGGCCTGGTGGGGCACCGTGCCTAATCCCCCGCCCACATAAATGCGGAAGCCACGCACCGGACGGCCGTCAATCTGCCGCGTCAGAGCCAGGAAGCCCATATCGTGCATCATCGTCAGGCCACACGCCTCATGTTCGCAGCCGGAGAAGGCAATTTTGAATTTACGGCCGAAGTCCTGCACATCATCATGCCCCAGGAAATAATGGGCCAGCGTGTCCGCGTAGGGGGTCACGTCAAACGCCTGGGTGCGGCACACGCCGGCCAGCGGGCAGGCGGTCACATTACGCACGGAGTTGCCACATGCTTCCAGGGTGGTGATGCCTACGGCCGCCAGCCGCCGCATCAGGTCGGGTGTGTCATCCAGATGGACGTAATGAAGCTGGATGTCCTGCCGGGTGGTGACGTGCAGAATACCGTCAGCGTACTCGTCAGCCAGTTCGGCCAGCACTTCTAGCTGTTCCGGGTTCAGGCCGCCGTAGGGGATTTTCAGGCGCATCATGCCCGGCGCGTCCCAGAGGGTGTCTGGCCCTTTGGTGACGTCGGTGAGGGGGAATTGCAGAGTGCGCGTGGTCAGCCCGTCGTGGCGCTGGCCGTTGTCGTATCGCTGGCCGTATGCGCCGCGCCGTAGGCGGGTTTCGGCGAATACTTTTTCGTCAATTTTGCCCTGGCGGCGCAGTTCCATCTGGCTTTCAAAGAGGTCAATTTCGTCAGCCAGGTCAGGGGGAATAGTAAGTTGTTCTTTCCAGGTTGTCATACGTTTACTCCTGCTCCGTTGTCAATAAAAAACGCCCAGAAGAGCAGTCTTCTGGGCGTTTGCTGGCGACTGCTCCGCTTGCTAAAGGGAGCGGTCGCTCGTTGTCTTTTGGGCTGTTTGTGTTGTCTAGCCACCCTGACGCGCGTTACCGTCTCCCGTGTGGGGACACATACAACACAAGCACATCATCTCGGTGGTTTTGACGTTCACAAACATAGTTAAACTCTTGTTGATTGCTGCTATTTATAACGTAAATCTCCATGTTGACAACAGCAAAATCGTACTCGTTGTGTCCCGATTTGATTATGGGTGAAAGTGGGGAATTTTTACGGCCGTACTTGGGCACATTGTCCCAAATATGCCCCTTATCTCCCAATCTCTATTCTCCATACCGCTCCTCGAATTCCTCTTTGGTCAGGCCGTAAATCAGGTCGTCATAGTAACGGCCGTCCGTCAAAGCCGCCCGCCGTATTCTCCCCTCCAGCATGAAGCCCATCGCCTCATGCAGCCGTTGGGACGGTTCATTATAGCCGTACACCTTCACCGTCACCTTCTGGTAGCGCAGTTCACGGAAGTAATAACGCAGCACCATGATGATCGCCTCCCGCGCATAACCTTGCCGTTGGAACGGCCGTCGCACCGCCACCCCATACGCAAAATCCCCCACTCGCCGGTCACATTGATGGGGATGAATGGTGCCGATGATCTCACCAGCCAGCGTCTCCATCACAAAAAAGAAATCGTCGGATTGGTCGTTGGAGACGGCCGTTGTCCTGGCAATCCAGTCGGCCACCGCTTGCCGCGAGGTTGGCAGCCAGAGACGGTCTACCATCAACCCCATTTCTTCATCTTTGTTCCACTCAAAAAAGACCGGCGCATCTTCCGGTTCAATCGCCCGCAGGCGAAGGCGTTCACTTTCCCAGTAACTCATCAATTGACTCTCCTGAGGATAATCCACAGATTTCACAGATTACATAGATTGAATCCGTGTCGTCCGCGTTTGTCTGCGTCTTCATTCAGGCGGCCGTATTGCCACCATCAACCGGCAGCAAAACCCCAGTGATAAACGACGCATCGTCACAGGCCAGGAACAATACCGCTTTGGCCACTTCTTCTGCCTGACCAACCCGCCCCATTGGCAGCGCCGCGCCGGTTTCCGCCAGCCCTCGTTCAATAACAATGGGGTCACTGTCTTCAAAATATCCCTTTTCCACCCACCGCTCGACAAACGTATCACCCGGACAAACGGCATTCACACGGATGTTTTCGCGGGCATGATCCAGCGCCATCGAGCGGGTCATTTGCACCACCGCCCCTTTGCTTACACAGTAAGCCAGCGCATCTCGCCCACCCACCAGCCCCCAATCGGAGGCGTTGTTGATGATGACGCCATTGCCTTGTGCGCGGAAATGGGGCAACACCAGGCGGCTCATCTGCCACACGGCCGTGACATTCAAATCCATCGTCGCCTGCCAGGTTTCCCAGCTGGTCGTCTCGGCCGTGCCACTGGTGACAATGCCAGCGTTGTTGAAGAGAATGTCTACACGGCCGTACCGCGCCACCGTCTCCGCCACACACCGTTCACAATCCGCCCATAGGGTGTGATCGGCATAAATGTAGCGGGCATCTGGCCCCATCTCCTGAGCCAACATCACCCCTTTTTCCTGGCGACGCCCGGTGAAGGCAACCTGTGCCCCTTCCTGCACAAATAAACGCACCGTGGCCGCGCCAATGCCCGACGTGCCCCCGGTAATCAATGCCACTTTGTTTTGTAAACGCATGTCATCTCCTGTTTGGGTGCTTCGATTCCAATCGCAGTTTACTCTATGACTTGGGCAGCGCAACTCTTACCCCTTCACCCCCTCACCCAGTCATCTTTTTGGCCGTTGACGGCCGTATCCACCCATGATATAGTTGATACATCAACAGTTGATATGTCAACTAAATGCGCGTGCAACCAATTGATTATTTCACTGGACACGCTTTCCCATTTCCCAACATGAAATTAGTTTTGTCTGCGACCTGCCGCCGGTTAGGCTGGCAACAAAATTTAGTTGAAATGTAAAAGCCTGTTTGGACTTGACCCAAGTCTGAGCAGGCTTTTTTGTTTTATCCGTAACACGATTTGCCAAATCGTGCTACATAACAGAGGAGAGAGATATGAACCGTCATCTGAATTCTTCTGGCAGGTTGCTGTTGAGCAGCTTGCTATTTTTATCGTTATTTGGCTTTACGCTGTGGGCAACGGCCGTGCTGCCCGCCCATGCCCAACATCTGGTGCGTGTGCGGCCAACAGCGATGATGAGCAAGAACTTGCCCATCCTGGCCGCGCCCCTGCTTGTGCCAGAGCAAACCAACTGGTGCGTGGCCGGTTCGTTCCAGGGCTGGAACAACGCCAGCGACCCGATGAATGATGATGGACTCAACGGTGATTGGTTCGCCGATGATGCTGTCGTCTCGCTGGCTTACACTGTTGCCAGCGCCGGCCGCCACGAATTCAAAGTGGTGGAATGTGGTAACTGGGGCAATTCCCACCCGTCGCAAAATTCCTGGTTCTACACCAGTGCGCCCAACCAGATTGTCACTTTCACATTCGACGAAAATGATCATAGTGGGGATGCAGGCGCAACGGCCGTACCCACCACCAACATCGTCAACGTCAGCGGCGATGATTTCCCGGCCAGTTTGACGGCCGTCGGCGACTGGCAATCTACCCCCTGGAACAACACCGACCCCACCACCGCCCTGGCCGCGCTGGGGCACGGGTATTACCGGCTGCTCTATACCGTCCCCGCTGCCGGGACCTACATGGCCAAAATCGTGCAGACCGGCTCCTGGAATGAGCAATTTGGCAACGACGGCCGTTCCATCAACGGCCCCGTCATCAATTTCACCACCAGCAGCGCCAATCAGCCGGTTGTCTTTTTGTTGGATTCACGCAACGGCCGTACCACCATCACCCCCAACGGCAGCGGCGGCGGCAACTGGTGCCTGGCCGGCGGTTTCCAGGGCTGGAACAACGGCAGCACCCCGCTTTATGATGACGGCACGAACGGCGACCTGATTGGCGGCGACGGTGTTTACAGCCGCGACTACACCATCCCCAATGCCGGGCGTGACGAGTGGAAAGCAGTGGAATGTGGCAATTGGGGCAATGCTTATCCTTCCTCCAATGCCTTTGTGCTGACCACTGTGCCCAGCCAGACCGTCAAATTCACCTTCGATACGAACGACCACAGCGGCGACGCCGGGCTGCCGCTCATGCCCACCCAAAATATCGTCAACGCCTGGGACGACCTGCCCGCCAGCTTCACCGTCGTCGGCCCCTGGCAGGGCTGGAATAACAATGAACCAACCACGGCCATGACCAATCTCGGTGGCAACAATCACTTGCTCAATTACACCTTTGCCAATGCCGGGCCATACGAGGCTAAACTCAGCCAGACCGGCGATTGGGGCAATCAGTTTGGCAACGACGGCCGGGGCAACAACGCCCCCACTGCCCCATTTGACGTGTGGACAGCCGGTGATGTGGTGCAATTTTATCTGGATGGCAGCAACGGCCGTTGGGCCATCATCGCTCCCCCACCAGGCGGGGCCGGGCATGATAACAACATCTTCTGGGATGACCTGGGCCATGACAGCCGCGATAGTTTATTCCGCTCTCCTGGGGGGCCGGTGCATACGGGCACGGCCGTCACCCTGCGGTTGCGCGCTGCCAGCAATGACCTGACGGCCGCTCGCGTCCGCCTCTACAACGACCGCACCAACGCCCAATCCTTCTTGAACATGCACCTGGCCGCCGACGACGGCACGTATGAATGGTGGGAAGCGACCCTGCCCGCCAGCCTCGACCCCACCCTCTACTGGTACCGGTTCATCGCCATTGACGGCACCGCCACCGCCTACTACGAAGACGACGCCACCCGCGATGGCGGCTGGGGCCAACCGTTTGCCACCAGCCCGGACAATAGCTGGCAAATCACCCAATACGACCCCGCTTTCCAGACGCCCGACTGGGTGAAAGACGCCGTCATCTACCAGATTTTCCCCGACCGTTTCCGCAACGGTGATGCGGGTAACGACGCCCCGCCCGGCCGTTTCTTCTACAACGAACCCGGCGGCACCATTGTGCGTTCGGACCCGGCGGGTGGCACGAGCAACCCCTGGAACCAGGTGGTCTGCGACCCGCGTGACACAGGCGACCCCTGCGCGGGCAGCTACAGCCGAAACTTCTACGGCGGCGATTTGCAGGGGGTGATTGATAAGTTGGATTACTTGCAAGATTTGGGTGTGACCACCATCTACTTCAACCCCATCTTTGAATCGCCCTCCAACCACAAATATGACACGGCCGATTACGGCTTTATTGCCGAAGATTTTGGCGACCTGCAAACTTTCATCACCCTGACGCAAGAGGCGCATAACCGGGGCATGTACGTCATCCTGGATGGCGTGTTTAACCATACCTCGTCGGACAGTGTGTACTTTGACCGCTACGGCCGTTACGCCCAGGTCGGCGCGTGTGAAAGCCATACCAGCCAATACCGAAGCTGGTATTACTTCACCGATGTCACGCCCGGAACCGGCGTGTGTGTCAGTTCTACCGGCGTGCCCAACGCCGCCAACTACACCAGCTGGTTCGGCTTCGACAGCCTGCCCAAGCTGAACGCCGCCAATCCTGAAGTGCGCGACCTCATCTTTGCCGGTGGCCCCAATTCCGTGGCTATGCAATGGTTACAATATGCCGATGGCTGGCGCTTTGACGTGGGCGGCGATATTGACCCCGGCGCGGCTAATGACCCGGACAACGACTTCTGGGAGCAGTTCCGCGCCACCACCCGCGCCGAATTCCCGGACAGCTACATGGTCATCGAGGAATGGGGCAACGCCTCCTCCTGGCTGCTGGGCGATGAGATGGACGCGACGATGAATTACCAGTACAGCAGCGCCATGCTCAGTTTCTGGCGGGACACCACCTTCACCGACAACGATCACAACAGCGGCAGTTCGGCGGGTGCCTTGACGCCGCTGACCCCTTCGCAGTTAGACGGCCGTCTGCACAACTGGATTGAGCGTTATCCCCCCGAAGCACTCTACGCCATGATGAACCTGCTGGGCAGCCACGACACCAACCGCCCCCTGTTCATGCTGGATCACAACGCTGCCAACGGTACGGATGACACGCCGCTGCAAAACCCGAACTATGATTGGAGCGAAAGTGTGGCCCGGCTGAAAGGGGTGGCCTTGCTGCAAATGACGCTGCCCGGCGCGCCGACGATCTATTACGGCGACGAGGTGGGGCTGGTTGGCCCCACTTACTACTATGGCGGCAAATGGGAAGATGACCCGTACAATCGCCAGCCCTTCCCCTGGCTGGATGAGGCCGGGCAGCCGTTCTACACCTTCCTGCAAAACCAGGCCAACCAGGACGCATTGTATGATTATTACAGCCTGCTAACCAACGCCCGTAGCGAACATGCCGCTTTACGCACCGGCAGTTTTGACACGCTGTTGGTGGATGATGCGAATGATTTGTATGGCTACGGCCGTAAACTGGCCGACCATTCCGACGCCGCCATTGTCCTCCTCAATCGCGCCGGTACCATCGCTGCCCCCGTTACACAAACCGTTATTCTTGACCTGAGCGGTTATCTTCCCTTTGGTGCGGTCTTTACGGAAACGTTGACCGGCGACAGCTACACCATTGATGCCAATGGCTTACTGACTGTTACCGTGCCGGGCCAGAGTGGGGCGGTATTGGTGCTGGCTTCTACCATGGTGGCTCCGCCAACGGCCGTCGCCGATCTGGCCGTCACCGGCACACGCAACCAGGAAATTGACCTGGGCTGGAGCGCGGCGGCCGGGGCCACCAGCTATGATGTGTACCGCAGCCCGGTCAGCGGCGGCGGCTATGTATTCATTGCCAATACCACTGCGCTGACCTACACCGACACCGGTCTGCAAAATGCTGTGCCCTATCACTACGTCGTTGTTAGCCGTGATGATGCCAGCGGGCTGGTCAGCGGCTATTCCAACGAAGCCATCGGTATCCCCGCCCATGACCTTTCCACTGCCTGGTATAACCTGCAATGGCCGGAAGAAATCACCCACACCATCAGCGCCATTACCCCTACCGAAAATATCTACGGCCAGTTGTGGATCAATGGTTACACTGGCGGCAGCGGGCCGGCAGCGGGCATTCGTGCTCAAATTGGGTATGCCATTGCGGAAACGCCGCCCATCTCTACCAGCCAGTGGACATGGGTGGAAATGGCCTATCACAGCGCCCAGGGCAACAATGATCAATATGCCGGTAACTTGTTGCCGGATGTGGTGGGTGATTTTGATTACATCACCCGCTGGAGCAGTGATGGCGGCAACACCTGGTATATCTCCGACCTGAGCGGCCCTGGTGAAAATGAAGATCCGGGCATACTACATGTGGTTGCCAGTGGCGACATTACCGCGCCGATGACGACTACGCTGTACCTGGAAGGGACAACGGCCGCCAGCGTCAGCCTGAGCTGGGAATCGGTCAGTGACGCTGACCTGGCCGGGTATGAGCTATACCGGCAAAACCTGGCTGCCCCCGGCTTTGTGCGTATTGCCCAGTTCTTTGGCAATGTGACGAGTTATGAAGACACGGCCGTGACCACCGGCGAAACATACGAATACTACGTGCTGGCCTTCGATACCAGCTTCAACCGCGCCAATCCCTCCAATGTGGTGCAGGCAACGGCCGAACCCCGTCTGGTAGAAGTTACTTTCCAGGTGGCTGTACCCGTTTATACGCCGGGCACAGTTTATCTGGTGGGCGATTTGCCGGAACTGGGCCCCTGGAATCCCGGTCTCGTACCGATGAATCAGGTAGGTAATACCAACGTCTGGACGTACACGCTGGATATTCTGGATGGGACGGAACTGCAATACAAATATACACGCGGCTCGTGGGACACAGTGGAGTCGTGGGGCAGCATTGTCACCCTGAACAACCGTGAGGTGAGTATTGAGTATGGTTCTGACGGAACGCAGTTGGTAGACAATACGCCTGACGATTGGGGCAATGGGCCGGATGATGAAAAGGCGGTGCGTTATTGGCGGGACCCCATTGTGGTGGAGTACGCGCCCACGGGAACCGATGTGCCGGTTAACACGGCCGTGACCACCACCTGGAGTATCCCTATGGCCGCCGATACCGATTTTGCGGTAACTGGCCCGGCCGGGCTGGTTTCCGGCACGTTTGTCTATGATAGTGACGAGTGGGCAGTGACGTTTACACCCACCGTTGCTCTGGAAACAGGTACGCTGTATACGGTGACGGTAGCCGGAGCACAGTCGGTCGGTGTACCGGGCGGCGATACGGGTGTGCAGCAGTTCCCGGTTACGTGGACGTTTCTGACCGCGCCGGAGAGTATTCAAGCTGCGTTCAGCAGTAATTCGCCGATTATGGTGGGGGAGACGGCCGTTTTCACCAACACGACCACCGGCACCGGGCCAATCAGCTATACCTGGGAGTTTGGCGATGG
>CAZOPF010000024.1:26691-35791 GCA_964581605.1 uncultured Ardenticatenaceae bacterium
TTTGGCGATGGTAACACCAGTACGGACGAACATCCAGAGCATGTGTATGCTGCCCCAGGTGCGTATGTGGTGACGTTGACGGCCGTGAATGAATGGGATACGGCCGTGGTCACGGGTGTCTTCATTGTGAATGAAGTTGAGGAAGTAGGAACTTTCATCTACCTGCCTGTCATCTTCAAACCATAAAGTGAAAACGCTCAAGCCTATGACCATTGCCCCAGGTGATGGTCATAGGCTCCATGCCGCTTAATTCTTCTACCTGTGTGTTATAATCCGCTTGTATGAGCAATAGGACATGGCCTGAATTTAATGAACGTGGCGACTTGCCTTCAGGGATTTATTCAGCCAATCTATCTCAAATCGTTACATACTTTGGTCAGCAAACTACAAAACGCCGGGTATTAGCACAACGACTGGAACGCCTCTATTGATTGGTTAAAGCAACAGGCCATTTAAGACGATTTATCATCTTTGGATCCTTCGTTACGAACAAACCAGAACCTGGGGATATTGACATTTTTATTTTGATGGAGAACTCGTTTGACGCTGGGCAGTTAACAGGGGAGACTCGTTTAGCTTTTGATCATTTTGCTGCCCAGAATTACGAGGGAGCCAGTGTGTTTTGGTTGAGACTATTAGCTGTTCTGGACAGCGAGGAAGAAACCGTTGCTTATTGGCAAATAAAACGCGATGGTACGTTCCGAGGTATTGTGGAGGTAATCGAATGATTAAGAATGATCAGGAATTGCAGGTCACGCTAGAGCGGATTGCAAACTTTAGGCGACAGATTACCCATTTGCGCAGGGTGGAAAAAAATCCTGAAAATTACCGATTGTCTGTTGGCAGTTATCTGGCGGAACTTGACCGCATGAATCTGGCAGTGCGCGACTATTTATGGTTACACCCAAGTGAATTGGAGGACACGGCCGTAGCTGTGTAGTTTTGAGCAATCGGTTATATTAGCTGGATTGAATGGGTTTTTACGTGAAGGGCGCAGCAATGCGCCCTTTTTGTTTGTGACAATCTGCACAAATTATTTGCCCTGAAAAGCGCAAACATTATAATCCGCCCGAAATTGGTTCAATAATCATGTAATGCAAACTTCCAGTTTGTGTTACTTACAAGGATGGAGCATGTTCAAAATTCTCATATCAGACAAACTGGGTTCGGCTGGTTTAGAGCGGCTGGATCAGGCCAAAGACGCTACCTATGACCTGAAAACGGGCATGAGCCGCGAGGAGTTGTTGGCGACCTTACCCGGTTATGACGCGCTCATTGTGCGCAGCGAAACAAAGGCGGATGCCGAGGTATTGGCGGCCGGCACCAACCTGAAAGTGGTTGGCCGGGCCGGAATGGGCGTGGACAACATTGATGTGCGGGCGGCGACGATGCGCGGCATCATCGTCATGAACACCCCCCAGGCCAACAGCATTGCCACGGCCGAGCAGGCGATGGCGTTGATGTTGGCGGCCAGCCGTTACACCGCCCAGTCACACGCTTCGCTGGCGGCCGGTGAGTGGAACCGGTCGCAATATACGGGTGTGCAGTTGTACCGCAAGACGTTGGGCATTGTAGGGTTTGGGCGGATTGGCCGGCATGTGGCTAAACGTGCCCAGGCATTTGGCATGGAAGTGGTGGCCTATGACCCGTATGTTTCCGAGGAAGTGGGGCGGGATCATGGCGTGACGCTGGTTGACCTGGATGATTTGCTGGCCCAGTCTGACTACATCAGCCTGCACACCGCGCTGATGCCGGAAACGGAAAGTATGATCAACGCGGAGACGATTGCCCAGATGAAAAATGGGGTGATTATCGTCAATGCGGCGCGGGGCAAGCTGATTGACGAAAATGCGCTGGCAGAAGCGCTGAAGAGCGGCAAGGTGCGGGCGGCCGGGCTGGATGTGTTTCGCAAAGAGCCGCCGGAAGGCAGCCCGCTCATTGGGCTGCCGAATGTGGTGCATACGCCCCATTTAGGGGCCAGTTCGGTGGAAGCGCAGCGGGATGTGGCCACGCAGATTGTAGACCAGATTTTGGATGCGCTGCGGGGTAAGGATTTTCGCAATGCGGTGAATATGCCGTTTCCGGCGGGGCCGGGGTTTGAGGCGTTACGGCCGTATATGGCCCTGGCTGAAAAATTAGGGTTGCTGCATTGTCATCTGGCCGAGGGAGCGATTCGCCGGGTGGAAATTGAGATGCGTGGTGAAGATGTAGATACGCTCATCAAACCGGTGGCCGCCGGGCTGCTCAAAGGGATTTTGCAAAAATCTATCTCTGAGGATGTGAATTACATCAATGCCCCGGTATTGGCTGAAGAAAACGGAATTATCACTTCCCAAACCAAAGGGATCACGCCCATTGATTATCCCAATATGATTTCTTGCAAGGTGCAGTGGGAAGGCGGCGAGCGTTTGCTGGCCGGGGTGTTGTTTGGCGGCAGCGAGCCGCGTCTGGTGCAGGTGGACGAGTATACACTGGAGGCCAAGCCGTTTGGCGACGTGTTGGTGCTGCGCAATAAGGATGTGCCCGGGGTGATCGGGCAGGTGGGCACCATTCTGGCGGCTTATGAAGTGAACATTGGTGAATGGCGGATGGGGCGGGACAAACCGGGCGGGGAGGCGCTGTCGTTTATTAACCTGGACAGTCGGCCGCCAACGGCCGTACTCGATGCCCTGTCCAAAATTCCGGCCATTACCCACGTGCGGTTGGTTAGTTTGTAGGGGCGAGGCAGTTGGGCCATGATTTGTGGGCAATGGCTTGCTCATTACCCAACTGCCTCGCCCTTACCGTTTTGGTAATATGCGCACCCGTCGTTGATTTCCTTCGCCGGTGCTTTGGGTATAAACGGCCGCATGGTCGCGCAACGTCATGTGAATCACGCGCCGTTCATTGGCGGGCATCGGTTCCAGGCTGACCGGGCGGCCTTGCTTGATCACTTTGCTGGCCATCCGTTCTGCCAGACGGGCTAACGCCTGTTTGCGCCGTTCACGGTATCCTTCCACGTCAATCACAAAGTCGGCTTTGGCCTTTAACTGGTGGCTGGCAATGAGGCGGGCCACATATTGCAGGGAGCCGAGGGTATCCCCGCGTGGCCCAATGAGAACGCCCAGGTCAGCGCCGGTGATTTCGATGAGGTTGATGGGTTGGCCGGTCAGGTCGTCTGGTTCAGTTACGGCCGTATGGATGGTTGCCTCAATTTGCATATGGCCGAGGATAGTTTGCAGGATGGTCACGGCCGTATCCCGTTCCTGTTCCAATTCTTCACTGGTGAGGGGGGTGAGGAGGACGGCCGTTTCTGTTGCAGCCACTTTCGCTGGGGCTTTGGGGGGAGCTGGCGGCGTAGCGATTGGAGCGGGGGCCGGTGGGGCGGGTCTGGTGGGTGGTGGTTCTGGCTTTTTCTCCGGCGCGGCTGGCGTCATGGGCAGCAATCGCACCACTGCTTCCCGCGCTCCCAAACCCAAGATGCCTTTGCTCCCTTCATCAATCACATCCACAATCACGTCACTGCGTTGCAAGCCCAGCTTTGCCAGACCCGCTTCTACAGCATCATCAACGGTTTGCCCTCGGACTTCAATTTCACGACTCATAACGTACCCTCATATAGGTGATGCGTGATGCGTAATGCGTGAACCTGTCAGGAACGCATCACGTTCTGCGTTACCTGTTCTTTTTCTTCTTGTTCTGATTACCGGAGCTTTTCTTAGCGGCCGGTTTATTGCCGGAACCGGCCGCCGCTTTCGGTTCGTCAGCGGTGGTCTCGGTGGGGACACGGCCGTTGGCCGAACCATTCCCACTGACCGCCTCTATTTCCGCCACCTTCTTGTTTTCCTCACGGGCCGCCTTCTCCCGTTCCATCACCTTCTTCGTGTAATACCCTTGCCCAATACCAATCACATTGGAGAGGATAAAATAAATAGACAGGCCCGCCTGAAAAGAGAGCGAGAAAAAACCAAACATCAACGGCATGGTGTACTGCATAGATTGGGTCATCGCGGCCGTTGGGTCATCTTGCTGTTGCTGTTTCCCTTTTCCATCTCCATTATTTTGGGGTTTTGGTGGGGTGGAAATGCGCGTCTGAATGAACATGGTCACAAAAACCAGAATCGGCAGCACATAAAACGGATCAGGCTGCCCCAGATTCATCCACAAAAACTGGCTGTCAATGGGCAGCAGTGCTGTCAAATCTATAAAAGGGTAAGCGCGTTGGGTCAGCTCCAACAATGATTGCGGCGTTGTCCCCAAAGCAATACGCAGCACCGCAAACAGGCCAAACAGAATCGGCATGGTGGCAATAAGTGGCAGGCAGCCCGACAGACTCTCGGCCGGGTTGTACCCTATTTTGGCAAACTCTTCCTGCATCTTTTGCGGATTATCTTTGTACTTTTGCTGGATCGCCCGAATTTGTGGCTGCATTTCCTGGGTTTTAGCCATGCTACGCTGCTGACGCATGTTGAGCGGCAGCATGATGATGCGGGTGATAATAGTGAAAATGGCAATGGCGACTACAAAATTGCCCAAAACCCCATATAACCACAACAGGGCATTAAGCATGGGGTCAATAATGACGGAATTCCATAAAAATGAAAACATTGGTTATTTCCTACGCAGGCGGTTAATTACCACCTGCGTTATCCAAGATGGGCAGGTAGCTCCATTTTGGATTGCCAGACTCACGGTCAAAAGCAGCCAGCACCGCTAATTCACCATTCAAAGCCGTTACTATCATATCATCAACCAGCACAGGTGTCGTGAAGAGCGGGGCATTGGTGGTTTGCTGCCAGATTTCCGCCCCTGTTTCGGCATCCAACGCTACCAGCAGCCCTTCTTTGGTATTACGGTTGCCTTCGGCCGCGATATAAACGACCCCATCAGCCACGACGGGGCTGGCCTGAATCGCCCCATCTATTTCCACGCGCCCGGCCACGCCCGCCGATTCATTCATCGCGTTAATGGCTACCTGCCAGATGGCTTCGCCACTGGCGGCATCTACCGCAAAAACCTGGGCGCTACTATCGGCAAAATACAGTTTGTCATCAGCCAGGGCGGGGGCGCTCCATATCCAATTGGTGGCCTCGGCCTGCCACTCTTCGGCCCCGGTATCCATGTTTAAGGCATGGAGAGCATTATCGTATGCGCCAACGTAGACGAGGTTTTCGGCCGGATTGACAATGGCTTGGGCGGACACGGCCCCTTCTAGCTCTGCTTGCCAGATTTCGTCGCCGGTTTCGGCATCCAGGGCGTAAAGGTGTTTATCTAAGGAGGTGACGTAAAGAACGCCTTCGTAGTAGGTGGGAGTAGCCCAAACGGGGCCATCGGTGGGGAAACGCCACAGTTCTTGCCCGGTGGCGGCGTCCAGAGCGGAGAGGTGGTTATCGGCCGCGCCAATATAGACAACATCGCCCACCTGCAATGGCCCGGCGATGATTTTGTCGGTGGCGGTGGTGTCGTTTGTCCACAGGGTGGTGGGGGTGGCCGTTTCGTTTTCTTTCAGACCGTAGGCGGTGACGATGATGGTGGGGGAAAACATGCCGCCGGCGGCCCCGTAATCACCGATGATAACACGGCCGTCTTGCACCGAAGGGGCGGCTAAAAATTGCAACGAACGATTGTCTGGTTGGTAGGCCCAATTTTCTTCCTGTTCAACGGCATCATAGGCCACCACGGCCGGGCCGTAAGCCACATACACGATGTTCCCTTGAACCGAGAGACCAGGCCAGTTGTGAGCAACCGCCCCCGTTGCTGAACAGCCAGATAACAACCAAATGGTAAGAAAAAGGAAAAGTATAGTAGGCCACATGAACGGCCGTTTTGATGTGAACAATGAATTACCTCCGCGTTCTTCCCGAAGCTGTAGCCTGTAAGTTGTTTGGTGAACCCTTTTAAGGCACCGGGTCATACCCACCGGGATGAAACGGGTGGCAGCGGGATATCCGTTTCACCGCCAGCCACCCACCTTTGAAAAAACCATATTTTTCAATGGCTTCATAACCGTATTGAGAGCAGGTGGGTTGAAAACGGCAGGTAGGCGGTGTGTAACGGGAAATGCCTCGTTGGTAAAAGCGTATGAGCAAAAGGGCTATTTTTTTCATTGACTTATTAAGCCGCCAGACCCTAAAGGTTTTAGAAAACCCTCAGGGGCCAGGCAGCAGCTTTGCTCGTTGTAGTAATTGGGTCACGGCCGTGTCCACTTCCCTGAAAGCGGCCTGGGGTAATGACGGCCGGGCAATTAACACACAATCCCATCCCGGTTGAATTTCGTGTAAATGACCACGTACCGACTCCCGCAGCAGGCGTTTGGCTCGATTACGCACCACCGCTTTGCCGATATGCCGGCTGGCAACAAAAGCAAAACGGCTCACATCCAGCGAATTTGACTCTACCAACAAAATAGCCAGAGGGTGACGCCAGCTATTTCCTGCCTGCTGAACCCGTCCTACATCAGCCGGGCGCCGCAAACGATGGTTTGGTTGCAGCATGTCCTACCGGCCAGATGGGCACATTATTTGCCACCACCCCAACGCTTAACTGAACGGTAAGCGGTAGCTGATGTGGCGTTCCAGTCTATTTTTTTTACATGGTTGTTCATGCTCACCGTTAATTGGGCGCGGCCTCTGGTGCGGCGGGCGCTCAACACTTTACGGCCGCCCACCGTTTTCATACGTTCCCGAAAACCATGTACCCGCATCCGGCGGCGAATTTTGGGTTGATAAGTCCGTTTGGGCATGTTCAAGTCTCCTTCATAAAGGTGGCGCGATTTGCCAGATCGCGCCACCGATAGTCTCTTTTGATTAAGACAGCGTAAAGCGATTTTCAAAATCGCTCAACTTTGTCATATGTTGTCAAATCTTATCGGAAAGAAGGGTAGAGACGAATGTTGTGATGCAAATCTATACAACCGCTCATCCTTAAAGCGACGGAAGATTATATCTTTGAGGCAGGAGGTGGTCAAATTGGCAGCAACAACTGAATATCTGACGAGCGCAACGGCTTGTCTTTACTCATGATCGCTACATGGGGAACGGTCAAGGGCCACGGCCAAGGCGTTTAGGAAGTGCGGCTGGTGGGTGGTAAGGTGCGTTCGGAGGGCCAGGTGTGGGCGATGTTCTTTTTCATTTTTTCCAGGTAGGCCTGTTCCAGGTCTATGCCGGTGTAGTTTGCCAGTTTAAGTAGATAAGCGAGTAAGTCGGCCAGTTCCCCGCGCAGGGTGGCGCGATGTATTTCCAGAGCGTTATGGTGGGCGATGTCGGCTGTACGGCCGTCGGCCCGAAACCGTGCGGCATCTCCCCATATTTTCGCCATCTCGCTGGCAATTTTGCCCAGTTCTTCCACCAGCAGGATGTAGTTGAAGAAGAGGTCGGGATCAAAATTTTTAGCAGCATCTAGCTGGCGGTGAAAGGTCTGGAAGGCTGGCAGACGGCCGTCTTCCAATAGTTTTAATGGGGCGTCGGCTGGTGCGCGGGCGGGGGATTGTGCAGCCAACACCTCTTTAATTTGGGCGGCAACATAAGCCACATCATCTGGTCGGGAAAGAAAATCAAGTTCGCCAACAGGCAGGGTAAGGACGGCCGTATCTTGCAAATTGGTTATCCATGCTTCATAAGCGGCGGCCAGTTGCCGGATGTATGCCGGGTCCATATCTCGTTCGTAAGAGCGGTCACGTTGAGCAATCCGGCGCATCACCACGTCATGATCGGCCTGCAAATAGACGATCAAATCGGGTTTGGGAATTTTATCACCGAGGGCGGCATGAACACGGCCGTACATCGCCAGTTCGTCATCTTTTAGATTCAGCCAGGCAAATAGTTCGTCTTTGGCAAAGGTATAATCCGACACTAAAAAGCCATGTTGCAAAGCGGCCGGCACCGCTTCATGTTGTTGGTGATAGCGGCTGAGCAGGAAGAAAATTTGCGTCTGAAAGGCATACTGTGCCCGGTTCTGGTAAAAGTCAGCCAGAAACGGATTTTCTTCAAACAGTTCCAATAAAACGGTGGTGTGGGGGAAAAAAGGTTGCAACAAACGCGCCAACGTCGTTTTGCCTATGCCAATCACCCCTTCAATGGCGATAAATTTATGGTCGCTCATACTCGTTTGGGTCATGCATGACTAATGGGTTCTCACGTAGTAACCGTGCAGGAATTATGTAATTGAGTAATTTGGTGATTAGCCGCTTCAATTACTGAATTACCCAATTACCCAATCGCCAACTTATTTGCAAACGATCACGCATCATATTCCACTGCTAATGAATTGCCCGCCATCAATCAGAAAGGTGCTGCCGGTGGTGAAACTGGATGCGGCCGAAGCCAGATAAAGGGCAATGCCTGTTAACTCCTCCGCCTCCGCCATACGCCCTTGCGGAATTGTTTTCATCACCATGCTGTTAATCTGCTCATTGCCCCAAATGGCCTGGCTAAAGCGGGTCTTGATAAAACCCGGCGCGATAGCATTGACCTGAATGTTCGCGGCCGCCAGTTCCACGGCCAATACTTCGGTGAGCATAATCACGGCCGCTTTGCTGACACAGTAAATGCCCATGCCTGGCTGTGGTTTTCGCCCGGCAATGGAGGCCATGTTGATAATTTTGCCGCCGCCGCGCCGCTGCATAATGGGCACACACGCCTTTGCCACCCGGAAATAGCCCTTCACGTTGACATCTAAAATTTTGTCCCAATGGCTTTCGTCGGCCGTCATCAGGGGGCCAAAGTGCGGGTTGGTGGCGGCATTGTTAACCAGAATGTCAATGCCACCGAAGGTATCGGCCGCTTGCCGGATGAGGGCGTCTACGGCCGATTGTTCCCCTGTATGCGCCGCGATGGCCAACGCCTTGCCGCCCTGGCTGTTGATGAGCGCGGCCACTTCATCTACGCCCGCTTGTTTGCGGCTGGCCAATACCAAACTGGCCCCGGCGGCGGCATATGCCTCGGCTATCGCCTGCCCAATGCCCCGCGATCCTCCGGTGATCAGGGCGACTTTTCCACTCAGGTCAAATGTTGGCTGGTTCATTTATCCTCCTCCGAAAAAAATGATGAAGGATGAATTATGAAATTTTCATCCTTCGTGGTGCGCTGCCGCCTATAAGAACTCCTGCGTACATTGTGGCTGG
>CAZOPF010000024.1:35891-62063 GCA_964581605.1 uncultured Ardenticatenaceae bacterium
CTGGCAACCAGCCACCATTTTTGTTCCTGAAAATTCAGCAGGATTGTAACCTGCCCTGGCCGGGTGGCAACCATGCACGGCCGTATGATTAACCATAAACAAAACGGCCGTACCCCAACAGGTACGGCCGTTTCCGATTACCGTTCACCGATTACCGTCTCAATCCGCCGGCGCAAAAAAGAGATCCGCCTCTTCCGCCAACTCTTCATCCGATTCACCCGCGTCTAGCTGGCGGCGGAACTGGCTCATGTACAGGTCATAGTAGAAGCCTCGGGCTGCCAGTAATTCTTTATGGGTCCCCCGCTCAATAATCTCGCCATGATTTAGCACCAACACCTGGTTCGCATTGCGAATGGTACTCAGGCGGTGGGCGATGACAAAACTGGTACGGCCGTGCAGTAGTTCCGCAAACGCCTTCTGTATCTCTCGCTCCGTGCGGGTATCCACACTGCTCGTCGCCTCATCCAAAATCAGGATGCGTGGGTCGCTCAAAGCGACACGGGCAATGGAAATCAACTGACGCTGCCCCTGGCTCAGACCCGAACCCCGTTCACCCAACACCGTCTGGTATCCTTCCGGCAGCCGTTGAATAAACTCATGCGCCCGCGCCAGTTTGGCCGCTTCCACTACTTCTTCATCCGTCGCTTCGGCGCGGGCGTAGCGGATATTGTTCAACACTGTGTCGCTAAACAAAAACGTGTCTTGCAGCACAATGCCAATTTGTTGGCGCAGGCTGGCGCGGGTCACATCGCGCACATCGTGGTCGTCAATCAGGATACGGCCGTCTGTCACATCCCAAAAACGAGGCAGCAAGTTGATAATCGTCGTCTTGCCCGCCCCTGTTGGCCCGACAATAGCAATCGTCTCACCTGGTTGCGCCTGAATGTCCACCCCTTTCAGCACCGGCTCGCCCGGATTATATTCCGCCCACACCTGTTCAAAACGCACCGCCCCCTGAATGGCCGGGATCTCCACCGCATCCGGCTTATCCTTCAGTTCAGGGTCTTCATCCAGCAAGCCAAAGATGCGCTCGCCACCGGCAATCGCGCTCTGGATATTTGTCCACAACAAGGCAATTTGCTGCACTGGCATATTAAACCGCTGCGTGTATTGAATGAAGGCAAAAATCAGCCCCAGCGATACGGCCGAACCCATCAATTCACCCCCATTCAAAATGGCAATACCGCCCACACAGGCCACCACCGCCAGACTGACATAGCTCAACGCTTCCAGCGTGGGCGCTAAGGCACTGGTATACGCCTGCGCCTTGATGTTGGCGTCCCGGTTGGCCGCATTACTGGTGCGGAACTGTTCAATGTTCTCTGCTTCGCGGCTAAACGCCTGCACCTCGCGCACGCCGGAAATGCTTTCCTGCAAATCCGCATTCACCGAGCCAATCTCTTTCCGCGCCTGCCGGAACGCTTTACGTGCCTGATCAGAAAACCATTTGGTGAAAATGATCATCAACGGCAGTGTAATCAGGCTGATCAGGGCAAAGGGCACGTTGTCGCGGAACATGATGAACACCGTCCAGACGATGAGCAAGATGCCCTGGGCCACCTGCACCACGCCAAAGCCAATCATCTGCCCAATGGTATCCATGTCATTGGTCAGGCGGCTCATCACATCACCCGCTTCATGTTTGGTGAAGTAGCCGAGCGTCAGCCGGTGGATGTGGTGGAACACTTCATCGCGCAAATCGCGCAGCACCCGGAAACCAGCCCAGCTCATCATGTAAAAGGTGAGGCCGGTCAGGGCAGAGCTGGCTATGAAAAAGACCACCATGACCAGGATAAGTTGGGTAAATCCGGCCAGGGTTTCATCAAAAGAAGCGGTCGGGTCAACGGTGGTGTAGGTGCAGTTGGAACCGGCGGCCGTATTGCCCGCGAGCTGTTGCATAAACTCGGCAGCGGCCGGGGGCAGTGTGCTTTCCCCACTGTTGCCGGTCAGGCTAACCCGGCTGACGTATGGGGTGAGGTAACAATCCACTGCCTGCCCGGTGAGGTAGGGGATGCGCACCTGCATCCACGTGCTGGCTACCATGGCAATCAGCACAATGACGAGGGGCAGCCAATACGGCCGAAAATGCGCCCCAAATCGTTTGAGGGTGCGGCTGATACTTTGAGGTTTCTGGACTTCCATGCCCAGTAGTTGTGCTTGACGATCTATCATGACTATTTCCTAAATGCGTTTTCATCAAAGATTTCGCAGATTACGCAGATAAAAGAGGCAATCTGTGAAATCTGCGTCATCTTTGATAATCAGGCAAGTTCCACATCCTCCGAAAGCTGTGAATGGTAGATCTCGGCGTAAATGGGGCTGTCTTCCATCAATTCTTCGTGGACGCCGCGGGCGACGATGCGCCCTTTGTCCAGCACGAGTATCTGGTCGGCATTGAGGACGGTGCTGATGCGCTGGGCGATCACAAAGCTGGTGCGCCCTTCCATGAGCCGGTCGAGTGCCTTCTGAATCTGGTATTCGGTGTTCAGGTCTACGCTGCTGGTGCTGTCGTCCAGGATGAGGATGTGCGGGTCCATGAGCAGGGCGCGGGCGATGGCCACACGCTGTTTTTGCCCGCCGCTGAGGGTGGAGCCACGTTCGCCCACCGGCGTGTCATACCCTTCGGGGAATCCGATGATGAAGTCGTGGGCGGCCGCAGCTTTTGCCGCGGCAATGATTTCATCGTCGGTGGCATTGGGACGGCCGAAGGCGATGTTGTCCCGGATGCTGCCGCCAAAGAGGGTGGTTTCTTGCAGCACAATGCCAATGCGCTGGCGCAGGCTTTCGATGGTCACGTCGCGGAGGTCGTGGCCGTCTATGGTGACACGGCCGCTGCTGACATCATAAAAGCGCGGAATCAGGTTGATAATAGTCGTCTTGCCGCTGCCGGTGCCCCCGAGCAGGGCGATGGTTTGCCCTGGTTCTGCTTCAAAGCTGATGTCCTGCAAAACCGGCTCGCTGCCTTCAAAGTAGCGGAAGGTGACGTTTTCAAAGGTGATACGGCCGGTAACTTCACCCAATTCCACCGCGCCCGGTTTATTTTCCACATCATTCTTCGCGTCCAAAATCTCAAAAATGCGGTCGGCGCTGGCGGCCGCCTGGGCCATCAGGCTGATGATGAAGCCCAACTGGCCCAAGGGCATGAACAAGTAAACCAGATAAAGGCTGAACTTTTGCCATTCGCCCAACGTCAGGGTCTGGTTCAATATCTGACGGCCGCCAAAATACATCACGGCCGCCTGCCCCAAATTCGCCACCAGAAAGATGAACGGGAAGAGAATGGCAAA
This sequence comes from uncultured Ardenticatenaceae bacterium, assembly GCA_964581605.1. GTDB lineage: Bacteria > Chloroflexota > Anaerolineae > Promineifilales > Promineifilaceae > CAADGU01. The sequence continues at coordinate 39,179 of CAZOPF010000024.1, forward strand.
CATGCGCGTAATTTTGATACGCTGTTCCAGTTCCGAGTCAATGGATTCTTTGAACCGCGCCTGCTCCCGTTTTTCCGCCACCGAGGCCTGCACCACCTTTAGACCGGCTAGATTTTCCTGCAAAATGGTATTCACACGAGAGAGGCGGCGCTGTGCTTCGCCAAATAACGGCTGCGCCAGCCCGCCAAAAACCATGAAGGAAATAAGCGCAATGGGCAGCAGCGGCAGCACCACCAGCGTCAGTTTGAAGTTGGTAAAGAAAAGGATGACCAGCGTGCCCACCAGCAAGACGATGGATTGCAGCGCCAGCAGCAGCCCCTGACCCAAAAACAGACGCAGCTTTTCAATGTCGTCGGTGGCGCGGATCATCAGTTGGCCGGTGCGGTTGCGGTCGTGGTAGCTAAAGCTGAGGCGCTGGATTTTGGCGAACAAATCCTGGCGCAGGTCGAAGGCGATGTTTTGTGACAGAACTTGCGAAAGATAGGTTTGGGCAAAGGAGAAAAAGCCGCGGGCGGCGGCAAAAGCGACAATGATCAGCCCGGCGATGATGATGGCCCGTTCCGCGCTGTTCAGGTCAGTTTGGGCAGTTGCCAGATTGACGCCCAATCGTTCGGCGGCAAATGCCTGGATTTCTTGTGGTAATCCCAAAATGGTTTCATTCAGGACGTTGCTGGTGATGGTGTCTATGATTTCCTGCACCAGTTGGGGCACGGCTAATTGGGCCAGGGTGGCGATGAGCAATGCGCCTACGGCCGTCCACGTAACTTTGGGGTATTGCCAGACGTAGCGGATGGCCCGGCGAAGTGCCTGACCACTCATTTTAGGCTGTGCCCCATCGGGGCCGCGGCCACGACGGCCAGTGCGGGGTGGGTTTCCTGCTGCTTGCATAGGGTCTCCTTATGGGACAATTTGGCAAAATTGCCCTACTGTTGTTCGAGTTGTGTTCGGGTGTCTTCGAGATTTTGGCTGAGTTTGGTCAGGATTTCGCTCAGGATTTCCTGGTCGGCGTCGCTGAGGCGGTTGAAGCAGCCGCCAACGGCGCGGAACTGTTTATGGGCATATTGGCTGACCAGGGTACGGCCGTTACCTGTCAAACAGATATTAAATTTGCGGCGATCCTCATCATCCAGTTGCCGTTCAATCAGGCCCTCGGCTTCCAGGCCACGAATGAGCGAACTGATGGTGTTACGGCTGGTGCCACGCCATTTGCTGATCTCGGACGGGTTGAGCATGGCCCGCCCTTCGATTTGCTCGTGCATGTACAGGCTCATCAACACCAGATATTGCGCTTCGGTCAGGCCGCTTTCGACCAGACTGGCGTCACCAATCTGTTGCAGGGCGTGGCTGATACGCCGCCATTGACCCATGAGCAGCACGGCCTGGGGGGTCATGTCTGGCTCAATGGATTGCACAAAGGCTACCCACCGTTGTTTTTTCTCTTCGTCGTGCATATGGTGTTTCCAGGGTGGGGCGATTTTCAAAATCGCCCCGCAAAATAACAAGCGGAATTATACGAGATGGAACTATTTTGTCAAGAACTATTTTGTCGGCACTCAGTTGACAGGCTACGGCCGTTGGCGGATAATTGCCCCAGTTTAACAAACCAATAAGCGATGATGGAGACGAGTAAACGGTCAATACCCTGCCAAGCGAGCCTGGGTTGGTGTGAGCTAGGTGCAGACATATCGTTGAAAATCCCTCCGGAGCTTCTGACTGAACTTCTCGTAATCGGTAATCCGTAAATCGTAACCCGATAATCGAAAAAGTAGGCTCAGACGGATTCGCCCACCGTTAACAGGGCTGCCGCCATTTTTATGTGGCGGAAAAGAGTGTCTGGCTTTGGCCGGAAATCTGGGTGGTACCGCGGAGAATTGCGCCTTCGTCCCAATGGGGATGAGGGCGTTTTTTTATGTGTTTAGGTGCTTAAGTGTTGGTGTGTTCACGTGAACACTTTAGCACCTGAACACCTGAAGACGTGAGATTATGACCGAATTGCTTTATCAAACCGATGCGTATGTACAGAGTTTTACGGCCGTTGTCACCGATGTGGTGGATGGTGGTGTGGTGCTGGATCGCACGGCGTTTTATGCGGGTGGCGGTGGGCAGCCGTGTGATTTTGGCGTGTTGACGGCCGCTTCCCAAACCTGGTCCGTCGCCCATGTCAAAAAGGTGGGCAATCAGGTGGTGCATTTGGTGGAAGGGGAACTACCTGTGGTGGGTACGGCCGTCACCGGTCAACTCGATTGGACGCGCCGTTACCAACTGATGCGTACCCACACCGCTATGCACATCCTTTGCGGCGTGGTCTGGCGTGACTATGGGGCGCAGGTGACGGGCGGCAATATGGACCCATTGCAAGGGCGCATGGATTTTGAATTTGAGACGATGCGGCAGGAGTTGGTGGCGGATATTGAAACGGCCGTGAACCGGGAAGTGGCCGCCGCCCGCGAGGTGCGTGTGGCCATTCTGCCCCGCGAACAGGCCTTCCAGATTCCCGACCTGATCCGCACCAAAATTAACTTGCTGCCCGAAGGTATTACCGAGGTGCGCACGGTGGAACTGGTGGGGCTGGATTTGCAGGCTGACGGCGGTACGCACGTCGCCAACACCCGCGAAGTGGGCCGGATGCGCATTACGGACTACAAGAGCAAAGGCAAGATCAACAAGCGGATTTATGTGGAGTTGGAGGGGTAATTGAGTAATTGCGTAATTACCCAATTACCCAATTACTCAATTACCTACGGACATGAGATTTATCGTTCACGAACAAGCCTATGAAAAGCCCATCGCCGCCGGGCGGTTGCGGTATGAGCGGGACGGCCGTGCCACCGGTGCTGTGGAATCATGGCGGCTGACACAGGCGGTGGAAGGGTATGAGATTTTGCGGGTGGATTTGGATGCGCGAGCGGCCGAATCGGGCCATTCGTATCTGTATCATCTGGTGCGGCAGGCCGACGGCCGTGCCGAACGCCTCTCTTACCGCTTTTGGGGCGACGATTTGATGATAGAAGGCACGCTATTGTTGGAGGATACGGTGTTGACCAACACGCGCACGGTGAATGGCACAACATACACCGATGACGTGGATTTACCACCCGGCTACGGGTTCTGGTTTCCCTCCAGCATCGGGTTGGGGCTGCTGGCGGGGTTTGGCGGCGGCACGGCCGTGACTTTGACATCAGTGAACAGTGAGCAGTTGGCAGTGAGCAGTGAGCGGTCAGCCGTGTTTGCTTTGCAGGTGGTGGCGGTGGTGGTGATGGGTGAACGGCCGTTGACCATTCGCTGGCTGGAAAATGAGCGGAAGATTTGGCTGGATGAACGTGGTTGGGTGGTGAGGATGGAGAGAGAGGATGGGTTGACGGCCGTAGAAACCCGCGCCATCTGGTACGGAGACTACAACGGATTAAAGAATTAAAGGGATTCGTTCCATTCCTAAATCCGTTGTAGTCATCTTTGTGGAGGTAAAACATGAAATGGCAAGATGTGCGTACACAATATCCTGGTTCCTGGCTTCTTATCGAAGCGATAGAGGCGCATACCACGCCGGAAAAAAGGCGCATTGTGGATCGTCTGGCGGTGATTGATCATTTTGGCGATTTTTTCAAGGCTATGGACACCTACAAACATCTTCACCGTCAGAAGCCAGAGAGAGAGATGTATGTGATTCATACAGACAATGAAGAAATCCACATCCAGGAGCAGTATTGGGCCGGTATACGGAGCGGGGTGTGATGAAAATACGAGTGCAAGATAGATTGCCTTTTGTCACTGTAACCATCCGGCAGGCAGACAGGGTGTTGAGCCTGGACAATGTTCTTCTGGATACGGGTTCAGCCGGTTGTGTATTTGCCACAGACAAATTGCAGGAAGCCGGTATCTACCCACAGTCAACCGCTCACGTTCGCCGGATTCGCGGCGTGGGCGGACAGGAGTCGGTTGTGGACACGGCCGTAGATGAAATCAGTGTGGGTGAACTGACATTGCGGGATTTCACCATCGAAGCCGGGGCTATGGATTATGGTTTTGACATTGCCGGCATCTTGGGTTTTGACTTTTTACAACAGACAGGCGCAGTGATTGATTTATCGGCGATGGAGATACGAGCAAATGGATAGGTTCACGGCCGTAACCACCACACACGGCCGTTACCGGAATTACTCAATTACCAACTCTCTGCGCCTCCGCGCCTCTGCGTTAAAAATTTAGGAGAACTAAGTTATGCCTTTCAAAGATGTTTCCAATAAAGTAGATTTTGTCGAGCTAGAGCAGGAAATCCTGCAATTCTGGCACGATAGCGACGCCTTCAACGAACTGCGCCGCCTGCGCGCCCAAACCGAAGCCGAATACGGCATCTTCAGCTTCATAGACGGCCCCATCACCGCCAACAACCCCATGGGCGTCCACCACGCCTGGGGCCGCACCTACAAAGACCTCTACCAGCGCTACCAGGCCATGCTGGGCAAAAACCAGCGTTGGCAAAACGGTTTTGACTGCCAGGGTCTTTGGGTAGAAGTCAACGTGGAAAAACGGCTCGGCTTCAATAGCAAGCGCGAGATCGAAAAGTACGGCCTGGATCGTTTCACGGCCGAATGTAAACGCCAGGTACTCCATTTTGCCGCCATCCAGACCGAACAAACCAAACGGCTGGGCAACTGGATGGACTGGAACGACCCCGACGAACTGCGCCACCTGCGCGACCTGCTGGAAGATGACCCCACCCAAACCATCACCGTCACCGGGCCACATGGCCCCGTCACCGGCACCGTTGAGCAAATCGTGGGGCAGTTGGGCATGCCCCAACTGGGCGGCTCCTACTTCACCTTCAGCGACGAGAACAATTATCAAATCTGGGCCTTCCTGCGGAAGTGCTTCGACAAGGGCTGGATGTACAAAGGGCGGGATGTGATGCCCTGGTGTGCCCGCTGCGGCACCGGCATCAGCCAACACGAAATCGTCACCGAAGGGTACCAGGAAGTGACCCACGACTCCGTCTTTGTCCGCTTCCCGCTCACCCCTTCACCTGCTCACCTGCTCACCTCTTCACAAGAGGCCCTGCTCGTCTGGACGACCACCCCCTGGACGCTGACCAGCAACGTGGCCGCGGCCGTTGGCCCGGAACTGGACTATGTGCAGGTGCAGCACGAAGATGGCTGGACCTATTATCTGGCGGAAGCGGCCGTGAAGAACACCCTCATCGGCCACTACGAAGTGGTGGGCAAATTGAAAGGCGCGGAGATGCTCGGCTGGACGTACACCGGCCCCTTTGACGAACTGCCCGCTGCCCAAAAAGCGTTTGCTGAGGCCGATTACACCCATCGCGTCATCGCCTGGAAAGAGGTCGGCGCGGAAGAAGGCACCGGCATCGTCCACATCGCCCCTGGCTGTGGCGCGGAGGACTTCCAGTTGAGCAAAGAAAATAACCTGCCCGTCATCGCCCCCATAGACGAGAACGGCATCTATATCGGTGAGTTTGATTGGCTCACCGGCCAATCGGCCCATGATGTGGCCGAAGCTATCTTTGAAAATTTGCGCGAAAAGGGCGTTTACTACCGCAAGCAGCGGTACGCCCATCGCTACCCGCACTGCTGGCGTTGTGGCAGCGAACTGGTCTACCGGCTGGTGGATGAATGGTTCATCAGCATGGGCGAACTGTATGACAAACCACGCGAAGAAGTGACGCCGGAGGAGAAAGCGGCCAGTTTCCGTTACCAGATCATGGACGCGGTGGGCCAGGCCAACTGGTACCCGGCCTTTGGTTATGACCGGGAGATGGATTGGCTGCGCAATATGCACGACTGGATGATCAGCAAAAAGCGGTATTACGGCCTGGCGCTGCCCATCTTTGAATGTGGTGAGTGCGGCCATTTTCATGTGGTGGGCAGCAAAGAGGAATTGGAAGAACGCGCCGTGGCCGGTTGGGAACAGTTTGAAGGGCATACCCCGCATCGGCCGTACATAGATGCCGTCAAAATCGCCTGTCCATCCTGTGGCAGCCCGGTGGAGCGCATCAAAGATGTGGGTAATCCCTGGTTGGACGCGGGCATCGTGGGCATCAGCACCCTGCATTACAGCGAAGACCGGGAATACTGGCAGAAATGGTATCCGGCGGACTGGATCAGCGAGAGTTTCCCCGGCCAGTTCCGCAACTGGTTTTACAGCCTGCTGGCGCAAAGTGTGCTGATGGCCGATGGCGTTGGCCCGTTTAAGAATTTGTTTGGGTATAGCACCTTATTGGCGGAAGACGGCCGTGCCATGCACAAATCCTGGGGCAACATGATCGAATTCAACGAAGCGGCTGACAAAATGGGCGCGGACACCATGCGCTGGCTCTACGCCAGTTGCAAACCGGAACAAAACCTGCGCTTCGGCTATCACGTCGGCGACGAAACCCGCCGCCGCTTCCTCATCCCGCTGTGGAATGTGTATGCGTTTTTGGTGTCGTATGCGAATTTGGATAAGTGGCAGCCGGGTAGTGAGCAGTTAGCAGTAAGCAGTAAACAGTCGCCGGTGGCGGCGAATGCGCAGATGGATAAGTGGATTGTGGAGCGGCTGAATGAGACGGCGTTGGCCGCGCGGGCGGCGTTGGATGGGTATGACGCGGAAAAGGCAACGCAGCTGTTGGAGGCGTATCTGGATGACCTGAGCAACTGGTATGTGCGCCGCTCGCGCCGCCGCTTCTGGAAAAGCGAAGCGGACGCCGATAAAAACGCGGCTTATGCCACGCTCTACCACGTGCTGGTGGAGTTCATCAAGCTGTGCGCCCCGTTTGTGCCCTTTGTCACCGAGGCGATGTACCAAAACCTGGTGCGCGGTGTTAACCCGGAAGCGCCGTTGAGTGTGCATCACACGTTTTATCCGGGCGGCGATGTGGCCGAGCTAGACCAACGGCTGCTGGCAAAAATGCGGCTGGCGATCACGGCCGCCAGCCTGGGGCGGGCGGCGCGGGCCTCGGAAGACCTGAAACTGCGCCAGCCTCTCAGCAAGGCGCGGGTGAATGTGGCTTCGGCGCAGGAGCAGGCCGACCTGCTGGAACTGGCGGACGTGTTGGCGGAGGAGATCAACGTCAAAGAAATTGAGGTGGTTTCTGAGGTGGGCGAGTTGGTGAATTACAAAGTGCTGCCCAATAACCGGACGTTGGGGCCAAAGTTTGGCCCGCTCTTCCCGCAGGTGCGTAAGGCGTTGGAGGCGCTTGATCCGGCGGCCGTTGCTCGCACCTTGCAATCGGGGCAAACGCTCCAGGTGGAAGCGGGTGGACAGCAAGTGGAACTGACGGCCGAGGATGTGGTGGTGCAGACGGAATCGCGGGGCGGCACGGCCGTAGCCAGCGATAAAGGCGTCACCGTCGCCGTAGACACCACCATCACCCCGGAACTGCTGCAAGAAGGGTACGCCCGCGACATCATCCGCCAGGTGAACGAGATGCGCAAAAAGGCGGGGCTGGAAATCTCCGACCGCATCGAACTGGCGTATGGGGCCACCGGTGATGTGGCCGCCACCTTCGCCCACTTTGCCGACCTGATCGCCCAGGAGACGCTGGCGGTGGCGCTGGTAGCCGGGCGGTTAGAGGAGACGTTGTTTGACACGGCCGTGACTGTCGGCGAACAGGAGGTGTGGCTGGCCCTGCGCAAAACAGGATAGAGGTTTAGTTGATGATGGGCCGTTCGCTTGCCTTGATTGGCTACAAAGTTACGAGAATGACACGGTTTGCATTCATTTGCCATGCTTGCAGAAAAGCTACGGCCGGGGCCTGCTGCTCCCCTCGTGCCGGGTCAAGAAACTGAACAATGTCATTTTCTATCCCAGTCAGCACAACCGCGTGCATACACCAGCGGGCAATGAGAGGATAAGTGTTGATGAGGGTTATCGGATAAAGCCCAGCCAACAGCCAGCTTTGCAAATCATTGGGCTGACAGTGGCGGAAATGGTTAGCATTGAGTCCATGATGCCGGGCGCAGGCGACAATGCCATCGGCATGAGTGCCAATTGGCGAGGTCTGGCAGCATTCATACAAATCAGACTCTTTGGCAACTGTAATGCCCAAATGGGCCATCACCATACGCAGGCAGGCAACTGTACAGGAATATTCGGTTTCTTGAAAGAAAAACGGAGGTGGCACGATGGTTAATTTTTCGGCAAAGCCGAAAAGTTAGCCACAATTTGCCCACTATTTGCGGTATGGAATTGGGCGGCATTTGCCTTCATTTCGTCCACTGATGTCCAGGAGATGATCGCGCCGCTGTTTTCATCTACGGCAATAGAGCCAATGGTGGCAGGCTGCTCAAAACCAGGATACGCAATCCAGACTGGCACCACCCAAATACGCCCCAACGGTGACTGCATCTGCCAGGGCACCCCCACCCCCATCAGGTCAGTTAAATAATCAGCCACAAACTTTTGGGCAATACCCACAGCCTCTTGACCAGATACTTTGCCTTTTTTTGCCTGCTTTACAGCCATTGGTTTCACCTGTGCCCACTCTAAAATGTTGCTCGATTATATCACAAACTATACTCACCGAGGTCATAAAGTTACATGTCATTGGGTGGCAAGTTGCATGTGGCAAGTTACTCTGGCAAAAGAAACCTGCAACCTGCAACCTGCAACTTGCAACCTGCAACCAAAGGACAAAATGCCAGTTTATGGCCTTTGGCAGTATAACAACGATTTGTTGTAGCGAAGGACTAGCCACCCAACTATCTCCTGGTACGGGAAATGGGGTGAGGAGACAATTACGGCCGTGACCGTCGGCGCACAAGAAGTGTGGCTGGCGCTGTGCAAAGCAGGATAAAAGGAACGGGGGGTATTAGCCTTCGCCAATATTCCCCGTTCCTTCAAAAACCGACGCTTTATAATTGTTCCATGAACTCTTCTGGCGCTAGGGGAAATTCTTCAAGATAAAGTTCTGTTGCCTCTTTTAAGTTTTCAATCGCTTCCTCAATCGTATAACCCTGGCTTGCAGCCCCCACCTCTGGACACTCTGCCACATATAAGTCATCTTCTTTGTGAATCACGGCCGTTAGAATGACATGACTCATTAGGCTGATTCCGTTATTTCATCCGATTCCAATGCTGCGGCAATGGCGCTTCGATTGCCCTGCTTCCAAGCATTGATCAACATCAATCCTTTTGGGGTAAGACCGACCTCATATAAAATTAAAGGGCCATTCTGTATAAGCAGGCGGAATGTGGCTAAATCTGCCGCGATGAGCCTTGCGAAATTCAAGACACCATCACCAGATATTGCTAATTCTTTGGGTCTGAGCTTGCTAAGAAACAGCAAATTGTCAACAGCTTCCAAATCAAACGCGTGATTCAATGAAACAAGAATGCTTTTCCAGCTGTAAATAGACTCGCGTGAAATAACCCCCCGATGAAAAAGAGCGTGGCATGTCGGACAGAGAGCGATAAGATTGGCTACTTCGTTACCGCCACCTTCTGAAACCTCCAAAATATGGTGCAAATCTATTGCCAGAATGTTGCGACAGGTTGGTACTGCACAGCGATAACCTGCTTCAGTTAACACAGAAGTTATGGTGTCAGATGGTATCTTCCTTCGTTTCTGTGCCATGATCAGTTCTCTAATCTTCCCGCTGCTCCCACTCGGCCACCAACTGCTCCATGCGGCGGAACTGCCAGGACCAGCGGGCATTGTAGAGGAACTGGCGCAGGTCAAAACGGTTGTCGTCCGGGGAGTAGGATTCGGCGTGGTAGGCGGGCGTCAGCACGGTCGCTTTGTGCCGATTGATGGCGTAGTAAGTGAAGAAGCGTTTCACCTTTTCCGCCACTTCACGCGGTGGCAAATGGTGCCATTCGGCCGTCAGTTTTTCAAACATGCTCAGCGGCCCACACCGTTCAATTTTGCGCAATCGCCCAAAACGACTCAACTCCTCATACGTCATGCCCATGTCTACCTCGTCTAGTTGGGCATAGTTCTTGGTAGTCGGTTCCAGTTCGGCCGTTGGCGCAGCGTTGACCACATCCAGCAAGGCCGTGTATCCTTTGTTGGCGGCCGCCCAACGCAGGAATCTCCCTAAATCCACCTTGCTGATGCCGCCGATGGGGTTAATGTCTGCACTGCTGCAATCATACTTGGTCAGGTAGCCGCGTAATGCCTCATCTACGTTACCCGTGCCTAGAACGAGCAGGGAACCGCGACGGCCGTACACCCAGGGCAACAACTGCGCCAACATATACGCCAGCACCATACGCAGCCGCGCTTGAATGTTTTGCAGCGCCAGGTTTTCCGCGTCCGAGCCGCCGTGAACTTTGAATTGGGGCGTCTTTTTGGTGAGGGTGGTAAAGAGTTTGGTAATGGCGGCTACGGCCGTGTCCATATTCAAATCCAAATGCCGCGCCCCCATTTGCCCGGCCAGCGCCTTTGCTCGTTTGCGTGTCTCTTTGGAGCTATTCTTCGTGCCCATGTAAGCTGTAAAAAGCAGACGGTTTGCCAATTCAGCGGCATCGGTGGGAATGTAGGTTTCATCGCCCACCAGCCGCCGCACATCGGCAATGACGAGTTCATTGCCCGCCTGCGCTTCGGCCGTGACCATCTGGCACATAATCCCTACCTGGGTGGCGACGGCCGCGCTGTCTGCCCCGCCAGAGAGGGGAATGAAAAAGCCGGCCATGCCCGACCGCCGCAAATAATCCCACAGCCAGCAGGCCGGGCCATAGGCGATCTCTTCCTCTGGCTTGTGGTAGCGGATTTCAATCGGACGTGCTGGTGGGTGGTCTGGCGTGGGGGTGGTCAGGTCAAAATCTACCACAATGCGGGGCACGGCCGTAGCCATGCTGGCCTGCACCTGGCGGCTGCCAATGCTGCCCCGGTAGGAGCGCACATCTTCCAGGTCAACGGTTGCCGTCACCACTTCCACATCTCGCGGCGAAAATTGCGATCCCTGCGCCACCACCTGCCCGTTCACGGCAATCAGGGCGCAGCCATCAAAATAGAGCCGCCCGCCGTCACACCCCTGCTGATTGGCGTAAAGGTAAATGCCGCCCCCTTTGGCGGTGGCGTTTTTGATCAGGTCAATGCGGCGGTGCAATTTGCGCAGTTCGTGGTGAGAGCCGGAGCCGTTCGCCAAAATTTCTACGCCATCCAGCCCCAGATAGGTGTGCGGGCTGGCCACGGCAAACAGTTCCTCGCACGTCTCCGAGGCCAGCACGGTGTCGCGGGTGGCGATGGCGGCGTCGCCAAAGGGCACGCTCTCCTGCCCGGTAATCTCCCGGATCAGGCGCGGCAGGGCGTGGTCTTCGACGGTGCGCGGGTGCTGCCAGGCGGCAAACCAGCGCGGCTCGCGGTAGTTGCCGTCGTCGGCCAGGATGAGTTTGGGGCGGATGAGGAGGATGCGGCGGTTGAGGGCCAGGACACGGCCGTTGTACCGCACCCCCTGGTGCATCACCGGCATGCCAATATCACATAAAATGCCGTCGGTCAGGTCGCCAGACAGGATTTCGGCCAGCACTTCCCAGGAGTGGCGCAGAGTGTCTCCTTCCAGGAAGGCATCTTCGCAGCCATAGCCGGAGATTTCCAGTTCCGGCCCCAGGCGATACTTTGCGCCCGCGGCTTTGGCAAGCTGGATGGATTCGGCAATGCGCTGCCAGTTGCCATCAAAATCCAGCGCCCATTGGTTCAGGTTGCAGGTGGCGAGGGTGGTGAGGTTCATAGGGGAGATTGGAGATTAGGAGATTGGCGGCCAATCAATCTCCCAATCTAAATTCTTATTTCCAGGTCGCTTTCAGCACACGCACCCAGTTTTGATGGGTGAGCTTTTTCAGTTCGGCGTCGTTGAAGCCGTGTTGGCGCAGAGCGGTGAGCAGGCGGGGCAAGCCGGTGGCGTCGCCCAGGTCGGCGGGCATCGTCGCGCCGTCGAAGTCGCTGCCGAAACCGACGTGGTCAATGCCCATGCGCTCCACCAGGTAGACCATGTGGCGCACGATTTCCATGTAGGAGACTTTTTGCGGATTGCGACGGCCGTCGGCATCCAAAAAGCCCACATTAAAATTCACCCCCACCATGCCGCCGCTCTCCTTGATGGCATCGAGTTGTTTATCCGTCAGGTTGCGCGGCGAGGGGCAGAGGGCGTGGGCGTTGGAATGGGTGGCGACCAGCGGCGCGGTCGTCAGCGCGGCCACGTCCCAAAACCCTTTTTCGTTCAGATGAGACAGGTCAATCATCACCCCCAGGTTGTTGCACTCACGCACCAGCGCCTTGCCCGCGTCCGTCAGGCCAGGGCCAATGTCCGGCGAATTGGGGAAGGCAAAGGGTACGCCGGTGCCGTACTTCGTGGGGCGGCTCCACACCGGCCCCAACGAGCGCAGCCCGGCGGCATAAAAGATGTGCAGCGAGTCAAAGTTGGTATCTATCGCTTCGGCCCCTTCAAAGTGCAGGATGGCGGCCATGACGCCGTTTTTCAGGCAGGCGGCCAACTGTCTGGCCGTGCGCACGATTTGCAGTTTGCCTTCGGATTCCTGTTCCAGATGGAAGAGGATGGCGGCCATGGCGGTGGCTTCGCGCAGGGCGTATTTGTGTTTGAGCGGTGGCGGTAGTTTGGCCGGGTTGAACTTTTTCTTCTTTTCGCCCGGTTTGCGCTCGTTGGGGATGAAGATGGCAAAAAAGCCGCCGCCCAACCCGCCTTCCTGAGCGCGGGGATAATCTATGTGGCCGGTGTCGTTGCGCTCCCAAAAGGTACGGCCGTCTATCGCCTTCTCATACAAATCCAACAACGTATCATTGTGTCCGTCAAAAATAGGAAAGTCTGTCATGTGAAACCTTTCAGGCAATTGAGTAATTGAGTAATTGGCGTCACAAATTACCCAATTACCCAATTACCCAATTACTTCTCTAACAAGTAGTAACAAGTATCCGGTGTGTGTAGTAAGTCGGTGGCTTTGTAGCCCTCGGTGAACAGGGAGATGAACAGGTCGCGGGTGTGCAGCCGCCAGGCGAGCGCCAGTTCCGGGTCTTCCTGTTTCAGGGTGCGGATGCTGGCCGGGACTTGCATCAGCAGCCGCGTGTGGCCGGGGGGGATGATGGCCCCACCGGGACGCGGGTGGGGGATGCCCTGTGCCGGGTTGATGATGGGCACGCCTTCGTCGCGCAAATTATCCAGGGTGTTGGCGGCCGTGCCCTGTAATCGGCTGGTCACATGCTGGCTGTCCAGCCACCAATCCACCTGGAAGCGGTCGGTGGGTAGGCCGGCGTTGATGCCGGCGGCCGTGCCGTATAGGTTGATGTAGTAGGTATGGCACACCGCGCCCAATTTGTGCAGGTTCAGGTTGCCGTTTTTGGTTTCTAGCGGGTCATACGTCCAGGTGGCGTGGTCAATGCCCCGCGCCAGCAGATGTTCCCGCTGCGCCAGTTTCAGCCGGTAGCCGATGTTGTAACTCTGATATTCGGGCAGCACGCCCAGTTGTTCGGAGCAGAATTTGACACGGCCGTTGGTCACTGTCCCATCTGCCGTCAGCCCAATGAAGCCAATGGAGAAGCCCACCAGTTTGCCATCCAGCCAGGCGCCCAGGAGCAGGCCGCCATTTTGCTGGAAGGTGATCATCAGATGTGCCGGAATGACCTCGCGGTAATCGTCCAGGCTCCAGGCGGCTTTGGAAATCTCTTCTACGGCCCAGTAGTCGGCCGGTTCTTCTACAAGTCGGATGTCTAGTTTCATAGTGGAGAAGTAAGCAGTGAGCAGTGAGCAGTGAGCAGTGGGAATTTCTGCTTACTGCTTACCGCTCACTGCTCACTGATTCAATCAAGTCCGGTCCAATTTTTCAGCCACGCTTCTAAATCTTCCGGTTTGTTGGCCACAACTGGGGTGAACCGCGCCCCCGGATAATGTTGCTGAAACCAGGAAGCGGTCAGCACTTCCGGCCAATGGTGCGGGTTGACGGCCAACACATGCCGGGTTTCCAGGTCGCCAATACCGGCATCGTCGGCGGAAAAACCAATGGTGAAACGGCCGTCGTACCCTCCCCTGGCCGCCGCTAATAGCCATTTCATATCGGCGGTGGGTGGCAGCAGCACATAGACACGGCGGTAGTTGTAGCGGGAGCTGTCGCTGGGCACCAGTTGCACATCATGGGCTACCTGCAGCAGCCGCAGCGAAAGCAAGCGTGCGCCTTTGTCGCTGACAAAACGCAGTTCGTACAGGCCGTCGTGGTCGCTGATAAATTCGTAGCGCCAGAGGTGGCGGTCGCCATCCAGCGTTTTGCCACGCGGGACGACGGTAGTGAGCTTGTTGTCCGGGCGGGTGATGAGCAGGTCAACGGCCGTATGGTCGCGGGTGGAGGAGATAACGGCCGTGACTGTTTCCCCTGGTTTTGGCCGTTCTGGTTCCACGGCAATGTGGGTGTCGCCTGGCCCCACAATGTTGACGCTGCGTTTGTGCCGCCCGATGGGGCGCAGCTCCGCCTGCCGCCAGAAAACGGTTTGCTGCCGTTTGGGCAGGGAGGGGGCCGATTTCAGGTAAACGGTGATGATGTTGGCTTCGGCGACGGCCGTCAGATGCAGCGTTTCCCAATGGCTGAGGGGGTTGGCTTTGCCGCTCCACACCACCAACGGGCTGTGGGGGTCCAGGCCGCCCGTGGGGTCAATGCCAATTTGCAAATTGACATCGCTGGCTTCCAGGCGGCTGGCAGGGGCCGTATCTTCGCTTGACCAGGCCTGCCCTTCTACCGAAAACTCGTAGCTGTTGCCCGGTGCGGAGGGCACTTGCTGCCACAAGCCGCCACTGTGCGTGCCAAAGGGGGTGGCAATTTGCTGTGTCAGTGCTTCATCCAGGGTGATGGGGCTGTAAACGGGTTGGCGATTTTTCCAGCCGGGGTCGCCTGCGGCCGGTTCCACCCACCAGGGCGCCCAGCCGACGGCCGTGATCAACTGATTGTTATCTCGATAAGGATAAAACGGCTTGCCCACTGCGCCGTTGAGGAGGAGTCGTGTTTGGGCCATAGTTTCAGTGAGCAGTGAGCAGTGAGCAGTGAGCAGTGAGCAGTGAGCAGTACCTCACTGCTTACTGCTCACTGTTTACTAATCAAAACCAAGTCCTCTTTCTTTTAATGAAACATATCGCTGGTGGCCGATGATGACGTGATCCAGCACTTCAATGTCCAGCAGTTTGCCCGCCTGGGCGAGTTGGCGCGTGACGCGAATGTCTTCCGGGGAGGGAGACGGGTCGCCGGAGGGGTGGTTGTGGGCGACGATGAAGGCGGCGGCGTTTTCGCGGATGGCGGCGCGGAACAGTTCGGCCACGCGGATGACGGAGGTGTTCAGGCTGCCCACGTAGATGGTGGGTGTGCCCAGGACGTTGTTGCGGGTGTCCAGCAGCACCAGTTTGAGATGCTCTTTTTCCAGGAACATCATTTCAGACATGAGCAGGTTGGCGGCGTCGGCGGGGGTGGTGACACGTGGTTTTTCCTGGGGGGCGGAGGCGAGCAGGCGACGGCCGATCTCCAACGCGGCCTTGATTTCCACGGCCTTCGCTTCGCCAATGCCGTGAACGGTCATCAGTTCAGGGATGGAGGCGCGGGCCAGGCCGGGCAAATCTTTGAACTGGATCAGCAGCCGTTCGGCCAGGCGCACCACGTTTTCGCCGGGTACCCCGGTACGCAGGAGGATGGCCAGCAGTTCGGCGGTGGAGACGGCCGTTGGCCCTACCTGCACCAGCCGTTCCCGCGGCCGGTCCCCGGCGGCCATGTCCCGGATCATCGGCGCGTAAGCCACTTTATGGGGTTCTGTTTCCATAAAATATGGGAGGAGAGGCTTTAGCCGATAGTTTCGGCTAAAGCCTCTCCTCCAGAAAAGTGAGTTATGCCGTTGCCCCACTGAGCAGCAAAATTAGCTCTTCGTATTCATCGGCGGCCAGGTGCAGGGTGATGCTGCCCAGTTCGATGTGGTACAAAAAGCCATCCTCATCTGGGCTGCGCCAGACGGCGAAGTTTTCCGTTTCGGACAGGATGTCCATTTCCATATCGTCATTTTCTTTTTTGCTCATTTTTTCTCCATTTCCACTGAATTGTTTTGAATATCTGTCCGTTCCAGCCGTTTTTCCAGGGGGAGGGGGAGTTTGGGCAGCACGGCCGTGTCTACCGGCTTTAACACCTCATGTCCCTGGGCAAACGGTGGCTGGTTCAGCAGTTTGCTATAGATATACCGCAAGATGATGCGGGCGCTGGCCAGTACCGGCGCGGCCAGCAAGATACCCAATACCCCGGCAATGGCCGCACCCCCAATCACCCCCACCAGCACCACCAGCGGATGCAGCTTCAAATGATACCCAATAATGCGTGGCACGAGTACATAATTTTCAAACTGGTAAATGAGCGCATAAACACCGGCAACCAGTAAGGCAAACCAGAACGGGGACATGAAATTGCCCAACCAACTGCTATCCGTTTGGAAGAAGGCCAGGAAGATGGCGGGTATGGCCGCCAGCACCGGGCCAAACGTGGGGATGAGCTCCATAAATCCGGCAAAAATAGCTAATGAGCCGGCATTGGGCAGTCCTAAAATGGTAGCGGCGATATAGACGATGATGCCCACGACAAAACACAAGACCAATTGGCCGCGCAAAAAGGCGTTCCACGTCAGGCTGATTTGTTCGCCAAGCTGGCGGACATCGGCGCGATAATCGGCCGGCGTCAGATTCAGCACGGTTTCAAACAGGCGCTCATGGTCTTTGACCATGTAGAAGGAGATGATCAGAACCAGAATCAACCAGCCTACGGTGGAGATAGTCACAGTGGCTACGCTGCTGAAAATGGTAAGCGTCTGGCCTCCCAGGGTTTGGACAAGGCCGACCAGATTGTCGCTTAAGGAGCGAACAACCTGGTCAAATGGCAGTTCGTCCATGGGAATCTCATACCCTTCAATCAGGACGATAGGCTCTGTGAAGAAATTGCCGACGCCAGCCAGGTAGCGGGGCACGTTGCCGATAAAAATGGTAATCTGGTTGACCAGTGGGGGGATGGCAATGACGGGAATGGAAATCAGGAAGACGGTCAGCGCCAGATAGATGGCGGCAATGACCAGCAGGCGGGGCAGGCGTAAGGTGCGGGTGATCAGGTTAACCAGGGGGGTGATCAGGTAAGCCAGGATGGTGGCCAGGCTCAGGGGCAACAAGACGATATTGACGCGGTAAAATAACAGCAGCGCCAGCACCAGCAAAATGACGATGACGGTGCGTTTGCTGCTGTCACTCCAGAGAGGGGAACCAGGCGGTTTGGAACTGTCCATAGGGGGAATTATAACTCATCCGTTGCCGATTTCGGAGAGTTCCAGCCAGCGGGTCACGGCCGTATCCAATTCCACCTTCGCCCTTTCCAATTCTTCAACCAGCGTTTGCAGCCGGGCATAATCACCACCGGCCTGGTTGATTTGGGTTTCCAGTTCGGCAATGCGGGTTTCCAGAGTGGGTACGGCCGTGTCCAGTGTTTCCAGCTCTCGTTTTTCCTGCCAGGTCAATTGGCGCGGCCGTGCGGTTGTTTTGGCCGGTAGCGGGGTTGTTTTGGGTGGCGGTGTGGCGGAGCTGGCCTCAGTTTCGGCGGTTCGCAGTTGCAGGTAATTTTCATAGGGTGTGGGGTAACGTGTGCCCAACACGCCATCCTCAAAACTTGCCAGAAAATCTACATTGCGGTCTAAAAAGAAACGATCATGGCTGACCACCACCAGGCAACCGGCAAAGTTATCCAGAAATTGTTCCAGCACGGTCAACGTTTGTACGTCCAGGTCATTGGTCGGCTCGTCCAGGAAGAGAACGTTCGGTTGATGGATGAGCGTCGCCAGCAGGTAGAGGCGGCGGCGTTCACCCCCGCTGAGGCTGCTGATATACGACTGCTGTTCGGGGCGGGTGAAAAGGAACCATTCCAGCATTTGCGCTGCTTCCACTTTTTCGCCCTCGGCCGTGCGAATGTTGGGGGCGATGCTGTTGATATACTCGATGACGCGCTGGTTTTCCGGCAGGCCGCTGGCGTGTTGGTCATAGTAGCCCAACTGCACCGTTTGTCCCCACTCTACCGTGCCGCTATCGGGTGTGGTTTGGCCGGCCAGCACATCCAGAAAAGTGCTTTTGCCGGCCCCGTTGGGGCCAATCACGCCAATGCGGTCGCCGGGATCGAGGTGGAAATCGAGGTTTTGGAAGAGGGTCAGGTCGCCATAACTTTTGCTCAGGCCGGTGGCTGCCAACACGCGCTTACCCAAACGGCGCGAGGCCAATGCCAGGGCCACTCGCTCATCCCCCCGGTCGTACTGGATTTCGCGCAGTTCTTCGATGCGTTGTTTGCGGGCTTTTTGTTTGGTGCTGCGGGCCTGCGCGCCGCGCCGCAGCCATTCCAGTTCGCGGCGCAGGATGCCCTGCCGTTTGGTTTCGGCGGTGCTGAGTTGTTCGTCGCGGCGGGTGCGTTGTTCCAGGTAACGGCCGTAATTGCCCGGATACAGTACCAACTGCCGCCGGTCTAATTCCACAATTTTGTTCACCACCCGCTCCAAAAAATAGCGGTCGTGTGTGACCATCAGCAGGGCGCCGGGACGCTTGCGCAAATAATCCTCCAGCCAGGCGATGGCGCTGGCGTCAATGTGGTTGGTGGGTTCGTCCAGGATGAGCAGGTCGGCCGGGTCGAGCAGGGCATGGGCCAGGGCCACCCGCTTGTACTGCCCGCCGCTGAGGGTGGCTACTGGCGCGTCAAATTGGGTGATGCCCAGCCGGGTGAGGATGGTTTTGGCGTCCGCTTCGGCCGCCCAGCCGCCGGTGTGGTCCATCTGATGGCTCAGTTCGGCAAATGTGGCCTGTAAGGTTGGGTTATGCGGGTCGTGGTGCAGCCGGTCGCTGGCGCGGTTGAAGTCGCGCAGCAGGCGCATCTGTGGCGCGTCGCTCTGGAAAACGGCGTCCAGGACAGTGAGGGCATTATCGAGGTGTGGCTCCTGGGAGAGGTATTGGATGCGGATGTTGCCGGTGCGGCTGACACGGCCGTCCCGCGGCGTCTCCAATCCGGCCATCAGGCGCAACAAGCTGGTCTTGCCGCTGCCATTCCGCCCAATCAGGCCAATGCGGTCGCCCTCGTTGATGAGTAGGTTCACCTGATCCAGCAGCAGCCGTTCGCTGTAGTAGTGGGAGACGTTTTCGAGGGTGAGGAGGTTCATGGGGGAGAATTATGAATTATGAAGGATGAATTATGAAAAGGTGTCACCTTGTCACCCCTTCACCTTGTCACCTTGTCAAGTTCCAGGCTGTTACCTGGCGGTAATACCTGCACCAGCACGTCCGGGGCCAGGGCGGCGGTGCGGTCGGCGAAGGTGATGGGGGGCAGGGTGAGGAAGACGGGGTTGAGCCAGCCAAAGCCGATGGGGTGGAATGCGCCCCAATGGATGGGGATGGCGAGTTTGGGTTGGATGAGGGCGCACGCTTTGGCGGCCGTGTCCGGGTCCATGTGGCCGTCGCCGAGGGTTGGCCCCCAGCCCCAGACGGGCAGCAGGGCGATGTCCGGGTGGAGGTCGGCCATTTCGGGGTAGAGGTCGGTGTCGCCGGCGAAGTAGATGCTGGTGGCACGGCCGTACACCATAAAGCCCACACATTCTGTCCTGGCTCCCATGGGGGTGCGCTGGCTGACGTGGTCGGCAAAAACAGCTTCAATGGTTAGGGGGCCGATTTCAGTTTTCTGACCCACGGTAATTTCTTCGATATGAGTGAAGTTGTAATCCTTGAGCATCTCGGCCGTGCCGGTTGGCCCAATCAGGCGGATGTCGCGCCCTAACTTTTTGAGCGAGGGGATGTCCAGGTGGTCGCGGTGATGGTGGGAGAGCAGGATGGCGTCCAGGGGGGTGAGGTGGTCGAAGGTGGGGTACGGCCGTCGGCGTCGCAAATGGGCGATACGGTGGCGCAGCAGAGGGTCGGTGAGCAGCCGCACGCCGTCCAGCTCAATCAACACGGTGGCATGGCCGATGTAGGTGATACGGTCTGTCATGGGGGAATTATATCGGTGAACAGAGTACTGTCATCTGTTGTGGGGCGAGGTAGGCGGGAAACTGATTGGGAGTCAGGAGGGGAGGTGTCGCCCGCCTGCCTCGCCCCTACGGTGTTGGATTTCTATGGACAGGTAATGCCGGGTACAAATAGAACGGTTTCTACGGACTGCCCACCAGATGTGACCCGGCCGGTGCCGTTAGACGTGCCACCCGTGCCGCGCACTTCAAAGGTGATGCTGCCGGTGATTGGGCCGCCTTTGAGTTCGTCGTTCCAGAAATAGGTGTATGTGCCGTTGCCACCCTGTCCCTGCATAAAGACATCACGAATCCAGGTGCCGCCATCGCAACGGCCGTCGCCAATCCACCAAATATCCAATCGTAGCGCCGCCGAAGGTGTAGCTGAGGCAATGATAGGCGTTGATGGTGTGCCGGTGACAGTGCTGCCACAATTTGCATCTGGTTGGACTATTGGCAAGGCAGGTATATCGGCAAATGGAAAATCAAAGCGATTGGCGGCCACAAACCCTTCATCGCCACCGGCATCGATATAAAGCCAAGAGCGATTACTCCAGCGACCCAATACCTGCACTATCGTTCCTACTGGAATGTCTTTCACCTGTTGATAAGTCACATCTGGCCCACAATAAATGGTAGCAGCATCTTGCGCCGTAGTTTGTAATTGCGGCGTGGGTGAAATTTTGGCCGGATCGAGAATGGGTACACCTGAGCCGGGCCAGTTAAACCGGTTTTCGGCCGCCCACCCTTCGACGCTGTTGGCATGGCGCACCCGCAGCCAGTTGCCATTGGCGGTAATGCCCAAAACTGTCACCGTTTCCCCGGCTCGCACCTGGGCCAGTTCAGTTCCAGTCGTGGCGTCAGGCTGGTCAAAAATAGAAACCGCTTGATTGGCTGTTGCCTCTACAGGTGGTGTGGGGGTGATGGTGGGCGTGTCTGTGGGCGTATTGGTAGGTGTGGGGGTGAAAGTCTTGGTTGGTGTGGCAGTGGCGGTGGGGGTGTCTGTTGCTGTGGGTGTGTGGGTAGGTGTCGGGGTTGGGGTGGGTGTGGGGGTGCTGGTGTTGGTGGGTGTGGTGGTGCTGGTCGGTGTTTCTGTGGGGGCAATGATTGGGGTAATGACGGATTGGTAGCAGGTACGGCCGACCCACAAAACGAATATGGTTAGAATAATTGCCCCAACGACCCTTATCGCCAGACTGCGATTCCGGGCGCGGTTAGCTAACTTTTGTTGGGCGCGTTCTTCAATGTGCTGGTCGTCAGGGTAGGTTTCGTCATAAGAGCGCAATTTATACCAATGATCCAGTGCTCTATTTGCATGCCCACCTTCTAATGCAGCACGGGCTTCGCTGTAGATCGCATCCTTTGCTCGTTGTACTACGAATTGGGAATCGGCGTATTCCAGATCGCCTTTTCGTTCTTGAATGAGGGCCCAGATTTGCAGCACGTCACTATACTTTTTTTCGTTTAGCTGCTGCCCTGCCTGGGCATACGATTGGTCGAGTTCGGCGCGGAGTTGCTGCTGTTCCAGGCCGGTTTGGGCGTCGGCTGCCAGCTTGTCCAGGCCGGAATAGTCAGGTTGGCGTTCACGGAGGAGGGTGACGGCCGTTAACGCCTCCGCATAATTTTCCTGTTCGATCATCCGCTGCCCCTGCCGATACAATTTGTCCAGCGCCTCTTGTCGGGTGTGGGCCACATCGGCCGATTTGAAATCCGGGTTTTTATCGGTGATTTTGGCCAGTGTATCCAGGCACAATGTAAAGTCACGCTGCTCTAAAGCCGTTCTGGCCTGGCCTAACAGGGTGGACAGTTCATACACATGCCGGGCCATAAACAGGCGATCCTGCACATCTTCATACCCCGGTTTTTCTCTATCCAACTGCTGAAATGTTTGTAGAGCGTCCCCCCATTTTTCCTGGCGGCTGAATTCCATGCCCTGGTTGTAAAGCTGCCGCAGATGGTTTTGGTAATCCACCTCTTTTTGCGCCTGCTCGCGGATATTTTCCGGGTCAGGGTAGTCGGGGTTTTTCTGGAAGATGACGGCGAGGGTATTGAGTACGGCCGCAAATTCTCCGGCCGTAAGCTGTTGCCGTGCCTGTTTATATTGCTCGGCCAACGAACGCTGCTCTTCCCGTTCCAGCCCGGCAATGGCCCGATCACGCAGCCCGGCAATATCGGTGTTCGGATCTATCTTTTCGATCAGCACCAGCGTGTCTAATGCGGCCTGAAAGTTTTCTGCCTGGACTTGCTTTTCGGCCTCATCGCGTAAATCGAGCAGCTTTACCTTTTGCCGCGCCTGCTCCAACTGGAGACGTACATCTTTGTGTCCCGGCGCACGTCGCTCTATCTCTTCAAACGCCCGGACGGCTTCCCGCCATATGCCTTCAGCCACAAAAGCCAACGCTTTGTCATATAGCGTGTTAGCAGCGGCATATTCTTTAGAAGCAGATTCTAGTTCATTGACAAAGGCTTGCGCTGAGGGGTAACGATCCTCCGGCTTTTTGCTGATCATGCGCAGTAGCACCCCTTCTACGCCTTCTGGCAATTCCGGGTTGGCGATGTGGGGCGGCAGGGGGGCTACATCTTCGGAGGCGATTTGCAGGATGATTTGTGTTTCGCGCCCTTTGTGGTAGGGCAGTTGGCCGGTGAGCATTTCATACACGACCACACCAAAGGAGTACAAATCGGTCGCTTTGCTGCCAGGAATATCACCCTTCACTTGCTCTGGAGCCATATAGGGAATAGTGCCGCCCATACGAGATTGGAGCAGGGTGGTGGTGCGTGCAGAACGGCCGTCATGCTCCCCTGCCTGTTTGATTTCCCCCAGACCAAAGTCGGTCAGGTATGCCTGCCCATCCTGGCCTAGAATGATGTTGCTCGGTTTGACGTCGCGGTGAATGACGTTACGGCCGTGTGCAT
>CAZOPF010000025.1:0-27690 GCA_964581605.1 uncultured Ardenticatenaceae bacterium
TAAACACCTAAACACCTAAACACCTAAACACCTAAACACCTAAACACCTAAACACATGAACCCTGTCACCATCTACACCGACGGCGGCTGCGACCCTAACCCCGGCATTGGCGGATGGGCGGCCATCCTCAAATATGGGGCACATGAAAAGACGTTAACCGGCAATGACCCGTCCAGCACCAACAACCGCATGGAACTGACGGCGGCGATTGCAGCATTACGAGCATTGACACGGCCGTGTGCCATCACCTTCTACACCGATTCCGAATACCTGCGCAAAGGCATCACCGCATACATTGACAAATGGGCCGCCAAAAACTGGAAAGATGTGGCCAACGCCGACCTGTGGCAGCAATTATGGCCGCTGGTACAAAAGCACCAGATAGAGTGGCATTGGGTCAAAGGACACGCCGGGAATGAGTACAACGAACGAGTTGACGTGCTGGCGCGGCAAGCCCGCCTGGATATTACGCCACCCGAAGCAATTGATCCCTACATGCCCCGGCTTTATCTCCGCGCTTCCTGCAAAGGCAACCCAGGCCCCGGCGGTTGGGGTGTGGTGTTGGAACAGGGTGAGGATACCATGCAGTCTAGCGGCTCGTTGCCGGAAACGACCAACAACCGCATGGAACTGATGGCAGCCATTGAAGGGCTGCTGTTGCTGCCGCCGGGCAGCAGTGTGCAGATTTTTACCACCTCAGACTATCTGTTTCAGGGGATAACGCAGTGGATTCACGGCTGGCGCAAACGCAACTGGCAAAAAAAGGGAGAGACGCCCATTGCCAATGCTGATTTATGGCAGGCGCTGGATAAGCTTGCTGCTCATTACTCCATTCGCTGGATCAATGCCAAGGGGCAGAGCTTGACCGGGTTGGCAGAGGCTGGAAAGTTGGCAGGTACGGCCGTACAAACCCCGTAATCGCTCATCAATAACCTGCAAACGGCGGGACTTTATAAAGAAAGCGGGCGCGTTCTTTGCGGATAACTTCTGCTATGCTGTTTCTGTCCGGCGGCAGGTGACGTGCAGAAAACCAAAATTCCCGGTCACAGGCGTCAATTCTTGCACTTCCAGCACTTCAAAATTCTCGCCGCCAAAGCGCACAATCTCGCCCACCTCTGGCCGTTTATCCAGGCTCATAATGGCGCCCGGATGTGGATTGCCGCCCACCACCACAAAGCTGACCTGGTAGAATACTTCATCTTCAGCCATCATCTTATCTTTTCCCTCCATCACCTATCTACAGATCGGCCAGATTGCGGTGACGCAGCTTAAAGGCCACATCAATCGCCAGATTGCGCATCACCATAAAACCGATATGGTTATTTTCATTACACAGGGCATAAAACGCTTCACTATCAATCAGATAAAGCGAAGCCCCTTCCTCAGTCGCTTTTACTGAAGCAGAGCGGTATCCCTGGTCAATGAGAGCCAGTTCGCCAATCACCTGTCCCTTGCCCAGCATAATCAGCCCGCGTGCATTTTCCAACCCCTGCACAAACACATCCACCGACCCATTGGCTATGACATACATCTCTTTGCCGGTTGTATTTTGCTCGATCACGAGTTCGCCAGGTTGTAAGGTGATATGGTGGCAAATGGCTTCAATCTGTGCCAACTCTTCGCCGGTTAAACCACGAAACAAATGTACACGCTTGAGTAATTGTGCAATGGACATGATTTCCTCCTTAGGCTAATTTCAGTAAAAACCGACTTTATTGTACACGAACGCACGGCCGAAATACAGTTGACATTTGCCCATCATTGGGTAAACTACCGCCTGTTCTGAGCCGAAGTGGCGAAACTGGCAGACGCGCTACGTTCAGGGCGTAGTGAGGGTTCCCTCATGTGGGTTCAAATCCCACCTTCGGCATCACAAACCTGACGGGTGTGCAAAACCTGTCAGGTTTTTTTGTTTGAGAAATTCGGCACAAAATGTATAATTGCCGTCCTATAAGCTGATTTCAAACAAAGAGGAATCCCATGGTATTTCTGATCGCTTGTCTGGCTGTACTGTTGCCTGTCGTTTTGGGTGGTTTTTTGGCCTGGGTGACGGCCGGTATGGATACCCGCGTCAACACCACCAAAGCAGAACTGGAACAAAAAGACAAAGGTTACAATCCAGCCTTAACATTTGGGCACAAGATCAAGGCCCAGGCTGACCCAGAAGCGCAACTGGCACAGGCACGCCTGTTGGCGGCCAAACAGGCGGCGGCCACGCCCCGTGGGGCCAATATGCAGATTGGCCGGTTAGGGCAGGAAAATTTAAAAACGGCCGGCCGTACCGATGCACTACAAAATGACCCGGTCACGGCCGTGCGCATTGCCGCACATCATGGTTGGGATGGGGCCAAAACGGGGGCGGTGGCCGTGGCCGCTTCCCCTGCTGTTGCCGCACCGGTTGCTAAAGCTGGCAGCGCCCCAGTGCGTGCAACACCGGGCAAAGATTTCCCCGTTATCGCTATTACCGATGGCATGTCGCCGGAGGAAATTCGGAAGGCGCGTATTGCCAATGCGAAGGCCAAATCAGCAGCTACCAAAGCGGCCAAAGCAGCTGGCGTTCCGATGGCTGCTTCAACCCCGGAACCGGGTATGGCCCAACCTGTGGCAGTGGCGGCCGCGCCCGTGGCTACGGCCGTCGCCATTGAACCACCCCAACTTATCGAAATTACCGACGGCATGTCGCCAGACGACGTGCGTAAAGCGCGTATTGCCAATTCCAAAGCCACCTCTGCCTTTAACAAGGCCCTCAAAGCAGCCGGTATTGACCCGAAAGATGTAGAAATTGTAGATGGACAGGTTGTCATTCCTGGCGGGGCCATGCCAGTCATGGCGGTAGCGGTGGAAGAAACGGCCGCGCCCGTAGCTGCTGCACCCGCGCCAGTGGCCGTTGTTTCGGCTATACCTGAACCGAATTATATTGAAATCAGTGATGACATGTCGCCAGATGATGTGCGTAAGGCACGCATTCAAAATTCCAAGTTGAAATCGGAGTACAACAAAGCACTCAAAGCTGCGGGGATAGACCCAAAGTCTGTTTAATGACAGCCGAATTGAACAATAAGTGATAACGGCCGCCTCTGTAAAAAAAGGCGGCCGTTTTGTTTCAGGCAGCCTGGTTACGCAAATGCAACTTCTGTCCCACGTTGATGGCAATGTTGCGCATCACCTTCAGCCCCAGACGCGGATAGCGGTTGACCAGCTTTTCAAAGTCGTCTCGTTGCAGGGCGACCAGTTTACAGGCGGTGTGGGTCACGGCCGTTGCCATATGGGGCTGCTGGCTTACCAACGAAATCTCCCCCAAAAAATCCCCGGCATGAATGCGTGCCAGCGTCCGCGAATTATCTTCGGCCAATATATCAATACTCCCCTCCATAATCATGTAAAAGATATTGCTCGTTTGCCCGGCGCGTAAGATGACGCTGCCCGGTGCATATTCGATGACCGAGCATAAACCGGCGATCTTCGCCAGCTCCCCTTCTTCCAGCCCGGCAAAAATTGCCATTTGGCGCGTCGTTTCATTTACTGAAATTCCCAGCCGCTTCTCTTCAAAACCGGCCCGCACCAGGTCAAAAATCTCCCGGCTCTGCTCCGTCAACACCGCCCAATCAATGTCCAGCGGTACATACAGTTTTGCCATTTTAATGGTGTCCAGCCGTTCCACTTCGTGGAAGACGAAGGAGGGGCAGTAGGCGACGGGCACAAAACCGAGGTTGCTGAGGGTGCGCTGAATGTCCGGCCAATAGGCACTGACGGTGATTTCCAGATATTCCGCGCCGTAGACGTTCTTAGCCCACTGGTCTAGTTCCTTGAGCAAAAAGCCGGCCACATCGTCGCGCAGGTCAATTAGTTCCAGCACTTTGATGCTACGGCCGATGGTATCCAGCGTGAAGCCTATCGCCCCCACAATGCGGTCATTTTCCCGCGCTACCAGATAGCGGGAGTTGCGTGATTCCAGCATGAACAGGCCATAACTGAGCTGCAAATTGCCAAACACATGGCGGCGAGAGAGACGGCCGCGCTCGATCCGCAGCAAATACGGCAGCAATGTTTCCGATAATTCCTCCACCTGGAAACCTTCGCCAATCGGGTAGCCATCGGCGTCTTCCACGGCGATGATGTCATTGTGGAAGCCCAGGTTGCGCAACGCCAGTTGCCCCAACGAGAACGCTTCGGGGATGACGCGGGGGTTGTTGGAACGCAAATCGTGGGATGGGCCAAACGTTTTAGCCATCATCACCAGGCTTTCCCGGTTTTCTAGCAGCACCTTTTGGGGCAGGAAGCCAATGGGGCGCAGGCCAAATTTTTCGGAGATGCGTTGGGCGTAGTCGTGGGCAGTGCGACATTCGGAGAGGCCAAAGTGCAGCCGTTTGGTAGCGAAGTCTAGCCGGGCCTGCATGAGGGCACTGCCCACGCCCACATCGCGGTAGTCGGGGTCTACGGCCAACCGGCCAAATTCGCCGCACAGGTCAGAATACGCGCCAACTTCAAAGTAGACGGAGGCGGTGCCCACGACACGGCCGTCCACCTCTGCCAACAAAAACAAATAGCTGTCCCGATAAATGCTGCGTTTCAGCCATTCATCGCTGTAAAACTCTTTGTAGGGGTATTCTTCGCCGTAACTGCGATAGAACAAGTCGCGCACGGCGGGCAAATCATCTTCTGTTACGTGGCGTACCTGTACTGTTGCGGACATGAATATTACTCTCCGGTGAGATTGTAGCTGTGCCGGGTATTGCCCGGCAAGAGGCGTTATATCCTGGTCACCTGGAACGGTTTATTCTTTTGCCGGGTGTTATTCAAATGGTATCGAATAAGATCGATCAGTCGGCGCAGGCCGATTTTGCTGTCTGTTGGCGCAGATTTATCTGCCGCCATTCGAAATATGGTCTAAACCGTAGGGGTGGGACAGGCGGGCCACGTTTTGGTTTTGCACAAAGGAAGTAGTTCCCGCCTGTCTCACCCCGTTTTGCGGCCACATGGGGCGAGACGGCGCGGGCAAAAGGGCCGCTATCAGAGCCAGTTCAACCCCCGCCGTCCCGCCCCTACAGTTCATTGATTTCATATTTCGAATTGCTGGATTTATCTGCCGCAAAGTCGCACCCGGAGAGGGGCTATGTTACAATTCCCGGTCTGGCAAATAAGTAATGGAGTAATTGGGCAATTACCCAATTACCCAATTACATCTTTATGGCGCAACTGGTAGACATACGCATCCTACAACGGGAATACCTGCTGGCAATCTCGCGGGCGCTGACGGCCGAACTGGACTTGCATGATGTATTGCGCATTATTTTGCAGTCGGCGGTGGAGTTGGTCTCCGGGCGAGCGGGCCTGATTGCCCTGCATGATGCCAAAACGGAGATGCTGCGGGTAGCGGCCGTGTATGGCATCCCGGTGAATCTGGTAGACCATTTTGCGCCATTGCTGCGCGATTTGCCCAATGAACTGGACAGTAGCGAGCAAGAAGCGGAACTGACCCGCCGCCTGCAAAAGATTGGCCGCGATGCCAGCATGGGGCTGACGCAAATGGTGCGCCTGCCGATGGTCAGCGGCGAGCGGGCGGTGGGCGTAGTTTACGTTTTTCTGGCGGGCAGCACCTATTATTTCCCGCAAGATGTGAAGATGCTGCTGCGTAGTTTTGCCGAGCAGGCGGCCATTGCCGTGCGGAATGCCCGGCTCTACCAGCAGGTGAACCAGGAAAAGCAGCGGTTGGATGCGATAATTGAGCAAAGTGCGGATGGGGTGATGATTTTGGACCCGGCGCTGCGGATTACGGTGTTTAACCAGGCGCTCAGTCGGATGACGGGACGGCCGTCCACCGTCGTCATCGGCCTTCATCATAATGAGGTTTTCCAGTGGCGCACACTGAAAACATCTCTGGATTTAGAAGGGGCGCTGGCGAATGGCTGGCCGCTACCGGGGGCGGCGCATTTGTATGTGGAGGGGGATTTGTTACGGCCGTATGTCGAATCGGACAGTGAAAGCGACCACATCAGCCTGGGCATCACCTACGCGCCATTGATGGATAGCGACGGCCGTATGACCGACATCATCGCCAACGTGCGTGACCTCACCCGCTACCGCGAAGAAGAATCGCTGCAAAAAACCTTCATCTCCGTCGTCAGCCATGAACTGAAAACCCCCGTCTCCATCATCAAAGGGTATGCCGGCACCCTGCGCCGCCAGGACGCTCACTGGTCGCCAGACATCGTCCAGGACTCCCTGAACGTCATCGAAGAAGAAGCCGATAACCTCAACGACCTGATTGACAGTTTGCTGGAAGTGTCTCGTTTGCAGGCGGGCACATTCAATCTGGAAATTAGCGATGATGTTTTCCTGCCGGAGATTGCCACCAGTGTTACCCGTAAATTCACCAGCCAGGCCAAAAATCACCGCTTTATCCTCAAGTTTGACGAAGAGTTCCCCCTGGTGGTCGGCGACGAGCGGCGGCTGACACAAGTGCTGAACAACCTGGTGAGCAACGCCATCAAGTATTCCCCGGATGGCGGCCCCATTGTCATCAGCGGGCAGGTGCATCCACAGCACGTCACTATTTCCGTGCGCGACAGCGGCATCGGCATCCCCGACCATCAGCAGCACCGCATTTTTCAGAAGTTTGCCCGCCTGGATAACGCCCTCAGCCGCAAGGCCGAAGGCACCGGGCTGGGGCTGTATTTATCCAAAGCCATCGTGGAAGCGCATCACGGCCGTATCTGGTTCCACAACAACCCGGACGGCCCTGGGGCGACGTTTACATTTTCCTTACCACGCGACTAGCTCCGTAATCCGTAAGCGGTTTACGAATTACGAATTACGAACAAAAACGGAGAACTCAATGATCACCCAACTCACCTGCCCCAACTGTGGGGCGCCTTACCGGGCAGAAGTACATCAATTGGTGGATGCCCGCCATACACCAGAATTAAAACAGCGGCTGCTCAACGGCTCGCTGAATGTGGCCGTCTGCCCCAACTGTGGCGCCGGCGGGCAGCTATCTTCCATCCTGGCCTACCACGATGCTGACCACGAACTGTTTATGATTTATCTGCCCCAGGAATTGCACCTGAACCAGATGCAACGGGAACAGATGATCGGCCGCATGACCCAGGAGGTGATGAACGCCCTGCCGCCCGAAGAGCGCCGCGCCTACATCCTCCAGCCACAAATGATCATCAACATGCAAACCTTCATGGAAAAGGTGCTGGAGACGGAAGGTATTACCAAAGAGATGATCGAGCGGCAGCAGAAGCAGGTGGAACTGCTGCGCACGTTGGTCCGTGCCGATAAAGATGTACAGGATTACCTGCTGAAAGATCGGATGCGTGAAATTGACGAGACCTTTTTTGCCATGTTGCAAAGTTTTGTGGATGCAGCCGCGCAGGCGAACGACGAAAAGCAGATGGTGGCGCTGACTAATTTGCGGGCGCGGTTGATGACGGAAACGGCCGTCGGCCGTCGCCTGGAACAACGCCAGATTGCCGTTCACAAATTGAGCCGTGAAGCTAAACAGCAAGGTGGCCTCTCTCCCCAATTGCTGGCGAAACATGTTATTGCCAACCAGGAAGATGAGGACGTGGTGCAGGCATTGGTCATAGCCGGGCAGGGGGCGCTGCGTTATGAATTTTTCAGCGAACTGACCGCCGCCATTGAAGCGGCCGAAAAGAAGGGGGACAAGGCAACGGCCGTGCGCCTGACCAATTACCGCGAGGAGTTCCTGAAAATCTACGAAGAGATGCAAAACGCCTCACGCCAGGTTTTGAGCGAAGCCAATCAGACCATTCAGCTGCTGCTCGATGCGCCAGACAAGGCCACGGCCGTGCGCCAACACGCCGACAAACTGGATGAAGCGTTCATGTATGTCCTCTCTGCCCGTCTGGCCGAAGCGGAACAAAAGGGGCGAAAAGCGGATGTGGCCGCCCTGACCGAAGTCCAGGAAGCGATCATCGGATTGGTGGAAGACCAGATGCCACCGGAAATTCAACTCATCAACGACCTGATGCAGGCCGAAACGTCGGCCCAGGAAGCGGCCCTGCTCGACGCAAACCGTGACCTGCTGTCACCGGAACTGGTGGCCATGATTGACCAGATCATGAACCAGACCAACATCCAACCGGAGTTGAACGGCCGTTTGCAAGCTATTAAGCGCGCCATCCAGCAGAGATTGTAGGTAATTGCGTAATTACCCAATTACTCAATTACTCAATTACCCCCATGAGCGAAGCCTCCGTCATCTTCCGTTCGCCGCAGCCGTTCAGCCGCCAGCATCTGGCGCAAGACTTGCGGCAGTTGGGTATAACATCGGGCATGACACTGCTCGTCCATTCCTCCCTTAGCCAGATTGGGTATGTGCCCGGCGGTGCAGTGGCAGTTATTCAGGCATTACAAGAGGTGCTAACCGACCAGGGTACGCTCATCATGCCCACCCATTCCAGCGACCTTTCCGACCCGGCTAACTGGCAAAATCCACCCATTCCCGAAGTGTGGCACGAAGCGGTGCGTGATATTATGCCCGCTTATGATCCGGCGGTGACGCCTACACGAGGCATGGGCGTTATCCCGGAGACGTTTCGCCGTTGGCCCGGTGTGCTGCGCAGCAGCCATCCGCAGGCGTCGTTTGCGGCCTGGGGCCAACACGCTGCCTTTGTCACCGACAGTCACACGCTGGAGATGAGCCTGGGCGAACAGTCGCCGCTGGCACGTATTTATGATCTCGATGGGTATGTGCTGCTGTTGGGCGTGGGGTATGGCAATAACACCTCGTTTCACCTGGGTGAACTGCGCTCTGGTGTGGTGGCCACAGAAAGACAAGGTGCGCCCGTGTGGGCAGACGGCCGTCAAAGCTGGCAATGGTTCACCGATCTGGCCTATGATGCGGGTGATTTTGCCGACCTGGGCGCAGATTTTGAACGAGAAGAATCGGTGACAGTAGGCAAGGTTGGCCTGGCGGCCTGTCGTTTGTTTGCGCAGCGCCCGGCCGTAGATTTTGCCCAACGCTGGATTCGTAAAAACCGGGTTTTTTGAAAACCCGGTTTTTGTTTATGCCGGATAGCATCTAAGGGCAAGGCGTCGGTGGAATAGACCCAATCCCGTTCGTTGCCCCTTGGTCAGGCGGAACCACAGGATTATCGTCTTGTTCCATTGTTTCTGATGGATTCACCCCTTGCAACATTTGTTCACGTGCCTCAAGTTCTGCCGCGCTAGGAGTAGGCCCGCCCGGCGTAGGCAATATCACCCCTGTTTCTGGCATTTGTACGTCGGTCGTGCCTGCCTGGTTAATATTACTGCTCAAGGCATCAACAGTTCCTGTGGTTGGGGTAATAGTAGCTGTTGGGCATGGCAAAGCTTCAAATTGGCTTGAAGTAATGGTGGGACTTGTAACAGGTAAAGTGATCGAAAGTGGAGATAAGGTTATTGAAGGGGTGGATTGCATAATGGGGAGCGTATCTGTTTCACTTGAAGCGGTGCAACCAGTCACCACAAGCAAAAAAAGTATAGCCAAGTAAATCCTGTTCATATTTGTCTCCTGTCTTAACCAAGATCAATGCAATGAAACTTATTTGATAACCATTGGATACTTAACTTAATAGTCGGTTCGATCTGGTACACTACAGTTCCACAAAGCGAACCAATTTGTAAACGGTAACATCAATCAAAAAGTTCCATCAATTTCAAAATCAGCGCCAGAACTTTCGATGACATGAAGACTGGCGCTGATCAAGCGGATCTAACAGGATTTAATGCCACAATACAACTTTATGGCTGATTCCACCAAAGGGTAACGGAAGGTTGGTCTCGCTCACGGCCAAAGGTGGTAAATCGTGGTTGAGACACGCCACCTGTAGTTGATATATACCCACTGGCACTCCATCCCAAACCAGCAGGTTGGTTAGGTCTGACACGCAGGTAATCACCCCAGGTGTTTGCACCTGGCCCTGTGGAACTGGCAACAACATGTTTCACTTCCCAGCCAGGAGGCGCTGCGTTGAAATCATCATCAATAGCAACGTAAAATCGAGGGTAATAGCCACCACCCATGAGCCAGGTGGCAACTCCCAAATCACCACGCTCATTTGGGGAGGCAGCTGCATAGTGCCAGGCATAGCTACCCGACCAGATATAAGGCCGCGCTTTATAATTGAGCGTACTTTCATAAAATGTGGCAGCATTGACGTAAGGATAAGTAAAGCCGCTTCCTTGCTTGACATTCCAGAAAAACCCTACCTCTCCTTTTGCTACCCAACCTGCTTTAACCCGGCTATCTGAGCGGTTGCACGGATTATCCCCATTGGGCAATGGGCAACTCATACCAGTGCCAGTAGTCCATGTTGGGATTGTGCGCGTATAACTTGTCAGGGTCGTGCTGCTTTCAGGCTGTTTCCAGACGGTAAAAGTGGTGGCAGAAGCTGATCGCCCCACATACATGATTTCCCGGGATCCTTGTACGGGGGTCCAGGTACCGCTCGTTTGTGTCCAATAGGTAAAACCAAGCGTTCCACATGCACGCAGTGAATCTAAAGAGGCGC
This sequence comes from uncultured Ardenticatenaceae bacterium, assembly GCA_964581605.1. GTDB lineage: Bacteria > Chloroflexota > Anaerolineae > Promineifilales > Promineifilaceae > CAADGU01. Next base: position 10,525 of record CAZOPF010000025.1, read on the forward strand.
GAGCAAACACAGCACGAACAAAGGTGGGCGGCGTGTTGTTGTTAAACATGTTTGTGGTGAAGTACAGATAGTTATTGGACAATGCTAGGTGCGGATAATCCCACCATTGATTTGTCCAGGAACTATTAAAGTTCGTAGGATACCAATTCCAAAAGCACCAGCTTGAGCCGCCATTTGTGGAAACACCCAGGCGAAAACGGTTTACTCCACTTGAATTTCGTACACCTTGACGATACCAGATAAAGATATCTCGTGATTTGTCGTAGATCACATCCTGATCACAACAAAAGTCGCTCATATCTGCGTAAGGATCCACATAGCTCCAACTTGAGCCGCCATTGGTAGAGCGGGCCGCATACCAGTTCCCGGTGTAAAAAACATACTTGCCATTAACGGCAACTGCTGGCTCATTGGTATCTGAAACGCCAATGCTTCCGCCTGTAGGTGCCAGTGACGTATTACGCATAAGAGTAAAGGTTCCAGGAACTTCAGGTTCTACTGCTATGGTTTCTTCTACTACTATGGTTTCGCCCCCGTCTGGGCCTAAAACTTTGGCGTCAGATTCTGGGAAAGGGGGATCAGCCAGATGAACAGTTTGCAGCATTTCTTCTCGTGCTGCTATCTCGTTTGGTGTAAGTGCCCTTGGCGCAGGTGAAAATTGGAGCCTGACCACTTCGGCCGTTTGTGTACCTGACTCTACTCCTTCTATGACTTCAGTCGCATCTTCACTATCAATTTGCCTGGTTTCTTTTGCGGCAACTATAGAGACAAAACTGATGAAGATGATCAACATGATGAGTAGGCTCAATCCATAATAAGATCTGACACGCATGAGTTTCTCTCCTTTTTTCTATAGAGTTGATCCTCTATATAAAAATAAAACATTTAACTAATTTGAAAAACAGTCTTTTTCTTTGGAACAGGATGAGGGTAAACCACATGTTTTGATTGCTTTTTTAAGGCAATTGGAGCAGTTTACGCCTGGCTGCGATTGCAATATAATGGCAACAATTCCCAGTGTAAAGTCACATGTTTGAAGGACACTCAAAATAAAATAGCAAGGCGGCCGTGCATCAACGATGGTTTAACGTTCCATATATATTTTTACAATTGAGGGGAACCGCAGAATTTGAAGGTTTACTGACTAGAGCGGGGATACCAAAGGGAAAGTTGATGTTGATGAAACAAGAATCTTCAAACAGTCGGTTAGCAGAATTGTTAGTGCAAGCGATTGTAGATGCAGAGAACGACGATTTTTCGGTTGAGGCGGGTTATGAGTGTGTGTTGTTTTCTTGGCAGACTAAATATGCCAGCTACCAGATCATGCGTCGAATGAATTTTCCCGATGAACAAAGTAAGAACCTTAGCCGCCGGGAAAAGCAAATTATCCAACTCATTATGCAGGGAGTATCAAACAAGGGGATAGCTCATATACTAGATATTAGCCCAAATACGGTTTCGACATATATCCGACGTGTGTATACCAAATTGGATGTTTGTACCAGGGCTGAAATGGTGAGCTATGTGCTTCACCATAATTTGTTGTAGAATTGGCGAAGCTGTTTGGTACCGGTTTTATTGATACTTTGGATTAGAATCCGTATTGACCTTGTGGATTCAGTGTAAATAAAGTTATGCTCACCAAAATCTTGATTGCGAATCGTGGTGAAATTGCCCGGCGTATCATCCTGGCCTGCCGGGAGTTGGGGGTCACGGCCGTAGCCATTTACTCTGACGCCGACACCGACGCGCCCTGGTTGCGGCTGGCGGATGAAACGTACCGGTTACCAGGGGTGACGGCCGCGGAAACCTACCTCAATCAAGAACAAATCCTGAGCATTGCCAGCCAGTGTGGCGCGCAGGCCATCCATCCTGGCTATGGTTTCCTGAGCGAAAATGCCAGCTTTGCGGCCGCCTGCGCAGCACGGGGGATTGTCTTTATTGGCCCCACACCACAAGCAATGACCAGCCTGGGCAGCAAGGCGAATGCGCGTGAACTGGCGATTCGTGCCGGTGTGCCGGTGGCCCCTGGCGTAGATGGGGCGGGGCTGAGTGCGGTGGAATTGCAAACGGCCGTGTCCCACATCCCCTATCCCATTCTCATCAAAGCCAGCGCGGGTGGCGGCGGCAAAGGGATGCGCGTGGTCTGGACGGCAGATGAGTTTGCTGGCGCTGTGCAGGCGGCCCGCAGCGAAGCCCGCTCCGCTTTTGGCGATGACCACATCCTGGTGGAAAAGTATTTCACCGAGATTCATCATGTGGAAATCCAGGTATTGGGCGACCAGCACGGCCGTGTGCTGCACCTGTTTGAGCGTGAATGTTCCATCCAACGCCGCCACCAAAAAATCATCGAAGAAAGCCCCGCGCCCGCCATTCGGGATGAGGGGCTGCGGCAGCGCATCGCGCAGGCGGCCGTGTCTTTAGCAAAGGTGGCAGGGTATACCAATGCCGGTACGGTGGAATTTATTGTGGATGGGCAGGGCGGTTTTTACTTTTTGGAGATGAATACGCGGCTGCAAGTGGAGCATCCGGTGACGGAGTTGGTGGCAGGGGTGGATTTGGCGGTGTGGCAAATTCGTATTGCGGCGGGCGAGCCGCTGCCGTTTACGCAGGCAGAGATTCACCAACGCGGCCATGCCCTTGAGTGCCGGGTGTATGCCGAAGACCCGGCCCACCATTTTTTGCCGTCCATTGGCGAGATTGTGCATTACCAACGGCCGTCCGGCCCTGGGGTGCGAGTGGATGATGGCATTGAAGCGGGTACGGCCGTAACTCCCTACTACGATCCGATGCTGGCGAAAATCATCACGTGGGGAGCTGACCGGGCGGAAGCAATTGCCAAGATGGAGCGAGCGCTGCGGGAAACGGCCGTGTTGGGGGTAACCACTAATCTCCCCTACCTGCTGGCGATTTTGCAGGAACCCCATTTCCGCGCCGGGCAGACCAGCACGGGCTATTTGCAGGAGCATATGGCAGATTGGTCGCCCACAGCAGAAGTATCACAGACAGAGTGGGTAGGTACGGCCGTGTTTGAACTGCTGCATGGGGCGGGCAAGGGGAGAACGGGCACGGCCGTAGCTGCTGAATCCGCCGCCCAACCTGACCCCTGGCGCACGGCTGCAAACTGGCGCAATGTGGAGGCAAGTTAACAGGGGCGATTGCTTTCCCTTCAACACAACTCAGGTTCACGCCAGGCTTGTTTTGGCAAAGATCAGCGTATTTCGCAGGGCATTGGTCAGGTGATGGCGGCTTTCGTTAATCAGGGTGGCTTCATGGGCAAAGCCCAATCGCTGCGGAACAGCCGCACTGCGCGTGTTGAGCGCGTCACAATGAATTTCGACCCTGTTTGCCCCTAACTCACGAAAAGCAAATTCCGTAATACCGGCAACCGCTTCAGTAATATATCCCTGTCCGCTATAAGCAGTTCGCACCCAGTAACCAATCTCAAATCGGGGGACAGACCAATCTATACGGTGCAGCCCGCTGCCGCCAATGATGATGTCGGTGTCTTTGAGCAACAGCATCATCCATAAATCCTCACGACCCAGAAACCGAAGTTGTGCCTGGCGTACTTTAACTTCGTATTCCTCTTCGGTGGGGATTTCCACAGCCCAGGGTAGCCATTGTTTGAGTTCCGCCTGGGATTCCAATACGGCCGTGCGTACACGCACACCATCTCCTGGCAGCGGCCCCCGGATGGTCAGCCGCCGGGTTTCAAATTGATAGGGAAATTCCTGCAAAATTGGTTCCATCGCCACTGCCTCCGTAAGAAAAATTGATAGCCGTCCCCCTTACCCTGGTACTATGCATTCCACTGTGTCCCTTGCGCATAGAAAAGGGGTAGTGACCCTTGTGTTGGTCCTGCCTCTTTTCTTTTTTCTTATTTTCCAAAGTTTGCCACTTTTTACCAGTCTGGATGAAGGAAATTATTACCCAGAACTGTTACAGTACTATACCAGCACACTGGCCGGATTGCTGGGCGTTATCATTGCACTGCTCACGCGGCATGGCCTGGGGTTAAGCCTCAACGGCCGTTCCGTCTTGTTAACGTTTGGCTTTCTAACACTGGCTTCTTTGCTGCTGGTGGGCAGTTTGGGTATTCCCTATTTATTGCTCAATCATGTTCTCCATCCTGCTTTTGTGTGGGCGCTTTTCATGAGCCTGCCGGCCAGCAGTTTTTATTTTATGGCGGCTGGTGTGCGGTGGACGGCCGCTGCCGAGACTCACATCCTCCGCTGGCGGTGGCCGTTAGCGGGCATAAACTTCTTATTATTTGTGTCAATCCTCTTTATCGTTTTTCGATTTGATGAATGGCTGGCACGAATTCCCCAAGTCATACCACAACTACTTTTTCTGGTTGGCATGACAGGTAGTATTTTGCTTTTATGGGCTGCCTGGCGTACTGAACAAATCAGCAAACGAGAAAATAACAGCACAGAGCGCAACCTGGCAATCACATTTATTTTGCTGGCTCAGGCTGAGTTAAGCCTGGCTTTTGGGCAGTCTGGTTCGCCCAACTGGCTTCTATTTCAGCTACTGCTCTTGATTGCTTTATTCGTCGCTTTGCTGCCTTTGTTGAGCCACGCCATTCAATATCAACGCGAAAAACGACAACGTAGTGAACTGACTCAGCTGATTGTGCATGACCTTAAAAGCCCCTTAACCATTGTTATCAGTGGGTTAGATTTGATACGTCGTGGTAGCCTGGGCGAAATCAGTATGATGCAAGATCGGCTATTGGTTAATTTAGAGCATTGCAGCCATGAGGTGCTAAGTCTGGTCAATGATATGTTAGACGTGGAACGGCTGGAAGAAGGAGTAATGCCTCTGCACAAAAGTATGACCGATCTTGCCCCTTTGCTGCATGAAAAGGTGGATGAGCTGCAAATTTTGGCGGATAAACACAAACAGCGGCTGCAAATTGTGATTTCAGACACATTACCACTGGTCAACGTAGACCCTGTTCTCATACGGCGTGTGATTCACAACCTGCTGGCAAATGCCCAAAAAATAACACCGGATAACGGTGAAATTTGGGTGCAGGCTGAAGTGTTGGGGGAGCAATTGCATATAACCGTTGCGGATAGTGGTCCCGGAGTGCCACTACCAGACCGGCAGCGTATTTTTGAAAAGTATGCTCAGTTGGATGCTCATACACGCCGTGGGAAAGGGTTAGGGTTGACTTTTTGCAAAATGGCGGCGGAGGTGCATGGCGGGCTGTTGACTGTAGAAGATAGTCCCCTGGGTGGGGCGCTTTTCCGTTTGGCTCTACCGTTTGAAGGGGTTATTAAACCTGTTGCATCTCGTCCCCGGCCTCCGTTTCATCGGCTGATATGGGGTAAATAGGTTTTTTCTGGCAAGGCCAGAGTGGGCACTGTTACGGCCGTGTCGCCACCCACATTTCCCGCTCTATCACGCCCACGCAATGTAAAAGTGTATGCGTGAAATGGTTGGCTCTGGTATACGGCCGTCGTCTGTGTCGTTTGTGCCAACCAGGGTTCGGCGGGGGACCCATCCACTGCTACAAACAGATCATAATTTGCCACCCCACTGCCATCATCAGCGCCATTCCAGGAGAGGTGGATAGTATATTCAGCAAATGGGGGGGCCGTTAGCGAGAGAACGGGGGCCAGGGTGTCTTGTTCAATGAGCAGATACGGCCGTCCGCCAATCGCATACAAGGTGGGATCCCAGGGCGCATTCTGGTTCGTTGCTGCCGGTAAGGTCAACGTAAAGACGCCATTTTGGGCAACAACTGTCTGGGTAATGCCATCTGGGGTGATGAGCAGGCCATTGCCGGATTGGTTGGTGGTGGGGACAACGGCCGTTTCTGCCTGCCCAAACCGGGCCCACATCCCCAAAACCCGTGATTCTGTGGTTGGTTGGTAAAAAGCAATCCACTCCTGTGGCCCATTTGCTGGGTCGCTGCCGCCCGGCCGTAGCCGCCATAATGGCTCTACATCTGTAAAATAATCGGTCAACACCCGGTAAGCATCAAAATGGGGGCGTGGTGATTCCGGGTTGGGATGCTGTGTAAAGCAGGTGGCGTCGGTGGGATTGCGAAACAGACCGTTGGCATCGCCTGCACAGGGGAAATTGGTGCCTGGAATCTGCCCATCTTCATCACACAATTCGCCATTATGTGGCGGAAAGTCGGTACCGGCCGGCTGGTTGCCGCAGCCATCATACAGTTGAAAATGAAAGATGCCATCTGCCCCGGCAAAAGTGCTAAACAGGGCTGATTGAATGACAAAATCTGCCTGTTCGGTCATGGTGGCACGGAAGCCACTGTGGGGGTCCCACACCGGGCCAGGGTAATCATCCCAGGCCGGGACGCCGTTTTCGTTGAGCCAGATAGGCTTGTCTAAACCGCGTATAGCCAGCGTATGATGGGCACGCCAGACATGATACCAGGAGTTCCAGGCGTAAAAGTAGCTGTGTGTTGCCAGAATGTCATGGAAATAGTTGAATGTGGCAGCCAATGGGTCGGCATCAAACAAGGCCATGATGTCGTTGTAAAAATTGGGGTTAGCAACGGTAGAAAGGTTGATGTTGGAGAGGCCGCCGAAAATGATCTGAGCCGTGGGGTCGGTTTGCTCGATGGTGAGATAGGCCACTTTGAGAAGGCGGGCATAATCGGCGACTGTGCCATCCCAAAAAAAGAGGTAATCCTCTTCGTTCCAGATTTCCCAATGGGTAATGCCAGCACCGGCCGGCCAGCCGGCTTGCTGGGCCAGGACGCCACCGGGTTTGTAACGGTTGACGGCCGTGCTCACAAACCGTGCCCACCTGTTGTTGGGATTGATGCTTTTGCCGGGGCCGGGAATATCACTCCCATCGGTGAAAACAGGATCATAGAGGCCCACCGGGGTGGCAGTTTGTATGGCATCAAGTGAGAGTAAGGACGGCCGTGAGGTTGATACAGTTGGCGGCGGATCGCCAGCGATGTGGCGCAGGCTGGTGGTATAAAAAGGAGGGGTACCTAATAAAATGGCGTCGGTTTGGAAGCCATAAGTAATATCACCCTGAACGGCCGTGTCTACGGCCGCCCAGATAAAGTTCCCTTCGCTCTGCTCAATGTTGAACCAATACATCGGCCACCGGTTCCAGGCTGCGCCGGTTGCCTGACCGTTTTGGAATTGCTGTGCATCGGCCGGGTCTTCAGCCGAGGTGATAAAGTTGACGCCATAAATGGGGTGGGTGCTGGTGCCCCGCAGCGGAGAAACAGTGATTGGTTCTGCCTGAGCGGGATAACGCTGTTCGGCCAGGAAGACGAATAAGACGAACAGGGATGAGAGAATGAAGAGGTACGGCCGTTGATTCCTTTGTTGCTTTTTCATCAATTCCTTCATGGATGGGGCCAGTAGCCTGAAGTCAGACTTCGGACTACTGATCAGGCGAGGCATAGCGCAGACCAGAAATTAACGTGCGCAACCCGGCACTGATGCGTTCCAGAGTGAAGCCGCGATTGTTTTTCTGAAACTGAAAAAAGTCAGCTTTGAGTGGGGAGAGTAGTGCATCGGCCAGATAGTCCGTGTCCAGTTCTGGTGAGATTTCTCCGGCGGCCGCAGCTGCCCGTAAAAGGGCGCTGACAGTCATGTGCTGCCAGAAGTGTGGCAGTTGCAGCCGGGTGTTTTCCAATGGCAGCAGCCCTTCGCGCTGCACTTCACACAGCAGCGGCGAATGGGTGTCGGTGAAATAAACCAGGGCATCCATAAACTGCTCTAGCTGTTCCAACTTGGGCAGGCTGGCAATGTTCATTTGCTGCATACGCGCCAACATACTATTTTGAAAGTCGGCCATTTGTGTATCCAACAGCGCCAGGCATAGTTCGCCTTTGTTGGCAAAGCGGCGGTAGAGCGTACCTTTGCCCACTTCGGCCGCCAAAGCAATATCAGCCATGTTCACATTGGCTACGCCATTTTGGGCAAAGAGACGTTCGGCCGTTTGCAGAATTTTGTGGCGATTGGCGGCGGCGTCACGTCGTTCGGCACGGCCGTCGTCGTCGCTGGTATGTAGTTCGCCAAGCATTATCGGTTCATCATTGCCGGTCATATTGCACCATTACACTGTCCAAAAGTACAGTTTATCACTTTGTCCGTTGACAAGTGGACTTGAGTCCGGTAATATCATAGCAAGTAAACGGACTGGAGTCCACTTTAGAAAATTTTGGTGGCTGGTTGTTGCTGGTTAGCACAAACCCCTAATCCCTGGTCACCAGCCACTATTTTACGAAGGAGATTATACAATGACCTGGCAAATTGATTTAGCCCATTCCCACATTTATTTCACGGCGCGGCACATGATGATAAGCAAAGTGCGCGGCCAGTTTGAATCGTTCAGTGGTAACGTGGACTATGATGAACAAAATCCTGTCCGCACGACAGTAGTTATTCACATTGACGCGGCAAGTCTGAGCACCAAAGAAGCCCAGCGTGACGCCCACCTGAAATCACCTGATTTTCTGGATGCAGCTAACTCTCCGGTGATTCGTTTTCAGAGTACAAAAGTAGAGCAGATTAGTGAGGATTCTGGCAAGCTGCATGGTAATCTTACCATTCGAGGTGTGACCAAACCTGTTGTTTTGGATGTAGAGTATGCCGGCCGGGCGCAAAGCCCCTGGGGTACAATCAGCGTCGGTTTCTCGGCCAACACCACCATTAACCGCAAGGATTGGGGGTTGAACTGGAATCAAGCGCTGGAAACCGGCGGTGTTCTGGTGGGCGATAAAATCCAGATTGAAATTGAACTGGAGCTGGTGAAAGTAGCTGAAGCGGAAGTGGTTTTTGCTTAGTCGGAAAATCAGTAAACAGTAAATAGTGAACAGTTAACAGTTTGGAGCGCTGTTTACTATCTACTGTTCACTGTTCACTGTTCACTTTTCGCCACTATACTTGTCATATGAGCATTCACCCGGACAGTAAAATTGGCACCGTCTTTCTCGCAGTTTCGGACTTTGGTCGGTCGCTGCCATATTACCAGCATAAAATTGGTCTAAAGCTGCACCGGCAGGAAAGGGAGGTGGCTTACCTGGGAGCGGGTGGACGGGAGTTGTTGGTACTGCGCGAATTGCCAACGGCCGTTCACCCACGACGGACTACTGGCCTTTATCATTTTGCTATCCTCGTGCCTTCGCGGCTGGAACTGGCGCTTACACTCCAGAATCTAATTGAGACGGAAACACGCATTGGCGGAGCCTCAGACCATTTGGTGAGCGAGGCGCTGTATCTGTCTGATCCAGATGGGAACGGCATTGAGATTTACCGCGACCGCCCTCGGAATGAGTGGCCTCTTCTCAATGGGCAGATTCAGATGGATACCAAAGCGTTTGATGTAGAAAGCGTCCTGGGTGAATTACACGGCCGTGATCATACCTGGAATGGCTTGCACGCAGATACTACCATCGGTCATATTCACCTGCATGTGGCCCATTTAGCCGAAGCAGAAGCGTTTTACACTCAGGTACTCGGTTTTGACCTGATCATGCGCTATGGTCCCAGTGCCGCTTTTGTGTCGGCGGGCGGATACCACCACCATATTGGCCTTAATACGTGGGCCGGGGTGGGTGCGCCTGCGCCCCCGCCTGGTTCGGTGGGGCTGGAGTGGTACGAGATTTTACTGCCCGATGAGGAGGCGTTGCAGGCTGCGGCCGTGCGCCTGCAAGAGGCCAATATCGCTACCGAACAACACAATAACAGCCTCTATCTGCGTGATCCGGCGCAAAACGGCATTATTTTACGAGTTGATGTGTAGCCGTCAGTCAAGTTTATTGTTGTACGTGGTAAGTGAATCATCCATTAGAACTCGAAAATCGTCAGGCAATCGTAGAAAACATTTTGCCAGAATTGACTTAAACTGGTAGGTATGTCCAACGAGTTTGATTGGAAAACCGAGGAAGAGTCTGGTTGGGAGGAAGAGATTGCCACACAGGCCCTACGGCCGTCCCCCTCATTTCCCTGGAAACCACTTGGATTGTTCCTGCTGATCGCCCTCTTGTTGGCCGCTGGCGTGCGCTGGCAAATTAACCGGCAGGTAAGCGCGGTTACGGCCAACGTGGAAAGCAATGTACGTGCCGCCCACCTCTTTTTGCATCGTGTGGCCGGTCAACAGGATGTGGATTTGCTCAAATCATTGTTATCGGGGCGGGATGTGGCCTGGGTGCAAGCGCAAAAAACATTGGTGGCGGAAGGCTGGTTTAGTAGTCCGCCCTTGTTGGGTTGGACGGCCGTGCCCCTCACCGCCAGCGACCCCCTGACCGTTACCCTCTCCTCTGACCTCTTTTCCGCCGAAGTGCAAAGCGAACAATCGTACCAACTACTCAATCTTCAAGGCATCACAGAGACAGTGACCTTGCGGCAGACGGCCGTGTACCGCCAGGGAAAAACTCGCTGGCTTTACGCGCCGCCGGACGACGAATTTTGGGGAGAGACGGCCGCCTATATGGGTGACCACATCATCGTCAGATACCCGGCGCGTGACGAGAAGATTGCAACCCGTCTGGCGAAGGATTTGGACGAATTGGTGGCCACCATTTGCCTGGAAATCACCCCTTGCCAGAGCAGGGGCCATGTTCAAATACGGTTCCAGACGGCCGCCAGCAGCCTCATACAACCTGCCAATTTACCCACACCATCGCTGGTTGGCTTGCCGGTGGATGAGGCCAGTTATCAAGCATTATTTCGCGCCTATGGCGCCCAAGTTGCCAGAGAGTTGATTACTTACCAGGTTGGTTATGAATGTTGTCGCTGGCAATTGTTATATGAAAGTTTGTTGGCGCGGCAGTTGCATCAGCTTGGCTTGCGCCCCTGGCCTCTAACGCAGGCGGCTTATGATCAGCTGATTCTATCACCGCTGATGGGGGGTATCACGCGATTACTGATTAACCGCCCCTCCTTTTCAACAATTGATCAGCTGCAGCTCTATGCCTTTGTAGAATTTTTAGAGTCTGTGGTCGCTCCGGGCGTTACGTTGGCCGATATGCAACGAAACCTGGGGCAGTCACGCGGTGTGACGAACTGGGTGAACCAGTATGCCGCCACTCAGTTTGCCCACAATGAAGTGGATCAAGCCTTTTTTTACCATATCATCCAGCATACCACGGCCGCTAACATAGAACCGCCCACCATTCCTCTGCCGGGTGTTATCCAGATGATTTGCAACGTGGGGCCTTTTAACGGCCGTGTCAGCCTGCATAAATATGATCCAGAAACCAAAAATTGGCGTGAGCTTTTTATGGAGGAAATGACCCCTTTTTGGGCGTATGCCCAACCTGTTGTTTCTGATCCGCAACTGGCCTTTATGGTGGAATCCCTGAGTGAGGAGCCAGGTGAAATTACCTACACGTTGCTGGAAGATGGCCAGGTAATTGCTTCTTTTGTGTTGGATGAAGGCATGAATAACTTTTATCTGTGGGGGGCAGACCCACACGGCCGTTATCTCCTGCTCGGCCGTTGGGGCATTGAAAATACGCCAGCCGAATTCCGCCTGCTGGATGTGGCTGCCTGTCGCCAGGGTGATTGCCTGCCTCAACCCGCCGGGCTGATAACCTGGTCGCCAGACGGCCGCCAGACACTCCTCACACTGTCTGAAGATGTAGAGCGGGATGATCTATCAGCTTCCCCACCCCTCTGGTTAGGGGATGCTACAGGCCAGAATAATAAAGTGGTGGGGGTGGGGGAACGGCCGTTTTGGATAAACGACACCACCTATGGCTACTTGCGGGCGGATGAAGGGGGGCGGCAGGTATGGGTGACGGCCGTAGTAGGAGAAGACAGCCCCCGCCGGTTGTTCGCCGCCGATGAGCTATTGGCGGCTATTCCAGAGATAGATCGCCCTGAATCACTCTTCATCAGCACTCCCCTTGCCGTGCCCAACCAGCCGGATCGGTTGTATGTCCAAGCCTCCTCAAGCTCAGGATCAATGCCAATCAATTACTTTTTTGCCATCACATTAACGCCCGATGGGTTTGCGATGCAGGATGTCATGCTGTTGTTCCAGAGTAATAGCACATCCTGGGGGCATCTTTCACCCGATGGCCGTTGGCTAGTTATTTATGACATCAGCAGTATGGAAGGTACGGCCGTTACCCTACGCCACCTGGGAACCGGGGTGGAGCAACAACTCCCATTCTCACAAACCCCAGGTGGCCTTTCCTGGTCACAAGATGGAAAATGGTATATTCAGACTGGTGATGGCTACCTGATTTTTGGCGCGCCAGATTACCAATATCAACAATTTGCCTTCCATGATCATGGCGCGTGTGAGCAGGCATATTGGCGGGAATAAGTTGTGACAACAGGTTTTGAGTGGGTAACAGACGAAGAATCCCCATGGCCGGAATTACCGCCCAAACAGCCTGAAAAGAAACGCAGTCGTTGTCCCTGGCGTTGGTTGTTGGCTGGTGGCGCATGTGTGCTCATGGTTGGTGGTTGTTGGCTGGCCGGGCACATGCGGCAACGTCTGGAAACGGCCACCCACCTGGTGACCCAAGAAGTACGCGCAGCGTACACATTGTATGCCCAGGCGGCGCAAAACCAGGATGCAGATTTGATCAAAACTGTTCTCTCCGGCGCATCGCCCGTCTGGTGGCAAGGGCAACTGGCGCTGTTGGATGAGGATTTGCTGCTGGAACGATGGTCTATGGGGCTGCTCCCTCCTGCCAACAGAAACACGCCGGAAATTGTAGAAGTCAAACCGGCGCCAGACCTCACCGAAGCCGAAATAATAACAAGCCAACCGTTTATTGTGTTCTACGCAGACGGCCGTGCTGAAACCATCACTCTGGCAACCACCACCTTGTTCCGGCGCGGGTCAGATCGCTGGTTGATGGCGGCCCCAGATGCCAGGTTTTGGGGCGAGTGGCAGGTGGTAAACGGCGAAAGCCTCAGCATCATTTGCCCGGAACGAGACAAAGAGCTGGCCGAAAAGCTGTTGTTGGGCCTGGAAGCAGAGTTAGCGCACGCCTGCCACAAACTGGAGCTATCCTGTCCGGTGGCCAACAGCTACACCATTCGTCTGGATACCGATCCCACCAGCCTGCTGCAAGCCGGCGACCCCGTAGTTATGCTCACCCACCAACCCATCCTCAACCTGCCCGCACCTACTCTGGTGGGCCGCCCCATAGACGCAGCCGGGGAACGGGCCTGGTTACGCGCCTACGCCGCCCATGTTATTGCGGCCGTGCTGGTTTACCACACAGGGTGGCGCTGCTGTGAGCAAGGGCTTTTCCATCAGGCTTTGATAGATTATCAACTTGAACCCGGCAACCGGCCAACACAACAGGTATCGGTCGAGGCATAATATCGCCTTACCGGGATTTGATTGGTCAGCCGACGGCCGTTGGTTGCTGCGGGTAAATGGTGAATTTCTTCATGTCACCGCCCCAGAAGCGGATTTTGATCAGATGGTGATCTATGGTTTTGGTGTATGCAATTTTGCGACCTGGGTAGAATAGACAAAGCATGAGCGAGAATTTCGATTGGCAGACCGAGGATGATAGTGGATGGGAGACGGCCGAAACGCCGCCGCAACCCCCTGGCCGTTCTCCCAAACGGCAGTGGCGGGTGCTGTTGATGATTGGCGTATTACTGATAGTGGCTGCTCTGGCCGTCTATTGGCAATTTGCACGGCGGATTGAAACGTTGACGGCAGCCATTGAAACGGATGTATTGTCTTCGCATAATCTGGTGAACCGGGCGGTCGCTGACCAGGATTTAGAATTGTTTGCCCCATTACTTTCGGCGCGGCAGCCGGTCTGGACAAATACCTATGAACAACTGCTAGAACAGGGTTTGTTTTATGATCGCTCCTTTATGAGTATGCCCCTGGCCGCCGCCAGCGATGCGTATGCCGATTTGTCACCAACGGATGAACAATTCATTCGCGTTGATGTCGCCCCAGATATGAATGCGGCCGAGCTTTATTTTTTCCAAGAACATAAGACCGGTAATGGCGAAGAAGCGGTCATGCTAGAACACACGGCCGTGTACCGGCGCGGCCGTACACGCTGGCTGTTAGCGCCGCCCGATGAGGCTTTTTGGGGTGGCTGGCAGACGGCCGAGAACCGGCGTTTGACGTTAACCTACCCCGAACGGGACACGGCCGTTGTCGAACGCCTGGCCAAAGATTTAACGGCCGTCATCACCACCACCTGCCGCCAGATCAACCCGCTCGTCTGTCCGAATGATTTACGCCTGACCGTCCGGCTGGATTCCGATCCCGCTTCCCTCCTGGCGCTCACCGATCCGGCCAATTTGTATGATGGTAATTTACGGCTGAATTTGCCTGCGCCCACTCTGGTAGGGCTGCCCGTAGACGAAGCCGGGTATGAAGCATTGTTGCGCGGATATGGTGCGGCGGTGGCGGCCGCACTCATTACAGAACTGGCCGAGTGGGAATGTTGTGCTCATGCGCCCGTTTATCAGGCATTCCTGGAATATCAACTGAGCCAGATGGGGCTACGGCCGTGGCCCGTCACCCCCGCTACACACGCCCAGGTCATCAACACGGGCATTTATCGAGACACCCTGTTCCGTTTCTGGCAAGAATCCACATTCCAACCATTGACAGATACCGATGGCTGGCAGTTGTATGCTTTTGTAGACTTTTTCATGCGCCAATCAGCTGCGCCGCCGCCCATAACCGTTTTGACCAGCCTCAATGAGCCACAAATCTTATCCCAATGGCTGGCTGGCTTGTTGGGGGCGCAGCAGCAGGAAGGCGAAATGGTACAGGAGCGGTTATTGCGAGATTGGTGGCTGTTTGCTCACTCCCAATTGATAGCCAGCCAGGGGCCGCTGCCTATTCCTCTGCCCGAACACGATTTGCTGCTCACCTGTACGGCCGAATTTGCAGATTCCATGACCTCTACGTTGTACCGTTACCATCTGGCGGATGAATCCTGGCAAGAGGAATTTGTTTTGGATGGATTGATGTTTGCCAGCCCGCTGCCAGATGACCAGGCGGTGGTTTTGCAAGCCATCTGGCTGGAAGATGAGACCTACGAAACGCTGCTCTGGCGCGATGGCGCTGGTTCGCCGACCATTAACACGGCGTATCCGTTGGCGTTTTCCTGGGGGCAGGTTGATCCTGACGGCCGTTATTTATTGGTTTATGCGGTGCCAGCCGACGGTATGGACCCTCATCCCATGCTGGTAGACCTGGCGGCTTGTAATGAAGCCGGTTGTGAGAGCTCCCCATTAAGTGGTATCCCCATCTGGTCACCGAATGGAGAGCAAATGCTTCTGGCAGCCGCTGGTTTCTTAGGTAATGGCCTGTTAGCGCCCGTTGACGGCCGTGTCTTGATGATGGACAACACGCCCCCCATTGCTAATGTCCCTCTTTACCGTGCTGACGCCACCGGCCAACCAGCCAGCCAGATAGCCTTACCTGCGCCCGGCGGTGACGCGCCGTTCTGGATTGACGATGAAACGTATGGTTATTTACAGACTATCCCTACGACAGTGGCAGACTCTGAGCAGCAGGTAATGATAGCAACAACGGCCGATGATATGCCGCAGCGTATTTTGGGTACGGCCGAGTTATTAGCTGCATTACCGGAAGGGGCACGGCCGTTAAATCTGTCCATTCGCTACATCCTGCCTCATCCCCAGCGCCCAGAATGGCTGGTGGTGATGGCTACCTCACGTGCCCAGGATTTCATCTTTCTGGTGAATTGGCGCGAAGGTATTATTGAAAACCGCCTGCAATTTAACCATATCAGCCCACACTACTTAGGATTTTCGCCTGATGGCCGTTATCTGGTGACAACCGGCGCACCCCAAGATGTTTTCCTTACCCCCCCAGGAGTATTTGTGTATTACCTGCATGATCTGGTCGCCAACCAGACACGAACGTTTATGGCCGGCTCTTCTGTTTCCATTCCGGCATTTACCTTTGACTGGTCGGCCGACGGCCGTTGGCTGGCACAAGTAATGAATAATGGCATCATCAACCTGGTTGCGCCCGACTACAATTACCAGACCCTCATTGTGCATGATCATGGCAGTTGTTCAGCTCTGGCCTGGGTGAACCCCTGACCACCTATGCCTGTTGATTGTCTTACTCACTATTACCTTTCCCAAACAGCAGCAGACATAACTGATTGGTTCGTGACGGCCGTTACAACCGAACTGAAGCCTTCCGGTTTGCTTTCGGTGCGGGATGTGGTTGTGCCCGGCAGCCGGCTGCGTGGCAAAAAAGCAGACCAGCAGCGGCGGGCGGGCCAATACGTTAATGCCTTTTTGCAGATGAGCGGTTGGCGGCCGGCATTAAGCCAATCCGAATGGGAGGTTATGCTGCGACAGAGTGGGTTAAGGTTGGAATTGATAAGGGTCACGGCCGTGCCTTACTTCTTTCACGATTGGGCGATTCATCTCTCTGCTCCAGACCGTCTGCGCCTACGCGCCCTGCTCACCCAGGCCCCCGCGCCCGTCCAAGACTATTTGACGCCCCAATTTGCCAGGGATAGAATCACTTTTCATTTACAAGAAATATGGATTGTGAGCAGATTGGAGTAAGCTAATGGCCGAACCCCTGTTTGCCGAACTGGAAGAAGTAGACATCAAGCGGCCGCCCACCGAAGACGAATTACCCTACGACGATGGCATACCTATGGAAACCTGGCGGCACGTGACCCAAATGCACCTGCTTCTGGAGCAGATCGATCTGGCTTTTGCCGGACGTGATTATTTCGCCGCCGGCAACATGTTTGTTTACTTCAGCCCCGAACAAGTGCGTGATTATGACTTTCGCGGCCCCGATTTTTTTGTCGCCTTGGGCGTCCCCTGGCGTGAGCGCAAAAGTTGGGTTGTCTGGGAAGAGGGCAAAGGCCCTGACGTCGTTATCGAGCTGATGTCCACAAGCACCGCCCGCTCTGACAAGAACGAAAAGAAAGATATTTACCAGGATCGTCTGCGGGTGCCCGAATACTTTTATTACCATCCCTTTACTGGTGAACGTGCTGGTTTTGTTTTACGCGATGGTTTATATCGGCCGATCAAACCAGACGCCCAGGGGCGATTGATCAGCCGCCAGTTAAACCTGATGCTGGTTGACTGGTATGGCGAATACAAGCACATTGAAACAAACTGGCTGCGCTGGGCTACCCTGGATGGGGAGTTGTTGCCTGTTGGAGTTGAACTGGCCGACGAAGCGGTGCAGCGTGCC
>CAZOPF010000025.1:27790-48494 GCA_964581605.1 uncultured Ardenticatenaceae bacterium
AGCGGTGCAGCGTGCCACCGAAGCCACCCAACGCGCCAACGAAGCCGCCCAACGCGCCGCGGAAGCCGAACAACGCGCCGCGGAATTGAATTTACTGCTAGATCAATACCGGAAGCAATTTGGAGATTTGCCCTCTTGAGTAAGAAATACCATTTTTGGATTACCGGCTGCCAGATGAACTATGCCGATGCCCGGCGGGTAGCCACCGAGCTGGAAAAGCTCGGTTATGCTGCCACCCCCCGCGCCGAAGACGCCGACGTGATCGTGCTGGAAACCTGCACCGTGCGCCAGCAGTCCGAAGACAAGGCGTATGGCAAGCTGCATAATCTTCGGCCGCTCAAAGAAAAACACCCAGACAAAACCATTGCCGTCATGGGCTGCGTGGTCGGTGTGCGCGGCAATGAGCAGCTAGAAGAACGTTTCCCTTTTGTGGATGTGTTCATGGAACCGGCCACCGATGGGTTGCCGCTGGTGAACCATTTGAAACAGGATGAAGGGCTGGCACTGGACTTGGAGGCCACCAGTCGCCGCCATGCGCTGATGGATGGGGCCGTCATCTTACCGGCGGAGCAGCGCGGGCAGCTTGTCTCTGCGCCCGTTTCCATTGTGTATGGCTGTTCGCACGCCTGTACCTTTTGCATTATTCCCCAAAAGCGGGGCAAGGAGCGCAGTCGCCCGGTGGGTGAAATTGCCGCCGAGGTGCGCTCGCTGGTGGCGCAGGGGGTGAAAGAGGTGGTGCTGCTGGGGCAGATTGTAGACCGCTACGGTTACGATGTGCCCGATGGCCCCGATCTGGCCGACCTGTTGACGGTGATTAACGACGTGGATGGTTTGCAGCGTATTCGTTTTCTCACCAGCCATCCCAATTACATGACGGACAAGATTTTGTACGCCGTGCGCGATTTGCCCAAGGTGATGCCCCAGATTGAAGTGCCCATCCAGGCGGGCAACAATGAAGTGCTGGCAAATATGAAGCGGGAATACAGCCGCGAGCAGTATCGCGATCTGGTACACAAAATTCGGGGCATTATCCCTGATGCGGCCGTGCATTGTGACATCATCGTGGGTTTTCCGGGCGAAACGGATGCCCAGTTTATGGATACCTATGACATTCTGGCGGAGTTGAAACTGGATAAAGTGCATCTGGCGCGTTATAGCCCGCGCCCTGGCACGGTCAGCGCCCGGCGCATGGAGGACGATGTGCCGGACGAGGAAAAGCGCCGCCGCTTCCATTTATTAGAAGAGATGCAAAAGCAGGTGTCACACGAGATTAACCGCCGTTACCTGGGGGAAACGGTGGAGGTGTTGGTGGAAGATTTGCACAAGGGGCGCTGGCGCGGCCGCACGCCGCAAAACAAGCTGGTCTTTTTTAGCGACGGCCGTGACCGCCAGGGCGACCTCGTCCAGGTGCAAATTAAACACACAGGGCCATGGAGCATGTCCGGCACGGCCGTTGACCAGGCTCAGATGCATACGCCCGGTTTTATACTGGCGAACACCATTCCGTTAGCAGTAAGCGGTTAGCAGTAAGCGGTGATTTTCGCGCCCCGCGTGGATCACGTTACAGGAGGTTTTTATGGATGGGTTGGAGCAGTTACGGCCGTATATCCCCTTGCTGATTCCCATTTTGCTCATTCAACTGGCGCTGGTGATTGCCGCCCTGGTAGACCTGATCCGGCGCGAAAAAACCAAAGGCCCCAAATGGCTGTGGGTGTTGATCATCCTCTTCTTCAACATGATTGGCCCCATTCTCTATTTCGTCGTAGGGCGTGATGAATGAGTTTGCCATTCGTTGTGAAAATTTGAGCCGCCGCTATGGGGAGGTGGAGGCGCTGAAGCCCTTGAATTTAGAAGTTCCTGCCGGCTCCATTTTTGGTTTTTTGGGGCGCAATGGGGCGGGCAAAACGACAACGATGCGGTTGCTGGCGGGGCTGGCACGGCCGTCTACCGGGCGTGCCTGGATTGCCGGAGTAGAAACGACCCAGGCGGACAGCGCCGCCCGCGCCCAATTTGGCTACCTGCCCCAAGACCCCGCCTTCTACCCCTGGATGAGCGCCCGCGACTACCTGGATTACGTGGGCAAATTGTTCCAGATGGATAAAACGACCCGGCAGCGGCGCAGCGAGGAAGTATTGGCGCTGGCCGGATTGACGGATGCGGCCAGACGGCCGATTCGTGGATTTTCCGGCGGCATGGTGCAGCGGTTGGGCGTGGCCCAGGCGTTGCTGCATAACCCGCCGGTGTTGCTGTTGGATGAACCGACTAGCGCCCTCGACCCGGCCGGTCGTTATGAACTGCTAACCCTCATTGAGAGTTTGCGCGGCCGGGTAACGGTCTTTTTTTCCAGCCATATTTTGGGTGATGTGGAGCGCATTTGCGACACCGTAGCCATCATTCGCCAGGGAGAATTGCTGCTGGTGGCGGCGCGGGATGAATTGCTGCACCAATATGCGGCGGATATGGTAGAACTGGAATTGGCCGATGCGGAACGCGCGGCGGAACTGGCGGCTTTGCTGGCCGAACAATCCTGGGTGGTGGAGGTCGCGCATGAAAACGGCCGTCTCCGCTTGCGCGTGAACGACGTGGACACAGCCAAACACGCTTTGCTGCCGCTGCTGGTGCAGCAGGGGGCGGTGTTGGAGCGGTATGAATGGGTACGGCCGTCGTTGGAGGAGATATTCCTGTCGGTGAGTGAATGATGATGGTGGCAGGTGGCAAGTTGCAAGTGGCAAGTAAGGAGAACCTGCAACCGGCAACCTGCCACTTGCCACCCCTTTGGCTATGACGCTATTTGTCTATTCCCTCTCCATTTTTGGCATCATCGCCTTGCCGCTGGCACTGGCGGCCTGGTTGCGTCGGCGGTATGTGGTGGCCTGGTTTTTGTTTTGTGTGGGCATGGCCGCGTTTGTGGCCGCGCAGGTATATCACCTGCCGCTGAATGAGTGGCTGGCGGACGTGGGGCTGATTGGCCCCATTGACCCGGATGCGCCCGATTTGTGGCGCACGGCCGTTGTCCTGGGACTAGCGGCGGCATTGTCTGAAACGTTGGCCCGCGTGGTCGCCTTCTGGATTTTGTTCCGCTACCACCGGGCCGAGCAGTTTAGCGACGGTGTGATGGTGGGGTTGGGGCACGGTGGCATTGAGGCGATGCTGTTTGGCGCGGTGCTGACCGCCGCCGGGCTGACTTCGCTGCTGGCTTTAGAAGGGGTAGACCTGAATAGTCTGGGGTTGACGGCCGAACAACTGACGGCCGTCAGCCAGCAACTAGAGGCGATTCAAGGTTCACCGCTCATTGGCATTGCCCCGTTCGTCGAGCGGTGCGCGGCGATGAGTTTGCATGTGGCGGCCTCGGTGCTGGTCTGGCTGGCCTTTAAGCGGCGTAATCCGCTCTATGTGCTGGCGGCCCTCCTGTTCCATGCTTTTTTTGATACGCTGGCTGTCTTGCTGCCCCAATACCTGGACAGTGTGTGGCTGATGGAAGGGATTTTTGTGCTGCTGGCCGGGCTGGGGCTGCTCTGGCTGTGGCGCATCTGGCCGCGCGAACCGCAGCCGCCGCGCCAACTGAATTCACCGCGCACCGATTTGGTTTTGTTGGGCACGGCCGTGGCTAAAGAACTCCAACAGCAGTGGCGTACCCGGCGGGTGCTGGTGGTGGCCGCCATCTTCCTGGTTTTTGGCCTCCTGTCGCCGCTGCTGGCAAAATTCACGCCGCAACTGCTGACCAGCATTGAAGGGGCGGAGCAGTTCGCCGCCCTCATTCCTGAACCAACGACCGGTGATGCGGTCGCCCAATACATTGAAAACATCACCCAGTTTGGTTTCATCCTGGTGATTGTGTCGGGCATGGGGGCCGTGGCGGGCGAGAAGGAAAAGGGCACGGCCGTGATGGTACTCAGCAAACCGCTCACCCGCTGGTCGTTTTTGTTGAGCAAACTGGCGGCGCAGGGGGCGCTCTTTTTGCTGGCGCTGCTGCTGGCGGCGGTAGGGGCCTATTATTACACCGATGTGCTCTTTGGCGGGCTGGCATTTGGCCCATTCCTGCTGGGTAATCTGCTGCTCTGGCTGTGGCTGCTGGTGTTGACGGCAGTGACCTTATTAGGCAGCACCATCGCCGACAGCACGGTGGCGGGCGCGGGCATTGCCTTTGTGGGGGCGGTCATTTTGCTGCTGGCGGGCAGCCTGCCGCGCATTGGCCCACTCATGCCCGGCGGATTGGTCGCCTGGGCGAGTCAGTTGGGGTTGGAAACAGCCGCTCCCCCGGCCAACGGCGGCGCACTGGTGATGACCATTGTGCTGATTGTGGTGCTGTTTGTGGTGAGTACGGCCGTGTTTGAACAGCAGGAGTTATAGCCCGGCGAGTTCACGGCGCACGGCCGTATCCGTTTCCGTTTCCAGCGCCGTAGCCAGAGCCGTTTGAGCGGCGGGGTTGCCAATCTGGTGCAGCGCCCAGGCGGCATGGCCGCGCACCAGCGGGTGTGGGTCGGAAAGGAGCGAGATGAGGGCGGGCACGGCCGTGTCACTGCCCCAATTGCCCACTGCCACACATACATTCCGCAAAAACCGCACCCGCTTCAGCCGCTTGATGGGGCTGTGAGCAAAACGTTGGCTGAAGTCGTCCTCGGTGAGGGTGAGCAGGTCGAGGAGGGGCGGAGCCGCGTGATGGGATATTGAGGTATTGAGATATTGCGGTAATGGTTTGGCAAAACGGTTGAACGGACACACCTCCTGGCAAATATCACAGCCATAAATCCAGTTGCCCATCAGCGGCCGTAGCTCTACCGGAATCCACTCCTTCAACTCAATCGTCAGATACGAGATGCAGCGCCGCGCATCCAGCACGTAAGGTTGCGGAAAAGCGTTGGTGGGGCAGGCGTCCAGGCAGCGGTGGCAGGAGCCGCAGGAAGGCGGGGGGGAATTATGAATTATGAGTTGTGAATTATGAAGGGGGAAGGGAGAGAGGGGAAGAGAGAGGGTGGTGAGGATTTCGCCGAGGAAGAAGAAGGAGCCGCGCCGGGGATGAATGAGCATCGTGTTTTTGCCAGTGAAGCCAAGGCCGGCGCTTTCGGCGTGGTCGCGTTCCAGGATGGCCCCGGTATCTACGTAGACGCGGCTGTGGACGGCCGTGCCCTTCACCTGCCCCGCCAGCCACTCCGCTAACTTTTCCAGGCGGGGCGTCATCACCTCGTGGTAATCTGGCCCCCAGGCATAGTTGGAGATACGGCCGCGTGATGGGTCATTAGCGATGGCGGGGGGCAGCGGCGGCGTGGCGTAATCCAGCCCCACGCAGAGGATGGTTTGCACACCGGGCAAAATGACGTTGAGATCCTGGCGGCGGGTGATGCGGTCAGGGCGGGAGAGGTACTCCATACGGCCGTGCAGCCCCGCCTCCAACCAGTGCAAATAAGCGTCCAGCCGCCGCGCCGGTTGGGCGGGCACAAACCCCACCAGGTTAAAGCCGAGGTCGTATGCTTTGTGGGTCACGGCCGTTGTCAGATCATCCATACGTCCCAATTGTCAAAGGGCAACTGCCAATTGTCAAACGAAGGGGTACAATTGCGCTTCGCCCTGGTGCGGGGTGTATATTGAGATATTGGGGTATGGCTTGTTGAAAAACTGGAAACTATGGCTGGGGCTGCTGGTGAGCGCCTTTTTTATGTGGCTGGCGCTGCGCGGCCTGGAACTAAATGTAGTGTGGGGCTATCTGCAATCGGCGCGGTATGCGTGGATTCTACCAGGCATCGTGGTC
The DNA here is from genome assembly GCA_964581605.1 of uncultured Ardenticatenaceae bacterium. GTDB lineage: Bacteria > Chloroflexota > Anaerolineae > Promineifilales > Promineifilaceae > CAADGU01. The sequence goes on from CAZOPF010000025.1 coordinate 33,537, forward strand.
TACTTTTTGGCAGTGTGGGCGCGGACGTGGCGGTGGGATTATATGTTACGGCCGTTAAAACACGTCCCCCTCATCCGCCTTTTCCCCGTCGTCGTCATTGGCTACATGGGCAACAACGTCTACCCGGCGCGGGCGGGCGAAGTGCTGCGCTCCTTCGTCTTGCGTGAACGAGAAGCCATTCCCATGAGCGCCAGCCTGGCTACGGTAGTCGTGGAGCGAGTTTTTGATGGGCTAGTCATGCTCATCTTTGTATTCGTCGCTTTGCCTTTTACGCCCCTGCCGGGTGGTAGCGACTTTATCCGCGCCCTGGTCAACTATGCCAGCCTCGCTTTTTTTCTGGCGTTGGCTCTCTTTTTTGGATTGGCCGCCTTTCCTGACTGGTTTTATAGGCTGGCCGAAACGATCAGTTACAAGATATTCCCGCACCGCATCCACCATCCCCTGCTAACATTTCTCAAACGGTTTTTGGCAGGGCTGGAATCCTTACGCAGTTTCCGCAGTGTGCTGATGATTTTCTTCACATCCATCATCATCTGGTTGCTGGAAACAGTGAAATACTGGTTTGTGATGCAGGCATTTGACTTCCAGGTGAGCTTTTTTGCCCTGATGCTAATGAATGGCGTAGTCAATTTGATGACCACATTCCCGGCCGCGCCCGGTTATGTGGGTACATTTGATGCACCAGGCATTGCTGTGTTGGAACTGTATGGCGTGCCCAAAGAAATTGCCACCGCCTATACATTGGTGCTACATGCCGCCCTGTGGCTGCCCATCACGCTGCTGGGTGCGTATTACATGATCCGCGCCGGGATGCGCTGGTCTACGTTTGGCAAGGCGGTGGAAGTAAAAGAGCAAGAGTTACCAGTTAACTAAAACCGCTTTGGGTAGAAGAGATGAGTTGAGACCACAAACAGATAGCGGACGGCCGCAAACGAATCGTCCCACCATTGGCTTTCTCTCCGCCAACATTCACATTGGCTCCTCCCGTGTCTTGTGGCCGGGGGTGATAGACGCTGCCCAGGCCCACGACGCCAACCTGATCTGCTACCCCGGCGGCCGTTTGCACGCCACCGAAGAGTTTGAAGCCGAACGCAACCTTATCTACCAGTTTGTGAATACTCATCTGCTCGATGGGCTGGTTAGCTGGACATCAGCTCTGGCAGGGGCGGCGCCAGCGGCGGAGGTGGCAGAGTTACACGGCCGTTACCAACCCCTCCCCATCGTCAGCCTGGCCTGGCCCCTGGAACATGGGTCACTTGTTTCCATCAACGGCTACCAGGGGATGCACGACCTGATTTCTCATCTGGTAGACGTGCATGACTACCGCCGCGTTGCCCTCCTGCGCGGGCCAGAAAGCCACCCTTACGCCCTGGAACGGTACCATGCCTACCTGGATGCGCTCAAAGAAAAAGGGCTAGACCCCGATCCCGCGCTGGTCGCCCCTTCCTTAGGCTGGCAAAAGGGCGCACAGGCCATGCGCGTGCTGTTGGATGAGCGCGGGCTACGGCCAGGAACCGATTTTCAAGCCGTTGTGGCCGTCAGTGATTTGCTGGCCATTGGGGCCATCAATATGATGGCCGAACGGGGCATTCGGGTGCCGGGTGATGTGGCTGTGGTGGGCTTCAACGACATTGAAGAAGGTCGCCTCGTCAGACCGGCCCTCACCTCTGTCTCCTTGCCGTTTTATGAGCAGGGGCGGCAGGCGGTGAATGTGCTGGTGAACCGGCTGCGGGGACAGGCAGCGCCGGATCAGGTGTTGCTCGATTCGCAACTATTGGTGCGGCAGTCGTGTGGCTGCCCCTCGCAGTCCGTCTATCTGGCGGCCGTGGAGCCGGCAGGCGAGGGTGCGCCGGGTGGCGTGCCGGGTGGTGCGCCGGGTGGTGCGCCGGGTGGCGTGCCCAATGTCAAAATGGCGTTGCGGCGGGCACAGGCCGCATTGACGCGCCAGATTGCGCAGGTGATCAGCAGCCAGGGCGTGGCTGCAACCTGGGCCAAACAATTGGTTGACGCTTTCCATGCGGAGTTGGAGGAAGATACACGGACGGGAAATCATTTCCGCACCGCGCTGGATGGCATGTTGCAGCAGGGGGTGTTGGATGGGGACGAAACGGCCGCCTGGCAGGGCGCCATTTCTGTGTTGCGCCGGGAATTGCTGCCGGTGCTGGATGACCGGCAACAGCTACGGGCGGAAGGGCTGTTGGGGCAGGCCAGGGTGGTTATTGGCGAGGCGATCCAGCGCGCGCAAATTGGGCGGCAACTGCAACTAGAACGGCAAAATAATTTGCTGCGCGACATTGGGCAGGCGCTCATCACCACCTTTGATGTGGACCGGCTGGCTGATGTGCTGGCCGAACGGTTGCCTGACCTGGGTATTGCCAGTTGTTACCTGGCGCTGTATGAAAACCCGGCCGTCAGCACGGAGTACGTTCAGCTTAAGCTGGCGTATACGGATGGTTGCCGTACCGATGCAGGGGCAGACGGCCGTCACCCCTCTGACCGCCGCTACCCATCCAACCTGCTCATTCCCCCTGATTTGCTGCCCAAACGCCGCTTCGCCTTGCTGGTGGAGCCGCTTTATTTTCAAACGGAGCCGTTGGGTTTTGTGATATTTGAGATTGGTCCGCGGGATGGGGCGGTGTATGAAGTGTTGCGGGGGCACATCAGCACGGCGTTGAAGGGGGCGCTGCTCTTTCAGGAATCGCAGGCGGCGCGGCTGGCGGCCGAACGCGCCGACCAGATCAAGACGCGGCTGCTGGCGAATGTGAGCCATGAATTGCGCACCCCGTTGAACATCATCATCGGCCATACCCAGCGGCTGCTGAATGCGCCGCAGACCCCCCCGCCGGCGCTGGCGCAAGACCTGGGGCACATCCAGCATAGCGCCGAGCACCAGCTGCGCCTGATCAACGATTTACTCGATGTGTCGCGGGCAGAGATTAACGCCCTGGATTTGTATCCGGTGCTGATGCCACCACGGCCGTTGATCGAGGAAGCGTTTGTGGCGTTGGCCGAAGATGCGGCGGTGGGTGGGGCGGTGGTCTGGCGGTTGGAGTTGCCGCCCGCTCTGCCGGAAGTTGTCGCCGATCCGGTGCGGCTGCGCCAGATTTTGCTCAATTTGCTCAGTAATGCGGCCCGGTTTACGGCGCAGGGGCAGATTACGTTGGGGGCGGAGGCACTGCCCACGCAGTTGCATGTATGGGTGGCCGATACGGGTATGGGCATTGCGCCGGAGTTGGTGGGCCGTATTTATGACCCGTTTTTTACGCATGAACCGGGTGGTCGTTTGACGGGTGGTATTGGCCTGGGGCTGGCAATTACCAAACATTTGGTGGTGCTGCACGGGGGGCAGTTGGCGGTGGAAAGTGTACCGGAACGGGGCAGCACGTTTCATTTGTATCTGCCACTGCCGGAGAAGGTGGAACAGATAGCCATGCCGTCTGTGCCAACGGCCGTACTCTGGTTCATTTCGCCACAATCAGAGCCGCCAACGGCCGTGACCACCTTTTGCGCCGAACGACAGTTGCAGATACGCCGAATTGCTCCACAGGACGACATTGACCACTGGCTGACAGTAGAGCTACCGGCGGTAGTGGCCTGGGATGTGGCACATATAGCGGCGGCGGATTGGCAGTTGGTGCGGCGGCTACACAACCATCCCCGGCTCAGCCAGACTCCCTTTGTGCTCTACCAGCCGGACGCGGAGAATGAAGCTGCCGGGTTGACCAGCCTCATCGTCAAACCGGCCAGCAGCCAGGCATTGTGGGCGGCCATTGAGCCAGCACTGTCGCGAGGGATGAGGGGCAGGGTGCTGGTGGTGGACGATGACCCCCAGGCGCGGGCACGGGCAATGGCGGCGGTGGAACAGGGTCTGCCGGGGCATGGGGTGCAGACGGCCGTGAATGGGGCCCAAGGTCTGGCAATGGCCCTGGCTGACCCACCCGACCTCATCATTTTGGATTTGATGATGCCGGAAATGGACGGCTTTGACGTGCTGGAACGGCTGCGGGCGGACGAACGCACATGGCAGATTCCGGTGATTATTTTAAGCGGGCGGCAGTTAACATTGGCAGATGTGAAGCGATTGGAACGGTTTACGGCCGTGACCCTGCACAACAAGGGCGTGCTCACCGGGGACGAAATTGCCGCCTCGCTGCATCGCGCCTTGTTCGGCGAGGAGGCACTGCCGCCGCAAACGAGCGCCTTAGTGAAACAGGCCATCGCCTACCTGCACCAGAATTTTGCCCGCCCACTTACCCGCCGCGAAATTGCCGATGAATTGGGCATGAGCGAGGATTACCTCAGCCGCACCTTTAGCCAGGAGTTAGGGCTGTCGCCGTGGGAATACCTGAACCGCTACCGCATTGCCCAGGCCAAAGAAATGCTGCGCCAGAGTGCGGACAGTGTGACGGTGATCGGCCGGCGGGTTGGTTTTCACGACCCGGCCTACTTCAGCCGCGTCTTCCGCCGCCTGGCCGGCGTTTCACCCAATGTTTACCGCCAGGCAAACTAAAAAGATGTCCGCCTGCTTTGCCACCATAAAAACCCATAGACGCCTGTTAGTGTTCGCTGTTATATGGGGTGACCTGCTCGATTTTGGCAAGCATCCACGCCTCCGCGCTTGGGCGATCTCGGAACACATGGGCGTCAATGGCCGCATCGTCCGCTAACGCCTGCCACATCCGTGACAAACCATAAAACAGGTCGCCTGGCGCCACACAGGCGATTACCAGTCTGGCCAGAGATTGGGCTGCACGTTTGTCCTGCTCGGCCATCTTCCGTATCTTGTCTATATCCACCTTGATTACTGTCGCTGAGGAAAAATCCCAGAGCTGGAATCGTGCCAGATCATCTTCCGGGAACTCAGAGTAAAGCCATTCGTTGGCCTTCAAAATCTCGTTCCCTGTGATCGCGCCAGCAGCATTGAAAACAAGGTATTGGCCGTGGGCAATGTGATACTCAATAGGCATGATGTCACTCCCAGGTAATACTTTTCTACGCTCTTTATTATAAGTAACCGTGCAGTAATTATGTAATTGAGTAATTTGGTAATTAGCCGCCTCAATTACTTAATTACCCCATTATCCAATCGCTAACTTATTGGCAAACGATCACTAAGAATTGTACCGGGGGTACAAGCGCGATAGCTCCGTCGTTTTTGTCCAATCATTTACCGGCAAAGTCCAACTCCCCCCCGGTACAATTATCTTACACAAAAGTCACCCACCTATTCCCGACCCTGGTTAATTCCAGGGCAAAAGAGGCTTAAATGCCCATGGATGCAAAAAGCGCATTAAGAGAAACCCTGGAACAACCCAACCCCCTGGATGCAGGCGTCAAAAAAAAGGTGGTCGCCGCCCCGTCCTGGTCAGCGCGTATACGCCGCACCGGGCGCACCATGTGGCGGCATCGCTGGCTCTACTTGTTGATGTCCCCCTCCCTGCTCTATTTCCTCATTTTCCGCTACGGCCCTTTGTGGAACGCTCAGATTGCTTTCAAAGATTTCAAACCATTGTTAGGTGTTTTGGGCAGCCCCTGGGTCGGATTTCTCCATTTCGAGACCTTTGTCAACTCTTTCTACTTTGAACAACTTATCTTCAACACGGTCATTTTTAGCCTCGCCAAACTGATTTTGGGGATGCCCATTGCCATTATCCTGGCGCTGGCGCTACATGAAACCTGGTTCCATCGTTACCGCACGGTGGTGCAAACGGTGGTCTACCTGCCGCACTTTCTCTCTTGGGTCATCATGTTTGGTGTGTTGTTAATGCTGCTCTCGCCGGATACGGGGCTGGTCAACCAGGTGATTGAGCGGTTTGGTGGCGAGCCAATCGCTTTTCTTACTTCGCCAGCCTGGTTCCGCCAGGTGGTGATTGGCTCGGACATCTGGAAGGAGACGGGGTGGAGTACCATCATCTATCTGGCCGCGCTGCTGGCGATTAGCCCCCATCTGTATGAAGCGGCCACAGTGGATGGGGCGTCCCACTTGCGGCGTATCTGGCACATTTCGCTGCCGGGCATTTTGCCGGTGATTGTGCTGGTGACGCTGCTGCGGTTGGGCAATATCCTGGACGCGGGTTTCAACCAGATATTTATTCTCTATTCGGTACCTGTTTACAGCGTGGGCGACATTATTGATACCTGGGTCTACCGGCAGGGGATTTTGCAATTTCAATTTAGTCTGGCAACGGCCGTTGGCCTGTTCAAAGGCGTTATTGGCCTTGTTCTTATCCTGGTAGCCAACCGTGTAGCGAAGCGGGTGGCCCAGCAAAGCCTGTTTTAGGGGGGCGTTCCATGACCCAAATCAAAACCCGCGACGCGCTGACCTATCAAATCCTCCTCCTGGTCTTTCTCACTTTTGTGCTGGCGGCGATCCTCATCCCTTTCTGGCGGGTTATCGTCAGCGCCTTCATCCCGCTGGATATTTACACGCGGGAAGGGGTGCCCTTTTTCCTGCCGCCCACCAAATGGACAACGGCCGCATTTGAGCAGCTCCTCAGCCATCCCTTGTTTGCCCGGTCGCTGGCCAATAGTGTGATCATTACGCTGGGCGGCACGGCCGTGAGCCTCTTCCTCACCATCCCCCTGGCCTATGCCCTCTCCATCCGCTCCCTGCCCGGCCGGCGCATCATCCTGCTGCTCATGCTGTTCACCTTCCTCTTCCACACCGGCCTGGTGCCTGTTTACCTGTTGGTCACCAGCCTGGGGCTGACCAACAACTTCCTGGCCGTCATCCTGCCCCCGGCCATCAGCGTTTACAACACCCTGGTGATGATGAGCTTTTTTGAAGGGCTGCCAGACGAATTAAAAGAAGCCGCCCGCATAGACGGAGCCAATGAAATTCAGATTCTATTCTCCGTCATTTTGCCCCTGTCCAAGCCCATCATCCTGACCATCGGCCTCTTTTATGCCGTCTACTACTGGAACGAATTTTTCACCCCCATTCTCTATCTGAATGACAACGATCTGATGCCGTTACCTGTGCTGCTGCGCAACATCCTCACCTCCGCCAGCTTCAACGAATATGTGGAGTACAACGCCTTCAGCACCTCTTCCATTGAATCGCTTAAATCAGCCAGCGTTTTGCTCACCATGCTCCCCATGCTCCTGGTGTATCCATGGATCCAGCGCTATTTCACCAAGGGTGTGCTGCTTGGCGGAGTGAAGGAATAAGGCTGACTATGTGAGCAGACCCAAAGGATTTTCAAAACCCTTTGGGTCTAAATAACCAAATTTAAGGAGAAAGAAAAATGAAGAGTAGAAAGTCAAGAAATCGTTATTTTGTCATATTACTGCTGTTGCTCATGGCCCTGTTTGCTGCCTGCTCGTCGGGCAGCACGGTGGAAGTGCCCACCGTAGACACGGCCGCCGTGGAAGCTGCTCAGGAAGCGGCCGCCAATGCCCAGGCGACGGCCGATGCCGCCGTAGCCGCCCTGGCCGAAGCTGCCGAAGGGGACGAATCGGCGCGGGCCACATTGGAGGCGCAAGTTGCCGCTGCCCAGGCCGCTCTGGCAGAGGCCCAGGGTGAAGCAGACGCGGCCGCTGCGGAAGCCGAAGAAGCGATGTCCGCTGCGGCGACGGCCGATGCCAATGCCGCCAATGCCGCCGCCACCGCAGCGGCCGTGCCGGTAGACCTGGAACTGTGGGCTTTAGCCACCGTCACCGAAGCCGGCCCACCGCCAGATGACTGGGTCGTCTATGACATCATTCGGGATGAGCTGGGTATTGACCTTACCTATGTCATCATGCCCACCGGTGCGGATGGCGAAGCGAAACTGAACGCCGCCGCCGCCGCCAATGATTTACCCGACCTCTTCCAACTGGTAAGCGCCAGTGGTGATAGTCGTGGCGCGTTGTTCCGCCTGGTAGATTTGGGCCTGGTAGCGCCCGTTGAAGATTGGATGCCCTTAATGCCGGAGCGGGTGGCCACCCACTACAATGATCCCACCCTTCTTAATCTGGTTACGCTGGATGGACATCAATATGGCCTGCCGGAACTGCCCCCCATCCCCAAACGTGAAGGGTTGGTCATCCGCAAAGATTGGCTGGATGCTTTGGGTCTAGAGCCGCCTACTACGCTGGAAGAGCTGTATGAAGTGGCTGTCGCCTTCACCACGCAAGACCCGGACGGCAACGGCCGTGACGACACCTATGGCCTGGGTGGTTTCCTCAATGGGCAGGGGTTGGGCACCCGCTTCGACTTTATCTTTGGTGGCTACGGCCTGCCCGGCGTGTGGAACTTCACCGACCCGGCCAACTTTGGGCTGAACGTGCGTGACCCACAATACCCGGAGGCGCTGGCTTACATGAAGTCATTTGTGGACGCGGGCGTTATTGATCCCGATTGGCCGACGCTGACCCGCGATGATTTCCGGGCGCGCTGGAAACAGGGGCGCTTTGGCATCATGTGGGAAGACTTTGCTGCCCTGACCAACCAGTCTAACTATGCCCCGTTTGATGAAAACTTCCCCGAAGGGGAATGGATTCCGCTGCCAGCGCCCACCGGGCCGGATGGGGAAGCGTACTATGGCGTGTATACCGGGCGTGGGCAAATTTTTGGCGTGTCGCAAATGGCAGCCGACGCCGGTAAAGGGGAAGCGATTGCCCGGTTGTTAGAGTGGATTGCCACCGATGGTTACTACCTGCTCGGCTTCGGCCAGGAAGGGGTAAACTTTGTGTTCGACGAAAATGGCAATATCTCCACCGAAGGTATTGACGAGACAATGGCCTGGACAGCGCCAGAACAGCAGCCCTTTACCCAACTACGCAATCAGTTGGTCTTCTACAACGCCCCTGAAGAGATTGTTGCCCGCTACCCAACCTATACGACGGCGAACGGCCGTACCATGGACCCCATGGTTTTCCTGGAATTTTTCCAGGCGCAGCCCTGGGTAGACGGCCGTGGCATTCAGGTCATCCTCCCCCCGGCCAACGCCGCCGACTTTGACCGCTACTACAACGAGGGTCTGATCCAGTTTGTGCTGGGGCAGAAAGAACTCAATGACGAGACCTGGGCCGAATTCCTGACCGGGTTGGACAGCCTGGGCGCGGCCGAATATGAAGCCGCCGCCCAACAAGCCCTGCAAGACGCCGGGCTTCTGGAATAAGTTGAATTTCTCTCCTCTCAGGTGAGGCGCACCCTGGAGGTGCGTCTCACCTCATTCCCAGGTCAGTTGATCATGCACCACACGATATTCAGCCAGACGGCCGTACCCACCCCCACCGGTATTTCCTGGTCACAGCGCATTGCCAACTCCGCCCTGAGCCGCTATGACCTGGCCCAAAGTCAGTGGCATTACAAACATGGGCTGCTGTTCAAGGGGGTTTATCACCTGTGGCAGCAGACGGGTGACGGCCGTTACGGGGACAGTCTGGTGGCGTATGTGGACAACTTTGTGCAGGCGGACGGCCGTATTCGCACCTACACCCTGGCCGAATACAACATTGACCAGATCAACCCCGGCAAACTGCTCTTTCCGCTTTATCGTGTCACCGGGCAGACCGCCTACCGCCAGGCCATTGAACTGCTGCGCGACCAGTTGCGTACCCATCCCCGCACCCACGAGGGCGGCCTATGGCACAAACAAATCTACCCCTACCAGATGTGGCTGGATGGCATCTACATGGCTTCCCCCTTTCTGGCTGAATATGCCGTCACGTTTGACGAACCGGCGGCGCTGGATGATGCGGCCTTTCAAATCACCACCCTGGAACGCCACACCCGCGACTCACACACCGGGCTGCTGTATCACGGCTGGGATGAAAGCCGCCAACAGCCCTGGGCCGACCCCATCACTGGCTGCTCGCCCCACTTCTGGAGCCGGGCCATGGGCTGGTATCTGATGGCGCTGGTGGATGTGCTGGAACGATTCCCACCCGACCATCCCGCTTGTGCGGAATTTATGGCAATTTTGGAACGATTGTTAACGGCCGTGACCCCCTTTCAAGAACCCACCACCGGCCTCTGGTGGCAGGTGATGGACCAGGGCGGCCGCCCCGGCAACTACCTGGAAGCGTCCGGCACGGCTATGGTCGTTTACGCCATCGCCAAAGGGGTGCGGCAGGGCAATCTGGCGGCCCATTGGCTGCCCACCGCCGACCGCGCTTTTGATGGCCTGCTCACCCACCTGGTGACGCTGGACGAGGAGGGGCGGGTAGACCTGCATGGCATCTGCTCCACCGCCGGCCTGGGTGGCACACCCTACCGCGATGGCTCTTTTGACTATTACGTGGGCGAACCGATCATTACCAACGACCTGCACGGCGTCGGCGCTTTTTTGCTGGCGGCCGTAGAATTGGAAAACGCTCACCTGAAAGATTAGAGATTGGAGATTGGAGATTAAGTCAATCTCTAATCTCTCAGCTCCAATCTCCATTCTCATCTCAGAGGAATACGATGTCTTACTTTGAAAATGTTCCCACCAACAATGGGTTAAATTTATTGCCTGCTAACCCCTGCAAACTGCTCGATTTTCAACTGCTGCTGCTGGCAGATGGGCAGGCGCATGAGGGGCAGAGCAACGGCCGTGAAACCCTGGCGGTCATCCTGGGCGGTAAGGCCGATTTTGTGGTGAACGGCCGTGCCTTTCCGCAAGTTGGCGGCCGTCCTAATGTGTTTAATGGCAAACCCCACGCCGTGTACATTCCGGCCAATGCCAGCTATACGATCAAGGGGTACGGCCGTGTGGAAATTGGCCTGTGCAGCGCCCCTGGCGATCTGGCAGTTGAGCCGTATGTGATCACACCTGCCCGGGTGACGGCCGGCGTCTGGGGCGCGGCCAACTTCAGCCGCAGTTACCACCAGATACTCACCCTGGCCGGGCAGCCCGACCTGCCCGCCGCCCGCCTCATCGTCGGCGAGACCTACACCCCCTCCGGCAACTGGAGCACCTACCCGCCACACAAACACGAAAAAGACGACCTGCCCCGCGAAGCGTACCACGAAGAAATGTATTACTTCAAAGTCAATCCGCCGGACGGGTTTGGCATCGCCCGCTTTTACGACCAGACCATAGATGTCGGCTACACCGTGCGCGACAACACCATCCTCATGGTGCCGCATGGCTACCACACCGTCGTCAGCGCCCCCGGTTACACCACCTACTACCTCTGGTTACTGGCGGGCCACCACCGCACGCAGGCCGTGTCCGAAGACCCGGCCGTCGGTTGGGTCAGCCGCACGGTGCCTATGTTGCGCGAGTTGGGGCATTAGTCGGTCATCGGTAGGGGCGAGGCAGGTGGGTACAATCTCCTCTTGCAAGAGAAATCATCTCCCACCTGCCTCGCCCGTCCAACGGTAATCGGTATGATGATGCGAGAGTTATTTTCACTTGAAGGGAAAGTGGCGTTGGTTACGGGGGCCAGCCGGGGGTTGGGGCAGGCGATGGCGTTGGGGCTGGCGGCGGCCGGGGCCGATATTGCCGGGCTGGACCGTGCGGAATGTGGCGATACCTGTAATCAGGTGCAGGCGTTGGGGCGGCGCTACCACACCGTCCAATGCGATTTAGCTATGACCGGCCCGGCCGAATTATCGGAGATTGTGGCAGAGGTGGTGGGGGTGTACGGCCGTGTGGACATCCTGCTCAACAACGCCGGTATCATTCGCCGCGCCCCCCTCCTGGAATTTAGCGAGGCGGACTGGGACGACGTGCTGCAAATCAACCTGAAAGCCCCCTTTTTTCTGGCGCAGGCCGCCGCCCGGCAAATGACCACACAGGGTGGGGGCAAAATTATTAACATCGCTTCCATGCTTTCCTTTCAGGGTGGAATTTTGGTGCCATCGTATACGGCCGCCAAAAGTGGCGTAGCCGGGCTGACCAAAGCATTAGCCAACGAACTGGCCGCCCAGAACATTAACGTCAACGCCATTGCTCCCGGCTACATGGCGACAGACAACACCGCGCCGCTGCGCGCCGATCCGGCGCGAAACGCGGCCATTTTGGCCCGTATCCCCGCCGGGCGTTGGGGGGACCCAACTGATTTACAAGGTGTGGTTATTTTTCTGGCTTCGGCCGCTTCTGATTATATGCATGGGGCCATTGTACCCGTAGACGGTGGCTGGTTATGCCGGTAGGACGATCCGCCAAGAACGCGAAGGGCGCGAAGGATTATCTGTAGGAATTTGCCATGTCCTTGAAAAGAGAGCAAGAATAATATCAAAGATTGCGCAGATGACGCAGATAAGAAATCGGTGCAATCTGCGTAATCTTTGATGAAATCTTTTATGAACGAACGAAAACGATATGCACTGGTGGGCACGGGGGCGCGGGCGGGTATGTTTGTGGAGGCTATTACCGCCACCTACCACGATGTGGCTGAACTGGTTGCCTTTTGTGACCTGAGCCAGACGCGCATGGATTGGTACAATCGCAAACTGGCGACGATACGCGATTTGGAGCCACGCCCCACTTATTTTGCCCACGAATTTGACCGGATGGTCGCTGAAACACGGCCGGATGCGGTCATCGTCTGCACGATGGACAGCACTCACCATCTGTACATCACGCGGGCGATGGAGTTGGGCTGTGATGTGATCACCGAAAAGCCGATGACGACTGACCTGCCCAAATTGCAGGCGATTTTTGAGGCCATTGACCGCACCGGCCGTTCGCTGCGGGTGACGTTTAATTACCGCTACGCGCCCGCCTACACCCAATTTCGCCAACTGGTGCTGGATGGATTGGTGGGACGGCCGTTGCTGGTGGACTTCTCCTGGCTGCTGGATACCAGCCACGGGGCCGACTACTTCCGTCGCTGGCACCGCCTGAAGGAGAACAGCGGCGGCCTGCTGGTACACAAGGCCACCCATCATTTTGACCTGGTGAATTGGTGGATTGATTCCTTCCCCCAAATGGTATCGGCGATGGGGGCGTTGAGTTTTTACGGCCGTGAAAACGCCGCCGCTCGTGGTGAACTGTATAGTTACGGCCGTTATACAGGCATCCCCGCTGCCGAACACGACCCCTTCGCCCTTTTTTTGGACAGCAAAGAAGCGTTGAAAGGGCTTTACCTGGACGCCGAAGCCGAGACCGGCTACATTCGAGACCGTAACGTTTTTGGCGAACCGATAACGGCCGAAGACACCATGGCCGTCACCGTGCGTTACCACAACGGCGCACTGCTCTCTTACTGCCTGGTGGCCTACGCCCCTTGGGAAGGGCTGCGCGTGGCTATCACCGGCACAAAAGGGCGTATTGAAATGGACATTGAAGAGAGTGTGACCCATCTGTTGGGGGATGGCGCGGCCGTGGGAAGCCAGGCCAGCAAAGGGCCGTTCAAACAGGCGCGGATGCGGGTGTTTCCCATGTTCGGCCAGGGGTATGAAATTGATGTACCGGCCGGCGAAGGGGGGCACGGCGGTGCTGACCCGGTAATGCTGGCTCAAATCTTTTTACCCACGCCACCCCCTGACCCATACCATCGTGCCGCTTCCCACGTGGATGGGGCGGCGTCCGTGTTGGTGGGCATTGCCGCCAACCAATCCATGCAGACCGGGCAGGTGGTGTGCATAGAAGATTTATTTCCGCTGGCGGCGATGAAAAAAGCGTAATGCGATTTGCCAAATCGCGTTACAACGCTAACTCTCGATTTTATGAACGATTTACCAGAAACACGATATTTCTCGCCAGACCCGGCGCAGCGGGCGATGGCGTTGGCGCTGTATCGCCAGGTGGCCGGTTTGCCGCTGGTGTGCCCGCATGGGCATGTAGACCCGCGCCTGTTTGCCGACCCGGATTACCGCTTCGGCTCGCCAGCCGAACTGCTGCTGATTCCTGACCATTACATCTTCCGCATGTTGTATGCGCAGGGGGTGTCTATGGCCGATTTAGCGATTCCGCGGCGGGATGGTGGGGCTACGGAACAGGATCATCGGCGGGCATGGCAGTTGTTTGCCGATCATTTTTACCTGTTTCGGGGCACACCCACTGGACTGTGGCTGCGGGAAGAGTTTGCCCATCTGTTTGGTATCACGGAGACGCTGCACGGCCGTAACGCCCAACAACTCTACGACCAGATTGACGACAAACTACGTGCCGCCGATTTCACACCGCGCTCATTGTATGACCGCTTCCACATTGAGGTGCTGTGTACAACGGATGCGGCCACCGATACGTTGGCGCACCATCAGGCGATTCGGGATAGTGGCTGGCACGGCCGTATCCTGCCCACCTTCCGCCCCGATGCCGTCGTCAACATGGACAGCGAAAATTGGCGCGAACATATTGCCAGTTTGCGCGCGGTTTCTGGGGTGGATGTGGTGGATTATGCGTCGTTCATTCGGGCATTAGAGCAGCGCCGCACCTTTTTTAAGGAGATGGGGGCGAAGGCCACCGACCATGCGGCGCTGTCGGCTTATACCGGCAGATTGTCGGCAACGGAAGCGGAGCGTATTTTTCAGCGGGCATTGCACGGCCGTGCCGATGCCGCCGACGTGGCCCCATTCACCGGCCATATGCTCATGGAGATGGCGCGTATGAGCGCTGAAGACGGGCTGGTGATGCAGCTACACGTGGGCGCGTACCGCAATCATAACGAGTTGATATTCCAACAATTTGGCCGGGACATGGGGGCGGATATGCCTACAGCGAGCGAGTTTACCTATCACTTACGGCCGTTGCTCAACGAATTCGGCAATGACCCCCGTTTCCGGTTGATATTGTTTAATCTGGATGAGAGCACCTACGGCCGTGAACTGGCGCCGTTAGCCGGGCATTATCCGGCGGTGAAACTGGGGCCGCCCTGGTGGTTTTTTGACAGCCTGAACGGGATGCGCCGCTACTTTGAACGGGTGATGGAGACGGCGGGCATTTACAACACCGCCGGGTTTAACGATGACACCCGCGCCTATCCTTCCATTCCCGCCCGGCACGACCTGTGGCGGCGGGCAGCGGCCGATTGGGTGGCCGGGTTGGTGGTGCGCCACATCGTCAGCGAGGCAGAAGGGATGGAGATGACCCGCGC
>CAZOPF010000025.1:48594-57925 GCA_964581605.1 uncultured Ardenticatenaceae bacterium
ATGGAGATTGAAAAAACATATCCGGCGTCCGTAACGTCGGTTGCCGGGACAACGTATGCCCTGGTCAAATTGGTGAATGGGGAGAAGCGGCTGGCGGTGCAGGGGGACACGGCCGTGTTCAGCGGCACACTCCACGATGGCAAACTGTTTTGTCAATTGACGGCGGCGAATGCACAAGGGCTGCGGGAACGGCTGCCCTGGTTGAATCCGGTACCGTTGGGGTTGCAAACCTCCTTTGGTTTTGGCGACCGCCTGGGGTCGGCTACGCCGGGGCATATTCAGGCATTGCGGGAAGTGGATGGTCACGGCCGTATCGCCCCCATCTTTGCCCAACAGTCCGTGCGCGAAAACAGCCGCATTGGGCGCACCCCGCAGCAGGTGATGGATGACGCCCTGTGGGGGCTGTTTCAAGAAGGCTGGACGGCCGTGTGGGGCGCGGATGCTGATCATGTGAAGGAAGTGGCCCACCTGGCCCCGTTTGTGCAGGCCGGTTACACCTTTTTCACCATTGACCCCAGTGACCATGTGGACAATGCCGCCCAGACCGATAGCCCGGAAACATTGGCCGCCAAAGCGACTGCCTTGCCCTGGGAGGTGTTGCAAACCAGCCTGGCCGCTGTGCAAAAACGGTACGGCCGTACACCCATCCAGTTGCCTGACCTGACATTGACTTTTGACGAGGTGACACTGCTGCGGGCGCTGGCGAAATACGGCCGTGCCCTGGCCCACGCCATCACCATTGCCCATGCTTTGACTGACCAGATGAACGGCAAACCGTTTGAATTGGAAATGTCCGTAGATGAAACGGACACCCCCACCTCCGTGCATGAGCACTTTTTTATTGTGAATGAGCTAAACCGGGCCGGGGTGCCGGTGGTCAGCGTCGCGCCCCGTTTTGTGGGCAAGTTTCAGAAGGGGGTGGATTACATTGGGGATGTGGCCGAATTTGAGCGAGAACTGGGGCAGCACATCGCCATTCTCGACCATTTTGATAATTACAAATTGAGTGTGCACACCGGCTCGGACAAGTTCACTATTTATCCGGTTGTGGCGCGGCGGGCACACGGCCGTGTCCACATCAAAACGGCCGGTACCAGCTACCTGGAAGCGTTGCGCGTTCTCAGTGTGGTGGACACGGGCCTGTTCCGCAAAATCCTGGACTTGGGGCATGAACGGTTTGCCAAAGATCGCAAAACGTACTTTCTGGACTGCCAACAAGAGAAGGTGCCCACCAGCCAGCAGCTTAGTGACGCCGATTGTCCCGCGCTGTTGGAGGATTTTGATACCCGCCAACTACTGCATGTGACGTTTGGTTCGGCGCTGGATGTGTACGGCCGTGACATCCACACCGCCCTCGCCCAACACGAAGCCGCCTATGACGCCGCCTTGCGCTCCCATTTCCGGCGGCATTTGCAGCCTTTTGCGTGAGGCGTAACCCGTAATCCGTAACCCGAAGTTGGACAACGGATTACGGATAACGGATTACGGGACATGAATATCTCACAACTCTTTTCTCTCGATCACAAAGTTGCCATTGTCACCGGTGGGACGGGTGTCCTGGGTGGGGCGATGGCGTGGGGGTTGGCGGCGGCGGGGGCGGCCGTGGGCATTTTGGGCCGCCGCCAGGAGAAGGCGGAAGAAGTCGCCAGCGCCATCCGCACCACCGGCGGGCAGGCGTTTGCGCTGGCGGCCGATGTGCTGGACAAAAAGTCACTGCTGGCGGCGCGGGAATGGGTGTTGGCGCGCTACGGCCGTGCTGACATCCTCATCAACTGTGCCGGTGGCAATATGCCGGGGGCCACCATCGTCGGCGACCTGACCTTTTTCAACATGACAGAAGCGGCGTTTAGCCAGGTGATAGCCCTGAATCTGACGGGCACGCTGCTGCCCACGCAGATTTTTGGCGAGGTGATGGCCGGGCAGCGCCAGGGCAGCATCATCAACATCTCCTCCATGTCAGCGCAACGGCCGTTGACCCGCGTGTTGGGTTATGGCAATGCCAAAGCGGCCGTAGATAACTTCACAAAATGGCTGGCGGTGGAATTGGCCCTCAACTATGGGCCGGGGCTGCGCGTGAACGCCATCGCCCCCGGCTTTTTTGTGGGCGAACAAAACCGGGATTTTCTGTTTCAGCCCGATGGCACGTATTCCGCACGTGGGGAGCAGATTATGGCGCACACCCCCATGCGTCGGTTTGGCGAGGCGGAGGAGCTGGTGGGCACGGCCGTGTGGTTGGCCAGCGACGCCTCCCGATTTGTCACCGGCATCGTCGTGCCCGTAGACGGTGGCTTCTCCGCCTTCAGCGGCGTGTGAAAAGCAGGTAATTGAGTAATTGGGTAATTATTGACCAATTACCCAATTACTCAATTACCCAGTTACCCAATTACCAATAATGATTCACGTCACAACCCCTCCAAATCAACTGTTGACTGATGATACGGTGCGGCAAACGCTGACGGCCGTGTTGGAACAGCAGCACAGCAATCAGCGCGTCTTAATCCTCATCCCCGACCATACCCGCACCATCCCCCTGCCGCAGCTATTCCGTTACCTCGTGCAGATTTTGCATGATACCCGGCAGCTTGATTTTATGGTCGCCCTGGGCACCCACCCACCTTTGACGGAATTGCAGCTGTGCCAATTGGTCGGCATCACCCCGGACGAACGCCAGACCACCTATCGGCACATTGGCATCCTCAACCATGCCTGGGACAGCCCGGACGCGCTGGTGCAAATTGGCACACTGCCGCAGGCGCAGATTCAGCAAATCGCCGGAGAACGATGGCATCCCACGTTGGGCGGCGATGTGGCCGTGAAGATCAACCGCGCCATTTTTGATTACGACCACATTCTCATTTTGGGGCCAACATTTCCGCATGAAGTTGTCGGCTTTTCCGGCGGGGCCAAATACTTCTTCCCCGGCATTTCTGGCGCAGACATGATCAACGTCACCCACTGGCTGGGCGCGTTGGCGGGGGTGCGCGGCACCATTGGCGTCAAACAAACGCCGGTGCGCGACATGATTCACGCCGCCGCCGCCTTTGTGCCCATCCCCACCACCCTCATTGCCCTGGTCGTGGTGGGGCACGGGCTGGCGGGCCTGTTCATTGGCGACTACCACACCGCCTGGGCTGCCGCCGCCGATTTGTCGTCGGAGCGGCACATCATTTGGGTGGATAAGCCGTTTCAGCGCGTTCTCTCCTGTGCGCCGCCGATGTATGATGAATTGTGGACGGCGGGCAAGGCGATGTATAAATTGGAACCGGCGCTGGCTGAAGGGGGTGAGTTGATCATTTACGCGCCCCATTTAGATGTGGTGAGTCATGTTCACGGCCGTTACATTTACGAAATTGGCTATCATGTGCTGCCCTACTTTTTGGGGCAATGGGAGAGATTCAAGCACATCCCGTTGGGGGTGTTGGCGCATAGTACGCATGTGCGGGGCGACGGCCGTTACCAAAACGGCATCGAACAGCCCCGCGCCACCGTCACATTAGCCACCAAACTGCCGCCCACCGATTGCGCCCAACTGGCCCTCGGCTACCAAAACCCGGCCGACATAGACATCACCACCTGGCAAAACCGCGAATCCGAAGGCATCCTCTATGTGCCCAAAGCGGGAGAAATGCTGTATCGGGTGCGGGAAAGTGGTGGCATGTCGCAAGTGGCAAGTGGCAAGTCGCAGGTTGTAGGTCACTTGCCACCTGCCACCAGCCACTTGACACCTGAATCCCCATGACAATCTTCATCATCATGGGCGTTTCCGGCTGCGGCAAGAGCACTATCGGCCAGGCATTGGCGGATCGGTTGGGCTGCCCCTTTTACGACGGCGATCATTTTCACCCGCCGCCAAATGTGGCTAAAATGGCGGGCGGACAACCACTGACGGATGAAGACCGTATTCCCTGGCTGGCAACGTTGCACGAGATGATGAGGGCGCACGAGATAGAAGGTGAAACGGCCGTGTTCGCCTGTTCCGCTCTTAAAAAAATATATCGGGATCAATTGCAGGACGGCCTGACAACGGTGCAATTCATCTACCTGCAAGGCAGCTTCGACCTGTTCTGGGAACGGATGCAGGCACGGCAAGGGCACTACATGAAAGCGCCCATGCTGCAAAGCCAATTCGACACCCTGGAACCCCCCGGCCCCGCCGAAGCTCTGACGATTGCAGCAGACGCAGATGTGGACGCGATTTTGACCTTGATTCAAAGGATAAACATCAAAGATTACGCAGATGGCGCAGATTCTAATCGGTGAAATCTGTGCAATCTTTGATTACTCTCAAAAAGGAAATTATGGACGCACAAGCAGACATTGGACTTATTGGATTGGCCGTCATGGGCCAGAATCTCGTTTTGAACATGGACGATCACGGCTTTACCGTCGCCGTCTACAACCGCACTGTGGAAAAAGTAGACCAATTCCTGGCGAACGAAGCAAAGGGAACGAAGGTGATGGGCGCACATTCCCTGGAAGAACTGGTCAGCCACCTGAAACGGCCGCGCCGCGTGATGATCATGGTTAAAGCCGGCGCGCCAGTAGACGCCACTATCGCCCAGCTTGTGCCCCTGCTGGAACCAGGCGACATCATCATAGACGGTGGCAACTCCCATTACCCGGACAGCACCCGCCGCGCCAAGGAATTGGCTGCCCAAGGGCTGTTGTTCATTGGCACGGGCGTCAGCGGCGGCGAGGAGGGGGCACGCTATGGCCCCTCCATCATGCCCGGCGGCCATCCGGCCGCGTGGCCGCACGTCAAGCCCATCTTCCAGGGCATCGCCGCCAAAGTGGCCGACGGCTCCCCCTGCTGCGACTGGGTGGGTGAAGAGGGGGCGGGGCACTTTGTCAAAATGGTGCATAACGGCATTGAATATGGCGATATGCAGCTCATTGGCGAGGCGTATGACCTGCTGCAACATGCACTGGGGTTGTCGCCGGATGAGATGAGCGCGGTTTTTACCGATTGGAATGAAGGCGAATTGAACTCCTACCTGATTGAGATTACGGCCGACATCCTGGCGTACAAAGATGAACACGGCCGTGCGTTGGTAGATCTCATCCTGGACGCCGCCGGGCAAAAGGGGACGGGTAAGTGGACGGCCGTCACCGCCCTGGACAGCGGCGTGCCGCTCACCCTCATTGCCGAAGCCGTCTTCGCCCGCGCCCTCTCCGCCTTGAAGGAGGAACGGGTGGCGGCGGCAAAGGTGTTGGGGTCGCCCATTCCCCCCTTCAGCGGCGACAAAGCCGCCTTCATTGAAGATTTGCGCCAGGCATTATTTGCCGCCAAGATCGTCTCTTACACGCAGGGGTACATGCTGATGCGGGCGGCGACGGCCGAGTTTGGTTGGCAGTTGGCTTATGGCAACATCGCCCTGATGTGGCGCGGCGGCTGCATTATCCGCGCCGCCTTTCTGGATGACATCAAAGCGGCGTTTGATGCGGACCCCGATTTGACCAACCTGCTGCTGGCGCCATTTTTCAAAGCCAAAATGCAGGCGGCTGAGGGGGCGTGGCGGCGGGTGGTGGGTACGGCCGTGAGCCTGGGTATCCCCGTTCCCGCTCTCGCCAGCGCCCTGGCCTTTTACGATGGCTACCGCCGAGAACGGCTGCCCGCCAACCTGCTGCAAGCGCAGCGTGACTACTTCGGCGCGCACACCTACGAACGCACCGACCAACCCCGCGGCCACTTCTTCCACACCAACTGGACCGGACAGGGCGGGGATGTGACGGCCACGACGTATAATGCGTAATCAAGTAATTGGGTAATTGAGTAATTACCCAATTACCCAATTACCCAATTACCTATGAACGAAACTCTACAAAAAATTGGTGAGATAGGTTTGGTGCCGGTGGTGGCGATTGAGGATGCGGATGATGCCCCGGCTTTGGGGCAGGCATTGCTGGCGGGGGGGCTGCCTTGTGCGGAGATTACGTTTCGTACAACCGCCGCCGCCGACGCGATTCGATTGCTCACGGCCGAATGTCCAGAAATGCTGGTGGGGGCGGGCACGGTGTTGACGGTGGCGCAGGCGGAAACGGCCGTTGCCGCTGGCGCCCGGTTTATTGTCACGCCCGGTTTTGATACGGCCATCGTGGATTGGTGCCTGGCGAATAACATCCCCATCACACCCGGTGTGATGACCCCCACCGAAATCAATATGGCGCTCAATAAAGGGCTGGAAGTGCTCAAATTTTTTCCGGCCGAGGCCGCTGGTGGTGTGAAGGCTTTGCAGGCCATTGGCGGGCCGTATCGGGGGGTGAAGTTTATGCCGACGGGGGGGATTACGGCCGTAAACCTGCCCGATTACCTGCGTTTGCCCATGGTTCATGCCTGCGGTGGCAGTTGGATGGTGTCCCCGTCCCTGATTAACGGCGGCCAATTTGAGCAGATCACCCGGCTGACGGCCGAAGCCATGACCATCGTGCGGCACATAAGGAACGACTAAATACACCGCCGATGCCCACATTCCTGAGGTTACAATTCCTGCTTTCGTAAGAATCTGAGAATGGGGAATAGTGATGGCAACTTGGCTCAACTCTAAAAAGATCAGGCGCGTTTTGGGGGTGGTGTTGTTATTTTGTGTCCTGGTTGTTGCCTTCCCTTTTCTGTGGCGGGGGTATGTGCAGTGGCAGTACGGCCGTCTGGTTTATGAAGCGGACAATGTGCCCGGTCAATCCGTAGCCATCGTTTTTGGCGCGGGTCTGCGCTATGACGGATTTTTAAGTGATGTGTTGGTGGACCGCATGAATGTGGCGATTGACTTGTATGAAGCCGGAACGGTGCAAAAGCTGTTGGTCAGCGGCGATAACCGGTTTGAAAATTACAATGAACCGGGGGCGATGATGGCTTATGCCATCAGTCGGGGTGTTGATCCAGCCGACGTGCAGCCCGATTATGGCGGCCGCCGCACCTACGATACCTGCTACCGGGCCAAACATATTTTTCAGGTGGACGAAGCGATTCTGGTCACGCAAGATTTCCATTTGCCCAGGGCGTTGTTTACGTGTGACCAGTTGGGGGTAGAGGTGGTGGGGGTGTCGGCGAGTTCACGGCCGTATTTGTGGCAGCGTTGGTTTGCCATTCGCGAAATGGGGGCCACTTTGCAAGCATTGGGAGATGTACTCCGGCGTGAACCCGCGCCCGTTTTGGGTGAGCCGATCCCACTTACACAATAACCTAAGAGCTGCGATAGAAGCGCACCTGTGCTTTTTCCAGTGTTGCCAGCCCGGCATGAATTTCGCCGTCAATGGCAGCCAGGAACTTCTCCAGCTTTTCGCGGGTGTCCACAATTTCAATGATGATGGGCAAATCTTCAGAGAGCCGTTCGATTTTGAAGGTGTGGATGACGCGGCTGTTGGCCCCGAAACCCATGATGCCGCGTAACACGGTGGCCCCGGCCAATCCCTGCTCGCGGGCCTGGAGCACAATCCATTCATACAACAATTTGCCTGCGTGTTTATCACTTTCGCCGATAAAAATACGGAGGAGGTAGCCTTCTTCGGAAAGTGTCATTTTGTTACTCCCAGATGAGATACGCTAATGTGCGGCCGAGCCATACGGCCGTCAGCCCCAACATGATGTGTAACCCGATATTCACCAGCGCGAAAAGGTTTTGGCCCTCACGCAGAAAGTTCATACTCTCGTTGCTGAACGTTGAAAAAGTGGTGAATCCGCCCAAAATGCCCACAAAAACAAACAGGCGCGTTTCGGCCGTGAACACACCCCGTGTATCGGCCAGTTGCGAGAGAAAACCGATAATCAAACAGCCAATCAAATTAACTGCCAGCGTACCGTATGGAAAGCCAATACTTTTTGAAAGTTGTTGCACATAACCGCTCACCCAATAGCGCAGTACGGTGCCGATAAAACCGCCCATTCCAATCAAAACTATCTTACCCACACATACCTTCCTCTCTTGAAATTGGATGCAGATTACCACAGATTACAGGCAAAAAAGCCGATAACGGTTTACGGATTACCACTCACCACCCGGTCGCGGAGCTGCCCACAACCGGCTTGAATATCAATGCCCCGACGCACGCGCACGGTGCTGCTGACGCCGTAGCGGGCTAATTCGGTTTGAAAGGCGGCCACTCGTTCGCGGGAGGAGGGCTGCCCGCCGTAGCCGGCCGTGGGGTTGAGCGGGATGAGGTTGACGTGGCATAAGAGGCCGTGCAGCAGTTTGCCCAACGCCTGTGCCTGCTCAACTGTGTCGTTTTCGTGGGCGATGAGCGCCCATTCAAAGGTGAGGCGGCGGCCGGTTTTCTCCACGTAGTAGCGGCAGGCGGCCAGCACATCGGCAATGGGCCAGCGGCGGTTGACGGGAATGAGTTTGTCGCGCTCCTCATCGGTGGCGGCGTGCAGGGAGACGGCCAGGGGGGTTTGCCGCTGCTCGTCGGCGTAGCGGCGAATGGCGGGCACGAGGCCGACAGTGGAGATGGTGATTTTGCGGGCGCCCAGGTTGAAGCCGGTGGGGTCGGTGAGGTGGTCTACGGCCGTCATCGTATTCTGATAATTATGCAACGGCTCGCCCATGCCCATCATCACAATGTTGGTGACGTGTTCGCCCGTTTGCGCCAGTTCACGGGCAAAGTGCAGCACCTGGGCCACAATTTCACCTGTGCTGAGGTGGCGGAAGAAGCCCATTTGCCCGGTGGCGCAAAAGACACAGCCCATGGCGCAGCCCGCCTGGGTGCTGATGCACAACGTGCGCCGCCGGTCATAACGCATCAGAACCGTCTCAATAAATTGGCCGTCTGGCAATTGGAACAGCACTTTTTTAGTCAGGCCGTCGCGGGAATGTTGTTCGCTGGCGATGGGGAGGGGGGAGAGGAAGACGGCCGTACTCAACTTCTCCCGTAACCCCTTTGGCAAATTGCTCATCGCCGCCACATCCGGCACATATTTCTGGTACAGCCATTCCCACACCTGCCGGGCACGGAATTTCGGCTCGCCCAGATCGGTGAGTAATTGAGTGAGTTGTTCAAAGGAGAGGTCGTAAAGAGTTTGTTGTTGCATGAGATTGGGAGATTGGAGATTGCAGATTGGAGATTATGCAAATCTCTAATCTCTCATCTCCAATCTCTGTGCCAGTTCTGTTATATCGCTAAACACATAATCGGGTTGAGGGGCGTGAGGTTGAGCCAATTCCTCACGGGTGCTGATGCCGGAGAGGACGAGGATGGTGGGCAGCCCGGCCGCTTTGCCGCCAGCGATGTCTGTGCTGAGGCGGTCGCCGACCATAGCCGTGTCCGCGGGGGTGCTGCCCAGCCGTTTTAACGCTTCCTGGAACATGATGATGCCCGGCTTGCCGATGATGGTGGGCTG
>CAZOPF010000025.1:58025-60237 GCA_964581605.1 uncultured Ardenticatenaceae bacterium
CTGGTGTAGCCCGTCGCCGCCGAGAACGTAGACGGCCGTACCCTCATCATATGTCTCCTGCAAATAATCGGCCGTAGCAATCGCCGAAGTCAATATCTGTTCCGGTTTAACGGGCACGCCAAATCCAGCCAGTTTCGCCACATATTGGGCCGGGGTTTTGGAGGCATTGTTGGTTGCCAGCACAAAGTTGATCCCCCGTTGACGCAGGGTGGCAAAGAAGTGGGAGAGTCCGGGCACGGCCGTGTCCCCATGCCACAACACGCCGTCCATATCCAGGATGAGATTTTTGATGTGGTTCATATACGGCCGTGATCTTACACCAGGAAGCGGTAAAAGGATAATGCGGTTCAGGGCAATTCCAAAGTCCGAAAAAAGGAAAAATGAAGACGAACCTCCCATCAGTTATTGTGGTGGGGGCGCTGCGGTGGAAGCCCTACAACCAACAGATAAACTGACAAAACAGACAAATTACGTTTTACGCTTCACGTTTCACAAATGATATACTTAGCCTTATGACACAAGGCAACATCCGCAACTTCTGCATCATCGCCCACATAGACCACGGCAAATCCACCCTCGCCGACCGCCTCCTGCAACTCACCGGCGCCATCTCCGACCGCGAAATGCAAGAGCAAGTTCTCGACAGCATGGACCTGGAACGCGAAAAAGGGGTAACGATAAAAGCCTCGGCCGTGCGCATGAACTACACCGCCCAGGATGGCAACGACTACATCCTCAACCTGATTGACACCCCCGGCCACGTAGACTTCGGCTACGAAGTCAGCCGCGCCCTCAAATCTTGCGAAGGCGCCATCCTCGTCGTAGACGCCACCCAGGGCATCGAAGCCCAAACCCTGGCCAACCTCTACCTCGGCGTCGAAGCTGGACTGGAAATCATCCCCGTCATCAACAAAATAGACCTGCCCGCCGCCCTGCCCGACGACGTCGCCGAAGAAGTCGAAAACATCACCGGCATCCCCGCCGAAGACGCCATCCCTATCAGCGCCAAAACCGGCGAAAACGTTGAATCCGTCCTTGAAGCCGTCGTCAAACACGTTCCCCCGCCCACCATCAACGCCGACGCCCCCCTCCGCGCCCTTGTCTTCGACTCCCACTACGATTCCTACAAAGGCGTCATCGCCTATGTGCGCATCTTTGAAGGGGCCATCGAAAAACGGCAGTGGATCAAAATGCTCTCCAACGACGTTACCGTTGAACCCATTGAAATCGGCGTCTTCTCCCCCGCCATGAAACCGGTAGACCGCCTGCAAGCTGGCGAAGTCGGCTACATCGCCACCGGCCTCAAAACCGTGCGCGAATGTCGCGTCGGCGACACCATCACCCTGCGCGATCAGCCCGCCACCGACCCCCTGCCCGGTTTCCAGCGCGTCAAACCCATGGTCTTCGCCGGTTTCTACCCCTCCGAAGGCGAAGATTACGCCATCCTCAAAGAAGCGCTGGAAAAACTGCAACTCAACGACGCCTCCCTCGTCTTTGAACCTGAAACTTCCAGCGCCCTCAACTTCGGCTTCCGCTGCGGCTTCCTCGGCCTCTTTCACATGGAAATCATTCAGGAACGGCTGGAACGCGAATACGACCTCGACCTCGTCGCCACCGCCCCCAGCGTCCGCTACGAAGTCGTCATGTCCGGCACCAACGAAGTGCGCATCATCAACAGCCCCGCCGACCTGCCCGACCCCGCCACCTTCGACGAAGTACGCGAACCCTGGATGGACGTCCACATCTTCACCCCCGAAGAATACTACGGCGTCATCATGGACCTCGTCATCAAACGGCGCGGCATCCTCATCGGCCAGGAATATCCCGCCCCCGGCCGTGTTGTTCTTCACTACGAACTCCCCCTGGCCGAAATGATCGTAGACTTCTACGACAAACTCAAAAGCGGCACCCGCGGCTATGCCTCCATGGATTACGAATTCAAAGAATACCGTCCCTCTAACCTGGTTAAACTGGAAGTATTGGTCAACAAGACCCCGGTAGACGCCCTGGCCATGATCGTCCACACCGACGACGCCTACCATCGCGGCCAAAAACTCGTCTCCGCCCTCAAAGAGAAAATCCCGCGCCAGATGTTTGAAGTGCCCATCCAGGCGGCCGTGGGCAACCGCGTCATCAGCCGCGCCAATGTCAAAGCTATGCGCAAAGACGTGCTGGCCAAATGTTACGGCGGCGACATCACCCGCAAGAAGAA
>CAZOPF010000026.1:0-49083 GCA_964581605.1 uncultured Ardenticatenaceae bacterium
AAACAGGCCGACTGGCACATCGCCCCGCAGCCAGGCAGCGATGGGGCGTTGGCGTTGGGGCTGGCGCACATCATTGTGCGCGAAGGGTGGCAGGATGAGGCGTGGCTGGCGGCGCACAGTGTGGGCTGGCCGGAACTGCGGGCGCGATTGGCAGAATATCCGCCGCAGCGGGTGGCGGATATTACGGGATTGGAGATTGGGGAGATTGAGCGATTGGCGCGATTGTATGCCACCAGCAAACCAGGCATGATCAAGATTGCTGATGGTTTGCAGCGCAATCCCAACGGGGGGCAGACGGTACGGGCGATTTGTGCGCTGCCGGCGATCACGGGGCAGTACGGCCGTCGTGGGGGCGGCCTGATGTACTCGACCAGCGGCTATTTGCAGTGGGACGGGGAAACGGTACACAAATGGAGCGAATGCCCGCCGCCGGGCCGGTGGGTGAATATGAACCGGCTGGGCGCCGCATTAACAGGTGAAGTGACTGACCCGCCCATCCAATCGCTGTTTGTGTTTGGGGCCAATCCGGCCACCTCCTCCCCCAACGCCGGGCTGATTGTGAAAGGGTTGCAGCGCGAGGATTTGTTTACGGTGGTGCATGAGTTGTTTATGACGGACACGGCCGTACACGCCGACATTGTATTACCCGCCACTTCTCAACTGGAACAGGCCGACCTGCACAAAGGGTACGGCACGTGGATGCTGGCCTATAATGCGCCCGCCATCCCGCCATTGGCCGAGTGCAAAAGCAACTGGGATGTGATGCAACTGCTGGCCACAGAAATGGGCTTCCACGAACCCTGGCTGCATCAAGAGGCGGACGAGGTGATAGAGGAGTTGTTGCGGGCTACGGCCGTCCACAACCCCGCCCTCAACGGCATCACCCTGCCCCAACTGAAAGCCATCCATTCGATTGAACTGCGACATGAAGAAGGTGTGCCATTTGTGGGCGGCCGTTTCCCCACCCCCAGCGGCAAAGTCGAACTCTACTGCCAAACCCTGGCCGACCAGGGTCTCGACCCCCTGCCCGGCTGGACAGACAAACAAGACAGCGGAGGGTTAATGGTCAATGGTCAATGGTCAACGGCCAACGATCAGACACCGCTCACTGCTCACCGCTCACCGCTTACTGATTACCGATTACCGATTACGGCTCACGACCCCCTCTTACTGATAACCGGCGCCGCCCACCACTTCACCAGCAGCACCTTTGCCGGGCAGCCCGATTTGCGGGCGCGGGAGGGAGAACCGTTTGTGGAAATTCATCCGGCCGATGCAGTAGAGCGGGGAATTGCCCATGGAGATTGGGTGGTGGTGGGCAACGGCCGTGGCGCTTGCACCCTCAAAGCCATCCTCACCGACGGCATCCGCCCCGGCGTGGTCGCTTCCCCCAAAGGGCGGTGGGGAGTGCTGGAAGGCGGGCATGTCAACTTCACCACTCCCGACGCCCTGGGCGACATGGCCGGGCAATCCACCTACCATAGCAACCGGGTGTGGATATGGCGGAAGTAAGCCATAAGCCAACAGCCCTGGTGATGGTAATTTTGGAAAATAATGTCATCCATCAGGAGGTAAGTTATCTCGGATGGTACTGCCCCTTCACCTCTCAACGTCTATGGCATCGTCTCTGCCAGATACGCCTCAATTTGGGAAGCGACTAACATGCCCCGATGAATAGCGGTGATTTGCCCGTCGGCGTTGATGAAAAAGCTGGACGGGAAGAGACGATTCACACCATACAGATTGGCGACTGTGCCTTCGCTATCCAGCAGAGGGGTAAAGGTGAGGCCCATGTCGTCGTAGAAAAATTCGCGCACCAGTTGGGGGGATTCTTCCTGGTTGAGCGCCAGGATGACCAGGCCATCCCCCTGGTATTGGCTATACGCAGCTTGCAGTTCGGGCATTTCCAGGCGGCAGGGGGCGCACCAGGTGGCCCAAAAGTTGAGGATGACGGGACGGCCGTGAAAATCCCCTAAGCTCACCACATTCCCCTCTAAATCCACCAGCGAAAAATCATAAGCCGGGTCGCCAGTGGTCAGGCGGTCGGTGGGTAATTGGGCCAGGCCAGAGCCAGCGCTACCACTTGAAGGAACCTGTTCGAGGATAGAGGGGGATGGGGTCACGGCCGTGTCTCGCCCCCAGCCACTGCCAAAAATAAACAAGGCCAGGGCCAGCCCCAACAGGAAAAAGCCGCCAATGAGAAAGAGAGGACGATGGGTACGGCCGTGAGCCTGGGCTGGCTCCTGTTCATCATATAAAGACATAGGTGTAATTGAGTAATTGAGTAATCAGGTAATTGGGGCCAAAATTACCCAATTACCTCATTGGCTAAAGAAGTTCACGATCACTTCTTCAAACTCAACCAGCCGTTCCGCCAGGGGGTTATTGATCAGCAGCCCGTTAATAAACGTCAGCGAACCATTGAGCATCATGGCCGCAATCAAAATAAAGAGCGCACCGCTGATCAATTGGGTGCTGTGTAAATGCACCGTCGTGCGCTGGCTGCCCGTGCTGGTAAAAGTCCACAAGGCCGCGCCGGCCACCGCCAGCAACAGCAGCCCCAGTTCATACACCAGCGTCATCTCCTGCCCGGCAAACATTGGGTAAGCGCGGAACAGGTATTCCACCACTGCCACCAGAATGCGCCAGATCGCCAACGCCCAGATCAGGGCCACCACAAACGTGTGCGTATCCCATTCCCACCCCTTGCCACGCAGCACCTTCCAAAAAGTGCTCTGGCGGCTGATACGGCCAAAAAAGGTAGAGACAATGAGCAGCGGCAGCCCCAACCCCAATGTGTAAATAAACAAGAGCGACATGCCCCGCCACACCGTATCTGTGTAATAAGCCAGCGTCGTCACCGCCCCCAAAATGGGGCCAATACAGGCCGTCCAACCAATGGCAAAGGTCAAACCAAAAACGTAGGAACCGGCTAACGTGGCGCTACGTGGTTCCGCGCCGCCGCTGCCGCTGGTATCCACACCGGTAAACCCTTTGCCCAGCAAACTCAACACCCCCATGACCATAATCACCGAGCCGCCGACAATCATCAAAATGGCCTGGTTTTGGCCCAGCGCCCGCCCCAATACAAACCCGGCCGCGCCAAAGAGGGTGAAGGTGGTCGTCAGCCCCAGAATAAAGGCCAGGGTATTGGCGGCAATCTGGGAACGGCCGCTCTGAAAGGCAAAAGCAAAATAAGCAGTCAACACCGGCAGCGTGCAGGGCGAGAGGAAACTGAGCAACCCACCGCCAAAGGCCAGCACCGCCAACACAGCATACGGTTGCGTTTGCAGTCCAAATTGGATGCGGTTGGGATCACTGCTCTGGTTAAACGCGCCCAAGATGAGCAGAATGATCACGGCCGTGACCACTGCTATTACCAGTTTCTGCCCACCCGACAGCGCCTGCCACCGCCCCGGTAAAGATGTGCTTTCCTGCATATAAACCAATCTCCATCAAAATAGACAGGTCACCTGCGCAATGTCTTACAAATGAAGTGATCGTTTGCAAATAAGTTAGCGATTGGGCAATGGGTAATTAAGTCATTGAAGCGGCTAATTACCAAATTACTCAATTACATAATTACTGCACGGTTACTAAGACTATGAGATGAAGAGACCGAGAGAGTAAATCCCCTAATCTCCTAATCTCTCCGTCTCCTCTTCCTGTAACAACTCCCCCATCAACTGCAAATCTTTCTGCAAATTGCGCTGCCGTACCGCCAACGTCACAATATATCCCAACGAAATCAGCCCCATCACCGCATATCCCAACAGCAAATAATCATTAAACCGGTTGGGGTTGCCAATTTGCAACCAGGGCAAAACAAACATCCATACAGCCATCATCAACCTCCTTGCAAACGGGCCGCCACCCGCATTTTTAACGTCGCCACCTCATCCTTCAGCATTTGCAGCCGAATGCGGTTCATCAGCCAGGCCAGATAAATCAGCGAAAAGGAGACCACGTTCACCGTCAACGTAATGCCCATGCGCATGGAAGCCAGCCCCGGCGCAATATCTTGCAGCCCCTCCGACGCCCCCTGTGCCGACTCCAACGTACCGCCAAACACCACCGGATGAATGTCGCGCCAGATGCGGATGCTGACATAGGCCAGAATAATGGAGACAAAAGAGACAATGACGTACACGGCCGCAAACCGCCCCCGCTTCTCCTCATCCTCAATGGCCCCGCGCAGCATGAAGTAGGCGGCATACACCAGCCAGGCAATGGTAATCAGCGTCAGGCGTGGACTCCATTCCCACCAGGTGTTCCAGGCCGGTTTGCCCCATACTGACCCGGCTGCCGTCGTCACCGTCAGAAAGACCAGCCCCACTTCCACCGAGGATAGCGCAATGGTGTCCCAACGGCGCTGCGGCCGCCACAGGTACAGGGCGCCAGCCACCAACGCCACAAAAAAGGCGATGGACCCCACCCAGGCCGTGCCCACATGAAAATAAAAAATGCGCTGCACATTGCCCATCGAACGTTCCACCGGTGCATAAAAAAAGATAAAACCAATGCTCACCAGCAGCGACAAAAAAGCCAGCACATTCAAAATGGTCACAGTTCGATTCAAGCGTGTGATATTCATTCAGCCTCACTCCTCGATTCCAGACCCTAAGTAACCGTGCAGTAATTATGTAATTGAGTGATTTGGTGATTAGCCACTTCAATTACTTAATTACCCAATTACCCAATCGTTAACTTATTTGCAAACGATCACTAAGGGTTTTCTTAAGCCCTTAGGGTCTTTCAACTCACGACTCCACCAAAAACGGATACGCAAAAAATCCCACAGCCAGGATGGCCAGATCGTAAGCAGCAATCAACGAGATACTGCTATTCACCGTGTCCATCTGCGGCCGCAAGGAAACGATTTCGGCGGTGGCAATGGCGGCGGGCAAGATCAATGGCAGCACAATGGGCAGCAGCAAGATGGGCAATAAGACCTCCCGCGAACGGGTCTGCATGGTCATCGAAGTAACCAACACCCCGGCGGCCACATAACCGACGGTACCTAAAAATAAAACCAACAAAGCGGCCGGCTGCCAGAACGGTTTATTAAAGAAGATGGTAAAGATAAACACCAACGCCACTTCCAGCAGCAGCGTAAAAATGGTGACGCTGATTACTTTAGCCAGATAAATGCCACGCCGGTCTAGCGGGGCGATTAACAAGGCGTCAATGGTCTGGTTTTCGCGTTCGATGGCCAGAGAGCGGTTCAGTCCCAATGTGCCAGCCAGAATGATGGTGGCCCACAACAGGCCGGTGGATACCTGGCGGGCGGCGTCCAGGTCGGTGCTGAGGGCAAAATTGAACATAACGACGACAACGAGCGAGAACATGAGCATGACGCTGAGGGTTTGGCGGGTGTGCTGCTCAATGCGTAAATCTTTCCAGACGATGGCCCAGACGCCAGCCCAGAAGGAAGATGTGGCTGCCTGGGGTCGCGCCACCGGCACATCCTGACTTTGCTCAGCCATTTACCACCTGCAAAACGGGCGCGGCAGTTGGAGCGGAAATGTCTACCAGGGCAAGGTTGTACCCAACTGCCTCGCCCCTACATTCCTGCCACTTGCTACTTGCCACCGGCCACCTCTTTCCGCCCTGTGTGCGCGGCATACAGCTCTAAAAATTCACCCGATGTCACCTCCTGACTGTTCAAAGCGGCCACAATTTTGCCCCGGTTGAGGATGGCGATGCGGTCGCACAAGTTCAGGCCGTGTACCAGGTCATGGGTGATGAGGAGGATGGTACGGCCGTGACTCTTCTCCCGCCATAACAACTCATCCAACAACTGCGCTGCATCCTGGTCTAGCCCCGTGTACGGTTCGTCCAGCAGCAACACTTCCGGTTCATGCAGCGTGGCTCTGGCAATGGTCAGGCGCTGCATCATGCCCCGCGAAAAGGTGCGCACCGGATCGCGCTGCCGCGCCGCCAGCCCCACTTGTTTTAGGGCGCGGCCAATACGCGCTTCCGCCTCCGATACGCCATACAGCCGGGCAAAAAAGTGCAGGTTTTCGACGGCCGTCAGGTCGCCATACAACAATGTCTGATGCGAAACCAGGCCGATGTACCGCCGCACCCGGTCGCCATGCTGCGGCAACGCCCAGCCACCAATCTTCACATCGCCGGCGGTTGGTCTCAGCAACGTGGCGACAATACGCATCAACGTAGATTTGCCCGCACCATTTGGCCCCACCAGGGTGACGAACTCGCCAGGGGCCACGTGCAACTGCACGCCACGCAAAACGGGGGTGACGCCATAATTTTTGACCAACCCGGTAATTCTGATCATGCGTTAATTTTAGATTGTAACCTTTGGCTGACAAGTGATTTTCATCTACCAATCCACTCTGTTTCACCTGACATTGTTCACAGATTTACACCCCCGCCAGAATGGTTGTGAGTTTTG
Organism: uncultured Ardenticatenaceae bacterium; assembly: GCA_964581605.1. Lineage (GTDB taxonomy): Bacteria > Chloroflexota > Anaerolineae > Promineifilales > Promineifilaceae > CAADGU01. The sequence goes on from CAZOPF010000026.1 coordinate 6,419, forward strand.
CCGTTATACTGACCTCTGATGACTTTACCATAAAAAGCCTATAAAAATTGGTTCCTGGTAGTACCAAAGTACCAGGCTATCAGGGAGACAAATTGGTGGCAAAGGGCTGATCGGTGCTATTATGTAAACAGTTGACTTGCCTGATACACGGGTAGTCCATATAATGGCAGCGATTTTTATGGGAAGAGGATTTTGGTAGTTTGATTCCAAATATTGCAGGCACCATTACGCCTTGGGTTTTAGGCACTCTTTTAGTGCTTATGATTTTGGCGTTAGCCATCGTTGTGAAATCGTGGCGCGAGGTGAAAAGTTCACCTTATTACTTTATGCGCCGCCAGGCGGAAAAGAGATTGCAGACTTACTCTTTTGCCAGCCTGTGTTTGGTGTTAGCAACGGCCGTTATAGTTGCGGCCACTTTACAACGCCCCACCGATCAAACGGTTCTTGTTGCTGTATTGACCAATACAAAACCAGCCAGTAGTGAAGTAATAGCCCTCATCAAGGCAGCACCTGACACTGACATCATCACCGCAGCTGATCTGTCAGAACAATCCACATCAACGACCATTCAACCCTTTGATATAAGCAACACGACCCTGCTTCAAACCACATTGACCTTACCCGAAGAGTATGATCAGGTGGAGCCAATTGTTGAATTAAGCGAAGACACATCTTTAACTCCTCTTATTTTTTCCACCAAAATTGATGACAATTACAAAGCTATAGACCCAAATGAGGTTTTTGCTGTAGGCCATTACACGTTGTTTGCTACTTTTGATTATGACAAGATGGCGGATGGTATGGCCTGGTCTTGGGTCTGGCGGCACGAGGGTGAAGCTATCGAAGGTGGCAACGAGCTATGGGCATATGGTAATGATGGCCCCGGATATATTTATCTCAATCCAGAAGAGGGATTTCGAGCCGGAAAATATTCTCTCGAAGTTTGGGTGAATGGGGAACTGTTTACGCGGGCAGACGTTACAATGACCGGCTCGGCGTTGTCAGCCGGTAACTAAAACTGGTAAACAGTGAATGGGAAGTAGCAGCCCGGCAGTCGCCGGGTTTTTGTTTTATCGCTTACTGATTCGCTGACGGCCGTATTCCACAAATTGCTGCAACTCCTTCACCCGCAATCCCCAACAGGCTACCAGATAGACCAGCCCACCGAGCAATCCGCCCGCAACTGCTTGCAGCCACAATGAAGAACTCATCAATTGTTGTTGCGCCCACCACAAGGCCAAAGCCATCAGCCCCGCCGCGATAACCATACGCCCAAAACCATCAAACAAAGTACGGCCGTGAATCCCCCCCAGTCGCCGCCGTAACAACCACAATAACAGACCCATCTCCAGAATGTTAGAGAGACTAAAGCCCAAAGTCAGCCCACCTAATGGCTGCCAGCCAACTTGTGGGAAAACGGTAAAGGCTAACCACCCACTCAGCAACCACATCACCAAAATTTGTACTCCGCCCGCCAACACAGGCGTTAAAGTATCGCCAAGCGCATAAAAGGCACGCGAGATAACTTCTAAAGCCGTTAACGCCACCAGGCCGAAACTCAAAAATAACAGTGCCCACATCACCAATGAGCTGCCTTCTGGGGTCACTTCACCTCGTTCAAATAACAAAACGACCAGCGGCTCGCGCATTAACATCACCAGAACAGAAGCGGGCAAACCCAGGAACAACACCACCCGCAGCGAATCGGCCAGGATTTGGCGTAATTCAGCAAATGACTGCCGTGCTGCCAGCGAAGCCATTGTCGGAAAAGCGGCAATGCCCAACGCCTGACCAATGATGCCTTGTGGCAACAGAATAATACGCCAGGCAGTCATCAGCGCAGGGTAACTGCCTAATGTCATCAGATCGGTCAGATAGACAAACAGGAATTTGTTGATTTCGCTGAAGGAAAGGCCGAGGATACGGGGAGCCATCAGTTTGAGAACTTGCAAAACGCCAGGATCATGGAGGGTGAGTACGGCCGTATACTGCGCCCCTTTTTCCCGGAGACCTGGCAACTGCACGAGCAAATGCCCCAACGCCCCAACCACTGTACCGATGGCAAAACCAATGGCCGGTGTCGTATTGCTGATATATGGCCAGACCAACCCACCTATGATGATACCTAGCGTATAGATAGTGGGGGCAAGCGCGGGTAATAGAAAATGCTGCCGTGCGTTTAACGCACCCATGATGACACCGCTGACGCCAAAAATAATCGGCGACAACAGCATGATTCGCATCAATAACACCGTTAACGGCAAAATTTCTGGGAATTGCTGAATTTGCTCCTGGGCAAAGAAGAGAACCAGTTGTGGGGCAAACAACGACATCAAGGCGCATACGGCCGTCATTATTACCAGCACCAGGTTCACAATAGCGGAAAACAATCGCCAACCGCCACCTGCATCGTCTCGCTCAAAATAAGCAGTAAACGTGGGAATGAAGGCTGCACCAATAGCCCCGCCGGCCAGAATGAGAAAAATTGATTCCGGGAAGCGGTTGGCGATCTCAAAGGCTGTAGCCTGTGGTGTGTCTATGCCCAACAATGCACGGACGATTACCTCCCGCAGTAACCCCACTATCCGCGCTAATAACACTAACACGCCGACTAAACCGGCTGCGCGTAAAACCTGGGTACGGCCGGATATAACGCCCGATTCTTTTTCTGTTACCGACATAAGGATCTCAATTTTCTGACCACTACCGCTTAATGACCAACATCCTTACCCCTTGAAGGCAATACCAAGTAACCGTGCAGTAATTACGTAATTGAGTAATTTGGTAATTAGCCACTTCAATTACTTAATTACCCAATTGCCCAATCGCTAACTTATTTGCAAACGATCACCAAAAACGAGAGGCTCGCTATGGTGCCCAGGTGTCGAATTGCACAGAGCCTGTGGCCGTAGCCACAATCTCCGTGTCGCCGGTCAGGCTGCCACTGGTCAGGTTCCACACATTGCCGGTGCCCAAACTCATCACATAAGCGGTATCGTTCAGCCATTGGGCGTCAAACAGCCCCACCGGGATCAGCACTTCGGTCGGCGTACTGCCGGCCTGCCCCACGCCAAAGAACCCTTCACCGGCAAATAATAGATGCGAATTGGCCGAATTCCAGCCAAAGGAGCGCAAATTTTGGCCGGTGCGATAGTTTTGCCCATTTGTCCCGTTTCCATCTGCCAGAATGAGCGTTTGCTGGTTTGACCCGTCGGGGATGTATTGAACGTAGGCTAATTGGCTGCCGTCAGAACTCCATTGGACGGGATTAAACAAGATGTTGCCAGGTAAGCTGCCCTGCACCAGGGCGTTGCCGCTGGCCAGACGGTAAAGCGAGGCGGCGGCGTTACTTTGCCAGGGGTCCTGGCTGGACACGGCCGTGACCGCCGAATTCCCATTCCCCACCCACTGCGTCACCGGCACATAGGCGTATTCGCTGGCCGTGTTCACAAAGGCAAAGGTCAACACCGTTTGCCGGTTGCTGCCATCCATATTCACCTGCACCAGACTCTCCGGCAGGCTAAACAGCACCCGCGCCCCGTCGGGCGAAATGTTGAAGCGATGCCCCCCCTGCCCGGCGACAAAACGCGCCTGTGGCGAGCCGTTCAGCGGCGCAATCCATAGGTCAGATTGGGGTGCTGCGCCAGGGCCAGTTCTATTAACCACATAGCTGCTAAAAGCCAGCGATTGGCTATCTGGCAGCCAGGCGATCTGGTCAATCAGTACCGTCATATCGGCTGAACCGCTGGCGTTGGGGATGCTGCGCGATGTCACCAGGAAATCGCCGCCGCTGCCATCGGTATTCATGTAACCCAACACGTTGGAGTCATTGTTCCCGCGCAGAAAAGCCACTTTACGGCCGTCTGGCGAAATGATCGGCTGTGTAATATCCGCATCTGTTGCCAGCTGGATGGGCGTTCCGGCCGTAGGTGGATTCTGGCCCAGGTCAAGCGGCACGGCCCACAGGCCAGTACTGTCGGCATAGGCCAGCAGGCCGGTTCCACCGACCACTTGTGTACCCGCTTCTGGGGTGGCAGTCGCTATCAGCGTGGGGGGGGCGGTGGGGGTTGGAGGCGCGGCCGCCACCGGCACACCCCCCGCATTGGCCGCCTGGGTATACTCAACCCCACCAGAAATCCAGCATTCGCCAGCGGCGGTTACAGATAGGGGGCACTGTATTTTCCACCAGCCAGAAACAGGATCGCGGCCGACAATGGGCACACTCTCCCCTTTCAACAAGAAGCCTACCCGGTCATATTGCACGCCGGGGCCGGTGCGTACATTCAGGTCTACCAGCACGGTAGCAAAGGGGCCGGAAATGGGCACGGCCGTACTCTGAGCCACCTGGGTACCTGTTCCCGGCAAAGTAACCGTCGGCGCGGCCCCTTCCACCGTAGCCTCCGCGCCCGGCGTAAGCGTGGTCACAAAGGTCGGCGGTGGCAGTTCAAGCTCCGGTTCCACATTCCCGGCAAAAGCGTTGCACGCCAGCGAAGTCATAAACAAAACGCCAACAATAAAAATAATGTATTTGGTACGTATCATGCCTATCTCCAAAAAAAGTAATTGTGTAATTGGGTAATTACGCAATTACACAATTACTCAATTCCATCTTCATTCGCCGCCGATTAGCGGTTAGTTTAGAATAGATTATCGGAATTGGCGATTATTTTCTATGCGGATTGACAGTGAGATGGGTACGGCCGTGAGGCATAATAGGTGATGCGTGACAGAAACTCCCTCACCCATCACCTATCGTGTATCGCGCCAGCCTGGAGGATAGCACATGCGTGAAAGCAGCTACGGCCGTGCCGCGCTTTACGGTGCAGTCGGTTATGGCGGTGGGTTAGCCCTGGGTGTGTTGGCCTTTGGCCTCGTTTTGCGCCTGAACCTGATCGGGTTGGTAACCGCTTTCTTGCCCGATGACCAACCATTTGTTCGTTTGCTGGTAGGGCTAATTTTGGGGCTGGTGCTGGCAGGCGGCGCGGGCGCAGCCAGTGGTGCGTCAGGCGGCTGGGCCATCAGCCGGGTGGAGACGATGGCCGCACCACAGCGGTTCATCCGGCGCAGCGCACTCAGCCTGGGGCTGGCGTTGGGCATCGTCATCATCCCCCTGCTTTTTCTCACGGCACTGGTGGCGTTTTATTATGATCCGGCCGACCGACGGCCGTTGCCCCTCATCTCCCTGTTTGCTTTTTATGGTTTACTCGTTGGCCTCCTGAGTGGCTTCTTCCTGGCAATTTTTACCAGCCGACTCCGCCACTCCTGGCGCGTCTTCTTGGGCAGCATTGCCGGCTTTACGTTGGGTGGCGGCCTGATGGGGTTATTTGTTTATTGGCATGAGGCCAGAGGTTTGCTTGATGGGCTACCCACGCTGCTGTATGTGCCCGTTTTGTTCTTGTTGACCGGCGCGGTAGGCGGCGCCGCCCTGGGGCTGGCCTACCACTGGCTGGCGCAGCGAGAAGCCATTAAAGAGCCACGCCCGGCGCCGCGCTGGTGGCAAGTGAGCCGCACCGTTATCCTGATAATCATCGCCGCCATCGGGCTGATGGCCGCCTGGAACCTGCTCAACCTCATTCGCTACCGTGACGCCGATTTGCAGGCCGTGATTCCGGTGGGGGCACAAGGTGTGCATTGGGCTAATTTGCAGTTGTTGGGTAGCGGGGAACAACCAGCCTTATTTGCCGCTGGCGATGGAACGCTTTTTGTCACCTGGGTGGCGGCAGGTGATATTTTCTACACGGCCGTAACTGGCGATGCCCCCGTCAATGTGTCCAATCATGCCGCCGGGGCCGCCGCCAATCCGGTGGGGGCGGCCGACAGCCAGGGGCAGGTGCATTTGGTGTGGCAAAATGGGGCCGGGCAGATGGTGTACGGCCGTTGCCAAAACAACACCTGCACCCCACCAACCGCCTTACCGGCCGGTTGTGGCGGCGGCCCGGCGGCCCACCCCACCCTTACCATTGATACCGCTGATATGGTCATGACCGTCTGGCAGGAAGGCAGCGGGCTGGCCTTTGCCGCCTGGCCCGCCGCGCAATCGCCCGATGTGGGCGTCTCCGGCTGTGTCATTGCTGGCAGCAGCCCGGAACAGCCGCAGGTCGCCGCGACAGGTGACGGCCGTTTCCAACTCGTTTTTGTTGATAAGGAGCGTATCTTTACCAGCAACCTGGACGGCAGCGGCTGGTCGCTGCCGGTGCAGGCCGCCGAAGGCCACGCCCCATCTATTCTGGCGACGGCCGATGGCGTGTTTATGGCCTGGTGCAGCCGGGAGGGGCAGGTGACGGTGCAAACCCCGGCGGCCGTGCAGGAAACGATTGATTTTCCTTCCTGTCACGGCCGTATCGCCCTGGCGCAAGACAACGAAAGCAATCTGCACGCCGTCTGGCACTCGCCCGATGTGCGCAAAGTGACGGGCGTGGCGGCCAATGACGAGTCGCTTATTTATGAAAGTGTGCGGCGGGACGGGGCCTGGTCGGAAGCGGCCGTTTTGTACCAAACGGCCCCGACCGAACCGCAACTGACGGCCGTGTCTGACGGTGTTTTGCATCTGGTGTGGGCAGAGGGGACGGCCGTGAGCTACAGTTCCCAAACGCCCTACGATTGCGCCAACCCTGACCTGAACCCCATTGAACAGGCCGTGTACAGCGCCCTCAACCAGCCCATCTTCAAACCGGCCGATGAGCAACTGCCCGTTTGCGGCAACAGGTACGAAAGCCTGTTTTACACGCCCAACCCGGTGCAGGGTGTGAACCAACTACCCACTCTCAACGGCGCGTTTGACCGGGTGGCGGACATGGGCGAACCGGCGCGGTACGAAGTGCTGTTTGGCGTGATGCAGTGGGATGTGCCCACGAACGAACCCAGCCCCGGCAGCACGCTGGCGCAGGCGACAGTAGACCTTTACAACCGTGTTAAAGCGAACCCGGAACTGTACCCACGCGGTATGACCGTGCGCATCCTCACCGGCAACATGCCCATGTTCTCTCTATTACCGGCCGATGACCAGACGTGGAATGTATTGGCCGATTTGCAAAACGCCGGATTGCCAGAACTGGTGAATGAGGAAATTGGCTGGCAGGTGGAGATTGCTGACTTTGACGGCCAATGGCCGCACATGCACACCAAGATCATGATTGTGGACGGCAAGGAGATGATGGCCGCCGGGTACAATTACAGCTACCTGCATTTTTCCCAAGATCATCCTTCTGCATTGGGATTAGGTATGGTGGATTTTGGCATCCACATAAGTGGGCCAGTGGTGCAGGCGGCGCGGGCGGCGTATGATGATTTATGGGCCGGGTCAGAGACGTTGACCTGTGAGGAGTTGGTAAGTGAGTATGAGGATTTGTGGCAGCGGAGTTGTGACCGGGGCACGGCCGTTGTCAGCCATCTGCCCGAAGTGTTGAAATACTACGTCTCGGCCGGCGCCAGCACCGACGCCTACGCCCTTTACCGTACCAAAAACCATCTGGCCGGGGACGCTGCCATCGAAGCCGCCCTGCGTGCCGCCGAAGAAAAAATAGACATCTCGGAGGTGAACTTCTCCCTGGAACTCATCTGTGAGGCGGCCATCGTTTTTCAGGGCATTTGCACCTATGAAGAAAATGCCCTGCCCTTTATGACGGCCCTGGTGGAAACCATTGACGCCAGACGCATCCCGGTGCGTATTCTGGTGGAGAAAGAGGCGATGAATGGCATGGAAAACCAGGTCGCCATTCAGGCCATGATGGAAGAATTAGAGGAGCGCGGTCTGGATGACCTGGTGGAAATTCGCTTTTACAGCGGCAAGCTGCACAGCAAAGCGGTGAATGTGGATGACCAATTCCTGATTATTGGCAGCCACAATTTCCACTACAGTTCATGGGGCAGTACCCCGTTTAGTCTGACGGAGTTCAGCATTGGCACAGACAGCCCGCAGGCGATTACCGATTTCCAGACCGCCTTTGAGGCCCGCTGGGCCAATAGCATTCCGGTGGAAGAGGTCATGCCTGCGCTAGCCCCATAGGCCCGGTAATTGATGAGGAGGCCGAACTCCTCCAGGTGAAGTGATTGATGAAGGAAAACAGTTACGGCCGTACCATTTTCATCGGTGCCCTCGGTTATGGTGGGGGGCTGGCTTTGGGCGCACTGATGCTGGCGCTCATTTTGCGTTTGAACCTGCTCCGGCTGGTGGCCCAGGCCGTGCCGGACAGCCAGTTTTTTATCCGCTTGTTGGTGGGGTTGCTGTTAGGGCTGCTGGTGATAGGCGGCGCGGGCGCGGTGGGCGGTGGCCTGGGCGGTTGGGCGCTGACCCGCGTCGAAGGTATTGAGTCACCGACCCGTTTTATCCGCCGTAGTGCGCTCAGTCTGGGGTTGCCGCTGGCTCTCCTGTCGCTGCCGTTGATTTTTGTCACGGCCGTCATCGCCTTCCACTATGACCCCGCTGACCGTCGCCCGCTCACGGCCGTCGCCCTCTTTGCTTTTTATGGCTTGCTCTATGGGCTGTTGGCCGGGTTGCTGCTGGCGATTTTGACGAGCAAATTGCGCCAATCGTGGCGGGTGGTGGTCGCCAGCATGGTTGGTTTTACCGTTGGCGGGGCGCTGGCGGGGCTGTTTATTTATGGGCATGAAGCGCATGATTTTCTCAGTTGGCTGCCTGATTGGCTGTGGGTTAGCTGGTTGTTTTTGTTGTGGGGGGCGGGCGGTGGTGCAGCATTGGGTTGGGTCTATCATTGGCTGGCGCAAGGTGGGGCAACCAGAGGGGAACGGCTGAAACCGTGGCCACGCTGGCTGCGGTTCACGCGGGTTGTGGTGCTGGCTTTGTTGGTCACGGCCGTACTCGCCATTATCTGGAACCTCATCGGACTGATCCGCATCGTCCCGGCCGATTTGCAAACGATTGTGCCCATTAACGCGCAGGGTAGCTGGTGGGCCGCAGCACAGCCCATAGACTCTGTGGCCGATGTGCCGCCGATGTTGGCTGGCGCTGATGCCTCACCCTGGCTGGCCTCGTGCAGCCCAGAGGGGCAGGTGCTGGTGCAGACGCCGGCCGGGGAGCAGGAGACAATCGAGTTTCCGGGCTGTCACGGCCGTCCCGCATGGGCAACCGACAGCGAAGGGAATGTACACGTCGTCTGGTATGCAACCGCGGCGATGAAAACGACGGGCGTGGTAGTCAATGACCAGTCGCTCCTTTATGAAAGCGTGCGGCAAAACGGCGTCTGGTCAGAACCGGTGATTGTGAGCCAAACAGCTGGCGCCGTTGAACCGATGCTGACGGTTGACGCGGACGGCCGTTTGCATCTGACGTGGGTGGAGGGTACGGCCGTTTACACCACCAGCCAGACCCCGTACACCTGCGACAACCCTGACCTGAACGCCATTGAGCAAGCCGTTTATAACGCGCTGAATCAGCCCCAATACCTGGTAGATGGGGAACAATTGCCTATTTGCGGCCACCGGTATGAGGCGTTGTTGTTTACGCCCAATCCTGAAGAAAATAGCCGCTTCCCGGCCACGCCCAACGGCGCCTTTGACGCCGTGGCCGACATGGCGCTGGCGGCCGAGTATGAGGTTCTCTTTGGCATTATGCAGTGGGACAGACCCACCGGCACAGACAGCCCCGGCAGCACACTGGCAGATGCCATTGTTACCCTTTATCATCGCCTCAAGGAGAATCCCGAACAGTATCCCAAAGGGATGACGGTACGCATTCTTACCGGCAATATGCCCCAGCTTTCGCTCTTTCCGGTGCCCGACCATCGCTGGCATGTGCTGGAAGATTTGCGGGCGGCCGGGCTGCCGGAACTGGTGAATGAAGAGTTGGGTTGGCGGGTGGAGATTGCGGATTTTGACGGCCGTTGGCCGCACATGCACACCAAGATGATGATTGTAGATGGCAAAACAGTGATGGCGGCCGGTTTTAATTACAGCTATCTGCACTTTGCCCGTAACCACCCCTCGAACCGGGGCATTGATATGTATGATCTGGGCATCCACGTCACCGGGCCGGTGGCGCAGGCCGCACGGGCGGCTTACGATGACCAATGGTCACAATCTGACCTGCTGCTGTGCCAGGAGCCGGTCAGTTATGCCGAGAACGTGTGGCGGCGGGTGTGTCGGAACGGGACGGCCGTAGCCGACCACATCCCCGAAGTGCTGCGTTTATACATCCCGGAAGATGCCAGCAGCCACGCCTTTCCTATGTATCGCACCGAAAAATATCTGGCAGCAGATGCGGCCGTGGAGGCCGCCATCCGCGCCGCCGGGCAGAAGCTTGATATTTTCCAGGTCAACTTCTCCTTAGAACTGCTGTGTACGGCTGGCATCGTCTTTCAGGACATTTGTGACCATCAAAACAACGCCCTGCCTTTTCTGAAAACGATTTTAGAAACGGTTGAGGCGAAACGCATCCCGGTGCGCATTTTGGTGGAAGAAGAACCGATGAATGGCGCGGAAAACCGGGTAGCCATCCGCGCATTTGTGGATGAGCTAGAGGAACGAGGGCTGGCCGACCTGGTGCAGATTCGCTTTTACAGCGGCAAGATTCACAACAAATCGTTGAGCATTGATGACAATTTTTTGATCGTTGGCAGCCAAAACTTCCACTACAGCGCCTGGGGCAGCCACTATTTCAGCCTGACAGAATTTAACATCGGCACGGATGACCCGCAGGCGATAGAAGATTTTGAGAAGACATTTGAGTACCGCTGGGCGAACAGCATTCCGGCGGAGGAGTTGATGGGGGAGCGACGGCCGTGAAGGAGTAATTGGGTAATTACCCAATTACTCAATTACTCAATTACCCCTTCAATTACCGGCATGTTAATACGCTCTATCTGCCCCGTTTCCCGGTCAAACAAATAGCCCCGCATGTAGCTGGCATAAGCCTCGTCTATTGCATCCGCCGTCAAACGGCCGTTGGAAACAAAGGCAATGGCGCGGCCGTCGGCCGACAGAACGGGCATGTTGTTCCAGCTACTGCTCCACGGGCTTTGGGTTGGTTGGGGGGGCGGTAGGTCGGTTAGTGGCGCTGGTGTGGCCGTCGCCCCGGCTACCTGGAAGCTGGTCTCGTCGGGCAGGGTGAACTGCAAACAGGCTACTCCACGCGCATGAACAAATTGAAGCTGCCATTCAGTGGTCTGGTCTGGTGATGGCGGATAAAGGTCATCTTGCATGGTGAAACGGCCGTTTTCATCCACAGACGACTGAGCAGGCCCATAGGTTATCACGGCCGTGTCCTGGTTATGCAGCCGCGTGTAAATCAGGGTAGGTACGTCTCCTGGTTGCAACCCTTCCACAGTCACTTCCACGCGGTTATCGGAAAGCGGTGTGACTGACGGCAATCTCGGTGACGACAATTTCAGTGCTGGCGATGGGGGTACGGGTGGGTACGGCCGTTGCCAGATCAGCGGCTGGTTCGGTTACGGCCGTGCAGCCCACGAGCAAGAGTAATAGCAAAGCGATTATTTGTTTCATGTCCTCGATTCCCTTTTGGGGCAAATGTAACAAAGAAGTGATCTTGTATGGTATTACCCTATTCATTGGTTAACTGCACCGTTTGCAAGAGGTGGACAAAAAGCTGTTCGTATTGATCCTGCCCTTCAAATGGGTTTTGTATGTTATAAGGCGTGAGGGCGAAGGAAAGGTAACGGCCGTCCCCTTCAAAAAACATGGTTAGCGCCCCCTCGGCAGAGGGGATAGCGGTGGTGCGGTATACGGTGTGGGAACCAATAACCTCTTGAGCATACGCAAATGTCTGTTGCAATTCAGGGCTTAACCAGGCCGTCACCGCTTCTGGGAACGGCCGTCCGTCCGGGTTTGGGTATTCGGTGGCGAAAATCACATACTTGATAGGTTGAGTTCCTTCGCCAAATGACTCAGGGGAGAGGAAATAAACAAAACCCTCCTGTTCGGCAACTGCCCAAGTTGCTGGATATTGCACCGAATACTCTTCATCTTGATAGGATAGCCACCCCAGATCGTTAGATGATACGGCCGTAGCTGCTAAACCCACCACATCTACCAACACCCCATTGGCTGCCAATGGTTGCAGCGTTCCGCCTGGCTGTGCTGCCAGCAGCCAGAAGGAGGTAAGGTACTGTTCACCACTAATAACCAGATAAGCATCATCGGCCGTCCAACGCAAGTCACCCACTTTATCTCTGGCCAGTCTGCCCCCCAGGTGTTGCTCGCCTGTTTCCAGGTCAAATATGAAGATGTTACCTGCTTCATCTGGCAAAACATACGCCAATCGTTGTCCATTGTGCGAGATGGCCCAGTTGTTAAGGTAGGTTTGGCTAATGCGGTAAATTTCTTCCCCGGTGACTGTCATCAGGTGCATCCCCTCTGACCTGTTGACTAATATCTGGTTCTGGCCCGGTTGCCAGGTAGCCCATCCCTGTGTCTCTGACCAGACAGGCTCGCCCGCCAGGTTAATGACTTCTTGGTGGAGCAGCAGATATTGGCTATCTGGCGACCACTGAATTTCACTGGCAATATGCTCAATGGACAAAAATGGGCGGCGGGTCAGTTCAAAAGCTGGTTCGCCATTGGTGGGTGCCAGCCAGAGAACTTCGGTTTGTTGGGGGTAGCCGGTTTCGTCCACACCCGCCGGTTCCAAAGTAATGACGGCAATCCAACGGCCGTCTGGCGACCAGCGAACCCACAAATCTACCAGGTTTGGGTGAGTGAAAAGGGGGGTAGGCACGGCCGTTCCGTCCGTCACATCCAGGGTGTAGAGAACGCCATCGTCGGCAAAAGTGATGGCCTGGCTGTCTGGACTCCAGGTAAAGGGGCGAGCCTGCGGCCATAGCTGGTGCAATTGGCCGCTTGCCAGATCAGCCAGCCAGAAACCCACGCCCAGATCCCCGGAAGGGTTGTCATAGCCACCAGTGCCGGGCAGCGCCAGGTAACGGCCGTCTGGCGATGGCTGTGGCGCAAAGTTGTTAAAGTATAAACCTGGGCCATCTGGCAATTGGGCGTTAGGGCCGTAAAACGTCCCAAACATAGGCTGATCAAAGGGGGGCACAGCCGGTAAAGCCCGCAGCGCCCAATAAAGCTCATTCCCAACCGACTGCCTTTCGCTGTAGAGTAGCAGATTGCCGGGTGGCAGTTGGGTAGGTATGGGCGCAGTGGTGACGGCCGCAGGTGTGGGAGAAGGGAGTGAGAGAGGCGTCGGGGTGGGTACGGCCGTAACGGTTATTTCAATGTTGTCATTGGGCAGCATTGCCGGGTCTATGGGTTGGGAATGATTGAAGGCCAGTTGGTTGCCGTCGGGCGACCAGAGCGGATACCAGTCACGGCCGTCGTTGAAGGTCAGCCGTGTGGGGTTTGAGCCGTCCGCATTCATCACATAAATCTCTTCGTTGCCGTCCCGGTCTGAGGTAAAGGCGATTCTCGTGCCGTCCGGCGACCACTGCGGCCAATCATCGCCAGAGAAGTGATTGCTGAGATTACGTAAGTTGCCACCATCGGCATTGACCACAAAAATATCAAAAGCATCCTGGTGGTGGCCTTCCACCTGATTGGCTTTGAACAGCAGTTGTGTGCCATCCGGTGACCAGCCAATGTTGCCCAGCAGTCCGGGCATTTGGGTCAGGCGCGTGGGGTTACGGCCGTCTGCCGCCATCACGTACAAACCGGAACGGCCGCCTCTGATAGAAGTGAAAGCAATTTTGCTTTTATCCGGCGACCAAACTGGTTCACTATCCTCACCTGCATGTGCGGTCAGGTTATGCAGATGGGAACCGTCAGTGTTTACCGCGTAAATATCCCAGGAATACTCCTCAGCCGTCGCCTCTGCATAAGCGGAAAAGAGGAGCTGCTGCCCATCTGGCGACCACGAAGGCCAATAAATCTCTTGCAGATCAGTGGTCAGCCGTTTCAGGTTTTGGCCGTCTGGCTGTATGACGTACAACCCTGGATCGCTATAGTTGCTTGATTGATAGGCAGTAAAGGCAATGCGCTGACCGTCAGGAGACCAGATTGGCGATGAAGCGGCAAGTTGCTCTGGAGTAAGCAACCTTTGTTCTCCACTGGATACATCTATGGTGTAAATAGCTGAGATGCCATTTGATGAGGCAGAAAAGGTTAGTTGACGGCCGTCCAGCGACCAACCAGACACGTAAGGCTCATTGGCTTCAATCAAGGGTCGTTGATTGCTACTATCGGCGTTGATGATGTAAACGGCCGTGCTACCTTCCGCTACCGATTCCTGAACGGCTATTTCTTCCACTTCTTCGGCAGGGGTTTCTGGTACGGCCGTGCGCGTGGGCGCAACAGTCACGTTGGTGTTGGGTACGGCCGTGCAGCCAACCAGAAAAAGTAATATCAAAACAATTATCGGTTTCATGTTTGCTCCTTAAGGGTAGCTGACCGGCCAGACGCGGATGACGCCATCTACACCCAGAGCGGCCAGGTAACGGCCGTCGGGCGACCAGCTAATCTGCAAAATGTCATTACCCACCGGCAGCCGCTCGATGAATTGGCCTGACTGCCAAAAAAGGATGTCTACTTCGCGGCCAATGCTACCGCTGTCGTTTTGCCGGGCAAAAAAAAGGCCGTTGGGCGCGTAAGCATGGCCGCCTACATTGTTTGCCCAGCCGATGGTCTGTTCCCCGGTACGTACATGCCACTGCGTCAGGCGAGTGTCATACTGCGCTTCGGCGGTAAGCAAGGTGTCATCTGAAACCCAGGCGGCCAGTTGATGTTCCGTCAACCAGCGAATGACACTGCCTGTTCCCCGATCATAAATTGCAATTTTGGCCTGGCTGGCTTCGGGGCGAACCATATTTTCCAGGGCGACCAGATTGCCGTCGGGGTTGAAGGCTGCCAACAGTACGCCAAAATCGTACCCGGCGCGGACGGTTTGGGAGCGGAATGTTTCCTGGTAATCGCCAACGGCCGTTCGCTCCCACAAAATCAACTCGCCTGTTTCTTCTTTGGCGCCGGCCGTCACCAGGGCAGAGCTATCGGGCGACCAGATGATGCGGCGAATAGATGAATCGGCGGGATAACCTTCCAACACGGCCGTAACCACCCCGGTCAATGGGTCAGCCAGGCGCACCTGATTGCCAGAACCATAAGCCAGCAGCAAGCTATCGGGCGAGAAAGCATCACGAGGCAAGGAAGTAGCCTCTGGCAGGCGGGTGAGTAGCTGTTGCGTTTCCACATCGTAGATGGCAATGTCGCCATTTTCCCAATCCAGCAGGGCGATGAGACGGCCGTCCGCACTGAGCGCCGGTATGCCACCAAAGATGTCAAAGTTAGCTTCTAAGCTACCTGATGCCACATCCCACACGGCCGTGCTGAGATAGCGATTGAACGCAGCGATTTTACGGCCGTCGGCCGACCAGACGATGTGATACAACGGGGCAATGACCGGGATGGTGCTGAAGGTTTCTTCGGCCACTAATTGCACATCGGGTTGCGGTGTCCAGCGGGTGAGACGGCCGTCACGGTACAGCGACGTAATGGTATTGCCGTCACAAATGGCGGCCATACGATGGGGATTTTCCCCTTCCAATTCCGGTAAGACGCCATCTTCCCCTTGTTGCCCGGCCAGTTCGCCTGTAGCCACATCCCATACTTTGAAGGGATAAAAGTCACTGTAAAAACCGAAGCCGCCTTTGCTGCACAGGGTACGGCCGTCGGCACTAAACGCCAGAGGGTCGCCGGTTTGAATAGGGCTGAAACTGAGCGGGCTGCCGGGCAACCGGTTTTGTACTTCAAAAGTAGTGGCGTCGAGCAAATGAATTTCGTTGCCGGTAGCCAGCGCCAGCGTACTGCCAGATGGCGCGCCGCCCGGCGACCAGGCAACGGCGTAGGAATCGTAACAACCGTCTTCGTGAGCCAGGGGTAGAAATGTGTCACCGGTCGTTACGTTGACTATTCGGCCACAAACTTCGTTCAGGGAAGGCAGGGTAATAGCCTGGCTGTCCGGCGACCAGACCAGATACGGCCGTGTGCCTTCATCCAGTTTTGTGCCAGGAACTTCTGTTACTACGCCGTCGGCTATGTTCAACAGGTAAATGGGGTCGCCACGATGGGGGCCGATGAATTGGAAGGCGATGGTACGGCCGTCGGGCGACCAGGCCACATCCCCCCAATAAGCGTTTGGCTGCGACCTGGCAAATGATTGCGCCTGCCCGGTGGCGGCGTTTACCACCACAATCGAGCCATCGGTTAGGGCAGCGGCGACGGCCGTGCCTTGTGGATGTACGGTGACGGCAATGAACGGCACGCCAAACTGGACAAACCACTGTTCGGCAGCATTTGCCACGTTGAACAGCGATAGCCCATTAGCCCAACCAATCACCACCTGCTCGCCGCCGGGTAGAAAAGCGGCGTCTTGCATCACACCGCGCCCCAGCCAGAACGGCTGACCGAACTGGATAGTGGGTAAGGTGGCTTCACTGGCGGGGGTGGGGCGCGGCGTGGTTTCCGTAAGGGGCACGGCCATTGGTGAGGGAGATGGTAGTGGGAGCGGCGTGGATGTGGGCACGCCGGTTGCGGCTACGGTGCGGGTGGGTACGGCCGTGCTGATTTCCGCGTCTGGTACGGCCGTGCAACCTGCCACAATGAAGATCAGCAAAAGGGTGACATGAATTTTAGTAGACATAACATACCTCTTTTGTAGGGCAGAGTGGATACGGCCGTGATTGTTCAGCAAAAGAGGTGTTGCTTACCCAACGAAATGGTAACGTAAGCAGGCTTTTTGGGGTACGAAAAAGAAAGCTCACCCCCCTATTCACCAGCCTGTTAGCCTATTAAAAGCGAAGAAGTTGAACTTCTCCTGTCACTAGCTGGTCAACTGTCTGGCAAGGCGCCGGCAGCCCAGAGGATGCCCCGCCGTTGAATTTCGCGGGCTTCGGGCACGTCAAAATCATGTGCTTTGTGCCCCAGGGAGGAGTAAAAAACACGGCCGTGCCCCCACATACGCTTCCACACTACCGGCATCACGCAGCCATTCACCCAGGGTGCATTATCTGTGTGAAAGGTGGTCGTTGCCAACACCTCATTAGAAGGGTCTACGTGCATATAATACTGCTCCGTGTGCATCCGAAAATCGGCCAATCCACGCATGATGGGGTTGTCGTGATTTGTAATGTTGACCACATAATCAATGATGTCACCGGGATGGGCCACCCATTGACCGCCTACCATCCATTGGTAATTGGTGTTCTGGCGAAACGAGTCCCCCATACCACCATGCCAGCCTGCGATATTAACGCCATGGCTGACGGCCGTTAGCAACCCCGCCTCCTGCTCTTTGGTAATTGTGCCCATTGTCCAACACGGCACAATCACATCCAACCCCGCCAAAAAACCCGCATCCAGATACACATCCAGCGTATCACAAATTGCCACTTCAAACCCGGCTGCTTCCAACAGCGGTGCAAACAACCGCACACACTTCTCTGGCTCATGCCCTTCCCAACCACCCCAAACCATTAAAGCCTTTTTCATCCGTTTATCTCCCAAAACGCAGTAAATGAATCATTTTCCTCATCAATTATTCCACATCCTCAGACTCGCTGATCACCACCAGCACCTGGTCTTTCTCCACACTATCCCCCTTGCTCACATTCACCCGGCTCACAATGCCATCACGTGGGGCACGCAGTTCATTTTCCATCTTCATGGATTCCAGAATGACCACCTTATCCCCCTGGCGCACCGCATCACCTTCATATACCGCCACAGCCACAATGACGCCGGGCATGGGTGAACAGATTTGCGCTTCACCACTGACTGCCGGGGCACTACCTCGCGCCTGTGCCAGCCGGTACATGCGTTCATCCTGCACCCGCACCGAATACAGCTCACCGCGTGTCAGCACATCCCAACTGTCATCCCGTTCCTGCACCACCGCTTCTAACGACCGATTATTCAGCAGCAAGGACAGGACGCCATCCTCATGCAGCAGTTGAAAATCCATCTCATACGGCACGCCATTAACAATCACTTCCTGCTCGCTGTCAATCACAATCTCAAACTCTTTATCATTCACCTTCGCAAAATACTTCATATCATCACCCATCACCCACCACTCACCGCTCACTGCTCACTGTTTACTGTTCACTACTCACCGCCGCAACCGTTCCCACCGGCTATACCATTTCCAATTGCTCACATCCCGCCCGCCGGGGGCCATAATCTGGCTGGCCTGCTGGCTGCGGCGATGGGCGATCAGGGCGGCCATCACGGCCGCTTCCATCTCCCGCGGTGATTCCCGGTCACTCATGCTAAAGCGCTCTTCCACAAAGCGGGTGTCAAACTGGCCTGTCCAAAAGCTGGGCGTTTCCACCATGTGCTGGTGGAAGGGGATGTTGGTTTGCACGCCCATGATGCGGTATTCGGCCAGGGCACGGCGCATCCGCAAAATGGCTTCGGCGCGGGTCTCGCCGTAACAAATCAGCTTGCCGATCATGGAATCGTAATAGGGGGTAATTTCAAAACCGGGGTACACGGCCGTGTCCACCCGCACCCCTGGCCCCGTCGGCACCCGGCTCATCGTCACCTTGCCCGTCGAGGGCAGGTAGTTGTTATACGGGTCTTCGGCGTTGATGCGGCACTCAATTGCCCAGCCGCTCATCTTGATCTCTTCCTGCTTGAAGCGCAGCCGCCGCCCGCGCGCAATGCGCAGCATCTCCTGAACAATATCCACGCCCGTCACCAGTTCCGTCACCGGGTGCTCCACCTGCAAGCGGGTGTTCATTTCCAGAAAGTAAAAGTTCTTGTTCTTGTCTACCAGAAATTCAATGGTGCCGGCACTGACGTAGTTGACCGCTCTGGCCGCGGCTACGGCTACT
This sequence comes from uncultured Ardenticatenaceae bacterium, assembly GCA_964581605.1. GTDB lineage: Bacteria > Chloroflexota > Anaerolineae > Promineifilales > Promineifilaceae > CAADGU01. The sequence goes on from CAZOPF010000026.1 coordinate 25,213, forward strand.
TCGCCCATCCGCCGCCGCAAATCCTCATCCACCGCAAACGAGGGGCACTCTTCAATCACTTTTTGATGGCGGCGCTGCAAGGAGCACTCCCGTTCACCCAGGTAGATGACGTTGCCGTGCATATCGGCCAGGAGTTGAATTTCAATGTGACGGCCGTCCAAAATCATCTTCTCCAGGTAGACAGTATCATCACCAAAAGCGGCCGCCGCCTCCCGCCGCGCCGCGGCAATCGCGTCTGGCAGCGCGGCCGGGTCATACACCGGGCGCATTCCTTTGCCGCCCCCCCCCGCCGACGCCTTCACCAACACCGGAAAACCAATATCCGGCGCGGCCGCCACCAACTCTTCGTCATTCAGCCCCGGCTCTGTGCCCGGCACCACCGGCACCCCGGCCTTCTTCACCGTTTCCCGCGCCGACTGTTTATCCCCCATCACTTCAATGGCATAAGGTGGCGGCCCCACAAACACAATCCCCTTATCCTTACACGCCTGGGCAAATTCCGCCCGCTCCGCCAGAAAACCGTATCCCGGATGAATCGCCTCCGCGCCGGAGCGTTTGGCCGCGTCCAAAATCTTGTCAATGCGTAAATAGCTGTCCCGTGCTGGTGGTGGGCCGATGTTGTACGCCTCATCTGCGTAGCGCACATGCAGCGCCTGCCGGTCCGCATCCGAAAAGACGGCCACCGTCTTAATGCCCAACTCGCGGCACGCCCGCACAATGCGAATAGCAATCTCGCCCCGGTTGGCGATGAGTAATTTGTCAAATCGTTGGAGAAGTAGTTGATCGGTCGTCATTCTGCAAGAAGTAAGCAGTGAACGGTGAGCAGTAAGCAGTAAGCCCCACCGCTCACTGCATACTGCTTACTGCTCACTATAAGGGTATATTCCCATGTTTCCGCGGCGGATTCTCGTCTCGTTTGTTTTGCAGCATGTTCAGGGCGTTGATCAGCCGGGGGCGGGTCTCGTGTGGCTCAATCACATCGTCCACATAACCGCGCCGGGCGGCCGCATACGGATTGGCAAACTCTTCGCGGTAATGCTCCACCAATTCCGCTTTTTTAGCGACCGGGTCTTCCGCTTCCATCAGTTCGCGGCGGAAGATGATGTTCACCGCCCCGTCCGGCCCCATCACGGCGATTTCGGCCGTCGGCCAGGCCAGGTTCAGGTCGGCGCGGATATGTTTGCTGTTCATCACGCAGTACGCGCCGCCATACGCCTTGCGGGTGACAACGGTAATTTTGGGCACCGTCGCCTCGCAAAACGCATAGAGCAATTTCGCTCCATGCCGGATAATGCCGCCATGCTCCTGGTCAATGCCCGGCAGAAAGCCCGGTACATCTTCAAAGACGATGAGCGGGATATTGAAACAGTCACAAAAACGGACAAAGCGCCCCGCCTTCTCGCTGGCGTTGATGTCCAACACCCCGGCCAGCACCATCGGCTGGTTGGCCACAATGCCCACCGGAAAGCCACCCAACCGGGCAAACCCCACCACGATGTTCTGGGCATAATGCTCTTGAATTTCGTAAAACTCCCCATCATCCATGATCAGGTGGATGGCGTCTTTGATGTTGTAGGGTTTGTTGGGGTTGTCCGGCACCAGGGTGTCCAGGGCGGCTTCAGTGCGCAGGGGGTCATCTTTGGTTGGTTTGAAGGGAGGGTCTTCCATGTTGTTGGAAGGCAGGTAGCTCATCAATTCGCGGATGAGAAAGAGGGCGTCGGCTTCACTTTCGGCGGCCATGTGGGCCACGCCGCTGGTGGCGTTGTGGGTCATGGCCCCGCCCAACTGCTCAAAGGTGACATCTTCGCCAGTGACGGCCTTGACTACATCGGGGCCGGTGATGAACATGTAGCTGCTCTCTTTGACCATGTAGATGAAGTCGGTGAGAGCCGGGGAATAAACCGCGCCGCCGGCGCACGGCCCCATGATGGCGCTGATCTGGGGGATGACGCCGGAGGCCAGGGTGTTGCGCAGGAAGATGTCGGCGTAGCCACCCAGGCTGACGACCCCTTCCTGAATGCGGGCGCCGCCGGAGTCGTTGATGCCGATAACGGGCGCGCCGTTGCGCATGGCCATGTCCATGATCTTGCACACTTTTTCGGCGTGTACCTGGCTGAGGCTGCCGCCGAAAACGGTGAAGTCCTGGGAGAAGACGTAGATGAGACGGCCGTCAATCGTTCCCCAGCCCGTCACCACACTATCTCCCAGGTACTTTTTGTGGTCCATGCCAAAGTTGCGCTCGCGGTGGACAACAAAGGCGTCAATTTCGTGGAATGAGCCTTTGTCCAGCAGGAGTTCAATGCGCTCGCGGGCGGTCAATTTGCCGCCCGCTTTGTGTCTGGCAATGCGTTCTTCGCCACCACCCTGGTGGGCCTCATGTCTCAGTTTGCGTAGGTGTTCAATTTTGGGGTTCATGGTTTTGGGGATTAGAGATTGGAGATGAGAGATTTGGATAATCTCCAATCTCCAATCTCTACTCTCTCCTCTCAACAAAATAGTACCGTTTGTCGGCACGTTGTAATGCCAGGAATGTGAAAATAATGACGACGGCAAAAAAAACGATGATGGTTAAGCCGCCATTAGCGGCAAAGGGCAGTGGGGAAAAGATGAGACGAATAGCGATAGTGTATAGGCCGTACAGGAGCAGTAACAAGGGGATGAGGAATTGGGTAGACGGCCGTTTACGCCATAACGCCCATGCCGCCGCCCAAAATAAGCCAGCCCATATCATGGCCCCGCCCGCTTGCCACAACGAGTCAGGTTGTACACCATGGGCTAAGAATAAAGAACGGCTTTGAATAAGAAGTACAGCTTTGCTCACATTCCACACGCCAAAAAGAAAAACACCCCAAAGAATCAGAGTTACGGAGAGGGGGCGTTTTGCCGGGAGGTATACGCTCATTGAGCCGGATTATATCTGGTATAGCTGTAGGTGGCAGGTGACAAGTTGCGAATTACCTGTGAGGAAGCTGGCCGCCGGCCACCAATAACATGCTTTTCGTCACTTTTCCCCTGTGGTATACTCACCGCGTCGTTTGTTTATTACCATATTACCCACCCTGGAGGCGCTGCTGTGGCAGGTAACCGTGCACGATACGAAGAGGCACTCAACAACGGTCATTCCTACATCTGGGATGAAAAATGGGAGGCGGCAATCAAGGAGTTTGAAGTTGCCGCAAAGTTAGCCCCCAATGAACCGGCCCCCTATGATGGGCTGGGCACCGCTTATAGCAGACTCAACCGGCTAGACAAAGCTTTGGAAAACTTCAAACTGGCCGCCCGTTATTCACGCGGCGACATCATATACCTGCGCCAGGTGGCTGACATGCAGGAGCGTCTGGGCCAAGGCGAGGAAGCGGGCAAAACGTACATGGCGATTGGCGAAGTGGAGTTAAACCGCCGTCACCTGAATGATGCCATGGATAACTGGCTGCGTGCCGTGCGGCTAGACCCTAACCTGCTGAAAGCGCACCAACGGCTGGCTTCGGTGTATGAAAAACAGGGGGTTGCGCCTAATGCCATCCACGAATATCTGGCAATTGCCCGGATTCTCAACAAACAAGGGGAGCGCGAAAAGGCGTTGCAGGCGTGCCAGTTGGCGCTGCGCCTGGACCCGCGTAATGCGGACGTGCTGACGGCCATTGAGATGATTAAGTCTGGCCGGCCAGTGAAGGCTGGCTCGGCTCCAATTGCCCAATCATCCGGCCTGACCGGCCGTCTGGTGAACCGTTTGATTGCCGATGAAGGCGCGAACGGGTTGCAAAAACGAGCCGAAGCGGCGACCCCGGTGCAGGATGCGCACCGCATGGCGATGGAGCAGTTGGCCGGGGATTTGTTTGGCGATGGCGAGCTGGATGCGCGGATGCTCAAGCGCACGGCATTGGTGAGCCAGGCATTGGATTACCAGCGGCGGGGGATGATCAATGAGGCGATTAGCGCGTATGAGCAGGTGATGGCCACAGGCGTGAACAGCCCGGCTGCCCACTTTAATCTGGGCCTGCTCTATCAGGATAAACTGCGGTTTGAAGATGCCATTAAAGAGTTTGAGTTTGCCGTCAAGGATCAGGAATACCGGTTAGCCAGCCATTTTTCGTTGGGTGAATGTTACCGGGCGCGGGGCAACATTGATAAGGCGACGGAACATTTCATCAATGTGCTAAAAATTGTAGACCTGGGCACAGTGCAGCACAATCAGGCGGATCGGCTGATTGAGTTGTATGAGAATCTGGCAGAAAGCCTGACGGCGAAGGGGGAAGTGGATCAGGCGACGGGTTTTGCCAATGCGCTGGTGGATTTCCTGAGCCATAAGGGGTGGGAAGATAAGGTGAAGGAGGCGCGTGGGCGGCTGAACGCGATTTCGGACGCTGGTTTGATGACGCTGGGGGATATGCTCACGGCTGGATCGGAACAGGTGTTGGAATCGCTCTTTTTGAGCCAGGAATATGCGCGGCGGGGGATGTTTGACACGGCCGTTGAAGAAGCCTACCGCGCCATCCAATTGTCCCCCGATTATTTGCCGGCCCATGTGCAACTGGGCGATGTACTTGGCAAACAGGGGTGGCGGGACACGGCCGCCCGCAAATTTATCGTCGTGGGTGAGACCTACCAGGTGCGCGGGGATGCCAATGGAGCGATGATCGCTTACGGCCGTGCCGTCGAATTTACCCCGCTTGATTTGTCCATTCGTGGCCGGTTGATTGAACTGCAAAAACGGCATGGGCAAATTGACCGCGCCCTGGAGCAATATATGGCCATGGGCGAAGCGTATTACCAACTGGCGCAGGTGGACAAGGCACGCGAAACGTATCAGGAAGCGCTCAAACTGGCCCCACGTGCCGAAGATAGTGCCAAATGGCAGATGAAACTGCTGCGGCTGACGGCTGATATTGACATGCAGCGGTTCGATTGGCGGCGGGCGTTGGCCGCTTATAAAGAGCTGCGCAAACTGGACCCGCAGGATGAACGCACGGCGATTGTACTGGTTGACCTGTATTACAAAGTGGGCCAGCCGGTCAATGCGGTGGTGGAATTGGATGAGTATTTGAAGCAACTGGTGCGCAGTGGGCGGGGGGCCAAGGTGGTTGGTATTTTGGAGGATATGGTGCGGCAACGGCCGTCAGACGCCAGTCTGGTGGAACGTTTATCCCGGCTTTACGTGCAGCAAAAACGAACCACAGAAGCCATTGAATTGCTAGACAAACTGGGGGAGGCGCAGCTAGAAACCAATGACGCGGCCGCCGCTGTAGAAACCATTCAAAAGATTCTGGCGCTCAACCCACCCAACGCCGCCAGCTACCAACAACTGCTTTCCCAATTACGCCAATAACCGGGTAGGATGAATGAAATTACAGTTGACAGCATACTGGAAACGTTGAGTAATCTCCGATGGGATTGGATCAGTGTGCTGGATATTTTGTTGGTCACGGCCGTGATCTTTGCCGTGTTCATGCTCATTCGTGGCACACGCGCCGTCCAGGTTTTGCGCGGACTGGTGGTCATTGCCCTGACGGTGCTGGTGTTAGCCTCCATTCCCGGCCTCATCGCCTTTCGCTCTCTGGTCAACACCATCCTGCCCATCTTGCTCCTTTCCATCCCCATCATCTTCCAACCGGAACTGCGCCGGGCATTGGAGCGCATTGGGCGTACCGGCCAATATCTGCGCTTTTGGCGGCAAGACGAGATCAGCCCGGTGATTACGGCCGTCCGCGAAGCCTGCCTGCGCCTTTCCCAACGGCGACACGGGGCGCTGATCACCTTTGAACGAGACACCGGCCTGCAAGAATATATTGACACGGGCATTTTGCTCAATGCCCATATTTCCCCAGAACTATTGCTCACCATTTTCAACAAACACACCGAACTGCACGATGGCGCGGTCATTATTCGCAGTGATCGGCTGGCCGCCGCCGCCTGCGTCATGCCCCTTTCCACCAGCAGCCTCTCTGACCGGCAAATGGGGCTACGCCACCGTGCCGCCCTGGGCATCAGCGAAGTCAGTGATGCGGTAACAGTGGTAGTGTCCGAGGAGACGGGGCAGATTTCGATTACGCATAACGGCCGTTTCATCGTGCGCCGCCTGGAACCTTCTCGCCTGGATGAAGTACTGCACACCATGTTGACCAGCTCCACCGCCCTTAAAAACAGCCCGCTCAAAACAGATGAGCCACCCAAAGAAGCGGCGCCTAAAGAGGCGGCGGCCAAAAGTGATAGCTCGAAAGGGGGCGCTGTATGAACCGGCGTCTCCAATCCAGCCTGGCTGACCTGCTGGCGCTACTGCTTTCGCTGCTGCTGGCACTGGTTATCTGGGTCAATGCCCAACAAGGCGAAGACCCCACCCTGCGCCGGGCGCTGCAAATTCCGGTTGAATTCATTGGCATCCCGGAAAGCGTCAGGATTATTGAACCATCTAACCTGAACAGCATCGTCGTGGTGGTGTTTGAAGGGCCAACGTCGGTAGTGGATACGCTGACGGCCGCCGACTTTACCGCCACCGTAGACCTGAGCCAGATTCCACGTGGGGAGCAGCAGTTAGCGCCCATCACTGTTCGCGCCAATACAGATGAGATCACCCTGGACGCCCCCGCGCCGGGCGAACTCGCCGTTCACCTGGAAGAGTTAATAACCAAAGAGGTGCCGGTGGAACTGGATTTACGGGGTAGTTTGCCGCGAGGCTACACGGCCGACGAACCTCTGGTAGAGCCACCCTCTATTATCGTGAAAGGGATCGCCTCTGATGTGGAGCGGCTGGCGCAGGCGCGGGCCACCGTTTTTTTGAGCAATGACGATACGCAAACGAAAGTAGTCACACCGCAACCCATTTTTTATGACCAGCAGGGGCGAGTGGCCGGTGTAAGCAATCTGGAACTGAGCCAGAGTACCGTAACGATAACAGTGCCCATTCAGGAAGCGGCCGACTTTGCCAACCGGGTGATCAGCGTCAATCTGGTGGGGGATCCCGCACCGGGCTACCGGGTGCTGAATACGTCGGTGAATCCGGCGAGTGTGCTGGTAACGGGACGGCCGTCGCAGTTAGAACTGCCCTTCCGCGTGCAAACCGAACCGATTGATGTCACTGGCCTGACCGAGACATTCCAGACACGGGTCTCTTTACTGCTCCCCTCTGGCATTACGCTGGACGAAGTGCAGGAAATTATCGCCACTGTCGAAATTGAGCCTTTTTCCAGCACGAAAATTTTTAACCGGCCTGTCCAGGTATTGGGGTTAGATGAGGGGTTGGAAGCAGTGGTAGAACCGGATTCGGTGCGGGTGGTGTTGTTTGGGCCACTGCCGGTGCTGGATGCCCTGCCAGAGCAGGAAGTGGCGGTAACGGTGGATGTGTTTGGGTTGGAACAAGGCATATATGAACTGGAGCCAGCTGTCAATATCCCCGAACGCGGCGTGGAAAAACGCTCGGTGCAGCCCACCCTCGTCACTGTCATTATCAACCAGCCCTTGACGGCTACAACGGGATTGACGGAGACACTGCTTTTGGAGGATGATACGGCCGTAACCACCCCCTCTCCTTCTCTACCCCGCTACCATGCCAACGCTCAAAAAATGGGCAATTCTCATTCGATGATAGCGATTTTGCCTGAAAGCGTATGTGCTAACCCTGCCCTGAAAATGGGGCACGGACGAACATGGACAAACACGGATAAATCTCTCTTTTCTTCGCGCTCTTCGCGTGCTTCGCGGTTAATAACTACCGAAAATCTGGCAGCGTGCCCCCTTTTCCGGGAAAATAGCTGCTTATGAAACAAAAAGCATTAGTCGCCCTGGTAGGTCGCCCCAATGTAGGCAAATCCACCCTTTTTAATCGCATCATCGGCCGCCGCCTGGCCGTCGTCTCTGATGTGCCCGGCACCACCCGCGACCGGCTCTACGCCGATGGCGAATGGAACGGCGTGGCCTTCTCGCTGGTGGATACCGGCGGCATTGAAGTGACCGAAGGCTGGCACACCGAGCCACTCTCCGAAGATTCAGAACAGTTCCTGCCCGCCATTCGCCAGCAAGCGCGGGTGGCGATGCAGGATGCGGATGTGATTGTGCAGGTGGTAGACGGCCGTGCCGGTGTCACCGCTGCCGACCGCGAAGTAGCCGACATCCTGCGCCGCACAGACAAGCCCGTCATCATTGCCGCTAACAAGCTGGAATCTACCCATCTTAAAGACCAGGCCATGGAATTTTACGAGCTGGCCTTGGGCGAAGTGATTGCCACCTCCGCCCTGCACGGCGTGGGCGTGGGAGACTTGCTCGATGCCATCGTCGAGGCCATCCCCGCCAGCGAACCCACCGACGAAGAAGACAACTCCATCAAAATTGCCATCCTCGGCCGGCCGAACGCTGGCAAATCTACCCTGCTCAACAAATTGCTGGGCGAAGAGCGGGCCATCGTCAGCCCCATTGCGGGGACGACGCGCGACGCCATAGACACCAAACTGCGCTGGCACGGGCAGGAGTTCACGCTGATTGATACGGCCGGTATTCGGCGGCGCGGCAAAATTGAGCCGGGCGTGGAAAAGTACAGCGTCTTGCGAGCCGTCAAGGCGCTCAACCGGGCCGATGTGGCCCTGCTGCTGCTGGATGCCGAAGAGGGGATTACCGCCCAGGATGCTCACATTGCCGGGATGCTAACGGAGGAGGACGCAGGCATTATTGTGTTGGTGAATAAGTGGGACGCGGTGGAAAAAGATACGCACACGCTACATGAAATGGAACAAAAGCTGCGCCAGGAGCTAGACTTTTTGCCCTACGTCCCCCTGATTTTTATCTCCGCGCTCACCGGGCAGCGGGTGAATAAAATTTTGCCGATGGTGCTGGAAGTGAATGAAGCCCGCCACCAACGGGTGCAAACCAGCGCCCTGAACACGTTTATGCGGGAAGCCATTACGCTGCATCCACCGCCGCAAAAGGGGGGGATTCGGGTGAAATTTTTCTATGCCACCCAGGCGGAAACTGCACCGCCCACCTTTATCTTTTTTGTGAACAAACCGGATTGGATCAACTTTAGCTACAAGCGGTATCTGGAAAACCAGCTCCGCGAGCGGTGGCCGTTTGTGGGCACACCAGTTCGTCTTTTTTTCCGCGCCCGCAGCGAAGACCGGTTTGGGGAGTAGGCGGTTATTTGGGGGGCAGCACGGCCGTCAGCGCCCGCGATACCAACTCATTTGCCAGTTCTGGCTCTTCCGCGTTTATCAATACGACAATGGTTGTTTCGTAATCGGGCAGGTACCACATCTGGTTGCTGTAACCGCTGCTTGTGCTGTCATAACCCCACATCTCGCCCCAAATGGAGGGGCGACGCATGATGCCCAGCCCATATTCATCCTCCCCGTTGCCGGTGGGGATGGTGGCCAGAGTTTGGGCACGGCCGTCGGCCCCTGGCAGGGAACGCTCATACAAGGCAGGCACAAAGGCAGCAAGATCAATGGCGTTGGATATAAAACCCAAATCGGCCAGCCCACGTGCATCATCGTAGGGTAGTGTGCTTTCGGCCGTGCCATCCGCATCTATATCTTTGTAACCAGCAATATGCCCGCCAGACACCACCGCAACAGGTTCGATATAGGTGTCAGCCATATCCAGTGGATCCCAAATGCGGTCGCGCAGCTCTTCAGCCAACGGCTCTTCCAACACAGTTGCCAGTATCATTTGCAGCAGCAGGTAGTTGGTGTTGGAATAGTGAAATGTTTCGCCGGGCGCGGCCGTAGCCACCAGGCCCTCTGCATACGGCAACAACTCTTCCGGTTGCCAGCCTCGTTTTTCCTTTGCATAAACTATCTCCCAAAAGGCGGGGCTATCGCGGTAATCAGGGATACCGCTGCTCATATTGAGCAGATGGCGGATGGTGATCTGGTTGCTGTGGGGAAAGAGGGCGGCCGTTTCTGGTAATCGCTGAACTAATGGTTCATCCAGGCTCAGTTTGCCCTCTGAAACCATTTGCAATACCAGGGTGCTGATAAATGGCTTCGTTAAACCTCCAATTCGATAGTGGCTAATGGTGCGCACCTCGCTGCCCTTTTCCCGATCAGCCACCCCCCGCGCAAAAATCTGTTGTCCCATGCCCGGCCCTTCCACAAGCAATACCACGCCTGGCCCATCGGCCATTACCGTGCTTTCCATCACTTCCTGCAACAATTTGTATGACTCTCGCTGCTGCTGGCAGCCGGTTAAGACGACGGCAGCTATCAAAAAAAACAGCATCAATTTTGCTTTCATACCAACTTTCCTCTTTACAGTTCTTGTTACTTTACAGCCCTCCCCAGATGCGGGCAATTCGGTCCGTGATGACCAGGTAAACATCGGGGATCAACATAATGGTGACAAAAAAATTAAAAACGGCCGTAAATCGAATGGGCCGCCCGCGCCACCACGTTACCAACTCCCCTTTATACAAAACAAACAGGATGTATGACAGCGTGAACATATAAGGCACAAACTGGGATTGGGAAAATCTGATCCCATGAGATACCGGGAAATACCAGCTATAAATAAGCAGATAACTGCTGAAATAAGTCACTATAAACAAGAAGGGAAAGAAATATCTCTGGAACAACCAGACGGTATGGCGGTAGCGGATGCTGACAGTTAGCAGTGTGAGAACAGAGTATAGGGCAAAGTAATTGAAGTATCCGAAGGAAGCACGTGTCGCTTTAATGGTGCGGCGCAAACCATGGTAAAACCGTGCCACTATCTCTTGCGGTGTATGCTCACGCACATATTTTCCAAAGCTGGGAATTTCTTCGGGCGGCATATCCGGCCAGCCTACCCGGTCGCCATGGGCGCGCGTCCCTGCTTTGGCCTCCTCCCAGGAATCGTACCACATATAAAACGTGGAGTTGACATTGTAAAAATAGTGCCCAAATATCCGCTTGCTGTTGATGATGTAGGGGCTGATGGTGAGCAAAAATAAGATGACGACGATGCTGACGGCAAGCAATTGTTGGCGTAAAGGAAAAGTGGGCGGAGCCGGAAGGCGGTGATGCTGCCATACGGCCGTGATTCCCTGCAACAAAGCCACCCCCACATACAAACCAACGGCCGGTAAGATCGAAGCCTTTGTTAAGTGTGTCAACCCCAAAACAACCCCCGTCAAAATCGCCCATTTCACGTCCGGTTTCAACAACAACCGGCAAAGCAGCAGGTAGGACACAAAAGCCAAAAAGAAAAATAGCAATTCTGCCTGGAAAAATGGCGCACGAAAAACAAACAACAAAAACGTTGTAATCAAAAACAGGTTAATGGCTGGATGGTGCGGCAGCAGTTTTATAAAGATGGCGAACAGGCCAAGCAAAATGAAGACAGACAAAACAACATTGAACGTTTTGGCCTGCTCAAAAAAACGGGCATCCTCCATGCCATTCTGGTAATGCCAGGATTGCAAAAATGGGTAAAGGGGCATCCGGTTCCGGTCGGTCTGGTAGGTATAACCAGACTGCTTCATGCCGCGGGCAGCTTCAAGATACGCGCTTTGATCACCGCTGGTCATGTCTATATTAACCAATCTCCCTTGCCTGTTGGCTCCATAGAGATAAAGAGAAAAAACAAGGACAAAAAATAGCCCCCACAAAACAAGCCTGGGAATAGGAGAGCGGATCATAGGCCGATTATATGATGGGCTAACCGGGCCGCCCAAATTCCCACGCTCACCCCCACGCCAGGCAACCCTTTAGCGCAGCAATGATTTTCTGGTCGGTAACGGCAAAGGGGTATTGCTCTAAATCAGGCAGTGTCACCCAGGCATGGGCTGCCACGCCGATGTTTTGTGGCAACCCGGCTATGTGGCGAGCATGAAAAGCGTGCAGGGTGATGCGAAAATGGGTGTAGGCATGTTTCACTTCCGTCAGAAAGTCGCCCACGACAATCTCCATGCCCAACTCTTCGGCAATCTCGCGCTGCAAGGCGGCCGGGTGCGTTTCACCAGCCTCCAGTTTGCCACCGGGGAATTCCCATAACCCACCCAGCAGGCCGCCCAACGGCCGTTGCGCAATCAAAAACCGCCCCCCCTCTTCCCGGTGCCAGATAACGGCCGCCACGACATCAACATGCGGCGTGTTTGGGCGTGGCGGCCGTACCGGTCTTTCCCACTGCGTCCCCCGCTGCCGCGCCTGGCACAGTTCCGCCAATGGACAGAGCCGGCACAACGGCCGTGCCGGGAGACAGACCTGCTGCCCCAACTCCATCAACGCCTGGTTATAATCGCCCGGCCGCTGCACCGGGACTAATTCCGCCGCCAGCCGCCACAAGCCATTTTTCGTCGCCGTTTGGGTCACATCATCCGGCAGGTCGGTCAGGCGGCTGAGAATGCGGATAACATTACCGTCCACTACCGGCGCCGGCTCGTCAAAAGCGATAGAGGCGATGGCCCCGGCCGTATAACGACCCACCCCTTTAAGTTTCATCCAATCGGCGGCCGTAGGGGGGAAACGGCCGTGCCACTCATGCACCACCGTTTTTGCGGCCGCGTGCAAATTCCGTGCCCGGCTGTAATAGCCCAACCCCTCCCACAACTTCAACACCTCATCCACCGAAGCAGCCGCCAATGCCTGCACGGTAGGGAAACGAGTCATCCAGCGCGTGTAGTAGGGCCGCACGGCCGTCACCTGCGTCTGCTGCAACATAATCTCCGACACCCAAATGGCATATGGGTCACGTGTACCGCGCCAGGGCAGGTCACTGTGCCCGGCATCCCACCAGGCCAGCAACCGTTCGGCAAGTTGCGCTCTTTCATTCATGCCCCAAGTTTACCCGAACCCGTCGAGAATCAAATTTCCACACCTATCCAGGCTGCCTGCTGAGGAGTTCAGCATCCTCAGATACTGAACGGTTCCCATCTGAGGATGCTCACTGCGCACAGATACCTGTATAAATTTTCAACCTTCATAACCCCACTGAAAGCAACGCCACAACGCACATGTAGCGCATTTCTTGTATCAGCCACGGGATTCCATCCGATGGCTTGACAACCACAGGCAATCCGGTATATTATCTTGATTGAATGTTCAATCAAGGCCCGGGCAGACAGACAAATGGACGAAGAATTAGACCGACGACAACAGATTTTAGAGGCAGCATTTGCTGAATTTGCCAACAAAGGGTTTAAGGGCGCAACGATCAAGAGCATTGCCCAGGCGGCCGGGCTGCAATCCCCTTCCCTCATTTACTGGTACTTCCCCACCAAAGAAGATTTGCTGCAGGCGGTATTCTTATCCAGAGTACCGCTCATGCAAATTGCCACCGACCCTGGCCCGCTGCTGGAACGGCCGCCGGAAGAAGTGCTGCCCATTCTGGCCCAAAGTTATCTGGGCATTACCGAACAACCAGACATCCCCCCCATGGCCCGGCTGGTCTTTTCTGAAATTGTCAGCCGGCCGGAAATGGCGGAATTCGTGGCTGACCGCATCATCCTCGGCATCCTCACCTTTTTGAAGACCTATCTCAGCCATCAGGTGGCATTGGGGCGGCTGCGGCCGCATGACACACGCGCCAGCGCCCGCGCCTTCATCGGCATGTTTATTCCCCAGGCGCTTAGCCATTTGCTCTTTCCGGCTCTCCGGTCTGATGGTTTAAGCAATGAGGAACATATTGCAACGGCCGTAGATATCTTCCTGACCGGCTTACGTGTCTAGGCAAATTTGCAAATTTGCCCCACATCGTCAATGTCATGTTCAACTCTCGCCTGCACTCCCTTATCCGCAAGGAATTTATCCAGATTCGGCGCGATCCGCGCACGCTGGCATTGACCTTTTTGCTGCCCATCGTCCAGCTATTTTTACTGGGCTACGCGGCCACCAATGATGTGCGCAATGTGCCCCTGGCCGTTTTTGACCAGGACAAAAGCGCCGCATCCCGCGAACTGCTGGACGCCTACCGCGCCGCCGATTACTTCCAACTGCGCTACGACGTGCAATCAGAAGACGAACTGCGGCGGCTGATTGAGAACAATTCGGCGCGGGCGGGCATGATAATTCCGCCAGATTATGGGGAGAATGTGCTGGGGTCACGGCCGTCACAAGTCGCCTTCATCATTGATGGTTCCGACCCTACCGTAGCCGGTACCGCATTAGCCGCCGCCACGCTCATCGCTCAGGCCAAAGCCACTGAACTGACGGTGGAACGGCTGGCAGCACGGGGCCTGGGCAGCGCGCTGCAACCAGCCGTTGAAGTACGCACCCAGGTCTGGTACAACCCCGATCTCGTCAGCGCCTATTACATGATCCCCGGACTGATTGGCATCATCGTGCAATTTTTAGCCACGCTGCTCACCGCCACCGCCATTGTGCGTGAACGGGAGCAGGGCACCATCGAGCAACTGATTGTCACCCCTATCCAATCATTAGAACTGGTGGTGGGCAAAGTAACGCCCTATGTGCTGATCGCCTTTTTTGACATGGTGCTGATATTGATTGTGGGCGTCCTCATTTTTGGCGTGCCCATCAACGGCAGCATCCCGTTGCTGTTGGCGTTGTCTTCCTTGTTCATCATCACCTGCCTGGGCATTGGCATCTTCATTTCCACCCTGGCCCACACCCAGCAAGAAGCGATGCTGATCACCATGTTTACCTTGCTGCCTTCTATCTTTTTATCCGGCTTTTTCTTCCCGCTGGCGGCCATGCCCCTGGTGTTGCAGTGGATCAGCTATCTGGTGCCCCTGCGCTACTTTCTCATCATCTCGCGCGGCATTGTCTTGAAAGGGGTGGGGCTGGAGGCGTTGCTGCCTGAGGTCATCGCCCTGACTATCTTTGCGGTGTTGATTATGACGGCCGCCGCGCGGCGGTTTAGGAAACGGTTGGATTGAGATAGGTAGGGCAAGATGTCATCATGCCCTACCTATCCTGGAGTGTTGGTATGAAACACAAACCACCTGTGATTGTCCGAGTGATTGTTGTTTTGGTTGCCATCAGCCTGGCGGTGTATTGGTTTGTGGCGGTGCGCGGAGCGGAAGGAGACGGCCGTCTCACCGCCTCGGGCACCATCGAAACCACCGAAGTGGTCATCGCCCCAGAACAAGGCGGCCGTGTGGCCGAAGTGCTGGCCGCTGCCGGGGAAAACGTGACCGCCGGGCAACCGTTGGTACG
The DNA here is from genome assembly GCA_964581605.1 of uncultured Ardenticatenaceae bacterium. Taxonomy (GTDB): domain Bacteria; phylum Chloroflexota; class Anaerolineae; order Promineifilales; family Promineifilaceae; genus CAADGU01. The sequence continues at coordinate 40,290 of CAZOPF010000026.1, forward strand.
CCTGGACGCCACCTTGCTGGCAGGGCAACTGGCCCAGGCGCAGGCACAACTGGCCGCCGCCCAGGCCAATTATGCCATGTTAGAAGCTGGGCCAACCGAAGCGCAATTGTCAGCAGCAGAAGCGGCCGTGACGCGGGCACAGACGCAACTGGATGCGGTGACAGAACAACGCGACGAAGTGGAAACACAACTGGCCGACGTAGAAGCACAGATCGCCGATTTGCAAAGCCAGATCGCCGAAACAACCGCCCAGTTGCAGGGGGCGCAGGCCACCTTACAGGGCACAGGATCGGCGGAAGCGCAAACGGCCGTGACCCAGGCCCAATCCACCCTGGCCGGACTCAACGCGCAGCTAGCCATGGCCCAACAGCTGCAAACCGCGCTCACCAGCCAGCTTCAACTGCTCAACAACCAGATCCCCGTCGCCGAAAGTGGCGTGGATGCGGCCCAGGCGCAGCTTGATCTGCTGGCGGCCGGGGCACGCCCGGAGCAGCTTGAGGCGGCTCAGGCGCAGGTGGATGCCGTGCAAGCCACTGTCAATCTGCTGGAAACGCAGATAGCGCGGCAGACATTGACCGCCCCGATAGATGGCGTGGTGCTGGCGCGGGCCATAGAGCCGGGCGAAGTGGCGGCACCGGCGGCAACTTTATTAGTAATTGGGGAATTGGGTAATTTGGTAATTACGGTTTTTGTGCCGGAAGACGAGTATGGGCAGATTGAACTGGGGCAGACGGCGATGATTACGGCGGATTCCTTCCCTGGCGAGAGTTTTACGGGCACCGTGCAGCGTATTGCTGACAAAGCGGAATTTACGCCGCGCAATGTGCAAACGGCCGAAGGGCGGGCCTCCACCGTCTTTGCCATTGAACTGGCGATTAGTGACGGCGCGGGCCAATTGAAACCGGGTATGCCGGCGGATGTGGATTTTGGGGAATAATCCGCGAAGGACGCGAAGGGCTTCGTGAAAGACATGAAGAGGCGCGAAGGAGGGGCGAGGCAGTCGGATATGATTTGGATGGTAACAAGGGGCGTTATTTCCCGACTGCCTCGCCCTTACCTGTAAAACACCACGAAAATGATGATTGAGGTTGAGAATTTGCAGCGGAAGTTTGGGGCAGTGACGGCCGTGTCCGGGCTGAACCTGTCTGTGTCGGCCGGCGAAATTTACGGGCTGGTGGGGCCGGATGGCGCGGGCAAGACGACCACCTTCCGCCTGCTGGTGGGCGCGCTGCTGCCGGACAGCGGCCGCGGCGCTATCGGCGGCCACGATTTGCAGACGGAGATTGAAGCGGCGCGGCGGCTGATTGGCTATCTGCCCCAAAAGTTCAGCCTGTACCCTGACCTGACGGTGGCCGAAAATTTGCGCTTTTTTGCCGAGGTGAACGGCATCCCGCCGCAGGAATGGCAGCCGCGCCGGGAGGCGATGCTGGCTTTTGTGGGGCTGGCGGATTTTGCCAACCGGCGAGCCTGGCAACTCTCCGGCGGTATGAAACAAAAGCTGGGGCTGGCCACGGCGCTTATTCACCGGCCGCGCCTGCTGCTGCTGGACGAGCCAACCGGCGGTGTAGACCCGGTGACGCGCCAGGATTTCTGGCAGTTGATTGGCAAGGCAGTGGTGGAGGAGGGGTTGACGGTGCTGGTGAGTACGCCGTATATGGATGAGGCCAGCCGGTGCAATCGGATTGGTTTTATGCAGCACGGCCGTATCCTGGCCGAAGGCACGCCGCAAGCATTAATCGCCCCACTGCACGGCCGTATCCTGGAACTGGTCGCCTCCCCACGCCGGCTGGTACGGCAGGTAGCGGTGGGAGATACGGCCGTCGAAGACATCCAACCCTTTGGGCACAAATTTCACATTCGCGTGCAGCCGGGCACGGCCGAGGCGGTGCAGCAGCGGCTCCCGGCCGCTCTCATTGCGGCCGGAGCAACCGTAGACCGATTGGAATTGACTCCGCCGCTGTTGGAAGATGCGTTCATTCAATTGCTGCATGAGGCAGTATAATGGGGCGTGAGGTGAAAATAATGGAAACAACCATGACCGCAGTGGAACTGACGGGAACGATAGATGAGCATCATCAACTTCAACTTGATGGGGTATTGCCGGTAACAGGCCCTATGCGGGTGCGGGTTATTGTTTTGTACCCTTTACAGGATGATTTTACGGAAACAGAGTGGCTCAGGGGTATCTCCCAAAGCCCATCTTTTCATTTCCTGAAGGATGCCAGAGAGGATATATACACGCTGGAAGACGGTCAACCATTCACCGATGAAGTATAAAATTGTACTTGTCCCCTTTCCTTTTGATGACCTATCGGCCACAAAGGTTCGGCCGGCTGTTTGCCTGACTGAGCCTGTTGGGGTACATCGGCATGTGGTGTTGGCATTTATCACCAGTCAGGTTCTTGTTCAGCCAGCGGCAACAGATTTTGTTATTCAGAGGAGTGATAAGAACTTTGCGAAAACGGGCCTGGCCGTTTCTTCAACTATTCAACTTCACCGATTAGTTACAGTCACAACGGCCGTAATCAAACGAGAATTGGGCCAATTGCCTCTTCATATGCAAGCGCAGGTTAAAGCAAAAGTGATGCAGCTTTTTGGGCTACCTTGAGATATGGGCACGAGGGCATGCCTTGCTCCCCGGTTGAAATGTATGGACAGTGCTATTCTGGTGGACGGTTTGACGAAGCAGTTTGATGGGTTTACGGCCGTAGACCACATCCACTTTTCCGTTGCTCCCGGCGAGGTGTTTGGCTACCTGGGGCCAAATGGCTCCGGCAAGACGACGACGATTCGCATGTTGTTGGGGCTGTTACGGCCGTCGGCCGGCGCCGCCCAGGTATTGGGGCTGGATATTGACCGAGACGCGGAAAAGATACGGCCGCAAGTGGGCTATATGTCCCAAAAATTTGCCCTGTACCATGACCTGGACGCCGGGCAAAACCTGAATTTTTATGCGGGCGTGTATGGCGTGGCTGACCGGGCGGCGCGGGTGCAGGAAGTGTTGGAACTGGTTGGTTTGCAGGCACAGGCACAAACGCGGACAGGGCAGCTTTCGGCCGGGTGGCGGCAGCGGCTGGCGTTGGGCGCGTCGTTATTGCATCGGCCGCAGCTCATCTTTTTGGATGAGCCAACCAGCGGCGTGGACCCGCAGGCGCGGCGGGCGTTTTGGGACCTGGTGTATGACCTGGCCGACCAGGGGGTGACGATTTTTGTGACCACCCATTACATGGATGAGGCGGAGTATTGTGACCGGCTGGGCATTATGTTTCAGGGACAGCTATTGGCATTGGATACACCGGCCAATTTGAAACGCACCGTCCTGAATGGCGACCTGTGGGAGGTGGCGGCCACGCCACAGCTACCGGCATTGGCCGCCTTAGAAAAGCAGCCGGAGATTCAACGGGTAAGTCTGGCGGGGGATCGGCTGCGGGTGGCGGCGGCGGGGCACACGGCCGTGTCGCTGCAACAGCTTTTGGCGGGGTGGGGGTTTGCGGAGACGGCCGTGTCTGCCGCCGACCCCACCCTGGAAGATGTTTTTATCACTCTGGCGAACCGGTGATCGGTGAACGGTAATCGGTGGATTTGTGGATTGACGGAAGGCATAGTGAGTTTATACTAGCGGAAAGGAATCAGGTAGTGATGGCGGAACGAACGGAACATGGACAGGAACGTCATGAAGAGGATGCCCGCCCCACCAGCGAAGCCTTTCAGGATCGAAATGATCCGGTTGAAGTTTACCAGGATTTGGATACGGGATATTACGTATATGTGGGCAAAAGTGGCCGGACACACATCTTTCTGGCAGACGGCCGTCACCATACCAGCTTTCGTACCACGCGAAAAGGTCGCTTGAAGCGCGTTCGTCAAGGGCGCTGGCGACAATTACAGAGAAAATAAACAATGGCTGAATTACTTGGGGAACGTGAAATTGCCGGTGTTCGTTTATTTGATTTGACTTTTTCGGAAGATGAGATTGAGGTAACGGTTGCTGCCTTAAGCATTATCCTGACCAGCCATAACGATCAGATGCTAGACGACGCCTTTGGCGCTGATCGTGAGGAAATTGAGGCCATTCTCCATGATTTGGAACGAGTGATTGCTGTACTCCAACCGGAAGCCGCCTTCGACTAGATCATCTACAACCGCAGATATTTCACCACCGGGTGACTGGTTTGCTCGATTTCGTCCAGGTTGGCGGCGATGAGTTCGCCGCGCTGGTAGAGGTATTCTACATGCGCGCCCGCTTCTTCCAGCGCCAGCAGCACGTGGTAGCTCTCCACCTTGCCAAAGAGGTCGCGGCTGATGTCGGCGATGGATTTGGGGGTGCGGCAGATGTCCATAATTTTGTCCAGCCGTTCCTGGTGGGATTGGCGGATGGATTGGATACGGCCGTACACATCCCCCATCGCCTCCTCATGCCCACCCAACCCCAGGTTAATGCCCGGAATTTGTTCGATTTTGCGCAGGGAGTCCAGGTAATGGCCCAGCCCGGTGGACTGCGTGATGCTCTCCGGCGCCTGATGCGGGGTAATGCGAGAGAGGATGTGATCGGCCGTCAGCAGCACATCGTCCACCAGCAGACAGACCTGCCCGGAACAGTGCCCCGGCGTGTGGAACACCTGAATACCGCTCACCGTCGGCTGCCCCTCTTCCAGTAAAAATTGCACCGGCACCGATTGGTAATACCGTTTGGCAAAGAGATAGACCTGCATCAACTGCTGCTGATGTTCTTCGGAAACGCCTGCGCTCTCTAAAAATTGGGCCACCCGCCGCGAGGCAAACACCGCCCGCTCCTCGTGATTGGACAGCACCCGCCGATCCAGCACATGCACACCAATGGGCGCGTCCGTATGCTGGCGCACAAAGGGCAGCCCGCCAAAATGGTCAATATGGCCGTGCGTGATGAGGATGTGGCGCACATCGGGCAGGGAAACGGGGGTGAATTGCTCGGTCACGGCCGTAAACCCCGCCACCAAATCCCCATTCGCCTGCGCCAACCCAGAGCCGCAATCCACCAAAATCCACCCCTCATCCCCGGCAACCAGGTAAATGTTGTTCACCAGATTGGCAAAAGATTGCACGGGAAAGGAATAAATGGCACGGCCGTGCCCGGTAACAAACTGCTGTGCTGCTTTCATGGGGTGGATTATAGCCATAGACGGCCGAAGCCCGAAATCCAGGCACCCCACCCCGATCGCCGATTACCGGCTACCGGTTACCGCCAACTTTGTTATACTTCTGCCACCGTATGCGCGTCCCACCCATACAGGAGGATAACCCATGACCAACCCCCAACCAGAAGAAAAAGGTAGCCTCTGGCAATCTATCCTTAAAGCCGCCGAAGGGCTGGACCAGCCGCTCCGTTTTATCATCGTCTTTGGCGTTTTGCTGGCCGTATTGTTCATTGCCGCCCCCAACATATCCGGCAACCAGTTGATCCTGCTCGCCATTTTGCTCATTGGCGGCATGATCCTCTACGTCTGGTGGGATTACCGCCACTTTCGCCATCCGGCCGATGCCGTCTCGCAACCGCCGGACGACAATCAGCCGCCAGGCGCCAACTGGCCACCGCCTGAGCAACCACGCCCGACCAGACGCCAAAACCGGGAAGACCTGGCGCAGACCTACCTCTGGCACATTTTTGACCAGTGCCAGCACCTCTCCATGGCCGACGTCCACCGCCGCGCCCAACAGAAGCCGTGGGAAAAGCTGCCCATAGACGCCATCTTCACCACCCTGGACGTGGCCGCCACCGGCATGGAGCGCACCGGCCGTAAATGGGGCTTTTTAGGGCAGGTCGGGCTGGATGAACCAGGCCAGCGCGAACCGGCCCTGGCGGCCATCAGCCGCGAAAAACGGCTGGTGCTGCTCGGCCAGCCCGGCTCCGGCAAATCCACCCTGGTCAGCTTCATCGCCTACTGCCTGGCCGGAGAAGCATTGGCCCAGGCAGGCGTGGACGAAGGGCAGGCGCGGCTGAAAACATTGCACGACCAGGGTTGGACGCTGCCCACCCTGCTGCCCGTCCGCATTATCCTGCGTGACTATGCCGCCCGCGGCCTGCCGGCCGGGCAAGGGCTGTGGGAATTCCTGACGGCCGAACTGAGCCAACCCAAACCCGGCCTGGGCGACTACCTGCCCGAATTGGAGCGCCATTTACAGCGGCGTGGCGGCTTGCTGCTGCTAGACGGACTGGACGAAGTGCCCCTGGCCCACCAGCGCCGCGACCAATTGCGGGAAGCGATCAAAACCTTTGCCCGCGACTTCGACAAAGTGCGCCTCCTCGTCACCAGCCGCCCCTACGCCTACGATGCCAGCTGGCAGTTGCCCGGTTTTGCCCGCGCCGACCTGCTCGATTTCGATTCCGGCCAGATCAACAGCTACATTGAAAGCTGGTACCGCGCTGCCGGGCAAAAAGACCCCGAACTACCGGCCGAACGCGCCGACCACTATGCCCGCCAGCTAAAAGAGGAGATGGAACGCAACCGTAACCTGGCCGACCTGGCCCAACGGCCGCTCCTGCTGGCTCTCATCGTCTCCCTGCACCGCTGGCGGCACGGTGAACCGCTGCCGGAAAAACGAGAGGAGCTATACCACGAAAGCGTCGAACTGCTGCTGGATATGTGGCAGCGCCCCAAACGCATTGATGACGAACGCGGCCCACGCCAGGAAACGAGCGCCGTCGAAGAGCTGGGCATTGGCCTGGACGCCCTGCGCCAGGCGCTCAGCAAAGTCGCCTTTGAAATTCACAAAAACCAGCCAGAATTACGGGACACGGCCGACATCCCCGCCGGTCAACTGGCCGGCGAACTGTTTAACGCCCCCGGCCGTAAGCGCAACATTGAAATGGACGACGTGATCGCCTACCTGAAAGAGCGCGCCGGGCTGCTGGTGGAGCGCGGCGAAGACAGCGAGGGGCAGGCTATCTACGCCTTTCCCCACCGCACCTTTCAGGAATACCTGGCTGCCTGTTACCTGGCCGACCACGACCACCTGCAACTACTGGCCAATCTGGCCCGGCAAGAGCCAGACCGCTGGCGCGAAGTGCTGCTGTTGGCCGTAGCCAAAGCGGAACGGGGTTTCAAATCTTCCTGCTGGCTCTTTGTGAACGCCCTCTGCGGCCAACCCTTTAACGCCGCCGCCCCCACCCCGGCCAATCAGTGGGGGGCGCGGCTGGCCGGGCAGGCATTGCTGGAATCGGCCGGCCCCGCCCTGTCCCAAAACAACTGGCTGGATGGGCTGAACAACGCCAACCGGCAAAGCGTCTGGCGCGTGTGTGACTGGCTGGCCTATGTGGCCACGGCCGGCGACCTGCCCGCGCCGGAGCGAGCCGGCGCAGGCGCCTGCCTGGGGCAGCTGGATGACCCCCACCTGGCACTGATGACGGTAGATGGCCTGGAGTTTTGTTATGTGCCGCCCGGCCCTTTCTGGATGGGCAGCGATGAAGACAGCCGGGAGGTATTGGGCAAAGATGCCGAGCGGCCGCTGCACCAGACCGACATTGCCTACCCCTACTGGTTGGGGCGCTTCCCCATCACCAACGCCCAGTTTGCCGAATTTGTGGGCGACGGCGGCTACCGGGTGGCCGATTACTGGACAGAAGCGGCCCAGCACGGCTTCTGGCGCGACGGGCAGGTGCGGGGTTACACCTGGCGGCCAGATGAAGAGAACGATTGGCTGTGGCTGGACCGTCCGTATGATTACGGCCGCCCCTATGCCCTGCCCAACCACCCCGCCGTCGGCCTGAACTGGTACGAGAGCCTGGCCTTCACGCGCTGGCTCACCACCCGCTGGCGGAGCGCGGGCATCCTGCCCGCCGGCTGGTCCATCGTTTTGCCCTCCGAAGCCGAATGGGAAAAAGCGGCCCGCGGCGGCCTGGAGATACCGACTAAATCACTGACACAGCCGCTCGCTGCTGCCACATTGACCCCCGACATACCCCGGCAGGCCAACCCCCTGCCGCAGCGCCGCTTCCCCTGGGGGGATGAACTGCCCACCGCCGAACATGCCAACTATGACCAGGCCGGCGTGGGCGCCCCCAGCCGCCCCGGCGCCTTCCCCGCTGGCGCCTCCCCCTACGGCTGCCAGGAGATGAGCGGCAATGTCTGGGAATGGACGCGCACCCTGTGGGGGCAATTTGTTCCCGAAAAATCAAAAGAGGATAAAATCGTTTTTGAACCTTTAATAACTTATCCGTACAAGGCAGAGGACGGCCGTGAAAACCTGGCCGCCAACGATTACTGGCCCCGCGTGCTGCGCGGCAGCAGCTTTGCCAATGAAGATGACACGCTGCGCGCGGCGTTCCGCGACAGGGACTTCCCGAGCCACCGGGGCAGGCTCATCGGTTTTCGGGTGGCGGCGGCCCCATTTTTTACCTCTGCCCGCTGACTCTCTGATCTCTGTCTCTCTGATCAGGGGCGGTCTTCCGCCCCTCTGATCTCTCATCCGCGCCTTTGGCGCGGATCGCAAAATTTTTATTTTTACCCTTATCAGGAGTAAGAATATGGCTACCCAAGAAATGCCCATCTTCACCCGCACCTTTGACTTTATCTCCTGGCTGTTGCCGGCCACCAATCACTTCCCCCGCGCCCACCGGCACACCTTCACCCAACGGCTGCTAGACACCGCCTTTGACCTCAACGACCGCCTGGAAGAGGCCAACCGGCGGCGCGGCGCGGCGCGGCAGGAACAGCTGGCCCTGGCCGACGAAGCGCTGCACAAAGTGCGCGTCTATCTGCGGCTGCGGAGTCTGTCCCTGGCCGCGCCTGTTTGTCGTAGGGGCAAGGCAACCGGGTAA
>CAZOPF010000026.1:49183-57750 GCA_964581605.1 uncultured Ardenticatenaceae bacterium
GCGGAGTCTGTCCCTGGCCGCGCCTGTTTGTCGTAGGGGCAAGGCAACCGGGTAATATCTTTGTGGCGAAGATCCCCCATTATCCTGGTTGCCTTGCTCTCTTGGCGCCAACGGGCCGGGCGAATACAGAAGCGGCGGCGTGCCCCAGGTTCGTCCCCGGTACGCCGCCACCGGCAGAAGTGGGGCGAGACAGGCGGGAAACAGCGCTTTTCTGCGTGGCCCTGGCCGCGCCCGCCTGTCCCGCCCCTACAATGGTGTGGCGCGTGGCGATGTATGCCCAACTCACTTCCTGGAATAATCTCCTGTTGGCCTACCAGCGTGCTGCCAAAGGTAAAAGGGGCCAGCCCAACGTGGCCGCCTTTGAACACGACCTGGAGTTAAACCTGCTGCAACTGCAAACCGAACTGCGTGATAAGAGCTACCAACCCGGCAACTACCATTCTTTTTATATCCATGAACCCAAACGCCGCCTCATCTCCGCCGCCCCCTTCCGTGACCGGGTAGTGCACCATGCCCTCTGTAACCTCATTGAGCCGATTTTTGAACGCAGTTTTATTGCCGATTCCTATGCCAACCGGGTGGGCAAGGGCACACACCGCGCTTTAGACCGCTGCCAGGCGTTTGCCCGGCGCTATCGTTATGTGCTGCCCTGTGACATTCGCCAGTTTTTCCCGTCTATTGACCACGCCATTTTACGCACCACATTAGCCCGCAAAATCCCCGACGAAGAGGTGATGTGGCTGGTAGACCAGATTACTGCCAGCGGTCAGGGAGTGTTGACCGAACAATATGAGATGGTCTGGTTTCCTGGCGATGATTTGTTGGCGGGCTTACGGCCGCGCGGCCTGCCCATTGGCAACCTCACCAGCCAGTTTTGGGCTAATTGTTACCTGAACCCATTTGACCATTTTGTGAAGCGGGAGTTACGCTGCCTGGCCTACGTGCGCTATGTGGATGATATGCTGCTTTTTAGCGATGACAAACAGACGTTGTGGCGCTGGCAGGCGGCGGTAATCGAACGATTGGCCGGATTGCGTCTGACCATTCACCCCGGCGCACATGCACGCCCAACGACGGAAGGGATACCGTTTCTGGGTTTTGTGGTTTATCCCTCGCACCGGCGGTTGAAACGGCGTAAGGTGGTGCATTTCCGGCGGCGGTTGCAAGAGAAACTGCGCGTTTATGGGGCCGGCGATTGTGCAATGGGCGATGTGGGGGTAACGATTCGTGGCTGGCTGAACCACGCCCGCTACGGTGATACCTGGGGCCTGCGCCGTGCCATCTTGCGTGAAGTTGTTCTCTAGCCACTGCCCGCCTGTCTGGCCCCGTTTTGGCTAATTGGGGTGAGACGGCGCGGAGACCGGGCTATCAGTTTTGCCCAAATGAAACTTGCACCTTTCCACGCCTACGCAATTTTGTTGTCAACTTGAGAATTGTTGATAACGGCCGCAACAATTCTCAATTTGGCCCAATTGCCTATGAATGAATTCATAGGCTGATGCAAAAAACGGGCTGAAGCACGTTGTTAAAGGCGTAACCAACGCACTTGAGCGCGTTTTGTCTGACAGGCGTTGGCGATTGCCTCCGTACAATTTGATTTGCCCGCCACGCCTGCCCGTGATATAGTTCCAGCCCTGGCCCGCCACGCGGGCTACTTTTATGTATTGAACCAATGGAGAAGGCTGCCATGTCTGATTTATTATTGAAAGCATTTGATAACGAACCTGTCGCCGGTTTGCCGGAACTGCGCGTGGGTGATGATGTCACCGTCCACTTTCGCATTAACGTGGGCGACCGCAACGAACGTACCCAATTGGTGCGCGGGATGATCATTCGCCTGCGCAACAGCAACAACAATCGCAATTTCACGGTGCGCCGCATCGCCTCCAATGGTGTGGGGGTGGAACGTACCTTTTTGTTCAACTCTCCCCGCATCGAGAAAATTGAAGTGCATCGCCATGCGCATGTGCGCCAGGCGAACCTGTACTTTATGCGTGACCGCACCGGTAAATCGGCCCGTCTGCGCGAAAAACGGTTATTTTAACGGCCGTCTGGCAACGGCCGTGCCCTCTCATCACCATCCCAGGTGAAAGTCTGCTGGCTTTCACCTTTTTTTGTTTCAGGTGGTGGTGTATAAAAATCGAACGCGGATGACGCGGACTCTATCTGCCAAATCTGCACAATCATTGATTATTTGCTCAGGAGACTTCACGGGCAGCAGCCCACCACAATGGATGTAAGTTGTAGCTCGATTTTCCAAATCGAGTGGCGATTTGGAAAATCGCCCCACGGTTATGAAGGAGTAAAAAATGACATTCTCACCCGCTTCCCGCCAACCACTGATTGGCTGCACCACCTACCGCAAAACGGCCGATCAAGCCCCCCCCATTGACATTATTGGTCTGATGCCCTCCTACATTGAAGCAGTCATTGCCGCCGGGGGTATCCCCATTTTGATTCCGTTGAATCTGAATGAAGAGGGTTTGCTGGCAATTTTTGAGCGTATTGATGGCCTGCTGCTGCCCGGCGGCGGTGATATTGACCCGGTTATTTACCAGGGGCATGACCATGAAACCCTGTTTGGCATTGACCATGACCGCGACCGGGTGGAATTGCTATTGGCGCGCACGGCCGTGACCCACCACAAACCACTATTAGCCATTTGTCGGGGCATTCAGGTGCTCAATGTGGCTCTGGGCGGCAGCCTGTATGAAGATGTGTCTGCCTACATGCCCCAGGCCATGCGCCACGACAACTTTGGCAAAAAGCCGCGCAACTATCTGGCCCATCAGGTGGCCGTCCAGCCAGATTCATTGGTAGCGCGGCAGTTGGGCAAAACGAACACGGCCGTGAACTCCCTGCACCATCAAGGCATCAACCGGCTGGCAAGTGAACTCACGGCCGTAGCCACCGCTCCCGATGGCCTCATCGAAGCCGTGGAAGTGCCCGGCCACCCCTACGCTATCGGCGTGCAGTGGCACCCCGAAAACCTCATCCACGACGACCCGGATATGCTGGCCCTGTTCAGCGGGCTGGTTGTCGCAGCCGGTAGAGCCAGTAGATAGTAAACAGTAAACAGTGAGCAGTTTGCTCTTTACTGCTCACTGCCCACTGCTCACTGCCCACTGCTCACTGCCCACTGCCCACTGTATGCACCCCATCGCCCTCTTTGACTCCGGCATCGGCGGTCTTTCCGTCCTGACCCACATCCGCGCCCGGCTGCCGGGCGAAAACCTGCTCTACTTAGCCGATCAGGCGCATGTGCCCTATGGCCTGCGTTCTCACGCCGAAATCGTCCAGTTTTGTGAAGGTATTACCCGCTTTTTTCTGGCGCAGCAGGCGAAAGTGATAGTCATTGCCTGTAACCGGGCGTCAACAGTGGCCTTAACGCCGCTGCGTGAATGTTTCCCTGATGTGCCATTTGTAGGCATAGACCCGGCCATTAAACCGGCGGCGCAGCAAACCAAAACGGGCAAGGTTGGTGTGCTGGCGACGGTGGGCACGCTGGAAAGCGAACGATATGCCAGCCTGATGGCCCGTTTTGCCGGGGATGTAAGCGTCTGGGAAGACCCCTGCGTGGGGCTGGTGGAATTGATCGAAGCGGGGCAGACGGATACACCGGAGGTGGAACAATTTTTGCGGCGCACGCTGGCCCCCATGCTGGCAAATGGGGTGGATACGCTGGTGTTGGGTTGTACGCATTATCCGTTCATACGGCCGTTACTCCACCACATCGCCCCCCACCTGACCCTCATTGACCCCGCCCCTGCTGTCGCCCAACAAACGCACCGCGTCTTGCAGCAGGCGCAACTGCTAGCACCCGCCACCACCAACGGACAAATCACCTTGCTGACCACCGGCCCGGCTGCCCCCTTTGCCACCCTGGCCCGGCAGTTGATTGGGTATGACGGGGGAGTGGGTACGGCCGTGTGGCATGATTCCGTACTCCGTTATTCGTAACCCGCACACGGTTCCACATTTCCGGCCGATTTTTCATTATAATTGCCCATATGAAGTTTGAGTGGCATACCAAAAAGGCCGAAGTCAATCACTCGAAACATGGAGTAGCATTTGACGAGGCGCAGACCGTTTTTGATGACCCGCCATATGTGGACTTTTACGATCCTGATCATTCTGATGAGGAAGAACGTTACATCATTATTGGCGAATCGGAAGAGGGACGATTGTTGTTTGTTTCCTACACAGAGCGTGGTGAAATTATCCGTATAATTAGTGCCAGAGAGGTTACAACAAAGGAGCGTGAAGCTTATGAAAAAGGCTGAAATTGAATCTGAAATGGAAGACGAATTGCGCCCAGAATATGACTTGCACAGCCTGCGCATCAGGAAGGTTGGCCCTGGTCGCAAAGGTTTTGGCAATCTGGTAGTCCGCCTGGAGCCGGATGTGGCCGAAGCATTCCCCGATGCGGCCGCCGTCAATGAAGCCCTCCGGTTTTTGATCCGCATCACGAAAGAAAACAAGTTTGCATGATACGTGAACCTCACGCAGCATGCATCAATTTCCCTCTCCCCCATTACTGATTACCGATAACCGATTACGGTATAATGCCCATGTGAGACGACGCAACCCGGCCCGCTGGCGGGCCATCGAAAGCCGATTGGGCCGTGAACATGTCATCTGGCTGGCGACGGTGCGGCGCGACGGCCGTCCCCACCTGGCACCGCTCTGGTTTGTCTGGCTAGACGGCCGTCTCTACCTCTGCACCACCCCCGACACCCAAAAATTCCAAAACCTCGTTCACAACCAGATGGTCTCCCTTTCCCTGCCCGATCCGCAAAACGTCTTGCTCATCGAAGGCGAAGCCCACATCGCCGACCGGCAGCTTATTGACACCGTTGCCGACTACTTCTACCACAAATACGAATGGGACTTCCGCTACGATGACGCCGGGTTCCGGCTCATTGAAGTTACTCCCCACAAAATCCTGGCCTGGGGCGACGGATACGATGCCGAAGGCACCAGGGTGTTGTAAAATACGTAACGCGATTTTCCAAATCGCGCTACATTGATAACCATAAAACGCCTATGCCCAAAATCTAACAAGAATCAAACTGTACGCGGCTAGAATTGCCACCTGCATTCTAATCATTGTGAGGAAACAAACATGCGATTTGATAAATTTACCGAACGAGCACAAAACGCCGCCGCCATGGCCTATGAACTGGTGCAGCAATACGGGCATACCCAGGTAGACACCGAACACCTCTTTCTGGCGCTGCTACGGCAAGGTGATGGCGCCGTCCCGCAGATACTTTCCAGCCTCAATGTAGACATTATGGCCATGCAAGACCGGCTCGATCAGGAATTGCGCAGCAGCCCCAAAGTCTCCGTCTATGGCGGCGGCGTGGGGCAGGTCTTCTACACCCCGCGCATCCGCACTGTCTTAGAACTTTCACAAGGGGAAGCCAACCGGCTGAAAGACGAGTTCATCTCTACCGAACATATTTTCCTGGCAATTTTGAGCGAGCGAAACACCCCTTCTGCCCGCATCTTGCAGGAATTTGGCGTTAACCGCGACCGGGTGCTGGCGGCCATCAAAGATTTACGCGGCGGCAAGCGGGTGACAGACGCGCAGGCCGAAGGGCGCTACCGCACCCTGGACAAATACAGCCGCGACCTGACGCAACTGGCCCGCGAAGGCAAACTCGACCCGGTGATCGGCCGTGACGAGGAAATTTTGCGCGTCATTCAGGTTCTCAGCCGCCGCACCAAGAACAACCCCGTCCTCATTGGTGAGGCGGGCGTGGGCAAGACGGCCATTGTGGAAGGGCTGGCGCAGAAAATTGTGGTCAGCGACGTACCCGAAAATTTGCTAAACAAGCGCGTCCTCTCGCTTGATTTGGGGGCGATGATTGCCGGCAGCCGCTTTCGTGGTGAGTTTGAAGAACGGCTCAAAGCGGCGATGGAAGAGATTCAAAAAGCACAGGGGGAGATCATCCTCTTTATTGATGAACTGCATACGGTGGTGGGCGCGGGGTCGGCGCAGGGAGCGATGGACGCCAGCAACATGCTCAAACCGGCGCTGGCGCGGGGTGAACTGCGCTGCGTAGGAGCGACGACGCTGGACGAATATCGCCAATATGTAGAGCGGGACAGCGCGTTGGAACGCCGTTTTGCGCCCGTTTTTGTGGATGAGCCGTCGGTGGAAGACACCATTGAGATGCTGCGTGGTTTGCGGCCGCAATATGAGACGCATCACAAAGTCACTTATTCGGATGAGTCATTGGTTGCGGCCGTGAAACTTTCTTACCGCTATGTGACCGACCGGCGGCTGCCGGACAAGGCAATTGATTTGATGGACGAAGCGGCCGCCAAGCTGCGTGTGGCCCTCTATACCCTGCCGCCAGATTTGAAGGCGCTGAAAATGGAGCTGGATAAGTTGGCGGAGCAGGAAGAAGAAGCACATACCGTGCGTGATTATGAACGTGCGGCCACGGTACGCGCCGACCGGCTGCGGCTGGAAGGGGAGTTTGCCGCCAAACGGGATGTCTGGAAGGCGGAACATGAACTGGATGAGCGAGTCACAGAGGAGGATATTGCTGAAGTGGTGGCCTCTTGGACGGGCATTCCGGTGACACAGATGATGGAAACGGAAGCGGCGAAACTGCTGAATATGGAAGAGCGGCTGCACGAACGGATTGTGGGGCAGGAGCGGGCGATAGTGGCCCTGGCAGACGCCATTCGCCGCAGCCGCTCCGGGTTGAGCGACCCGCGCCGGCCGATTGGCACGTTCATTTTCCTGGGTAGTTCCGGCGTGGGTAAGACGGAACTGGCGAAGGCGCTGGCGCAATTCTTGTTTGATGATGAAGATGCGCTGATTCGGGTGGACATGAGCGAGTTTCGTGAGCAGCATACAGTAAGCCGACTGTTTGGCGCACCGCCCGGCTATATTGGCTACGAGCAGGGCGGGCAGCTCACGGAACAGGTGCGCCGACGGCCGTACTCTCTTGTCCTGTTCGACGAAATTGAGAAGGCGCACCCGGATGTGTGGAATGCGCTGTTGCAACTGCTGGATGACGGCCGTCTCACTGATGGACAGGGGCGGGTGGTCAATTTCCGCAACACGGTCATCGTGATGACCAGCAATGTGGGAACGTCGTTTGTGAAAACGGCCGGCGCGTTGGGCTTCACGGGGATGCGTGGGCGAGACGAAGAGAACGACCACAAGCGCATTGAGGATGAATTAAAGCGTACCTTCCGCCCCGAATTTATCAACCGCATTGATGAGATCATTATCTTTGAGCCGTTGAGCCAGGAGGATGTGGTCAAGATTGTGCAGTTGCAGATGAAAGAGGTGCAGGAACGGCTGGCGGAACATGGTGGCCTGACCATTGTGCTGACGGAAGCGGCCCAACGCTGGCTGGCGCTGCATGGCTATGACAAGGATTTTGGCGCACGGCCGTTGCGCCGCACGCTGCAACGCTATGTGGAAAGCCCTCTCTCGGTGAAGCTGCTGCGCGGCGAGTTTGCCAGCGGCGATGTGGTGGGTATTGATGTGGCTGATGAGGAACTGACCTTCACCAAACTGGAACGGGCAGATGAACCGTTGAAACCGGAGACGGTGGATTCAGAAAACATGATATAGACTATAGCCTTGCAGAACCAAAGACATCCGACTTCTTGAAAGAACTCGGATGTCTTTTTGTTTGTGTTGCATATGGGGAAGGGAGGCGGCCGTGCCCCCCATGCCATCCTGACAAAAAGCTGGCATTATTCTGTCAAAACGACTTTTTACTTGTCGTTAAGTTGACAATTCGCCCCGGCTGTGTTTTAATGCGCAGCAAGTGGGGACGATTGATAAACGGGCAAAAGGAGAGGGTACAAGATGGTCGTGGAACTGGATACACTCATAATCATTGCCTTAATCTTCTTCATCATGGGCTTGGTAGCGGGCGTCTCGCTCACCCGCCCCAGCATACGCGCCTGATGTAACAGCAGGCAGCGAGGCCGGCCCTCGCTGTCTCGCTTTTTGTCGCCGTGCCAGGTTTTGGTGGGAGGCCCCAGGGAGTGGCCCTTTGCAACGTTGTTGCAAAGGGCTTTTTTGTGATTCCCTTTTCTACACGGCCGGGCTAAGATAACGCGCAGAGGAGGAAGTGAATGATGACAAACCCAACGGCCGTCGTTACTGGCGTCAGTCGTAAAACAGGCATTGGCGCGGCCATTGCCCGGGCGTTGGCAGCGGCTGGCTGCCATGTATTTACCAGCTATTACCGGCCATATGATGCCGCTATGTCGTGGGGCAGCCAGGCAGATGAGGCCGAAAACCTGCTCATTGAACTGCGCCAGATGGGGGTGCGGGCAGCCGGGGTGGAACTGGATTTGCGTGATCCGGTAGCGCCCGCTTCGCTCTTGGAAGCGGCCGTTACGGCAATAGGCCCGGTACAAATTTTGGTGAACAATGCCACCTATTCGGTAAATGATGGCGTGATGGGGCTGACGGCCGTTCACATAGACAACCATTATGCCATCAATGTGCGCGGTATGATGCTGCTCTGCGCTGAATTTGTTAACCGATTTCAAGGCAAGTGGGGGCGCATCATCAATAT
>CAZOPF010000027.1:0-24649 GCA_964581605.1 uncultured Ardenticatenaceae bacterium
AACACAAAGACACACAAACACAAAGACACACAAACACAAAGACACACAAACACTTCTTCAGGAGGAATCTGATGCAAAAGTTCGTGTTTTGGACAGGCGTGTATAACCTCATCGTAGGCAGCGTTTTCCTCATTCCCGGTTCAACAAACATATTTGCTATTCAAGCACCAGACGTCATGCTCTGGCTTTGGCTGCCGGCGATTCTGGTGATCTATTTGGGCATCCTGCTCATCCTCTGTTCACGCCGCCTGGCCGAACGCGCCAGCCTGGTCTTTTGGGAAGGCATTGCCCGGATTGCCGTTTTTGTGCCATTGGCCTGGTTTGGCTTTTTTACTGATTTAGGGTTTATGGTGGGTGTGATTGGCGTGATTGATCTATTGATCGGCCTGGGCTACATCCTCGGCCTGCCCCGCGCCTTGCACATCCCGGCTGTAGACCTGTTCCTGGATAGGTGAATAGTGAGCGGTGAGCGGTGAGCAGTAAGCAGTTCACCATTCCTAATTCCTAATTCCTAATTCCTAATTCCTAATTCCTAATTCCTAATTCCAAAGGAGATTCCCATGCCCCACAAATTGCAAAACTTATTACGGCCTGTGCCCAGCGATATTGAGATCGCCCAGGCACAAGAGCCTTTGCCCATTACCCAGATTGCCGAGGAAGTGGGCATTTTACCGGAAGAGTTGGTGCCTTACGGCCGTGACAAAGCCAAAGTGCGCCTCTCCGTCCGTGATCGGCTGGCTGACCAGCCCAACGGCAAATACATCGTCGTCACCGCCATCACCCCCACCCCATTGGGCGAAGGCAAAACCACCACCACCGTCGGCGTCAGCCAGGCGCTCGGCGCACACCTGGGCCAGAAGGTGATCACCTGCATCCGCCAGCCCAGCCAGGGGCCAACCTTTGGCATCAAAGGCGGCGCGGCCGGCGGCGGCTACAGCCAGATCATCCCCATGGAGGAGTTCAACCTGCACCTGACGGGCGACATTCATGCCATCACCGCCGCCAACAATCTGCTGGCGGCAGCCATTGACACCCGCCTGCACCACGAACAAACCGCCTCCGACGCCACCCTGTGGAATCGTCTTTGCCCGGCAGACAAAAACGGCGAACGCCGTTTTGCTCCGGTCATGCTGCGCCGCCTGAAAAAACTGGGTATTGAGAAAACCGACCCCAACGACCTGACGCCGGAAGAGATCACCCGCTTTGTGCGCCTGGACATTGACCCCGACTCCATCACCTGGCGGCGCGTTACCGATACCAACGACCGTTACCTGCGCGGTATCACCATCGGCAAAGGGCCACAGGAAAAATTCCAGCGCGACACCGGCTATGACATCACCGTCGCCAGCGAAATCATGGCCATTCTGGCCCTCACCACCAGCCTGGCCGACATGCGCGAACGGCTGGGGCGTATGGTCATTGGCGTCAACAAACAGGGCGAACCGATTACGGCCGATGACCTGGGCGTAGGTGGTGCGCTGACAGTGCTGATGAAAGACGCCATCATGCCTAACCTGATGCAAACAGTGGAAGGCACACCCGCCTTTGTCCATGCCGGGCCATTCGCCAATATCGCCCACGGCAACTCCTCCATTGTGGCCGACCAGATCGCCCTGAAGCTGGTGGGGCCGGATGGGTATGTGCTGACGGAGGCGGGTTTTGGCGCGGACATTGGCATGGAGAAGTTTTTCAACATCAAGTGCCGGTATAGCGGCCTGATTCCTAACTGTGTGGTGTTGGTCGCTACCATTCGCGCCTTGAAGATGCACGGCGGTGGGCCAAAGGTGGTGGCGGGTGCGCCGCTGGCCCCGGAATACACTGAAGAAAACCTGGAACTACTGGCCGCGGGCTGCACCAATCTGGTGAAACATATTGAAAATGCCGTTGGGTTTGGGGTGCCGGTGGTCGTAGCCATCAACCGTTTCAAGGATGACACAGATGCGGAGGTGGCGCTGGTGCGCCAGGCGGCCAAAGATGCCGGGGCCGAAGATGCGGTGATGAGCAACCATTGGGCCGACGGTGGCGCGGGAGCGGTGGAATTGGGCAAGGCGGTGATGGCCGCCTGCAACAAACCATCCAACTTCCGCTTCCTCTACCCGGTGGAGGAAAGCATCAAGGCCAAAATCGAGACGATTGCGAAGCAGATGTACGGTGCGGCTGGTGTGGAGTATTCACCGGAAGCGGAAGAGCAGATCGCCCTGTACACACGCAATGGGTTTGACAAGCTGCCCATCTGCATGGCGAAAACGCACCTGAGCCTGAGCCATGACCCGAACTTGAAGGGACGGCCGTCTGGTTTCATCATCCCCGTGCGTGACATCCGCGCCAGCGTGGGGGCCGGTTTCCTCTACCCGCTGCTGGGGGCCATGAGCACGATGCCGGGGCTGCCGATTCGGCCGGTGTATTACGAGATTGATATTGACCTGGAAACGGGCAAAGTGGTGGGCCTATCTTAAAACATACCAGACATCCGATTTCTCAAGCGACGCTTCGTTGCCGAAATCGGATGTCTCACTCATAAAGCTGTCTGGGGCTGACATATTGTATAATGACAAGCGTCAACAGCATGGATAGGAGAAATGTTTTATGTCAGTAATAACTTATCAAGGCACAGTGGAAAAGGGGCGGATTAAATTGGCGGGCAATGTTCGTTTGCCGGAAAAAGCAAAAGTGTTTGTGATTGTGCCGGATTTTCAGGAAAACGCAGTCGAACCTAAATTTGATCTGGCCGAACTTGCGGCCAGGATGCCACCGGATTATCAGGTAAGCGAGGTTGATTTTGGCAAACCTGTGGGGAAGGAAGAATGGTAAATGGCTGCCTATATTCCCGAAAAAGGTGATTTCATCACGCTTTCTTTTGATCCGCAGTCCGGTCACGAACAGAAAGGGCGACGCCCTGCGCTTGTCATCAGCAATTTTCTTTTCAATCGGGCAACTGGACTTGCCATTGTCTGCCCCATCACAAATACAAACCGTCATATCCCTTTTCACTTACCTGTTCCGGGTAGTTCATCATTAACCGGCTTCGTGATGGTGGAGCAGGTGAAATCGGCTGATTACAATGCGCGAAACGTCAAGTTCGTGGAAAAAGCGCCGCCTGATTTGGTTCGAGATGTCATTTCTCTTGTTGAAGTCTGCATCAAGTAACGCCCGTTTTGTAAAGTCAGGTTCGGCAGAGAGGCACGGCCTGAACTTGAAGGGACGGCCGTCTGGTTTCATCATCCCCGTGCGTGACATCCGCGCCAGCGTGGGGGCCGGTTTCCTCTACCCGCTGCTGGGGGCCATGAGCACGATGCCGGGGCTACCGATACGGCCGGCGTATTACGAAATTGACCTCGACCTGGAAACGGGCAAGGTGGTAGGGTTGTTCTAAAACAGAAACAGGCATTCGATTTCTTGAAGAAATCGGATGCCTAAATCGTAGAACCATTTATGTCAGTAACAAACTTATCAAGGCACAGTGGAAAAGGAGCGGATTAAATTAGCGGGCAATGTTCGTTTGCCAGAAAAAGCAAAAGGATGCAATCCGGCGTCTGATACAAAAAACGCACTGAGAGTGCGTTAGATGGGTGGCTTATTTGTAGTAGGCTGGGAATTCCATTCCCAGGCAAACGGCCGTATCAGGTGGCCTATGGCAAGGGCAGCAGCCAGTATGAACAGGCCGGGGGGACGCGCATGAGTGAGATAACGCGACGCTCTTTGACTCCAACAACCCCCTAATCTCTCACAGGTTGGTTCAATCTGGCAGATTGAACCAATCTTTTCCCCCTCCTGTTCTCACGCGCTGGTGTGCATTACGGCCGTAAATCCAGCCTGTGTAAAGTGGTGATCAGACGTCAACGCCTCCCGAATCCCCCGTTCCTGCATCACCACAAAAGAAATACAATCAACCAATCCCCACTCTTTATCCGCATACTTCTTGTAAAAAGCAAAAGCGGCCGCAAATCGCTGGGGTGTCAAGTGGACAATCTCAACCTCTGGCGCATTCAAAAATTGCTCGATGATAGCCACCGCTTCTGACCGGAAATGCTGCGCCAGGGCGTTACCTACTTCCAACAAGACAGCATCCGTCACCAAAAACGGCTGGCTAGCATATTGTTTTGCTAATCGCTGCGCCTGAGCATGATATTTATCGCGGGCATTGACCAGGGCAATCACAAAGGCCGTATCAATGAACAGTGGGGACAATATGCTTTTCTCCATTGAGGTACAGATCAATGTTTTCGGCGAAATCTTCGGGGCCGTCTATTTGAATCTGGCTTAATCGTTCCAGAAAAGCAGGTTCCGATGGTTTGTTTTGTTTGCTTTGTAAAAATACAGTAACCATCGTGTATAGCTCCTCCAATTCTGCCTGGCTCATCGTTTCAATTTTGGAAAGCAACAACTCTTTGGTACTCATCTCATTCATCCTTATCGGTCATGGCTGATCATTTTCTCGCCCGATTATACGCCAACACTTACAGTAAAGGGAACAAGGGCAATCCATAAACAAACGATCACTGACCGGGGTAGGTGTGGCCTAGCAGCCAGTATGGGCAGGCCAGGGGACGCGCACGAGTGAGATTGGGTGACGGCCGTCCACCTCCCCCACCTCTTAATCCCCCTCAGATTGGTTCAATCGGGCCGGTTGAACCAATCTGCCCTCCCCTCTTTCATACACATCACCAGCCACATCAGACGGCGTACACGCTCTGTGGAGCAACAATTGACATCTCTTATCTTCACTGTAAACTTACTTTAATGATAAAAGGGTATGAAGTGATACGGCCGTTGCCCACATCTTCCTACTAACTTACAACAACCCATGAAGATTCCAACCGAATAAATTGATAGCCAACCAGGTTGCGGGCTTGTGCCCATTTTTTCTCGTGCGGGGCATAAGGGTGCATCTTGCTCCTTTAGAGCAACCAAAGTTATCCATCAGATTGACACATTGTCTTGGGACCCACACCTTCGTTTGGGCCATGACATATTTGGAGGTTCATATGAAAAGCAAAAGAGTTACCATCATTTTATTGTTCGCGGTCATAATACTGACCACCTTGTTTATGGCCCTGGCGAGCCCCGGTAAGATGACTGGGAACTATGCCCTGGCGGCTCCGGGGGATACGGCCGTACAGCCCCAAACCCCCGATATTGCCGGCCCATTTGTTGGTGAGCCAGTCTATCCGCACATTTTCAACGGGGATTTGCGTGACCTGCCCCAACTGCCAGACGCGGAACCGGACATTCCTACCCCGTTGCGTTACCTGCCCAACCAGCAGCCCAAAGGCAGCGCGCCACAGTTGGCTGGCTGGAGCGATGCCGCTGCCCAAACAGAAATGGGTATCGGCCAGATGCCTGATCCCATCATCACCTTTGCCGGGCTGGACTTCAACGGTTTCGGCGCAGGCTGGCCGCCCGACACCAACGGTGATGTGGGCCCCAACCATTACATCCAGACCGTCAACACCTCCATCGGCATCTATAACAAGACAACGGGAGCGCAGTTAGTAGGGTTGACCCTTGATACCTTCTTTACTGGCCCTCCCGGAACGCCATGCGATAACAACAACCAGGGTGATCCGGTCGTCATTTATGATCCCATGGCCGACCGCTGGATTGTCACCAATTTCGCCTGGAACAACTTCAATACCGGGCCATATTATGAATGTATTGCGGTGTCGCAAACGGCCGATCCTGTAAGCGGTGGCTGGTACTTCTATGCCCTCCGCGCCGATACCGGCGGTTTCGTCGGCTATCTGAATGATTATCCCAAGTTGGGCGTCTGGCCGGATGGCTGGTACATGACAGCTAATATGTTCCAGATCAATCCACCTGGCCCCGGTTTTGGGGTGCGTGTCTGGGCATTAGATCGCACCTCCATGTTGGCTGGTGGCGCTCTCAACGAGGTTCACTTTGATCTGTGTACCAGTGCGGAGTGTGGTGCGCTGCTGCCCAGCAACCTGCGCGGTGATTTGCCCCCGGCCGGGTCACCCAATTACATGATCGCCACCACCCCACCCGATCTGTTACAACTGTGGGAGTTTGATGTAGACTGGACGACACCAGCCAATTCCACCTTCACCGGCCCGGTAGACATACCGGTGGCTCCATTTGTGATCGCTCAATCTGTGCCGCAGTTAGGAACGGGAACGGTGCTAGACAGTCTGAGCTTCCGCCCCATGATGCAGGCACAGTATCGCACCATTAACGGTGTGGAATCGTTGTGGGTAAATCATACGGTGGCGGCCACTGATGGTGTTGGTGGGGTGCGCTGGTATGAAGTGCAAGACCCCGGTAACACACCAACGCTGACACAGCAGTCTACCTTCCAGCCGGATGATCACCACCGCTGGATGGGGTCATTGGCGGCAGATCAGGATGGCAATATGGCGGTGGGGTATAGTGTATCTAGTGCCACGATGTTCCCGGCCATTCGCTATGCCGGACGGCTGGCCGGGGAAGCGCCCGGTTTGTTAGGGCAGGGTGAAGCCACGCTGATTGCCGGAACGGGCAGCCAGACCGGCATCAGCCGCTGGGGTGATTACAGTGCCATGACGGTTGACCCGGTAGATGATTGTACGTTCTGGTACACCACCGAATACTACATCACCACTGGCAACAACTGGCAAACACGGATTGGTTCGTTCCGTTTTCCCTCTTGCGGACAGCCCAAGGCGTATCTGGATGGGGTGGTTTATAACTCGGCCACCCAACAGCCAATACCAGGGGTGCAGGTTACGGCCGTCTCCCCCACGATGACCCTGACAGCCCTTACCGACAACGCCGGTTATTACACCATGACTTTGTTGGCCGATACTTATAATCTAACGGCCGGGCCGCTGCTGCCGGGTTATCCAATCAGCCATACCGTGAGTGGCGTCTCTGTGGCTGTGGGTAACACTACTTCCACCGACCTGTATCTGGACCCTGTGCCTTACCTGGTGGGTGACGCCGAAGCGATTGACGATGATGTACCCTATGGCAATAACAATGGCTTTCTGGAGCCAGGTGAACTGGGTGTGTTGTTGTGGGAAGGGTTGCTGAACACCGGTGCTATTACCGCTACCAACGTCACGGCCGAGTTGAGCAGTTCCACAACGGGGGTGACGGTGGACACGGCCGTAGCCCCCTATCCAGACATCGCCGCCGGTAACGTGATGACCAATAGCACAGCGTTTGTGATTTCTCTATCACCTGATATTACTTGTGGTGACGATCTGGACTTCCACAAGGTCATTACCAGCAGCGAGGGCGTCTACACGGCCGATTTCACCCTGAACGCCTCCGTTTCCCTGCCCCCGGCAGACGTGTTTAGTAATGACGTGGAAGGCGGCGCGGCCGGCTGGACAACCGGCGGCAGCTTTAACACCTGGGCCATTACGACTGAAGAAAGCCACAGCCCCACCCATTCCTGGACAGATAGTCCGGGGGGCAGCTACGTAGACAACACGAACAGCTACCTGCGCACCCCGGCTTATGACCTGAGCGGCAAGCGTAACGTGGTTCTAAGCGGCTGGTATATGTATGGTCTGGAAACGGGTTATGACTATGTGTATCTGGAATATTCGCTCAATGGCGGCACTTCGTGGGCGACCAGTGACCCGTTGTACTCCTTCAACGGACACCAGGACACCTGGGAAGAGCTGGTTTTGGACGCTTCTGTGCTGGATGACCAGGCCAATGTGGCGCTGCGCTGGCGAATGGTATCAGATGGTAGCGTGGTGGATGACGGCATCCATCTGGATGACATTACGCTGTCCTACGAACCATATGAATGTACATACGAAGCCTTGCCACCCGACGCGCCGACGTTGGTAGCTCCGACCGATGGTGTTACACTGACAGAAACGGCCGTGACCTACATCTGGCAGCCGGCACTCACTGGCGGCCCGGTTGACAGCTATGAACTGGACGTCAATGGAACCGTCTACACCTTCACCGGAGCCATCACCAGCACCACGATGATACTGCCTGAAGGCAGCTACAACTGGCTGGTGCGGGCGCTCAATCCTTATGGAGCTTCTGCCTGGACTGCGACGTGGACGTTCACGGTTGATCTGCCTGTGGTGCCGCCCACATACACCATTTATCTACCGGTTATACTCAAAGGTGACTGATCACCCGGTGCATGATATTGTGGCGGCTGCCTGATAGTGGAACAGTCACCACCTGATTGGCAAGAAAGCGTAGGGGTAAGTTGGTCAACTTGCCCCTACGCTTGTTATATGACAACCAGATTCATCTCACTCATCTCACTCATCATTTGCATTTTCTTTCTGGCAGCCTGTCAGCCGAACCTGGAAGCAAGTGAAGTCACACCACATCTGGCCCTGATGGCTACGGTTTTGGCAACAGACATGGCCGCTCCGACGGCCTCCTGGCGTCAATAAAGGATGTGAAATATGGGCGCGACCATGTATAGATGCCAGAAATTGAGCCAGGCAATTGATGAATTGCCAGATGAGGTACTGCCTGAACTGAGTGAGTTTATCCACTACTTGCAGTACAAAACGGCCGTGCCCTACCCCGAAATAATAGCCAAACCATCCCCAGGTTCAGCCTTGTTGTTGGCGATTGCCGGTATTGGGGAAAGTGTAGTTTATGGCAAGGGCAGCAGCCCGTATGAGCAGCCCGGGGGACGGGCATGCGTGAGATTGGGCAACGGCCGTCCGTCACGCCATTCCTCCCCACCAACACCCCCTTCCCGCCCACCGATACACCAATACCAACGGAAACGGGTACGGCCGTGCCTTCTCCTACACCGTCATTGAGTAATTACTCAATGGCCCAGTTACTCTTATTCGGATGGCAAAATCTCAAACGTTGCGGCAATTTCCGGAAACAGTTCCGTATATGTATCGGCAATATCTACTGGCGCGGCAAAAGTCAGGACATATTGCGTTTGCCCATCCAAAAGTAGATATTGTTGCAACCGTACCTGCTCAAGCTGTCCAAACATATTCACTATCGGCATGGTATAAGTGAACTGGGCTGCATCCTTTCCTGCTATTGTCACTTCTTCTATGCCAAACGAACCTTCATCGGCCATACCCTGCACCTGCGTCTGGTTCAAACTCAAATAGGACTCGAAAGACATTTCAATGGGCAATGCCACTACCAGAATGTTTAGCGAAGGGGGTGCATTACGCCCAATCACATCGGGGTCGGTATCAAGAGCCATCAACTTGATGCCACTGGCAGCCATTGTTTGCATAGCCTCGCCGCTGAGCAAACGTAAGACCCCTTCATTTTGCTCTCCTACCTGCCCTAACGCATCCGCCATCAGCTCAGGATCGGGCTGCACCGCTAACCAGGTGGGGGGCAATGCGATAGTAAAACCTTCTTCAGCCAGGATATATTGCATCCAGCCGTTATCCAGTTCGGTTGTTTCCAGGCCGGAAGCCGAGTCGGGCACGGCCGTAGCCGTCTCCGTCGGTGTTGGTTCGGGCGTGGGTGTGTCGGTGGGCACGGCCGTTGGCGTATCCGTTGCCGTCGGCTCAGGCGTGGGTGTATGAGTAGGAGACGGCGTGACCGTAGCCGTTGGTTCGGGTGTAATTGTTGGGGGTCTGGCTGTTTCCGTGGCCGCAATGGCCGCCGCCACCGTTGCCTCCATGTCCGGCTCTGCCCCACACGCTACCAACAACCAACACACACCTAAAACAAGCACCAATACTCTTAACGATTTCATTACCATGTACCTCCTGAAAGAGTGAGTTTTCCCGCATTATATCCTCCCTCATTCTAATTAAGACACAGGATGGCAAACTGGGGCTGAAGTTCACAATTCTAAAACAATGATGGGTGCTTCGATATTCAACTTGGAGTTGAATCTGCCTGTGTTATAATCGCCTGCTGATTTTTAGCCGTAAACGGCGATAAATCGCCTGCTACAAACATTAACTGGGAGAAGGTTGGCTGGAGCCAACCTTTTATGTGTAATGAAGTTATCGGTTATTATTTGCTGCTACAACGAAGCAGCCACGATTCACCAAGTCATCCAGAAAACCAAAACCGTCACGCTTCCCCCTGGTTGGGAACGGGAAGTGATGGTGATAGACAATTTTTCCACGGATGGCACCCGCGAAATTTTGCGCCAATTGAATGACCCGGACATTCGCCTCATCTTCCATGAACAGAATATGGGCAAAGGCATGTCCATTCGCAGCGGCATTGCCCACATGACGGGTGACTACATGATCATTCAAGACGCTGACCTGGAGTATGATCCGGCCGAACACCCCCGCTTTTGCCACAAGGCAGATGAGACGCACGCGGCAGCTATTTTTGGCTCACGGGTATTGGGTGGGGATGTGAAATACGAATATGCTCATGCTTATTTGGGAGTGCGGGTACTCACGGCCGTGACCAACCTCCTCTTTGGCGGCCATCTCACCGATGTCGCTACCGCCACCAAAATGGTACGCGCCGACGTGGTGCAGTCGCTTAACCTGACCACTACTGACTTTAATCTGGACTTTGAACTGCCGGACAAAATTTTGCTGGCCGGGTATCAGATTTTGGAAATCCCCATCACCTACAACCCACGCACTTACGAAGAAGGCAAAAAGATCAAAACTAAAGACGGCATCCGCGCCCTGTTCACCATGCTGCGCGACCGCCTGGGGCTGACGCCGGTATTGAAACCGGGCACGGCCGTGAAAACCAAAGAAGCGATGCAAAATACATAAGGAGAGTGTTGCAATTGGGTAATGGAGTAATTATGTCATTACCCCATTACCCAATTACCCAATTACAATGAAGATTGTTATCACCGGTTCCATTGCTTTTGATTATCTAATGCACTTCCCGGGGCGGTTCACCGATTCGCTGTTGGCCGACCAGTTGCATAACGTCAGCCTCAGCTTTCTGGTAGACACACTGAAGCGGCAACGTGGCGGTACCGCGCCGAACATTGCCTATACGATGGGATTGTTGGGGGGACGGCCGTTGGTCATGGCCACCGCCGGACACGATTTTGGCGACTACCGCAGCTGGCTGGAACAGCACGGCGTAGACGCCTCCGCCATCATCGAAATCGCCGACGAATTTACCGCTTCCTTCTTCGTCAATACCGACGTGGAACAAAACCAGATCGCCAGCTTTTACACCGGGGCCATGGCCCACGCCGCCACCCTTTCCTTCAAACAATTCGCCCCCCATGCCGACCTGGCCATCATCTCGCCTAACGCCCCCGACGCCATGAGCAAATATGCTGATGAGTGCCGCGAGTTAGGCATCCCTTTCATCTATGATCCCAGTCAACAAGCGGCCCGCTTCAACGGCGAGCAGCTGCTACACGGCCTGGAAGGGTGCGCCATGCTCTCTGTGAACGAGTATGAGTATCAATTGATTCAGGAAAAAACGGGGTTGAATGAAACACAAATCATGGATCGGATTGGGGCGCTGTTGGTGACAAAAGCGAAAGATGGGGCGCGGCTGGTGGCCGATGGCGCGGAGTTTTCCATTCCCAGTGTGCCCCCCACACAAATGGTAGACCCCACCGGGGCCGGCGATGCTTTCCGCGCCGGGCTGATGCGCAGTATGGAACTGGGTTTGTCCTGGGATGTGGCCGGCCGTGTGGGCGCATTGGCCGCCACCTATGTTTTGGAAAATCTGGGCACACAGGCCCATTTTTACACCCCCACCCAATTTGTGGCCCGTTATCGGCAACATTTTGATGATCAGGGGGCATTAGATATTTTACTCAGTTAATAACCGCAAAGACGCGGAGGCGCGGCGAAATGAACTTCTGCGTCTCTGCGCTACATACACACCTTCAGGAGATTTACACATGGAATATGACATTAAAAATGTAGACCTGGCCCCTGGCGGGCGGCACCGCATTGAGTGGGCCAGCCAGGAAATGCCGGTGTTGAAAGGGATTTACGACGAGTTTAAGGACGCACGGCCGTTTGCCGGGCTGCGGATTGGCGGCTGTATGCACGTCACCACCGAGACGGCAAACCTGATGGTGGCGCTGCAAGCGGGTGGCGCCGATGTGGTGCTGTGCGCCAGCAATCCCCTCAGTACACAGGATGACGTGGCTGCCTCGCTCGTCTCTCACTTTGAGATTCCCGTTTTTGCCATCAAAGGGGAAGACAACCCCACCTATCACCGGCATATCCAGGCCATCATTGACCACAAACCGCACATCATCATGGATGACGGCTCGGACGTGACCAGCACCGTCCATCGTGACCGCCGCGACGCGCTAAATTACATCATCGGCGGCACGGAAGAGACGACCACCGGCATCATCCGCCTGCGGGCCATGGCGAAGGACGGCGCGCTGGAATTCCCCATGATTGCCGTCAATGACGCGCTGACCAAGCATATGTTTGACAACCGTTACGGCACGGGGCAGTCCACCATGGACGGCATTGTACGCGCCACCAACTACCTGATCGCCGGTAAAAACGTAGTCGTGGCCGGCTATGGCTGGTGCAGCCGGGGTATTGCCATGCGGGCACGGGGGCTGGGCGGCATTGTCATTGTCACCGAGGTAGACCCGTTGAAGGCATTGGAAGCGGTGATGGATGGCTTCCAGGTGATGCCCATGGCCCAGGCGGCGGCAATTGGCGACATTTTCGTCAGCGCCACCGGCAACATCCATGTGTTTGACCGCCACCATTTTGAGGTGATGAAAGATGGGGCGTTGCTGGCAAATTCCGGTCATTTTGATGTGGAAGTGAACAAGGTGGCGCTGCGCGAACTGAGTGTGGACGACCCCAAGCGAGTACGGCCGTTCGTGGAACAATATACGCTGCAGGACGGCCGTAAACTGAACCTGCTGGGTGAAGGCCGCCTGATCAACCTGGCCGCCGCCGAAGGCCACCCCGCCTCTGTCATGGACATGAGCTTTGCCGGGCAGGCCCTGGCCGCCAAATATCTGGTGGAGAACAAAGAAACATTGGAAAACAAGGTCTACACCATCCCCGAAGAAGTAGACCAGCAAATTGCCCGCATCAAGTTGCACTCCATGGGCATTAACATAGACACCCTCACCCCGCGCCAGGTGGAGTATTTGAATAGCTGGCAAGAAGGAACTTGAGTGTGTTTGTGTGTTTGTGTGTTTTAGTGTTTGTGTGTTTGTGTGTTCACGTAAACGCTCAGACACTAAAACACACAAACACTTTATTATGACCCCCCGCGATTTCCATAAGGACGACCACACCGGGCGCGTGAAGGCGGCGCGGTTGTTTTCCAACATTGTCAGCCCGCCAGTGATGTTTGCCGTGGTGGGGCTGGCTTTTTCCCTGACGGAAGAACCCAACCTGACCGGGCTGGCCTGGGCGATGTTTTATGGGCTGTTGGTGTCACTGGCGCCCATTTTAGTGGTGGTGTATCTGCTGCGCACGGGGCGGATTAAAGAACTACACATGAGCAATACAGGGGAGCGGCATATTCCGTATATCACGGCCGTAGCCTCTGCCCTCATCGCCTTTCTCCTCATCACCTGGCTGGACGGCCCCGAACTGTTGCGCTGCCTGGCCCTGCTGAACACCATCAACCTGACCGCGTTGGGGCTGATCAACACCCGCTACCTCATCAGCATTCACGCCACTGGCATCATGGCTACCTTTTTGCTGACCGGTCTGGTATATAGTTGGATGTTGGCCTGGGTGCTGGTCTTTCCACTGTTGGTAACTGTTTGTTATGTGCGGCTTTACCTTAAGCGCCATACCTGGAGTCAGGTCATCGCCGGACTGTTGTTGGGGCTGGTCACGGTCTGGCTGATGCAGACGGTGTTCGCCTGTTTTGCGTGAACACAAACGATGAAGGAAATGATGGACGAAAAGACAATCCGCGAAAAAATACGCACGTTTATTACCCACGAACTGATCCGCGACCCCCATTATGATTTGCAAGATGACGAAGGGATTATCACCAATGGCTTGATGGACAGCTTTTCCCTGGCCGAATTTGGCGTTTACGTAGAGCAGGAATTCAACGTCTATATCCCCGACGCCGATCTAACCGTTGCCAAAATGGATACGCTCGATCAAATGGTGGCCCGCGTTTGGCGTGAGACAGGGCAGTAAAAGACGACCGGTATGCGTTGATACGGTATAATCTCTTTCATGTCTGGCATCCATCGTTTTTATGCAAATTGCTCGTTATTTTTACTGGTCACCCTGATCACAATCGGCTGTTCCCGGCAGAGAGAGGCGGTGCCTACGCTGGCCGTAACGCCATTGCCAACGGCCGTCAGCCATTTGCCCCCCACATTTACCCCCCCTGGCCCATCCGAGCGGCTCTTTCCCACTTTCCCGGCCGTCACTGTCACCCAGCGGCCGTTGCCCGAAACCAGCACTCCTATTGCTTTCAACCAAACGGCCGTCGAACTCCGCTACGTAATCCCCATTCTAGGCTTAGATAGACGGCTGCAAGGCAGCATTAGCAGCCAGATTATTGTGGTGGACGAAACCACCGGGCAGGCTGTGGAACGCAACAACCAGGGCGGCGTCTTGCTGCAACTGCAACAGATACTGCCAGAGCTTCTGCTGCCGGTGGTGCCGGAAAACTGTGAAGGCTGCGTTTTTGTCTCTTATGACCTGCCCTTTGCCCCCCTGCACGGCGAAGGCTGGCTGCGTGACCCGGTTATGTTAGCCAGTCTGGAAAATTACATGACCGTCAGTTTAGGGCCACATTTTCCGCCAGATACCGTCGTTGGACTGCGGCGCAGTGCTTCGCCATTTGCGCCAGCCCATTCGGCCGCGCTCACGGCCGATGGCCTGCTCTATACCTGGCTGGCAACAGAAAGCCAGCCCGGCCCGCCTGTGCCGTCCGATCCCGCTCTGTTGGCTACCTTGAACAGCCTGGTTCTCGACGATTTTGCCGATGAATATGGGGCCGCTTGCCTGGGGTCGCCTCTGGAATCATTATTGATTCGGCAAGGGGAGCAGAGCAAAACGATTGGTCTGGTATGCCCGGCCTACACGCTGCCTGCGCCTTTGCTGCCGCTCTATGCCGGTTTAGATGCGGCACTGGCTGAAAAATTGGCCCAAAGCGATGATGTGCTGCCCCAACCGCCCACAGACTTCCCGCTGACGGCCGTGCTCGATTACAAACGGCTAGATGGTGCCCGGCTCACCCTGTATGCCGATGGCACGGCCGTTACCCAAAATCCCACCGGGCAGATTTTCACCAGCACCATGTCACCCACCCAGGCCATCAGCCTGACAAATAATCTGATTGCCAGTGGCGCGGTACGTACCGGGCTGCACACATTTCCAGCTAACGCCACCAGTGTCATTACCAATACGGCCGGTGTGGTGATGACGGTAACGGCCACACCGAAACCGCCGCGCACGGTCTTGCTGGTTCGCGGGCCGGCTGGTGTGTATGATGGCGAATGGTTCAATACCTTTGAAACGCCGGAACTGGCACCATTGAACATATTACTGGATCAACTGCTCAATCTGGCTGCCCTGCCGCCAGAAACAGCAACACCAACGGCCGCCAATACAGGCACCCCAACCATCATCCCATCCACCACGCCAACCGCAACGGCCGCTGCCACCGCTCCCTCACCTTGATGGAAAGGTTAATAACATTCTGGACAATGAGCTTCATTCACACAGCAAGTGGCCAGTGGCAGGTAACTTACTATGTGCCACCGGCTGCTTGCAACAAGTAAATTAAATATGCAAGCACTCTATCTACAGTCAGGCCAACTCACCTACCGCACCGATTACCCTGAGCCAGTGCCCCAGCCCGGCGAAGCGCTCCTTCGGGTGCGGCTGGCCGGTATTTGCACCACCGATCTGGAAATTGTGAAGGGGTATGTTCCCGATTTTCAGGGGGTGTTGGGGCATGAATTTGTGGGAGAAGTGGTGAGTGCGCCAGACACCGCCTGGCACGGCCGTCGCGTGGTCGGCCGCATCAATCTTGGCTGTGGCAACTGTCCGGTTTGCCTGGGCCGTGGCCCGGAACATTGCCCCTACCGCCGGGTACTGGGCATCCATCAAAAAGATGGCGTTTTTGCAGATTACGTCACGCTGCCCATGAGCAATTTATTGGAAGTGCCGGCGGCCGTGCCTGATGAAGCGGCCGTCTTCACTGAACCACTGGCGGCCGCCCTGCGCATCCGCCAGCAGGTGCGGCTGGACCCCGCAGCGGCCGTCGCCGTCATTGGGCCAGGTCGTTTGGGGCTATTAGTAGGGCAGGTGTTGGCGCTGGATGGCACGGCCGTGATGATGTTGGGGCGGTCGTCCCAATCGCTCGAACTCCCCTCTCGCCTGGGGTTATCCATCGGGCTGGTGGCCGATTTTGCCGATGACAG
The DNA here is from genome assembly GCA_964581605.1 of uncultured Ardenticatenaceae bacterium. Lineage (GTDB taxonomy): Bacteria > Chloroflexota > Anaerolineae > Promineifilales > Promineifilaceae > CAADGU01. The sequence goes on from CAZOPF010000027.1 coordinate 16,271, forward strand.
CTTTGACCTGGTGGTAGAAGCTACCGGCAACGAGGCCGGTTTTGCCCATGCCCTGCGGCTGGTGCGGCCGCAGGGCACACTCATTCTCAAAAGCACCTTTGCCGGGCACAGCCAGCTGAATCTGACCAAATTGGTGGTGGCTGAAGTGACAGTGGTTGGGTCACGTTGTGGCCCATTTACACCCGCGTTACGGCTGCTGGCGCAAACGGCCGTCTATGTTGAGCCGCTCATTGATGCTGAATATCCCCTGGCTGATGGGCTGACCGCCTTTGCCCACGCCACCCAACCAGGTGTGCGCAAAGTATTGCTGCGGCCGTAGCCATCCATTAGTGCAAAATCGTTACCGAAGCCCTGTCGCAAGTACCCCAGGGCGACGGATATTCATGACCGCGATTCCCCACGTAGAAGTCATTATTGTTGGTATCCACCGTCACGGTGAAAGGATCAAGCCCTTGTACCGGGATGGTGGTAATCACGGCACCATCTCGCATGATGGTCACAGTGTTATCGTTCCGGTTCGTGATAACGGCGTAGCCGGTATGGGGGTTGACCGCCACCCCCCAGGGCCGATCTCCAACGGGAGCATTGGCATGCACGGTAGGGCCGATCAGCAATGTCACCGTATCATTGGCAGGGTCATCGTCCGGGCCAGGGTTGGTAACGTAGGTTAAGCCGGTACGGGGATCAACCGCAATTCCGCGTGAGCGCGAAGCTGTGTTCAGAAAGGTCACCGTTTCATTGTTAATATCAAACACAGAGATGTTGTTCTGGAACTCATCATTCTTTTCGTTATGGGCGGCATAGATATAACCGCGAACGGGGTCAATTTCTATGTCAACCACCCGATGCCCCAGACGGTAACTGTCTATAACGTCTGTGCCATCAATAACATACATAATGCCTTCGGCCCCGGCCGTATACACATAACCTGTATCAGGGTCTACAACGGCATCCAAAAACCAGGCATCCCACTCAGTATCCATATCAAAAACGATATTTTGCACCAGGGTTGAGCCATTAAATACCTGTATAGCCCGGTCAAGATCAGGCGAGTACACCCACCCGCTGATCGGATTGACAACAGCACCATGCGGTTCATAATACCGTTCCAACATACTCACCAGATTCAGGCCATTAACTCTGGCGACGCCGCCATGTACGGCCGCAATATAAACTTCCGTCGAATCATTATCAATGCCAATGGCTACCGGCCACGAACCAGCCGGATCAGTTGGTATGGTGGGTGGAATGAAGATAGTTCCAACCCAGTTTCGATTGTGGAATACATTGGCATTGCTGCTATAGTCATTCAAAATATAAGCGTAGCCACTTAACGGATTAAACCCAGAGGCAACCGGGCATTCGGCATTGGGCGTCTGGATATTGCTCACAAACTGGGGCACCGGCACTGACGTAGAAGTAGGTGTTGGTACAGGAGTCGGGTCTTTCTTAATAAATGGTAAAAAAGAGGGGGTACCATCAAACCCGGCCGTTACCTGGGGTTGTTCATTACCCATAGCAGGCAAGACTAATACGGCCATTATCGCCACTATCAGGAACGACAAAATAACGATCAGGTAGGTATGACGTGGGGTATTAAGTTTCATGCTTTCCTTCAGGTTTTAATAGTTTGACAATAAAATAGACGGCCGACAGCAGCCGCCACTCAACAACCCCTTAATTTAGCAAAATCCAAAGTTGTTGCCAAAATTAGCTTCCCCTCCGGCGGCTATTCTCCCCTGAGCAGTTCCTTCTCAATCAAAAAATTAGCAATCGCTTCGGCCGCCAGGCGGTGGCCAATTTCGTTCGGGTGCTGGTCGCTGGGATGCGCCCAAAGTGCAGCATACGGTTGCCCGGAAAAAGCGGGCAGCAAATCCAACGTCGGAATGTTCACACTTTGCGTAAAATCAGAAATTTTCTGGTGCAGCACAGCAAAGGGATAATTTTCGTCTAGCTGGTAAAGAAAGGGAAAGATAATGACCGCATACGCCGCGTCAACTCCTTTAGCAATCCCATCCCCTTTTTGCAGAAAGTGGAAACTGGCATCCCACGCCGCCTGATCCTGCAACGCACTATTGACCATCTCCTGGCTATAAGCACGGCCGATCATCTGCTGGGCAATCGTGGCATAGGCAAAACTAAACAGGTAAGAATGTTTCAGCCAGCCGGTTGCTTCATATTTGGCCCGAAAATTCTCCCACATATCCAGCCCACCGGCATAGTTCGCGTCATTCAGCACATACACATTGAGCACCAGATCCGGCTGAAACTGCACTCCCACCTGCTCCAAATAGGTCGTCTCATCAGACGTACTCCACGAGCTTGTGCCAAAGTTGAGTACCTCAATCTTCGGCGACACGCGCTCCCGTAAAATCTGTTCCAACTGATACGTAAAGGTGTCTTCCCACTTCACGCCCTCGCCAAAAGTGAATGAATCACCTAAAACGATGATACGAAATACCCCCTCTGGTTTCTCCGGTGCAATGTCTGGTCCGCGCAGGCCATAATTATTCAGGTGATAGGTCAGCCCGTTTTGGGCATCAAAATAACCCCGTGGATTACTTTCATAGTTGAGGCGGAATTCGCTGTGGGGGCGAAATTGGAAGGTGAGGCCAGGCAGTCGCTCTTCGGCCGGCAAGACGGCCTGTTCCCAATCGCGGCTGCGGTTTTCATGAAAACCGCGCATATCTAACAGGCGGAACACCCCTTCCAGAAGCATAAGGGTAAACAAGATAGAAACCAGTGAAAGCGTTAGTTTGCCTTTGATATTTTCCATAGGACGGGAATTATCCCGAAGCGGCCGTCCAGTGGCGAATAAAGGCGCATAGCAAGCAGTTCGGGTATACTTTGACCAATGAGTACGATTTCCTTACTCCAAAACAAACGTGTCTTACTGGGTGTTACTGGCTCTATTGCCTGCTATAAGGTAGTAGATTTGGCTTCTAAACTGACCCAGGCGGGGGCACAGGTGGAAGTAATTATGACCGAAGCGGCGCAGCAATTTGTGACGCCGCTGGCCTTCCGTTCGGTGACGGGGCAGCCAGTGTATACCAGCCTGTGGGACCTGGCCGACCATGTGCGCCACGTAGGGCTGGCCGAAAACGCCGATCTGTTTGTCATTGCTCCAGCGACGGCGCACACGCTGGGTAAGCTGGCTTATGGCCTGGCCGATAATTTGCTGACGGTGACGGCGCTGGCAGCGCGCTGTCCCATTTTGGTAGCCCCGGCGATGGATGGTGGCATGTATGAACATCCGGCTACGCAGGTGAATGTGGAAACGCTGCGGGGACGCGGCGTCCTCTTTGCTGGGCCGGTAATGGGGCGCATGGCGTCTGGCTTATCCGGTTTGGGGCGCATGATGGAGCCGGCCGAACTGCTGGCGCAAATCCGGCTGGCAGTGGCAAAACAGGGGCCGCTGCACGGCCGTAAAGTAGTCGTCACCACCGGCCCCACCCGCGAAGCGATAGACCCGGTGCGCTTCATCAGCAACCGCTCCACCGGCAAGCAGGGGTTGGCCGTAGCCCAGGCTGCGCTGGACGCCGGCGCAGACGTGACCCTGATTTATGGCCCCCTGGCCGAGCCGGTACCGTTTGGGGTCACGGCCGTACCCGTACACACCACGCAGGAGATGGGCGAGGCCACGCTCACGGCCGTGCAAAACGCCGACGCCCTGTTCATGGTCGCCGCCGTCGCCGACTTTCGCCCCGGTACACAGTCTGACCGCAAAATCAAAAAGACAGACGAAGCGTGGGGGCTGGCAATAGGGCTGGAAGTGACGCTGGACATCTTGAGCGCGGTCAAAGAACAGCGCGAAAAAACGGGCTTTCCCCGCATCGTCCTCGGTTTTGCCGCGGAGACGCATGATGCGTTTGAGTACGGCCGTCAAAAACTGCTGCGTAAGGGGTTGAACTTCATCGCCGTCAATGACGTACTGGCCGAAGGCGTCGGCTTTGAACACGACACCAACCGGGTACTCCTGCTCAGTTCCGCCGGGGTGGTGGAAGAGATACCATTGCAAAGCAAAACGGCCGTAGCCGAACGACTGGTGTATCATGTAGCCAAGACGTTGAATGGTAATTAAATGAGATTAGAGATTGGAGATTGGCGAATCTCCAATCTCTAATCTCCAATGCCTTCTAAGCAATGAACCAACAACAAATCCACCAAGACCTGACCACCCATTTTTCCCCAGACGAACTGGTCTTATTGGCCGGGCGCGTGGGGGTGAATTTCAATTCGCTCGGTGGTAAGACGGCGCCGGATAAGGCCGGGTCATTGATCAGCAAGGTGGAGCGCAACGGCCGTCTCCGCGAACTGGTCTATTGGATGATGCAAGCTAAACCCGCGCTCAAGGCCACGTACCAGGCACAGTTGCAACGGGAATCCGCGCCCAAAGACAGCCGCCTGGAATGGCTGGACGGGCTGGCGGCCGGCGAAGGCCCCGCTATCGAAGAACCACCCACCATGCGTTGGGACAGCGACGAACATCCCCGCCTGGAAAAATGAGATTGGCAGATGGAGAGATCAGGAGATTAAAGACCCCCATCTCTCAATCTCCTGATCTCCCCATCTCAAAACAACTATGGACAGACTCTTTTTTATGCTCGGTTCCGCCCTAATGTTTTTGGGTGTGGCCGCGGGCGCGTTTGGGGCACATGGGCTGGCCGCTTATTTCCAGCAGCACCCCACGCTCAAAGGGACGTATGACACGGCCGTGCAATACCACACCCTGCACGCCCTGGCCCTCTTTGTAGCTGCCTGGGCCGCCGCTAAATGGGGCGGCAACCTACCCACCTGGGGCGGCTATCTCTTCCTGCTGGGCATCCTGCTCTTTTCCGGCAGCCTCTATTTGCTGGTCGCCCTGCGCCTGCGCTGGCTGGGGGCCATCACCCCGCTGGGCGGCATCGCCTTCCTCGCCGGTTGGCTCTGCCTCTTTCTGGCCGCCTACCGGGCAGGTGATTGAGTAATTGGGTAATTGGGTAATTACGTTATTACTCAGTTACCCAATTACTTATTATCGAGGTTTCCCATGAATCCCTTTGGTGTTCCCGGCATTTCCCCGCAAGAACTGGCCCAAAAACGGGCCAGCGGCGACACTTTCATTTTGCTCGATGTGCGCGAACCATATGAATTGGCGTTTGCTAATCTGGGTGAGGACGTCACCTTGCTTCCCCTGAGTGATTTAGCCCGCCGCCAGTTAGCCGCGCTGCCACCCGAAATCACCAACGACAAAGGGGCCGTCATTGTGGTACTGTGCCATCATGGTAACCGCAGCGCCCAAGTCACGGCCTGGCTGCACCACAATGGCTGGCCCAATGCCGTCAACGCCGACGGCGGCATTGAAGCGTATGCCATTGAGGTTGACCCCACGGTTGGCCGTTATTGAGAGGATAAGAGGGGTGAGCAGTGAGCAGTGAACAGTAAGCGGTAAGGCGATCCACTGCTCACTGCTCACTGCTCACCGCTTACTGCTTACTGCTTACTACCAAATCACTATGCCCGACTACCTCAAAGTGTACGAAGTAGGCCCCCGCGATGGGCTGCAAAATGAGGCCACGCCTGTCAGCACAGCGCAGAAGAACCGGCTGGTGGATGGGTTGGTGGATGCTGGCTTGCAGCACATTGAGTTGACCAGCTTCGTCCACCCCAAAGCAGTGCCCCAAATGGCGGATGCGGATGAGGTCACGGCCGTGAACCGGCAAAAACACCCACACGTCAACTTTGTGGGCCTCGTCTTCAACCAGCGTGGGTATGACCGGGCACTGGCGGCCGGCTGCCGGGCCATCGCCTGCGGCGTCAGCGTCAGCGAGACGTTCAGCCAGAAAAACACGCGCATGTCCTCCCAGGAAGCACAAACCATCAGCCGCAGCCTGGTGGAACAGGCGAAACGGGATGGCCTGTGGACGCGTGCTTACGTGATGACCGCCTGGGTCTGCCCCTTTGAGGGGCCAACACCGCCCCACAAGACAGTCGCTGTTGCCGAAGCGTTGTGGGCGTTGGGTGTGGATGAACTGGCCATCGCCGACACTATCGGTTTTGCCAACCCGCTGGATGTGGGGCGGCTGATGGAAAATTTGGGCCGCCGCCTGGATATGAACCGGCTGGCGGTGCATCTGCATGATACGCAGGCGATGGGTTTAGCCAATGCCACCACCGCTTTGCAGGCCGGGGTGCGCATTTTTGACAGCAGCATCGGCGGGTTGGGCGGCTGCCCCTTTGCTCCCGGTGCGGCGGGCAATCTGGCAACCGAGGACATGGTTTTTCTGGCTTACAAGATGGGCATTGGCACGGGTGTGGATTTTCAGCGATTATGGGATGTGGTGCATGAACTGGAAACGTTTATCGGCCGTCCCATTGGCGGCCGTATCCGCGCCTGGTGGGACAGTTATTGCCAGACAGAGCCGGTGGTGGAGTTTAGATAGAGATGGTGGCAAGTGGCAGGTGGCAGGTGGCAAGTGATTACCTGCCACCTGCCATTTGCCACTTGCTACCTGCCACCCATCTCCTCCAAAATTTCCCCAAACCGCTCTATTTCTTCAAATGTGTTGTAGCAGTGGAAGGAAAGGCGCAAGTAGGCGTTGCCTTCTTTGTCCAGGTGTTTAACCAGGGCAACGTGTTGACGAGCCAAAGCGGCCACCAGGGCGTCCGCTTCTTCGCTGCTCAGGTCAACGGCAAAGGTAACAATGGGGCCTTGCGCTGGTTGGGGGGAGAGGACGCGGTAGCCCAGGTGAGTGAGCACGGCCGTCGCCCGGTCTGACAGGGCGCGTGTATGCCGGTCAATATTTTCCACCCCTAACTCCCGAATCAGCCCCAGGCTTTCCACCACGGCCACAATGCCCGGTATGTTCAGTGTGCCGGACATGAAACGCTGCGCCGCCACCGCCGGGGTTGTGTCATATTTCAGCCAGTGCAAATAATCCACAGTGGCATTACTGCCAATGAATCGGGGCCGCAACTGTTCGGCTACCGCCTGCCGCACATAGAGGAAACCCTGACCGGGCAGCGCCAGCAGCGACTTTTGCCCGCCGCAGGCCAGCACGTCAATGTGCATCGCCTGAACGTCAATAGCCATATGGCCGATGGCTTGAATGGCGTCCACCACAAAGAGGATGCCGCGCTCCTGGCAAAAACGGCCGACGGCCGTTAAATCCGTGCGATGTCCCGTGAAAAACTGAATGGCGCTGGCCGCGATCACCCGCGTCCGGTCGTCCACATACGGTTCCAGCGCCGCCAGCGTGAGGCCGCCATCTGTGGCCGGCACCAGCCGCGCCTCCACCCCATCCCGCGCCAGACTGAGCCAGGGGTACGCATTAGCGGGAAACTCCACATCACAAAACAGCACATTATCGCCCGGCTGCCAGGCTATGGCCTGCGCCACCGCGTTCAGTCCGGCCGAGGTGGTGGCCATGGGCACAATCTCCAACGGCGAAGCGGCGTTCAAATAGGCGGCCATCTCCTGCCGCAGCCGCTCCGCATAAACCAGCCCGTGTTGCACCCAAAAGTGACCCGGCTGCCGGGCAAATCCATCAATCGCCCACTTTACTCTGGCCTGGGTGCGGGCGGGCAAGGGGGATATGCCGCCATGATTGAAATAAATTGTCTCCTGGCTGCCGGGAAACTCATCTGCTCGTAACTGCTCTATGTTGTACATCTCTTGCTACCGCCTTATATAATTGGGTAATTGCGTAATTGAGGTAATTACCCAATTACACAGTTACCGGATTACTTCATTCTACCACCCACCAGGAATTCTTGCCGATGAGGTTATCGCCACAACTGCTGTTATCTGCTTACTGCAAAGGGATATTCCCGATGGCCCATGAGGATGGTATCTACTGGTATGATCCCGACCCGCGCGCCATTATCCCGCTGGATGGCTTTCATGTGCCCCGCCGGTTGGCGCGGGTGGTGCGGAGTGGGCAATTTGAAGTGCGGGTGGATACGGCATTTACGGCCGTGATGCAAGCCTGTGCTGCCCCGGGTGACGGCCGTGAAACCACCTGGATCAGCCCGGAGTTTGTGGCCGTCTATACCGACCTGCACCGACATGGTTTTGCTCATAGCGTGGAATGTTGGCAGGACGGCCGCCTGGTAGGCGGGCTATATGGCGTTTCCGTGCAAGGCTTGTTTGCCGGGGAAAGCATGTTCAGCCTCGTCCCCAATGCCAGCAAAGTCGCCCTGGTGCATCTGGTTGACCGCCTGCAACGGGGTGGTTTTCGCCTGCTCGATACCCAATTCATGACGGAACATTTGCGCCAATTTGGTACAATCGAGATAACTGCCACCGCCTACAAACGGCGGCTGGCGCAGGCACTGCTAGTCACAGCGAAATTTTAACTGCGTGAGTGGGTGTTTTTGTGATCTAGTGATTGAGTGTTT
>CAZOPF010000027.1:24749-43415 GCA_964581605.1 uncultured Ardenticatenaceae bacterium
GTGTTTTTGTGATCTAGTGATTGAGTGTTTGTGTGATCTAGTGATTGAGTGTTTGTGTGATTTAGTTACTAAAACACCAAATCACTAAAACACCAAATCACTAAGACACTAAATCACCAAATCACTCAATCACTCTTTGGAGAGGAGAAATGACCGACAAGATAGACCGGGCCGATGTGCGGATTTTTAGCGGCCGTTCCAATCGGCCGTTGGCGGAAAAAATCGCCACGCACCTGGAAATTCCCCTGGCGGAGACCACATTTTCCCGCTTTAGTAATGACAATTTGTTTGTGCAACTAGGCAAAAGTGTGCGTGGCCGGGTAGTCTACATTGTGCAATCGCTGACGCCGCCAGTCAGCGACCATCTGGTTGAACTGTTGATGATGCTGGACATTGCCAAGAGCGCGGCCGCCCGCGAAATTCATGCCATCATCCCCTACTTTTCTTATGCTCGCTCCGATAAAAAAGACGCGCCACGCATCTCCATTACCGCCCGCCTGATTGCCGACTTGCTGACGACGGCCGGCGCCACCCACATTATGACCATGACGCTCCATTCACCGCAGGTGCATGGCTTTTTCAGCGTACCCGCTGACCCACTGACCGGGCGGATGGAACTGGCGAACTATATTCGCCAGCGTGAGCTAAACCCGGCGCGCGATGTGGTGGTGGCCCCGGACATGGGGCGGGCTAAACCGGCCGCCCGTTTTGCCCGCGATCTGGGGTTGTCCATCGCCTCGGCCGATAAAGTGCGTATTTCTGATACGGAAGTGCGCATTGGCGGGTTGATTAGCCGGCAGGTGCAGGGGTTTAAGCGGGCGATAGTGTATGATGATGAGATTGCGACGGGTGGTTCGGTGGTGGAATTGAGCCAGGTATTGGTGGAAAGCGGTATTGAGGAGATCATTTTGATGTGTACACATGGCCTGTTTTTGGGGCGAGCGGTGGAGCGCATTGCGGCCATTCCGCAAATTGTGGAGGTGGTGACGACGGATACGGTGGAACGGCCGTCTGACCGCCAACCCGCCAATCTCACCGTGCTCTCCGTCGCCTCCGTTTTTGCCGAAGCCATGCGCCAGAATTACTGCCACCGCTCCATTGGGGAGCTATTTGAGGGAATGGAAAGCTGATCAATTGTCAATTGTCAATTGTCAATTGAAAATTAACAATTGGCAATTGAAGAGGAGTAAACGTATGAACGACAACAACCATCACCATGACGATGAAGATTTTATTATGGCGTTTCAGGATAGCTGCGACAAGCCAACGCTGCTGCTAATTCATGGCTTCCCGCTGAACAGCAGCATGTGGTCGCCGCAGTTGGATGACCTGGCAAATTTTGTGCGCGTCATTGCCCCCGATCTGCGCGGGCACGGCCAGTCAGACGCCATTGCCGGGCCGTATAGCATGGAACTGCTGGCTGACGATTGCGCCGATTTGCTGGCCCATTTGAACGTAGCTACCCCGTTTGTGGTCTGCGGCCTCTCCATGGGCGGCTACATTGCGTTGGAGTTTTACCGGCGCTACGGGGAACATGTCGCCGGGCTGATTCTGACGGCCACCCGCGCCGGGGCCGATTCCGCTGAAGGCAAGGCCAACCGGGACAAGATGGCGGAGATGGCGAAACGAGAGGGAGTCACGGCCGTAGCCGATGCCATGCTGCCCAAACTTCTCTCCCCTGCCAACTTTGCCGACGATAAGGAGTTGGTGGAGTTTGCCCGGCAGATGATGGAAGGCGCCTCACTGGAAGGGGTGGTGGGCGCCCTGGCCGCCATGCGTGACCGGCCCGACTCCACCCCCACCCTGCCCACCATTGACGTGCCGGTGCTGATCATTCACGGCGCGGACGACCAGTTGATCCCGGTGTCGGAGGCGGAAGCGATGGCTAAAGCTGTGCCCGACGGCCGTCTGCTCATCATTCCCCACGCTGGCCACCTGCCCAACCTGGAACAACCCGACGCCTTCAACGACGCGGTGATTGATTTTTTGGAGTCGTTGGGGTTGGATGAAGAGATGGAGTGATTTTGTGTTTTGGTGATTTAGTGACTTAGTGTTTTTGTAACCAAATCACAAAAACACACCAGCACTAAATCACAAATTTCGCCATGTTTGATTGGAAGAGTGGCGATGATGAATGGGAAGAATTGCCAACGGCCGTAACCCCTGGCAAGTCAACCCATTTTCGCCTCCATGGCAGAGGATTGCTGGCGTTGGCTGCGCTGGCGCTGCTGGTGGTGGGTGGTTTGGGGCTGGCTTACCGGCAGGTGAATGTGCAGGTCACGGCCGTAACCAACACGCTGGAACAAGAAGTAATGGCCGCTGACCGGCTGCTGGTGGACACGGCCGTTGCCGGCGATGACGAACTGTTTGCCACCCTGCTGCGCCGTTCGCCCGCCTGGGCCGATGCTCAAATCCGCCTGCAAGCACACGGTGACTACTTCGACCGCCCACCATTTGGTTTGTGGCTGGATACCAGAGCCGATCTTTTTGCCACCGGGCCAGTCACGGCCCCAGTCACGGCCACTCAATTCACCGTTTCACCAGACCTGACAGAAGCCGAACTCGCCCTGCCCATGCCTTACGTCTCCCTGGATGAGAACGGGGAATTGGTCTCGCTGGTGTTGCAGCGCACGGCCGTGTACCGCCGCCAGGCAAACCAAAGCTGGCTGCTGGCCGAACCGGACGATGACTTTTGGGGAGAGTTTAGGCAGGAGACACGGCCGTATCTCAATCTGCTGACCCCCGCCCGTGACCAGGAAATTGCCGCCCGCCTGGCCGATGACCTGAACAGCTGGATCGTCCGCATTTGCAGTGATATTCAATGTCCCGTCAGATTTGTGCTGCAACTGCGCCTGAGTACAAATCCAGACGACCTGGCGGGTTTGCACGCACCAGTGCGCCTCAGTTATGGCTATTTGAGCGGCCAACGCACAACTCGCCTCAGCCTACCCACTCCAACCCTGGTGGGGCTGCCCGTGGACGAAACCGGCTACCAAACCCTGCTGCGTGGTTACGCCACTCACCTGGCTCAGGCATTGGTAAACGCCTATGGTGCAGAGACATTCGTGATAGGTGGCATAGTGCCACCGCCACCAGACCTGGGGGAAATGCTGTCTGCATGGGGGCTGTTTGCACCCCGCCCCACCGGCTTTAACCCCATTCAGGCGGCCGAACCGCCACCCATTCCCCTGCCCGACCAGGACATTTTGCTGTTGTGCCAGAGCAGCCGCGCCCCCACCTTATTCCGCTATGATTCGGCCACTGCCATCTGGGCTGATGTGTTGCTGGAAACGGAAGGCGCATTGGGCTTTTATCTCACGCCTTTTCCCGATGGGCAGGGGGTGGCGCTGGTAGTTGGCCCTTCGGTACAGGACGAACGCTATCGCCTTGTCTGGCTGCATAACGGCCGTGAACGCCTGCTACTGACCACCACCGATACTCCCATCATCCACTCCATCACCAAATTAGAACCGGGCCATTTTCTGCTCCATTTTTCCACTTCTGGGCCAGATAATAATGATTTTAGTGAGCAGGGCATTATGGTCAGCGCGGAAGATTGTGATGACCAGAGCTGCATCGTGCAGCCATTTACAGAGTGGGCACAACCATCGCCCGACGGCCGTCACACGCTCATCACCCGCCTGGACGAAAACAAGGGGGTTGTCTACGCTTTGGGCACTGCGGCCGGAGAGGAGATACAACCGCTGGAAAATGCGTATGACCCCATCTGGCTAGATGGCCATACCCTGGCCTTCCGCCAATACTCCCCCACGGCTACCAATGGCTTGTCCGATACCAGTTTGATGACGGCCGTTTTCGCCGATGATGGCCCATCTTTCCAGATACAATCGCCCGTGACCCCAGACACCATTCGGGCCGCTATACCGGAACTGGCTTCCAGACGGGAAATATCCATCAATTCCATAACTGCCTATCCGGCCAGCCAACCAGAACTCTTATTTATCAGCATCTTTGACTGGCAAGGCAACGTCGTCAGGAGCAGCCACCTGGTGCAATATGATTGGCAGACCCACGAGTGGACGCCACTCAACAGCGAAACTCTCAGTGCCTCCTGGTGGACAGTCAATCAATACGGCCGTTATCTGGTGATAGGCGACTATGTTGATGCCGGGCTGAGGCTCCAGGTGTATGACATTGTGAATGAGAAGTGGCAAACATACGAAACGGCCGCGCCCCGCTTTACTTTTGGCGGCCAACAGTCATGGTCAGACGATGGGAACTGGCTAATCCTGACGGACACCGACGCTGTGCGGCTGATAGCCCCCGCTTATGCGTATCAAAAAGTGCTCTATCACGGCCTGGATTACTGCGAAATGGCCTTATGGGTAGACCGTGCTTCGGCCGGCCCCTGACCATTCTGCCCAATCACCAGGTCACTTGCAAAGGGCAGGGGCTTATTGGCGGCACGGCCGTGCAGCAGCCACAGTTGGCTGTTAAACGGCTCTTCCCCTTCGGCTAAGGTGGAGATAGTGGGCAGGTAACGGCCGTCGGGCTGCAAAACATGGCTCTTGGCTGTATCATGCAAATAGACGTTTAGCAGCCGTGTTACCTCCTGGCGTAATCCCTCGTTTTCTACCGGGAAAAGCACCTCCACCCGCCGGTCAATGTTACGCGGCATCGGGTCGGCACTGCCCAGATAAATCTCCGGCTGCCCCAAATTATGAAAATAATAAATCCGGCTGTGTTCCAGGAAACGCCCCACAATGCTCATCACCCGGATATTGTCGCTAACCCCCGCCACCCCTGGGCGCAAACAACAAATACCGCGAATGATCAGGTCAATCTGCACCCCTGCTTGTGATGCTTCATACAACGCCCGAATAATGTGGGGATCAACCACCGAGTTGGCCTTCATAATCAGGCGGCCCTTTTTTCCATGAGCCGTCTCCCGCTCAATCAACCGCATCAAGTTGCTCCGAAAACTGACCGGCGCCACCCAAAACTTACGGTACTCCTTTTGTTTGGAAAAGCCGGTGAGAAAGTTAAAGACCTCGGAGGCATCGGCCGCCATCTCCTCATCCGTCGTCAACAGCCCCAAATCAGTATAAAGCCGCGAAGTAAACGCATTGTAATTGCCCGTGGCCACATGCACATAGCGGCGCAACCCATCCCGCTCGCGGCGCACAATCAGCAGCAATTTACTGTGCGTTTTCAGCCCCATAATGCCATAGGCCACATGCACGCCCGCATTTTCCAATGCCCGCGCCCACTCAATGTTGCTTTCTTCGTCGAACCGGGCTTTTAGCTCTACCAGCACCGCCACCTGCTTGCCGTTCTCCCGCGCCCGCATCAATGCCCGCACTATCGGCGGGTTTGGCCCCACCCGGTATAGGGTCATTTTAATGGCGATCACGTCGGGGTCGTCTGCGGCCGTTTCCACCAGATTGATGACCGGCCCAAAGCTATCATACGGATGGTGCAGCAGCACATCCTCCCGCCGCAAAATGGCAAACACATTTTCCCCACTGCGGAATGGCTGCGGCAGCCGGGGCTGAAACACCTCATCCTTCAAATCCGGTCTGTCCAGCCGGTGCAGTTCCCACAGGCTGCTCAGGCCCAATGGCCCATTGGCCGTATACACATCATGCACCCCCACCTGCAAATTTTCCATCAGCAGCCGGCGCGTCTCTTCTGGCATCGTCTCGTCAATTTCCAACCGCACCGCCTGCCCAAAGTGGCGCTGCCGCAAACTCTCCTCCATCGTCAGCAGCAAATCATCCGCCTCCTCCTCCTGAATCTCCATATCCGTATTGCGCGTCACCCGGAATGGATAGGACGCCTTGATGGTCATGCCTGGAAAGAGGCGATCTAGATTGGCGGCAATCACCTGTTCAATCCAGACCAGCTTTTGCGTCCTGGGCGGCAATATGTCCTCCGGGTCGAGCGGTTTGAGCGGCACCAGGCGGGGCAGCGAGGCGGGCACTTTGACACGAGCAAAATGAGTTTCGCCCGTTTCCGGGTCTTCAATTTCCGCCGCCAGATTGATACTCAGGTTAGAAATATGGGGAAATGGATGGGCGGGGTCTGTGACCAGGGGAGTGAGTACCGGGAAGATTTCTCGATCAAAATAATCACGCAGTTTACGGCGCTGGCGAGCATTTAGCTCCTTTTCATAGTCCAACACGTGGATACCTTCAGCTGCCAGGGCGGGCAACATTTGCTGCCAATAATCCATGGCTGAAGCAAATAAGCTGGTGACGGTGCGGTGAATGGCAACCAGCTGTTCACGCGGTGTCAGACCATCGGCCGGGGTATCGGTAATGCCTAACAATACCTGCTGCTTCAACCCGGAAACGCGCACCATGAACACCTCGTCCATGTTCGCGCTGAAAATGGCGATATACTTCACTCGCTCTAGCAACGGATGATCGCTGCGGGTACACTCTTCCAACACCCGCCGATTAAATTCGATCTGGCTCAATTCGCGGTTAATATAGTAACCAGGGTTTTTCAAATCTATATCTTTCATAGGCAACCTTTTGTTTTGATACCAGTCTACCACATGAAAAAGAGTTTTGGCATTTTGATCTTATTTTTGCTGATGGGCTGCGGCCCAACGGCCGTGCTGCCAACAGCCGCACCGACGGCCGCGCTCCCCACGCCCCCTCCTCTCCTCTCCGTTGTGCAGCCGCTACCGGCAACAGCTACCGGGGTCGTTTCAGGCACGGCCGTACCACAAACCGCTCCACCTATCGCCATCCCGGCTACACCCAATCCCGGTTCCGCCCGCCTGAGCCTGGCCGCTGACACGGCCGTGCCCTCCACCTTCATCAGCACCGCCCAACAATTCGCCCAGCAACATCTCGTCCAATACAGTTGGGGTGAATCGGACTCGGCCAACCTCCTACTGACTGCCCACAGCGACCATCCGCTGGCCCACTGGGTTTATGTCCTGGCCGCCCCCTTCCCCACCGTGCCCGATGGCCTCACACTGGCAGAATTGCAAACCGCCTGGCAAACGGGTAGCCTACCCGTGGTTGTCAGCGAAAACACGGCCGTAGCCATGTCCCCTATTTTAGGCACACCGGGCACGGCCGTACAGATTGTGCCTGAAGCTGAAGTGGGTGAACGGCTATGGGCGGCACGGCCGTCGGCCGCCTCCCCTTCTCTCACCATCCTGCCCTTTGACACGCTCACGCCCGACTTGAAAGTGCTGGCGCTGGATGGACAGTCGCCGCTGGCGGCGGATTTTGCATTGGCGAACTATCCCCTGGCGGTTTCGATAGGTGTGGCGGGCGAGGAAACGGCCGTTGCCCAATTTCTAACCCAATGGGATGGCCCCACCACCAACCGCGACCCAGACAAATTGACCCGCGTGGCACTGACCGGCGTAACTGCACTGGTACGCGCTACCGCCTATAACATGGAGCAATATGGCATCCTCTGGCCGGGTGAAGAGGTAGGGCCGGTGCTGCGGGCGGCCGATATTGCCCACATCAGCAATGAAGTCTCCTTTGCGCCCGACTGCCCCTACCCCAACCCCATCGGCGGCACCACCTTTTGCAGCGATGACCGCTATTTTGATCTGATTCTGGATGTGGGCGCGGACGTAATTGAATTAACCGGCAATCATTTGAACGACTGGGGACGGGATAATACCTTGCGTACCATTGAGATGATTGAAACGGCCGGGCTGCAAACCTATGGCGGCGGGCGCGATCTGGCGACGGCCGCCAAGCCTGCTTTGTTTGCACACAACGGCAACCGGATCGCTTTTGTGGGCTGCAACTCATTTGGCCCACAGTTTGCCTGGGCTACGGAGACATCGCCAGGGGCACGGCCGTGTGATGGCAGCCTGCCCGCCGAAATTGCCGCCTTACGCGAGCAGGGCTATCTGGTCTTTACCACACTGCAATACACGGAGTATTACCAGTATGCGGCCCCACCCGACCAGGTACAGTTTTTCCAGGAGATGGCGGCGGCGGGGGCAACGGCCGTGTCTGGCAGCCAGGCGCACCACGCCCAGGGGTTCGCCTTTTTCAACGACGCCTTCATCCACTACGGGCCAGGCAACCTCTTTTTTGACCAGATGGATATGCTGGGCACGCGGCAGACGTTTGTGGATACCTATGTGGTGTACGACGGCCGTTTACTCAGCGTCGAACTCTGGACGGGCCTCATCGAAAACTACGCCCGCCCCCGCCAGATGACCCCCGAAGAACGCGCCCAACTCCTGCAAGCAGTTTTTCAAGCCAGTGGGTGGTAGTGAGCAATTGGGAGATCGGGAACCTCAATCTCCTAATCTCCCAATCTCTCAATCTCTGCCCCTCACAAATTCCTGTCAATTTGGGCCAGCACCCGGGCCATATTGTCAGGCGAATATGGCCCGGCCAGCTTAAATCGTAAACGGCCGTTTCCGTCAATCACAAAAACATGTAGCGCATGAGAATTGCCCAAACCCAGCACTTTGGCCCCCGCACCCGTCCAGTCAAAAACCGGTTGATGAACCGCATGTTTGATCACATTCTTTTTAACCATCTTCTTGGGCACAAAAGAAGGCAAATCGCCCACAAAAGCCACTTCCAGACAGGGCAACTTTCCCACGGCCGCCAGCGCCTGTCCCCACTTCTGCCCCTCTTCGGCCGCGCCCTGTCCACCGCCATACAACACCACCCCCTCACCAGCAAACGCAGACAAAGCCAATTCTCGATCATCGGCGTCCATAAACACCAGGCCAGAAACATCCACGCCCAGATCGGCGACGGCCACCGCATCCCGCCGCCCATAATTAGCGCGCCCCATAACAAACTCGTCATCATTTTCACGCGGCTCAATATCAATCATACGGAAAGCCATTTTGGTCATTTCCATTTCCCAGGTATGCACCTTCATGGCCGGTTGGCGAGTCAGGCCACCATTGCCACCCACGCACCATTGGTAATACTTTTGCTGCTGCCAGTTATAGGTACCGGTCATCACCGTCTGGTTAAATTGCTGCTCAAATGTAATCCGCGCCGGAGACAATTTCCAATAAATTTCCATCGCTTCGGCCGTTTTTCCCGCCAACAACAGGTTGAAGTAATTGACCAGATAAGGCTTTTCCGGCGACTGGAATACTTCATAACAACCGGCGCCCATCCACTGCATCCCAAAACCCTGCACTAACAACGGCGCATATCGTTCCACCGGGCAACCCAATAACAGTTTATCCCCGACCAACCTGTGCATATCAGCAAATAGCCCCAGTTCACCTACTTTGATGGCCACTACATTTTCAATGTCAGCCAACGACTCCAGAATTTCCAGCGGGAAACCACTGGGATGAAAGCGATTAAAGTGGAAATGGGGTGATGGATAGAGTGTGACATGCAGGTTGGTGGCGTCACAAAACCGTTTCGTCACTTCATAGATTTCGGTGGCCGATTCAGGCCGGAAAGAAGGCGGATAACCGAGCAAAATGCCATCCACCCCCACCATTTCCGCGTGGCGCAATAGTTCCATATTGTCAGCAAAACTATCCAGAATCAACGAAGTGGTGACAATGATCGCATCACCGGCTTCATCAGCGGCAATGGAGAGAAACTGTTTGGCTTCCTCCAGAGTTAACCCGGTTTCGGTAGCGCACATCATGGAAAAGAAGCCATGTTTGATGCTTTGCTGCACGTCCCAACGAATGCCCGCCTCATCCAGGTGTTTCATATCCGGGGTGAAAGAGGGGAACAGAGTATTTTCTATCCCCTTCATATTTTCTTTGGCCCATTGTTTCAGTTCAGATTTGTTCCTTGACATGATCTTTTCTCCGTGTAACGCAATCTGGCGTTACGACATACTGTTACCGGTCAGACAACACGGGGGATTTGCCGATCCAGGTTTCATCGGTCACGGCCGTGACTAAAAACCGCGCAAAATCTTCCCTTGATAACGTCGTTTTCATATTTTTGTTGAGCGGGCCACTATACAAATTACCGGTAGCCGGTTTGTCCACCAACCGGGGGGCACGCACCAGCGTCCACGCCAGGCCAGAGTGCTGCACCACATCGGCAATTGCCAGGCTCTCCTCATACACCTGCCGCGAAAAGGTTTTGATCAACCTGGAGATCAGTTTGCTGGAAAAAGTTGGCTCATCACCCTCCCTTTTCACACCCGCGCCAGAAGTAACGATCAGCCGCCGCACACCCGCACGCTGCATCGCGGCGACAATGTTTTGGATGCCAGCCAGCGTTGGCGAGAGAGTGCTGATAACCGCCTCAGCACCGGCAATGGTTTGGGCAACGGCCGTTGGCTCCAATACATCCCCTTTAATCACCGTCAACTTGTCTGATTGAACTGCCAGGCGGGCGGGTGTCCGGGCTAAAACCACCACCTCATGCCCTGCCGCCAACGCCTGCTGCACCACATGCAACCCGGTACGTCCGGTTCCCCCAAAAACTGCAATTCTCATGGTTTTGTTTCTCCTTATAGAAATTAGTTACTAGACCAGTCTGTATATTCACGGCAAAAAATTTTGGCTCTTCGCCTACACACTACATTGCAACAGAAGCCCGATCTCTTCGGCCACATCCAGCAAAGGTTGCGGGCTATGCTGGCTGCGGCTGAGAATGATGCCGCCTTCCAATGCAGAAATGATCAGCGCTGCCAATCGCCGCGCACGGGCCTCGTCAAAATTTCCCTGCCGCAACTTCTCCGCAAAAACCTCTTGCCAGCTCTGATAAGCCTGGTGACACGCTTCGCGCAGCCGGTCGTTAGTAGAAGCGGATTCCAGAGCAATGGCGGTAATTGGCCCCCCGGCGCGATAACCTGAAGCATCTACCTGAGCAGCCAGTAGGGTAATGAAGGTGGTCACGGCCGTAGCCGGATCATCAATCTCAGCCATCACACCACGAATGCGCTGCTCAATCAGCCGCCCGGAATTACCCACAACCGCTACACCCAGCTCTTCTTTGCCATCTGGGAAGTAGTAATACAAAGAGCCTTTTGGCGCACCACTTTCAACCAGTATCTGGTTCAAACCTGTGGCATGGTATCCCTGCGTCTCCATCAACTGGCAGGCCATATCAATAATTTGATTGCGTTTTTCACTCATAGTTTTTCCAATCAAACTTTCCCATATTATAGCAACTGGTCTATATATTGTCAACGGAGTCAGCCATTCTCAATTTGGAATATTTGCCGCCACCGCCGCCCCCTACATCGCCGTCAGGACGTTGGCGATGTGCTGCCAGGGTTCGAGACGGCCATGAACCTCTACAATCACCAAATCACCGGCAAAATACCGGCCTGTGTGATAGTTCGATCTTTGGTAATGATCTCTACAGAATCGCCTAAGTCTCGAAGATGCAAACCTGTGCTGACGATAAAACGATCATGCAGTTCGGGAATTTGCAATCCTTCTGGTGTGAGACGCCGTTCAAAAACGTCCCACGTGAGAGGAAAAATCTCAATACGTTTATCGTTGTGTACATCAGTCAGCAGGTCTTTTGTAGTGGGAATGCCAATACGCCCGCGCTCAATGAGAAATGCTGCTTCCGCCAGGGGCAATAAGTGGCAAAACCATGAGGCTATCGGCTGCCCCCCATCTTGATTTTAGCCTGACGGCCCAGTTTTGGATTACCTCCAAATACCAGACAAGTGCATGGGTATCCAAAATGAGTTTATTCGCCATTGAGTTCGTTCTCTGTGGGATGCCATTCGGCAATAGCAAAATCTTCTAAGGATGACAGGCGATTGTCTTTGTATTTGCCAAATTGCAGGGGCTTTGAATCTTGCGCCGGGAAAGGGATAAGTGTAGCTGTCACCCGTTGAATGAGGCGCAGGCGAGAGTCTGGTGAAAGTTGATTCACTTGCTTGAGAATATCGTCCAAAACATCAGCATCCGCTGCCATTTTTGTATCTCCTTAAACAGCCGCCTTAAACAACCTTTGCCTATTCTATCACACCTACCACTCATCCATGCCCTAAACGGCCGTCTAGCTCTAACACCTCCGCCGCCCCCTGCATTGCCGTCAGGACGTGGCCAATGTGCTGCCAGAGTTCGAGACGGCCGTCAAAACAGGCCCGGCTAAAATCATCGGTCACCGCTACCACATGCTCCCGGTCTACCCCGGCGGCAAAACGTTTGTCCTTCCACTTATTGCGCACCGATTTCAGTTCCAGGTCGTGGATGTTGCGCGACGGCCGTACCAATGTCGCCGCAATGATCAAGCCCGTAATCTCATCACAGGCCAGTAAGGCAAAATCAATGGGCTGCTCCCGTTCCACCCCGGTCCCCTCCGTATTGTGGCTCAAAATCGTGTGAACAACTGCCTCATTAAAGCCCCGCTCCCGCAAAATCGGCGCGCCCGCCAGTGGATGCCGGTGCAAATCCGGGTGAATTTCCCAATCAAAATCATGGAGCAGCCCCACCACTTCCCACAACTCCGCATCCGCCCCCAATAACTTCGCATACCAGCGCATCGCCGCGCTCACCGCCAGCATATGCCGCCGCAGCCCCCCATCCTGCACAAACTCACAAACTATTGCCCATGCCTGGTCACGGCCGTTCATCGTACCTCTGGAATTAGGAATTATGAATTAGGAAGGAAGCGTCACCCCAACACCTCTTCACCTGCTCACCTCATCACTCCAACTCCTCATCCTCTTCGTCCGCTGGTGCAGTTTTCGCGCCACAGTCGCAGCCGCCGTTTTCGTGTTTGGAGCAGCCCGCCTCTGCTTTCTTTTGCAGCGCCTCCAGTTCGTCTAGCGGTTCTAACTCGTGGCGGAAAAATTCATGCCATTCACCTTCGATATCCACCACCACCGAATCCCGCAGCACCCGCACATCCCGCACCCGCCCTTCGCCACGCGGCGTGCCAATCCGTTTGCCCAACTTCGGCAGCGTCTTTTTCGCCTCCACATACTGCTCATACTCATACACCAGGCAGCAGCGCAAACGGCCGCACATCCCCGTAATCTCCTGCGGACTCAGCGAAATCCCCTGCTCCTTCGCCATGCGAATCGAAACCGGGCTAAACTCCGTCAAGAAAGTCGAACAGCAGCGCGGCCCACCACACGCCCCATACCCCCCCATAATTTTCGCCACATCACGCGGCCCAATCAGCCGCATCTCAATCCGCGCCCGAAACGCCTTGCTCATCGCATTTTGCAGCGGTTTAATCTCCAGTTTCTTATTCTCAGTGGTATAGTGAATGGTCAACCACGAGCCATCAAAGCTGTACTCCGCCTTCACAAACTTCGCATCGCTATAATTGAGTTCGGCCGCCTTCTCCCGGCACGTAATCAGCGCGTCCAACTCCCTCGACTCCCACAACTGCTTCATCACCAGATCACGCGGCGTTGCCTTGCGCTCAATGGCCCGCATCCCCTTTTGTTTATGCGCCTGCTCCGGGGTCACAAAGGTCATAATCTGGCCCAACTGCCGCCCCCGTTTCGTCTCCACCAGCACATAATCGCCCATGGCCACATCGTGCTGCGCCCCCACTTTGAAATGATACAACTTACCCAATTTCTGAAAACGAATCCCCACAAAGGGAGTCTTCTCTTGAATTACCGTTGTCATACGTTTAGCTCCAACTGCATAGACCTGACAGGTTTTCTGAAACCTGTCAGGTCTTAATCAACCTACCATCTGAATCGGAATAAAGTTTGCCTGATTCGCCAGCGACAACACGCTAATCCGTGCCGCCACCGTCCGCGCAATCTGGCGCAGGGCAAAGGCCGCCGCCGAATCGGGATAGGCAACCACCACCGGCTGGCCCGTGTCCCCGCCAATGCGGATATTGGCATCCATCGGCACCGAACCCAAAAACTCCACATCATAATCCGCCGCCAGTTGTTCACCCGCGCCGGTACCAAAAATCTCGCCGCTCATATTCTCCACAATACCAATCGTGGGCACATCCAGTTTCTCAAACATCTTCATGCCGCGCAGGGCATCGGCCGCCGCCACCTGCATCGGCTGCGTCACAATAATCACCCCCGTCGGGGGTAATATCTGCGCCAACGTCAATTGGGCGTCGCCCGTGCCCGGCGGCAGGTCTACAATCAGGTAATCCAGTTCCCCCCAGGCCACATCCGCCAAAAGCTGGCTGATGGCGCTGTGCAGCATGGGGCCACGCCAGATAAGCGGCTGATCCGGTCGTACTAAAAACGCCATGGAAATAAAGCGCACGCCATACTTTTCGGCAGGCACCATTTGGCGATCTTTGATCGGCGGCAGTTGATTGACACCCATCATCATGGGCACATTGGGGCCTAAAATGTCAGCGTCCAGCAGCCCCACGCGCGCCCCTTCTTCAGCCAGGGCAATGGCTAAGTTGACGGCGATGGTAGATTTGCCCACGCCACCTTTGCCGCTGGAGACGGCGATGACGTTGCGGAAATTTTGGCCGAGGTCTTTGTTCTGGCGGGCGCTGGTGGGTACATTGGCGTCCCAGTTAATGGTGATCTTGCCGACATCCGGCAGTTTGGCCAGCGCCGCCCGTGCGTCCGCTTCCATTTTGCCCTTGAGCGGGCAGGCGGGGGTGGTGAGCATGATGGTGAAGGAGATGTCACGGCCGTTCACCTGCAAATTCCGAATCATATTGAGCGAGACTAAGTCCCGGTGTAATTCAGGCTCTATCACCGTCGCCAAAGCGGCCCGCACCGCTTCGGATGTAATTTGATTGTTTTTGTTTCCAAACATAACTCTCTATCTTTGGTAATTGAGTGATTGGGTAATTGGGTAATTAGGTAATTACTCAATCACCCCATAAATAAAATTGCGCATGGCCGCAAAGCCATACGCAATTATAACCATTAAAACTAAATTTGGGCGGAGATGAGTTGATGGCTAATACGTGTCACCACGATACATCAGTTGGCGGGCATGTTCATCCGCCAGGGTCGGGTCAGGTTCGCCATCACCGGCCTGTTTGGCCTTCTTTTTGGCTTTGGCCTCTTCCACAAAGTTGCGGGCCGCTTCTTCGGCGGCCGCTTTCTTGGGGGCAATCTCGCGCCAGTAGCTTAGCGGTTTGCTCAGCCGTTCCTTGTCGTGAATGTGGGCGGTGGTGCGATTGTAGCTGGCCAGTTCGTAGTCATGATCCAGCTTGATGGCGTCAAACGGGCAGAATTCCATGCAAAAGCCACAGTTCATGCAAATATCAATATCAATGAAAAAGGCGTTGGGTTCGGGTTTGGGACGGCCGTTGGGCTGTTTGCCTCGTTCAATCCAGATGCACTGTGGCGGGCACACTTTAGCGCAAATACCACACGACGTACACCAATCTTTGCCCCACTTCTGCCCCGGCGGGGGATCGTCCGTCACCAGAAACGGCACAAAGCGGAAACGTTCCGGCACTTCCAGCTTTTCTTCCGGGTAAAAGACCGTCTTCACGCCGCGCCCTTTCACCCCCTGGCGCACTTGCAGGGCTTCGTCGTTGTAATAACGGCCGCCCCGCGCTGCCCAGTAAAAATCATCCAGGTACGAATCCACAAAATGTTTCATGACCACAGCCATGCCTTTGAGAATGCCAGTTCCGTACATAGTACCTCGAATTAGGAATTATGAATTAGGAATTATGAATTAGGAATGAGCTTCATAATTCATAATTCCTAATTCATAATTTGATTACCTGTCTACCTCGCCTAACACAATATCAATACTACCCAAAATCACCACAATATCCGCCACCTTGTGCCCCTGGCACATCTTGCCCAGGGGGGTCAGGTTGATGAAGGAAGGGGCGCGGACGTGGTAGCGGTCGGGGTTGCCCTCACGGCGGCGGGCGGTGATGTAGTAGCCGAGTTCACCTTTGGGGTTTTCCACACGGCCGTAAGCCTCCCCGGCCCGCGGCGCCCGCAGCGCATATTGCGGTTTGTCGCTGTTAATCTTTTGCCCGGCCGTCGCTTTGAGGTGCGGTAACACCTGCTGCAAAATGCGCAAACTCTGGCGCATCTCCTCCATGCGAATATCGTACCGATCCATCACATCGCCGTTAAAACGCACCGGGATGTCAAAATCCAGATGGGGATAGAACGAATAGGGATTGGCGCGGCGCACGTCATATTGCACGCCACTGGCACGTAACACCGGCCCGGCCGTACTGTAAGCAATCGCATCCTCCCGCGATAACACGCCTACACCGATACTGCGCGAACGCACAATCTCATTACCCGTCATCAACCGGTCACCCTGTTCCAATACACGAGGAAGATTCCCGTAAATTAGCTCTTCTAAAAATTGCATGGTGGGCGTGCCACGCACATCATCCGGCAAATCATAAGCCACCCCACCAAAACGCATGTAATTGCACATCATCCGCGAACCGGCTGTCGCCTCAAAAAAGTCCAGAATCAACTCCCGTTCCAGGTAAAAATAGAGCATGGGTGTTTGCAGCGCGCCCAGGTCATTGAGCAAAAAACCCAGCGCCCACAGGTGGTTACAAATGCGGGTCAGTTCCACCATGAGGATGCGCAGCCACTCCGCCCGCTCCGTCACTTCCATGCCAAACAGCTTTTCCACCCCCAGCACGTAGCCATGATTGTTGCTCATGGAGGAGAGATAATCGAGGCGGTCGGTGTAGGGGATGTTTTGAATGAAGGTGTTGCGTTCGCCAATTTTCTCGTGATTGCGATGCAGATAGCCCATCACCGGTTTCAAATCCACCACTGTTTCCCCATCTAACACTACCACCATACGGAACACGCCATGCGTGGAGGGGTGCTGCGGGCCGATATTGACCGTTACTTTGTCCGTTTTGATGCCCGTACCGGGGTCAATGACGTGCGTTTCGCCCGGCAAGTACATCTCCGTTTCCACGTCATATTCATCGCCGGTAGGCTGCCAGCCGGCGGGGTATTGCACATTTTTGCCGTAGGGGTTCTTCTCCTCGGCACGGAAGACGCCCCCATCCGGCCAACGGCTGCCAAAGGGTTTCTTTTCTTCTTCAAAAAAGGCCTCTTTCCAATCTTTGCGCAGGGGGTGCCCCTGAAAACCATCCCAGGTGAGAATGCGGCGCAGGTCGGGGTGCCCTTCAAAATGAAGGCCGATCAAATCCCACGCTTCGCGCTCTTGAAAGTCGGCGCCGGGCCAGACAGGGACGAGGGAGGGGATGGAGGGATTGTCGCGGTCTACCTGCACGTGCAGCACCAGAGCGTCGCCGCCTTGATCCAGGCTGTAGGTGTGGTAGACAGCTTCCAGTTTGTTTTCGCTGAACAGGTCTACGCCGGTGACGCTGCTGAGGTAGTTGAAGCCAAAGTCGTCCCGCAAGGCGGTGGCTACTTCCACTAATTTGTCTGCGCTCACCACCACACCACTGTATCCTTCGCGGGTCTCATCGGTCACGGCATCAGGGAAGCGTTCTTTGAGCAAGGCAGCGGCACGGGCAACAGGGTCGTCGGACACGGCCGTAGCCACCTCCATCATCTCTTCATCTTGCGGTTCGGGTGCATCTAAAATTAGTTCACTCATGGGGAATTCTTCCAAAATAATCGGGTTGCAAGTAGCAGGTTGCAGGTTGCAAGTGGTTGTTGCCAGAGCAACTTGCCACTTGCCACATATAACTTGCCACCCATTGAAATCACTCTGTCGCCTCGTCAGTCACAGGCGCTTCCACCTTTGTGGCCTGCTGCCGGATAATATCCAACTGGCGCAAATCCACCAGATCGGGGCCAAGCACAGGGATGGGCACCACGCCGTCGGCCGTGGGGTCGCCCTTGCCATACCAGGGTACGGAAGCGATAGACTGCTGGTCAATTTTCTCTTGCAGGGCAATCAGGCCGTTGATGAGTGCCTGCGGTGTGGGTGGGCAGCCGGGCACATACACATCCACCGGCAAGAATTTATCAATGCCGTCCACTACGGTATAACCCTCTTTGAACGGGCCGCCGCCGGAAGCGCAGGCGCCCATGGCCAGCACGTAGCGCGGTTCGGGCATCTGGTTATACAGGCGAACGATGGTGGGCACCATCTTCTTTGTCACCGTGCCAGAGACGATCATCAGATCAGACTGGCGCGGCGTGGCGCGGAACACTTCCATGCCAAAACGGGCCAGGTCATAGCGGCTGGCGGCCGTGCAAATCATCTCAATGGCACAGCAAGCCAGGCCAAAAACCATCGGCCAGACAGAGTTACGGCGGCCCCAGTTGTAAACGGGGTCCAAAATTTTGGCGATGCTGGTAATCCACACGTTATTCTGTAATTCTTCGGGCACCACCATATCTGGTGAATCTACGCCTATCTGCTTTGTCATCAGTGAGCAGCCTCCTCAGGTTGGTAATTGAGTAATTATGTAATTGGGTAATTGGTGGCAATTACATAATTACCCAATTACTCAATTACATTCTTCATACCAGACATTTTGTATATCTAGCAAAATGCGCTCGGTGACCATGTCGGGGTCATCATCAAAACCAGGCAAAGCGGTAATGAGTTCTACCAGTTCGGCCAGACCCACGTCTATGGGGTTTTTGTGGGGATACTGTTCCATCAGGGCCACACAAATGGCGTAGGTGGAATCCCAATACAGTTCAGGGGTACGGCCGTCCACTCAGGTTATCTTCCGCCTAAATCCAGACGCTCTTTTGCTAAAATTCAGGTAGCCCAAGTATATTACATACTTCCCGCAGCGGCGAATGATTGATGATTTTTTTCACAAGCGGAGAAAATGTGTTTATGTGTTTGAGTGTTTATGTGTTTGAGTGTTTGAGTGTTTATGTGTTTGAGTGTTT
>CAZOPF010000027.1:43515-56511 GCA_964581605.1 uncultured Ardenticatenaceae bacterium
TGTGTTTGAGTGTTTATGTGTTTGAGTGTTTGAGTGTTTATGTGTTTGAGTGTTTATGTGTTTGAGTGTTTATGTGTTTGAGTGTTTGAGTGTTTATGTGTTTGAGTGTTTGTGTGTTTGTGTGTTTGTGTGACCTGAACACCTGAACACTTGAACACTAAATCACCAAAACACTAAATCACAAATTCACAAATTCACAAATGAACGTTCTTCTCCTCTCTCCCTATCACGGCGGCAGCCATGCGGCGTGGGCGGCTGGCTACCAGCAGCACAGCCGGCATGAGGTGTCGCTGTTGACGCTGCCAGACCGTTTTTGGAAGTGGCGGATGCACGGTGGAGCGGTGACACTGGCCCGCCGGTTTCGGGAGCAGAAACTGAAGCCTGATGTGATTCTGGCAACCGATATGCTGGATGTGACCACTTTTCTGGCGCTCACCCGTGGGCAAACACACAACGTTCCCCTGGTTTTGTACATGCACGAAAATCAACTGACCTACCCGCTGCCGGAAGACCCCACAACCGGCCCGATGCGGCGGCAGTTGGGGGAGCGGGATTACCATTACGCTTTCATCAATTATGCTTCCATGCTGGCGGCCGATGCGGTGTGGTTTAATTCGCATTTTCATATGGAGAGTTGGTTCACGGCCGTACCCGCCTTCCTCAAACATTTCCCCGAATACAATGAACTGGGCACGGTGGCCGGTTTGCGAAAAAAGAGCCGGGTGCTGCCGGTGGGAGTGGATTTTGAGAAATTGTCAATGGTCAACGGTCAACGGTCTATGGTCAATAAGGGGCCACCGCTTATCCTGTGGAATCAGCGGTGGGAGTATGACAAAAATCCAGCGGCGTTTTTTGGCGCATTGGCAGAGGTGACGGCGGCGGGTATTCCGTTCCGGTTGGCGTTGTGTGGGCAGCAATATGGGCAACGGCCGCCTACCTTCGATAACGCCCTTACCCAATTTGCCGACCAACTCGTTCACGTCGGCCATGCCGATTTTGAGACGTACCGACGGCTGCTCTGGCAGGCGGATGTGGTGGTGTCCACCGCCCACCACGAATTTTTTGGCATCAGTCTCCTGGAAGCCATCGCCTGCCGCACCTTCCCGCTGCTGCCGCACCGCCTCAGCTACCCGGAACTCATCCCGGCAGCTTATCACGCTGACTGCCTGTACCACAGCCAGGATGAATTGGTGAGGCGACTTATTTGGGCATTGAGCCATATGGAGCAGGCAAAAAAGATAGCGGGGGAATTAAGTACGGCCGTGACCCCCTTCGACTGGACGGCCGTAGCTCCTCGCTATGATGCTGCGTTGAGTGAGATCAGTCTCTTAATCTCCAAACGATAACGGCCGATGCCCAAACGTCACCTGTGGCCCCTGAACCGGTGCGGCCCACTTCACCGCATTGCCAATCACCCGCAGCACTTCATCCTGATAATAAATGGGGTAGGTCTCGTGGCCGGGGCGGAAGTAAAAAATTTTGCCCTGCCCGCGCTGGTAACAACAGCCGCTGCGAAACACCTCGCCCCCGGCAAACCAACTGACGAACACCAATGTCTCCGGCTGCGGAATGTCGAAAAATTCGCCATACATCTCCGCCTGGGGGATCTCGAAGTATTCACCGATGCCCTCAGTGATGGGATGTCCCGGCGCGACCACCCACAGCCGCTCCAACTCGCCTGCTTCGCGCCATTTCAGATTACAGGTGGTGCCCATCAGCCGCTGGAAAATTTTGGAAAAGTGGCCGGAGTGCAGCACAATCAACCCCATGCCTGCCAAAACCCGCGCCTGTACCCGATCCACAATTTCGTCGCTGACCTGGCCATGCGCCAGGTGGCCCCACCAGGTGAGGACGTCGGTCTGGTCGAGCACGGCCGTGCTCAATCCATGTTCCGGCTCATCCAACGTGGCTACACGCACAGTCATCCCCTGCTTTTCCAGGTAGCGGGCAATGGGTGTGTGCATCCCCTCCGGGTAAATCGCCTGTACCTTTGCTGACTGCTTCTCATGCCTGTTCTCATTCCATATGGTCACATTCAATGTCATTTTTTCCTCTCGGTGAAAAACGGATAATTGAGCCATGGCCTGATTACCCAATTCCTCAATTACATTTTACCGGCTGCCCACCCTGGGCGGCCGAAGCTTGAATAGCGTCCCACAGCCGGGCCATGCGCAGACCTACCTCTGGCGGGCTGGGGTTGGGCATACGGCCGTCTCGCACCGCCAAAAACTGCTCCCACGCCCCCGTTGATTGGGGCACTTCCACAGGTTTAAAATCCCGCTCGCCATGTTTTAATATCTTCAGCCAGCGGCCCCAAACCCCCGTATTCAAAATTGCCCGCTCGCAAAAAACGCGCACATCGGAATCACACGAAGGCACGGTGGCCCCCGACGCATGGAAGGTAACAAACGCCCCAGAAGCCAGCCGCGCCATCACCACGCCCAAAATATCTACCGGCGCGCCGTTGTTATTCAACCAGGCCGCCACTTCCACAAAATCTTCGCCGGCCAGGTCGGCCACCGTGTTTAGCATATGTGCCCCGGTATCAAAGAGGAAACCGCCACCGGCTAATTCGGGCACCTGCCGCCAGGTGCCGGCCGTATTGGGCTGCCAGTTTTGCCAGACAGTGGCACTGATGCTCTGGATTTTGCCCAATTCACCAGAACGTAGCATGGCGGCGGCGGCCCGGATTTCTGGCGAGAGGCTGCCGTTAAAGGCAACCACCAGCAACCGCCCTGTTTCGTCTCGGGTATGGATCAGGCTTTGCGCTTCGGCCACATTCATCACCATCGGCTTTTCCAGCAGCACATCCAGCCCGGCTTTCAGACACGCTTTAGTCTGGTCATGGTGGTAGACATGGGGGGTAATGATGAAGGCGGCATCCAGTTCACGGCCGTACTGCTGCAAAAGTACCGCTAAATCAGGGCAGTTCGGGGGTGGGGTACGGCCGTATTCCGTAAACAGTTCTACCATCTCCGCATACGCTTCCGCCGATGGTTCACATACCACCGGTACATACGTTTGTGGAAAATTGGGCAATATCGCCCGCAAATGATGTCGGGCCATACCACCAACACCAATCATGGTCAGGCGCACGGCCGTTTCTTTTGCAATTTCTGTTTTCATATTCTCCTCGTTCACGGGGGTTGATGTTGGCGACGGGTCCTTTTTAGAATGATAAAATAGCCACCAACGGGAAATGATAGAGAGAACCCGCCGATTATTATAATAACAAGGGTATGGGCAAACCACACAAAGATAATACGGAATATAAGCATTTTTTGCCTTGACGCCCGTATTACCGGGGCGTACACTCTGGCTATACCTTGCGAACATATGGTTGGTTCAAAAGAAATACGGCCGTTTAATTCACCCACCTTGCATCTCAGCAGGCTACCGCCGTAAACAGCCAAAAAACAGCAATTCAAAACATGACCACCATCAGAAGAAACATCTCGCGCAAACCACCAAAACAACCGACCTGGTTTGATAAATTCAACGACAAAGTGGCTGTGCAGCGTGCCTTCAAACCGGCCGTGCGCTACCTCAAGCGGCCGTATACCATCCTCCGTAGCTACGACCGCCAAAATTTACGCCCAGACCTGATCGCCGGTATCACAGTGGCCGTCATCCTGGCTCCTCAAGCTATCGCTTTTGCCCTCATGGCGAATTTGCCGCCAGAAATGGGGTTGTACGCGGCCGTAGTCGGAGCCTTTTTTGGCGCGTTATGGGGCTCCTGTGCCCAGTTGTTCACTGCCCCCACCAACACCATCTCTCTGCTTGTTTTCGCCTCGTTGGCTACCGTTGTTGAGCCAGGCACACAGACATTCATTCTGGCAGCCGGACTGATGGCTGTGATGGTTGGCGTTTTACAGTTAGTCTTAGGCATCGCTCGCCTGGGCATGTTGGTAAACTTTGTTTCCCATTCTGTCATCGTTGGCTTTGCTTCAGGCGCGGGTATCCTGATCATTATCAATCAAATTTCTCCTCTGCTAGGCATTACTACCTCCAGAGATAACATTTTGGCAACAACTGAAGGCCTTATACGGCATCTGGCGGATATTCATTGGATAACGGCCGTCATCGGTCTGCTGGCTATGGTCATCATTCTGGCCATCAAACGGATAAACCCTCGCCTGCCTGCCACCTTGATCGCCATGATTATCACATCCGCGTTGGTGGCAATTTTTAGCTTGCAGGACAAAGGGGTGACAACTATCGGCCAACTACCAATGGGGCTGCCCCCCCTGGCAGATATGCCTATATTAAACCTGAATTTAATTGGCAGCCTATCCGCGGGTGCGCTGGCTGTGGCCGCCATAAGCCTGGTGCAGACAACGGCCGTGGCCCATTCGGTATCCGCTCAAACCGGGCAACGGCTGGACAGTAACCAGGAATTTGTGGGGCAGGGGTTGGCAAACATTGCCATGGGATTTTTTTCCGGGTTTGCCGGGTCGGGATCGTTTTCGGTAACGGCCGTGAACCTGGCCAACGGTGCCCGGTCAGCATTGGCGGCCGTCTTTGCCGCTGGTTTCATCCTCATTTCCCTTTTTACTGTTGGCCCCCTCACTGCTTACTTGCCTCGCGCAGCTGTGGCGGCCGCTTTGATTGTGACCGCCTTTACCATGATAGACCGCACCGAAATCCGCCGCATTCTTCACAGCAATCTGGGAGAAGGCGCCATCCTGATCGCTACCTTAGCTGGCACATTATTCCTGGAAATCCAATTCGCCGTCTTGCTAGGCATTTTGCTCTCCTTTGTCCTCTACATATTGCGCACCAGTACCCCACGTGTCCATGAAGTGAAACCGGACAATAACTACAAACATTTCCTTTATCAACCAGAAAAAGCCGGCTGCCCCCAACTTGGTATCATTGAAATTCTGGGCGACCTTTATTTCGGTGCTGTCCATCATGTAGAAGAGTACATCCTCGACCATGCTGACAAACATCCAGAACAGCGTTATTTGCTCATTCGGATGCACAATGTCAACGATTGTGACTTTAGCGGCATTCACATGCTGGAAAGCGTGGTTAAAACGTATCGGGAACGGGGTGGCGATGTGTTTCTGGTACGGCCGCAATACCGTGTCAAGCAAATCTTCGCCACCACCGACTTTGTAGAAAATATCCTGGGAGTTGACCATGTTTTGGATAAAGATGGCGCCATCACCCATATCTTTTACCACATCCTTGATCCTGCCATCTGTATTTATGAATGTCCTGTGCGCGTTTTTCAAGAGTGTGCCAATTTGCCCAAACGGATTGCCATCACTGGCATTCCCCATGACCATGAGGTTGTGAGCGAGAACTTACGTAGCATCAAACCGCGTGATCTGTGGCAGCAATTACACACACCTGCCCTGCTCAACCAGCCCCCGGCCAACCAGACAGGCATGGCGCCACCACTGGTAGTGGATGTGCGCGAGCCACGGGAATTTCGCCAGGGGCATATTGCCCAAGCACACTCCATTCCTCTGGCAACCATTCTGTCTAGGGAGATTCAATTGCCTGTAGACCAGCAAATTGTATTGGTATGTCGCAGCGGCCGCCGCAGCCGCCGTGCGGCGGCCGCCCTGCAAAACATCGGCTGCGCCAATGTCACCATCATGGAAGGGGGAATGCAAGCGTGGGAAGCAGACGGTTTGTTAGAGGCGGTAGGAGATTCAGGGAATGGTAATTTGTGAGCCTGCTGAAAAAGGCCTTTCGACGCCAGAGGTCCCACTTCTCTTCTTCCACAGGAATTGCCGGTTGACAATCAGATATGGGGCTATTGGGATGCTACGACTAGACCAATCTCCCCATATCCCAATACCTGATATCCTGATGGATTATCCAGCTAGAGGTTGGACAATGTCATTTGGTGGAGTGGCGCAACCTCAGCTGCGCCCTGTCTGGCATCTACGGTTGCCAGACTCCTCATTATCCAATTTCGGCATGGTTCATAAAGCGGAAGTTGTCCTTTACAAATTGTGGAACGATTTTGCAAATCGTTCTCTGGACGATTTGCAAAATCATCCTACAAAGTGCCAGGCTGATTTCTTGGATTTCTGAATCATGCCCCAATTTCTCTCTGGTTTCTCTATAAGCTATTATTGAACGATGACTAAGGGGTAAAACATGGTAGTGGAGCGAGCACCACGCAACATCGGTTTAGATTTAGTGCGGGTAACAGAAACGGCCGCGCTGGCGGCCGGCCGTTGGGTTGGTTCTGGTGATTATATTTCCGCGCATCGGGCTGCCACCCGTGCTATGCGTGCTGCCCTGGATACATTGGATATGGACGGCCGGATCGTCATCGGCGAGGAAAACCGGCTGACAGAAGATGAAGTTTCGCTTTGCCACAATGACCAGGTGGGCAACCGGGACGGCCCGGAAGTAGATGTGATTGTAGACCCTATTGATGGGACAAAACTGCTTA
Source organism: uncultured Ardenticatenaceae bacterium (assembly GCA_964581605.1). Taxonomy (GTDB): domain Bacteria; phylum Chloroflexota; class Anaerolineae; order Promineifilales; family Promineifilaceae; genus CAADGU01. The sequence continues at coordinate 49,937 of CAZOPF010000027.1, forward strand.
TCCGCGGACAGCCCGGTGCTATTTCCATCGTTGCTGTTGCCCCGCGTGGCTCCATTTGGGACTGCGACCCGGCCGTTTATATGAATAAACTGGTAGTAGACCGCCGCGCCGCCAAAGCGTTGGTGCCAGAGTGTCTGAACGCTCCCGCCGCCTGGACGCTGGCCTTGATTGCCCGTGTGAAGAAAAAAGCTGTCCATGATTTGACGGTGGTGGTGTTGGAACGGCCGCGCAATATGGATTTGATTGAAGAAATTCGTTCGGCCGGGGCACGGGTGATGCTGCGTACGGAAGCTGATGCCGAAGGTGCGCTGCTGGCAGCCATCGGCGGCATGGGGGTAGACATACTCATGGGCATCGGTGGCGCGGCCCAGGGGGTTTTGGCGGCTTGCGCCGTGAAAGCGACTGGGGGCGCCATGCTGGCCCAATTAGCCCCACAAAGTGATGCGGAACGCCAGGCTATTACCGAAAAAGGGCTGGATGTTTCCCACATCCTTACCTGCCACGACATGGTTCACAGCAATCGCGTTTTTTTTGCCGCCACCGGCATTACCAATACCCGCCTGCTCAAAGCGATCCATTACTACAGCAGCCACGCTACCACCAGTTCCATACTTATTCGGGCTGAAACTGGCACCCGCCGCTTTATTCGCGCCGAACACCATGCACGGGTATGAGTGTGTTTTGGTGTTTTGGTGTTTGGGTGTTTTAGTGTTTGGGTGTTGTGGTGGGCTTAAACACGCACACACGGAAGCGCCAGCGCACCGTCATTGGCGTTGGTGGGAAATGCCGTAAGCAGCACGAGTGGTAGTGTGCAACAACCAGGCTAACCCCAAAAGTGGTTGGATCAGCGGGAAGAAACCGTAGTCTCGGCCAAAATTACCCCATACTGTCCGGCCAATAACCTCTGGATAAAGCAGGCTGAAAAAGCCAACAAGCAAGACCATGACCATTTCAAAGAGCAAAACGCCCATGGACAGCCGCCAGGCCCATCGTTCCCGCACAAAAAAACCGATTGAGGCAAGGACGTAACAGATACAGGCAACGGCCGTGAGCATTGGCCCCACATAACTCGTTACCCCTTCCTTCAAAAAAAGCTGGTAAGCTGCCCGGAAAAAAGTGGAGATCGCCAAAACCGGATAAGAGATGCCAATAATAAACCCGCTCACTCGCAGCCAGCGGGGTAATTCGGGTGTTGTTGTTTCCGGTAGAACTATTTGTGAATTGTCCATAAGCCATTTATCCTTTGGGTCCCTGATTTTAGCACGATTGCAGTAAAATGCGTGGTATGGACGAGCAAGACCCCTTTCTTTTTGAACCTGAGCCGGCACCTGTTATTTGGGTAGAACCAGAGCATCGGCGGCCGTCTGGCTGCTGGATCATGGTGGCCGTCGTCGTAATTTTCTCGCTCTTAGGAACATCCATATCCGGGGCGATCTGGCTGCTTTCTACACGAGAAGGCAACCAACCAGTGCCAACGGCCGTGCCTGCTACCCCCACGCTGGCTCCGCTTACCCGGGTAGACGAAACAGAATCTACGGCCGTACCCATCCCCCCCATCCCTACAGTCAACCCCCTGGCTGTTAATCGCATTGCTTATATAGATAATGACGGCCAGATTGTCACCATTGCACCTGATGGCAGTGGGGCTCGTCAGTTGACCGACGGCGAAGCCATATTCCAGTTTCCCGCCTGGTCGCCAGACGGCCGTCAGGTTGCAGCTATTGGCAGCAATGAGTTAGGCGGTTCTGTTTTTACCGTTACGGATGCTGACAATGGAGAACCTCAAGCACTCTACTTAAGCCGACGGGCGGCTCCTTTTTATCTGTACTGGTCGCCAGACAGCCAGACGATTAGCTTTTTAGCAAACGATAGTGAAGGCATGGCACTATACCTCATACCAGCCAACGGTTCCACAGAAAGCCGCAAACGCACCACTGGCGGCCCGTTTTATTGGCAGTGGACGGCCGATAGCCAACAGCTTCTTATTCACAGCGGTTTTGCCGGGCCGGGAGCGCGGCTGGAATTGATTGAAGCGCCAGGCGATAGCGCGGGCGACCCCATTGCTGATCCTGGCTATTTTCAAGCGCCAGCCATTTCTGCCGATGGCCAACTGCTGGCATATGCCGAAGAAAGGGATGCTCTGGCCAGCCAGGTTGTGGTGAATAACCTCACGGCCGGAAACAGCCAGAGCCAGCCTCACGAAGGGCAAAGCATCCTTAGCCTCAGCCCTGATGCTGAATGGCTGGCCTATATCAGCCCAGACACCCCTGGCGAGACAGATTTTATTGGCCCGTTGCGGCTGATGAATACAACAACCGGAGAGATACGCCTGCTCAGTCGGAATCCGGTAGCCTCCTTTTTTTGGTCGCCAGACGGCCGTTACCTGGCCGCCCTTTTGCCCAATTTGCCCGGCAATGAGATCAATGCCAGTCTGATGGGCAAACCTGTGGCAAAAGTAGCATCACAGAATAATTTGCCATTTCTCAATCTGGTTGTTTTTAATGTGGCCGATGGCAACGGCCGTGCGCTGCTCACCTTCACCCCCACCCTTACCTTTCTCACACAACTGATGCCCTTTTTTGACCAGTACGCCTTCAGCCACCACCTCTGGTCGCCTGCCAGTGACGCCCTGGTGCTGCCGATGCTGGAAGACGGCCGTAGTTCCATCTACATCGTGCCCATTCACGGCGGCGGCAAACGCTTCCTGGCCGAAGGCAGTATGCCTTTCTGGAGCCAGCAATAACTGCATTGCTATCCCTTCTGCTTCCGCTATAATCCGCTCCATTCTGTCTGCATTGGGAGGGTGAAATGTCAAAGAAGTACACCCCGTTTATCCGGTTGTGGCTGGCGCTGGCCCTCGGCAGCACGATCTTCGTATCTTGTGGGGCAGAGGAAACGGCCGTTCCCACCGCCACCATCACCCCTTTGCCCGCTGCAATTTCCCTCACAACCCCATCACCATCAGCCACGGCCGTGCCGCCAACCAGCACAAACACAGCCACGGCCGTGCCGCCAACCAGCACAGCAACACCGCCCTCCACCGCCACACAAACACCCTCCCCAACACCCACCTTTACCCCCAGCCCACCCCCTACCGCCACCCCTGATGAGGTTGTTTACGGCCGTCTGGATGAAATCCTCCTCACCGGCCGCCCTGTCACCTTTTGGCACAATTATGATGGTTTTGCCGCTACCATCCTGAACGAAATCGCCACAGACTTCAACCAGTCCAACCCCTATGGCATCACCGTTCAGCCCATTGCCTGGGAACGATTTAGCGATTTGCAAGATGCTGTGCAAATCGGGCTGGCTGAGGGTGAAGAGCTGCCTGCGCTGGCGGCCGCCTACCCAGACCATACGCTCGGTTATGCGGCCAAAGATGGCGTGGTGGATATGCGGCCGTATCTGCACCACTCCTTATATGGTCTAAGCGAGAGCGATACGGCCGACTTTTTCCCTTATGCCCAGATACAAACAGAAACACCACTCTTCGGTTTGCCCTTACACCGCACATTAGAATTGCTATACATCAATAATGGCTGGCTGGCCTCTCTTAATTTACCATTTGCCGGCGCGCCGCAAACGCCAGAGGAGTTTGCCCAGGCGGCCTGCGCCGCCGCCGACCCGGCACAGGGCAAGATAGGGTATGAAATTGAACCGACCAGCGGCAACTTCCTGGCCTGGATTCATACCTATGGCGGCGATGTGTATGATGAGGCCGGCCAGAATTTCACCTTCAACACGCCAGAAGTTATGGCAGCTATGACAATGCTGCAACAGTTGGTGCAAGATGGCTGCGCCGCACCTGCCTCCGGCTTCTCCTATCAAGACCACTTTGCCAGCCAGCACACATTATTTGGGCCAGGCACCACACGCGGTCTGTATTTTTACGGCCGTGCTATCAACCAGTACAACGCCGAACCCTTTTCCTGGTCGGTAGCACCGCTGCCTTACACAGGCAAATTGCCGGCATTGCTGCTTTCTGGCCCCAACGTTAATCTGCTGCGCACTGATCCGGAAACACAACTGGCCGCCTGGCTTTTTCTGGCTCACTTTTATTCGCCAGAAGTGCAGGCGCGTTGGGCGCAGGTGAACAGCTATTTGCCGGCCCGTGCGGCCGCTGCTTCTTTCTTAAATGAGACCTTTGCCGCAGACCCGGCGTATGCGGCGGCCTTCGCCCTGCTGCCATATGGCGCTGACCCACCGGCCCCCACTGGCCGCTATGAGGTGTGGCAGGCGGTGGTTGACGCTTACGGCCGTATCCTGCAAAATGAAGAGGTCACGGCCGTCTTGCAAACCCTGGACGAGACGCTCAATCAATTACCAAAAGGAGCTACACCCTGATGATTCCCGCCCGTATCTTTATCGCTTCTTCGTCAGAAGGGAAACCCGTTGCCCAGGCAGTCAAACAGCAGTTCGCCGATTTTGAACAGGTTGATATCTGGTACGAAGATGTCTTCCAAATCAACCACAGCTACTTTGATTCGCTCAATCGCGCCGCCAACTTATATGATTTCGCCATTGTCTGCCTCACACCAGATGATCTACTCAGTTCACGCGGGCAAGAACAGATGGCACCGCGAGATAATGTATTATTTGAATTAGGCCTGTTTATGGGGCGATTAGGCACTAATCGGGCTTTTGTGGTAGCAGATGAAAAAACTCGCATTCTGTCTGACCTGCAAGGAATTACCCTGGCTACCTACCGCCACCCCACAACAGGTTCTATGATGTCTGCCGTGGGAAATGCCTGCGCCAAGATTCGCAACGTTATTGAAGCCGAGTTAGCAAAAAGCAGTTTGGGATTCCTGCCCTCCACTTCATTGGCTATTGGCTATTTCAATAACTTTGTTGTCAAAGTGGTTGAAGGACTTGAGGATGAAGAGCCTGATTTGATAGATTTGGGGGATGGTTCCAGCCCGGTGCATCTGGATTTCAAAGATTATCATTTGCGTATTCTTATCCCGGCCCGATTGGTGGAGTTAGAAAACCGCAATCTCAAGAACAAAGTGCGTGACCTCAAACAAGTGCAGATCAAGACAAAATATCGCAGTTTTCCCTTTTTCATAGGCGGCAATTTTGAACCTGACGCAGCGGCCACGTTGCAGCTAATAGATATACCAACCACGATCAGAGCTTCCAAAGAGATCATTGAAAAGATATTCCCAGACACTGGTTTAGGCGGCAATAAACAAGAGCGTGAGGCACTTGAGGAACGCGAAATCAAAAACTTCAAGAAAGCATTAGAATATCTGGTTGCTGAACAGGGGTACAATGACAACATTTCTATTGAGTGGCTTTGAGTGATTTTCATTTAAGCGTGCCATTACTGCCCATGCTAAACGTGCCATACCAACCAATCTGGCCGCGTGCTATTCTGCATCTGGATATGGATGCCTTCTATGTGAATGTGCATTTGCTGGATCACCCGGAAGATGGTGGCCTGCCACTGGTAGTCGGGGGACAGCCGGAACAGCGGGGGGTGGTGTCCTCGGCCAGTTATGAGGCGCGGAAATTGGGCATTCATTCGGCTATGAGTACGGCCGTTGCCCGGCGTTTCTGCCCTTCCCTCAAAATTGTGCCCGTCAATTGGGAGCGTGTGCGGGAATGTTCACGGCAGATGATGGACATCTTGCGCCAGTTTGGCCCGGCAGAGCAGATGAGCGTAGATGAAGCATATGTTGACCTGACCGCGTGGGATGAAGTGGTAGCCATGGCCGCGCAGATCAAGACGGCCGTCAAAACCCAGATGCATCTCCCCTGCTCCATTGGTCTGGCAACCAGCAAACTCGTTGCCAAAGTTGCTTCTGACCATGATAAACCAGAAGGGTTCACAGTGGTACCGCCCGGCACCGAGGCCGCTTTTTTAGCCCCGCTGCCCACCCGTGCCTTGTGGGGAATTGGCCCCAAGACGGCCGAAAAGCTGGCACAACAGAAAATCCACAGCTGCGGTGATCTGGCGGCCGCCGATCTCGCCATTCTGCGGTTGATTACGGGTAAGCAGGCGGCAGCCCTCAAAGAACGGGCGGCGGGCATTGACAACCGCCCCGTCCAGGCAAAACATGCCCCGCCAAAGAGCATTAGCCAGGAGTGGACGTTTAATACAGATGTGGCTGATGCGGCCGTTTTAAGCGAACGACTGAAGAAGATGTGCCAGGACGTGGCCGAGACGCTGCAACAACAAAAGCTGGTAGCTCATACCGTGAGCGTCAAGTTCCGTTGGGCAGATTTCACCACCTATACCCGGCAAAAGTCAGTGCTTGCCCCTTTGGATGATGCGGCCGCCTTGTATCAAATAGCTTACACGCTTTGGGACGAACATTGGCCGCGCGATAAGAAACTACGTTTGCTGGGGGTAGCCGTCAGCAAACTGGATCATACGGAAATCAGGCAGTTAGGCTTTGGGTTTGGTTAATAGCCAGGTGCCAGTTAGTCACTCAGCTTCTCCACTACGACAGTCGCCGCAGCCCCACATACTCTAAAACGGCCAGGACGGCCACTACACTGGTATACGCCCATCGGTTTAGCAAACCAAGTGCCACCACACCCGCCAGCAATGTCAATGCCAGGCGGTC
>CAZOPF010000028.1:0-17765 GCA_964581605.1 uncultured Ardenticatenaceae bacterium
CCGCGAGCATGACCGTGCCCACACCTTTCCCCACGAGCTATTGCCCAAGATGGCCGCACTGGGTTTCCTGGGCATCTGTCTGCCGGTGCATTATGGCGGTGCGGGCATGGATTACCTCTCGCTGGGCATCGTCTCCGAGGGCTTGGAATTTGGCGACTCTTCTGTGCGGGAAACGATTGCCGTGCATCTGGGATTACATGCGCTGCCCATCTTCCAATGGGGTACGGCCGTACAGAAACAAGACTTTTTGCCGCCCCTGGCGACGGGTGAAAAGATAGCCTGTTTTGGCCTGACGGAACCGGGCGCAGGCTCAGACGTGGCCGGGATGGGCAGCCGCGCCCGCAAAGATGGCGGCGATTATTTGCTCTCCGGCGAAAAAATGTGGATCACCCTGGCCGACGTGGCCGACCGTTTTCTGGTTTTTGCCAAAACCGACCCGGACAAAGGGGTCAACGGCATCAGCGCCTTTATTTTGGAGCGCGGCTGGAAGGGTCTGACGACCGGTACCATTGAAGGCAAGATGGGCGTTCATGCCAGCAACACCGGCTGGATCAACATGGACGAGGTGCGTGTACCCGCCAGCCATCGCCTGGGTGAAGAGGGCGAGGGGTTTAAGATTGCCATGAGCGCGCTGGACAATGCCCGGTATGGGGTGGCGGCAGGGGCGGTGGGCATTATGAAGGCGTGTCTGGAAGAGTCCATCCGCTATGCTAAAGAGCGCCGGACGTTTGGCAAACCGATTGCCGAATACCAACTCATCCAGCAAATGCTGGCACACATGCAGCAGAGCATTGACATTGGGCAACTGCTGGTGTGGAAGGCGGGCTGGCTGAAGAACCAGGGGTTGCGTAACACCCGCGAGACGAGCATGGCGAAGTGGTATTGCACGGAAGCGGCCAACCGCGTCGCCAATGATGCGGTGCAAATTCACGGGGCATATGGTTATTCGGATGAGTACAATGTGGAGCGCCATTTGCGCAATACCAAGAGCGCGGTCATTTACGAAGGCACGTCGCAAATCCATACGCTGATGCAGGCCAGTTATGCCCTGAACGAACGGCAAGACCGGCCGATGCGCTGTGAGTTACCGGCGTATGACCCGGCCGTATGGGAAGCAGAAGTGTAGGGCGTTTTGTGTAAGGCGAGTGGCAAAATAGGATAGGGGGAATCTGGTTGCGAAGCTATTTCCAGATCTGTTTGTTCTTGTGGCTGTTGGTTGGTTGTCACTCATCAATGGAGCTACAAGCCACTGAGTCTGCATCGGATGCACCGCAGGAGGGCCAGTGGCCGATGACGGCCGTAACCACCCCGACATTCACAGCGGTGCAAGAGCCTGCCACTTTACCAACGGCCGTAGCCACGAGCACTCCCACCCCTCAGCCCGCGATCACCCCCGCACCGCCGGCCACGCCTACGGCCGTACCCACCCGCACCCCCTCACCTCAGCCACCAGCGCCGACGCCAGAGCGTGCCTGCCCTGACCCACCACCCATCAAGCCGGATTACCAACACCATGTTTTAGGGGAGCAACCCTGGCCTACGCCGGATACGGCCGTGCCCTCAACCCACTTCTGGCTATCCGACCCGGTGTGGGGTGGGCGCAAGCTGATGGAGAATGGGTATTATCCGTATGGGTGGGATGGCGACGGCCGTTTTCTGCGGCACAATGGCGCCGATATGCCGGCGGTGCAGGGGACACTGGTTGCGGCCGTGGCCGATGGCACAGTTATCGTCGCCCAGTCTGATGCCGACGAGTTGTACGGCTGGCGCTGTGACTGGTATGGGCAGTTGGTGGTGCTGGAACTGGATGCGTTGTGGCAGGGGCAGCCGGTTTATGTGTTGTATGGGCATGTACAGCATATTCAGGTAGAGGCGGGGCAACGAGTGGTGCAGGGTGAGCCGATAGCCGAAGTTGGCGTGGAAGGGGTATCGGCCGTGCCCCATCTGCACCTGGAAGTTCGCGTAGGCAGCAATGACTTTGCATCTACACAGAATCCGATGTTGTGGTTAGAGCCGCTGCCGGGCACGGGTGTGCTGGTAGGGCGACTGGTGGATGGGGCGGGACGGCCGTGGCAAGGCGTCCGTCTCACCTTAATTGAGTCCACCGATGAAGGCCCACTTTACCGCTACACCTTCACCTATCTGGATGATCCGCAGCATCTCATCCGTCCAGACGCGGCGCTGGCGGAAAACTTCCTCTTTGCTGATTTGCCACCGGGCAATTACACGCTGTTTGTTTCAATTGAAGGGCAGGAGCATCGGCAGCCGGTAGTAGTGAATGGGGGAGAGGTGACGGCCGTGGAGATTGTGGCGGAAATGCCGTGAAACGTGATGCGTGAGCAGAGAAATCTCACGGGTCACGCATCACGCATCTTTGGAGGAGAGAATGAGAGGAAAACAGTTGAGTCGAGCACGGTGGATCGTTGTGGGTTTGTGTTTGGGCGTGATTGGGCTGGCCTGGCTGATGGTGTGGCGGGCGGGGGATGGGTTGGTGGTACGGCCGTTGACTCAGGACGGCATCCCCATGCGGTTGATTGCCCCAGAGGGTGCGTCGCCAGCGCCGGGCGTGATTATTGCCCATGGCTTTAGCGGTTCGCAACAGTTGATGTTGGGTTTTGCTTACACATTGGCCCATGCCGGGTATGCCACCTTGCTGGTGGATTTTGACGGCCACGCGGCTAATCCCGCCCCGTTGGGTGGGGATCTGGCACGCGGCGCGGCGGCGCTGCAAGCCAATATGGACGCGGCCTATGCGGCCTTGATTGCCCAGCCGGAAGTGGACGGCCGTCGCCTGGCGCTGCTTGGCCATTCAATGGGCAGTGGGGCGGTGATGACGGCGGGCATTACTGACCCGGAGCGGTATCAGGCGACGGTTGCCGTTTCACCTACGGATGCAGCGGTGACGGCGACGGAACCGCGCAATTTGCTGCTGCAAGCGGGCCAGCTAGAGCCGCAGTTCGCGGCCAATGCCGAAGATTTGTTGGCGCGGGCGGGTGGGGCGAATACAGATTTTGCCGACGGCCGTGCCCGTTCCTTCCAACTCATTCCCAGTGTGGAGCATATCACCATTCTCTTTAGCCCGACAGCGCATCAGACGGCCGTGAGCTGGTTGGGCCAGACCTTTGGCCGGCCGACAACGGTAGCTTATACCGACGTGCGCATGGTCTGGTATCTGGTGCAGCTGGCGGCGTGGCTGGTGCTGGTGATGGCGGCCACACCGGCCATTCGCCAGCCACGCATCACGGCCGACAACCGCCGTTCACCCTGGCACGTTTTGGGGCTACTTGTGGCGCCGCTGATGGCCACGGCCGTGTTGTGGCTGGCAAATCAGATCACGGCCGTTGGGCAGTTGGGTGGCATCCTCATTGCCGGGGCGCAGGCGTTGTGGTTTCTGGTATTCGGTCTGGTCTGGCTGGCCCTCGGCTGGCGCTGGAGACGGGGTGGGGAAACCAGGAGACTAAGAGCCTCAGAGGGTGCCCAATCTTCAATCTCTCCATCTCCCCATCTCTCCATCTCTCATCTTTCCATCTCCAATCTCCTCCGCGCCCTGGCCATTTTTGCCTTTTTATGGCTGGCTTTTGGGCTGATGGCGCAGGTGGTGTGGCTGCCCTGGTTTCTCATCCCGGCGCGGTTGCTGCGCTGGCCGCTGCTGGCGCTGGCCTTTTTGCCCTGGCTGCTGGCGGCGGGGTGGGCGCAGCAGGGCGCGTCTACTGGCAAGCGGATTGGCTGGTGGTTGGGGCAGAGTGTGGTGTTAATGGTGGGGTTGGGTACGGCCGTGCTGCTTGTGCCCTCCCTCTTTTTCCTGGTGCTGGTGCTGCCCGTGCTGCCGCTGGTGTTGGGCATCATGGCGCTGGTGGGTGGGGCGGTGGATGACCCCTGGGCCTATGGCCTGGGTAATGCCCTCTTTTTCGCCTGGCTGCTGCTGGCTCTGTTTCCACTGGTTGGGTAGAATGCCAGAGGTGTTAAATGATCATTTGCAAATAAGTTAGCGATTGGGTAATTGGGTAATTGAAGTGGTCAATTACCAAATTAATCAATTACATAATTACTGCACGGTTACTAAGGTGCGACGCACTTCAAAAGTGCGTCGCACCTTAAGGACAAAACATGCTATTTGTAGACAACCAAAACGTTACTGACCCTCGTATCAATCTGGCATTGGAAGAGTATGTGCTGCGGCAGGTGGCCACGGAAGAGCCGATTTTGCTCTTTTATATCAATGAGCCGTCGGTCATTATCGGCCGGAACCAGAACACGATTGAGGAGATTGATACCGATTTTGTCCGCGCCCACAACATCCACGTGGTGCGGCGGTTGTCCGGCGGCGGGGCCGTTTACCATGATCTGGGCAATTTGAATTTTAGTTTTATGAGCAACGGCCGTGACCATCTGCACAACTTTGCCCGTTTCACCGAACCGGTAGCCCGCGCCTTGCGTTCGTTAGGCGTGGATGCCGAACTGCGTGGTAAAAGCGACATCTACGCCGCCGGGAAAAAAATTTCCGGCAATGCCCAATATGCCACCGCAAACCGCATGTTCAGTCATGGTACGCTGCTCTTTGACAGCCACCTGGAAACATTGCTCAAGGCGCTCAATCCCCGGCAGTTGGAGATCACGTCTAACGCGGTGCAATCCATTCGTGCCTTTGTGGTTAACATTCGGGAACTGCTGCCGGCCGATATGGACATTCACCAGTTGAAAGCGGCGTTGTTGCAAGAGATTTTTGGCGGCACGGCCGTGCCCACCTATGAATTAACACCGGCTGACTGGGAACAGATCAACGAATTGTCTGCCAGCCGCTACCAGACGTGGGAATGGAATGTCGGCCGTTCGCCGCGCTTTAATGTGCGCAAACAGGATCGTTTTGAGGGGGTGGGCAAAATTGATATGCGGATTGAGGTACACAAAGGGCTGATAGAACAAATCACCATTTATGGCGATTTTGCTGGTTTACAGCCGGTGGCGGAACTGGAACAACGGCTGATGGGTGTGCGCTATGACCCCGAGGCGTTGGCGGAATTGCTGAAGCCGGTGGATATAACAGCTTATTTTGGCAATCTGGAGAAGGATGCTTTTCTGCGGCTGTTGTATTAGGAAGGTAGCCGGTGTGACGCACTTCTGAAGTGCATTGCACCTCCTCTAAAGGGGCTATGAAACAATATCTGGATTTGATGCAGTATGTGTTGGCTAACGGCGTGGAGCGCAGCGACCGCACGGGTGTGGGCACGATAGGCGTTTTTGGCTACCAGATGCGCTTTAATCTGGCCGATGGGTTTCCGGCGGTGACGACGAAGAAACTCCATTTTCGCTCCATCATCCACGAACTGCTCTGGTTTTTGCAGGGTGACACCAACATTAAATACCTGCACGATAACGGCGTCACCATTTGGGATGAGTGGGCGGACGAAAAGGGCGACCTGGGGCCGGTGTATGGTTATCAGTGGCGTTCATGGCCTGGGCATGACGGCCGTGCCATTGACCAGATCGCCCATCTGCTGCACCAGCTTCGGCACAATCCCCACTCCCGCCGCCACATTGTTTCTGCCTGGAACGTGGCCGATGTGGATGAAATGGCGCTGCCGCCCTGTCACTGCCTGTTCCAATTCTTCGTGGCCGATGGCAAACTCTCCTGCCAGCTTTACCAGCGCAGCGCCGATATTTTCCTGGGTGTGCCTTTTAATATCGCCTCTTATGCTTTGCTGACGCTGATGGTGGCGCAGGTGACGGGCTATGAGCCGGGCGATTTTGTGCATACCTTTGGCGACGCCCACCTTTACCTGAACCATCTGGAACAGGCGCGTTTGCAGCTTTCGCGCCAACCGTATCCGCTGCCACAGATGCGCCTGAACACGGCCGTAACCAACCTCTTCGATTTCCGCTACGAAGATTTTGAACTGGTCCATTACCAGTGCCACCCGGCGATAAAAGCGCCGATAGCGGTGTAAAGATGTAATTGAGTAATTGGGTAATTGAAACGCCAATTACCCAATTACCCAATTACCCAATTACCCAATTACCATGATTGTTTCCCTCATCGTCGCTTTGGATAAAAACCACCTTATTGGGGCCAACAATGGCCTGCCCTGGCGGCTGCCAGACGACATGCGCTGGTTTGTGCAGCAGACAATGGGCAAGCCGGTCATCATGGGGCGCAAGACGTATGATTCAATACCGCCAAAGTTCAGGCCGCTGCACGGCCGTCACAACATCATCATCACCCGCAACCCCAATTACCAGGCGGATGGCTGCACCATTGTTCATTCCCTGCCGGAAGCATTGGTTGCTGCCGGGGATGTGCCCGAAATTATCATCGGCGGCGGCGCCCAAATCTACGCCGAAGCCCTGCCCCTGGCTTACCGCCTCTACCTGACGCTGGTGGAGGGTGAATTTAGTGGCGATGCCTATTTTCCCGCTTTTGACCAAACGCAGTGGCGTGAAATTTTTCGGGAAGCACATGAAATAGACGCCCGCCATGCTCATCGTTTTATGTGGTTGATTTGGGAACGGCCGTAAAGCAACCCTGCCCTTTCACATAGGCATCAGTTGTCCGTCAGCCGCCGTTGCCACTTTTATCCCTAATGCAAAACAGCGCACCTTGGCAGGCCAAAAATATCAACCAATGCTGTAAAGATGAGGAAACACGTCGGGTAAACGCCATCGTTATACTCACCACATAGACCACACATACAGGGAGCAGCCGTTACCCAAACCCTATATGTGGGTAGTACAGCCCATTGTCAAGCCACCCATCTTAAAAGTTGGGAATTTTTAAGATTTCGGTTATCTAAAAATGTTCTAGCTTTTAAGGCAAAATTGCCCATTTTTCATTGCATCCCCCGCCTGGTTTTGCTAGAATGGGCGTGCCGTTGTAAACATATCTGCATACCACAAAAAGCCGATTATTCACCAGTGTTACTGGTCGTTACGTGGCATTGGTAATCGAGTAGTGGGAGCCACAGAATCGGCGAAGAGGAAGCGCTGTCGGGTTGAGAAGAGTCCCCGTTTAATTCTTCAAATAGTGTGGACAACGGCCGTAAAACCACTATCTACAATTGATGTTTGTTTTGTGATGTAAGGTCACATGTTGCTGCCTGCCTGTTTTTCGCGGATGGCTGGCTACCCATACTGGATCAATAACAATGACGCCCGAAACCGCCTGGAAAGCTACCCTGGGAGAGTTGGAATTACAGATGACCAAAGCTACCTTCAACACCTGGTTGAAGGACGCCTGCTTGTTGACCTGTGACGAGGACGTGTACGTCATCGGCGTGCGCAACGATTATGCCAAAGATTGGCTAGAGAACCGGCTGCGAGACACCATTTTGCGCACTCTCACGGCCATCGCCGGCCACGCGCTGGAGATTCGTTTTGTGGTATGGGCCGATGATCTGATTAAACAACCACAATCATTGGCCACAACTGGCATGAATGGCGCTAATGGGTCGTCTCACAAGGCGGCCCGTTTGAACGGCAAAACGACGGCGACGACTGTGGCTAACTTAAACGGCCGTTTCACCTTCTCCTCCTTTGTCGTTGGCCCCAGTAACCGGCTGGCCCACGCCGCCGCCCTCTCCGTGGCCGAAAACCCCGGCGAAACCTACAACCCCCTTTTCATCTATGGCGGTGTCGGGCTGGGCAAAACCCATCTGCTGCACGCCATCGGCCATAAATGTATGCAAGACGGCTACACCGTCTGTTACCTTCCCTCCGAAACCTTCACGAACGATCTGGTGCAATCCATTCGCAACAAAAAGATGGCCGAATTCCGCGAACGTTACCGCACCCCCGATGTCTTGATGATTGATGACATTCAATTTATCGCCGGGAAAGAAAGCACGCAGGAAGAGCTATTCCATACCTTCAACGAATTGCACAGCCAGGGCAAACAGGTGGTCATTTCCAGTGACCGGCCACCCAAGGCGATGATGACATTAGAAGAACGGCTGCAATCCCGTTTTGAATGGGGGCTGATGGCCGATATTCAAATGCCGGACATCGAAATGCGCAAGGCCATTTTGCAAACCAAAGCGGAAGAATGTGGCGTCTATGTGCCCGATGCGGTCATGGATTTTATTGCCCAGCATGTGCGCAATAACATCCGGGAATTGGAAGGGGCGTTTAACAAAGTGATGGCCTATGCCCAGCTTTCTGGTAGCACGGTGGACATGGAACTGGTGAATATGGCGATGGCTGACCTGATTCGCCGTCCCGACAAGTTAACGTTTGATTTGGTGCTGACGGCCGTGTGCCGCTATTTTGGCGTGACAGCTGATGATATGGCCGGGGCCAGCCGCAAACGCACCGTCGCCTACCCCCGCCAGATGGCGATGTACCTGGCCCGCACCGAAACCGACGCCTCCCTGCCCCTGATTGGTGAAAAATTGGGCAATCGGGACCACACCACCATTTTGTACGGCTATGAAAAAATCGCGGCCATGATTGAAGTAGACCCCACCGTGCGCCGCGACTGTATGGATATTAAAGCAGCTATGTATGAGGCTGCTCCCGTCCGCATGTAGGCATCCGGTAGTTAGAAAAATCGGAAGTCTTACATTTTCCATTGGCATCCCCTCGGCAGCGAGGATTGAGAGATTTCGGGAAGAGGAAGATCAGGCAGTAACAATCTCTCAATCCTCGTTTCTTTTATCTGCCTATCAAGGCGACCGCAAGAGTTGCTCCTACTTCAGTTCCCGTCGTGAATATCCCAACAATGCCCGCGCTACAATGAGCAGGTTAATCTGGCGTGTGCCTTCGTACAGGTCGTTTATTTTGGCGTCGCGCATCAGCTTTTCCACCAGGGCATCGCGGGTGTAGCCATATGGCCCCAACAGTTCCACCGCCTTTTGGGTGATAAAAACCACAGCCGTGCCCGCTTTCACCTTACACATACTGGCGTCCAAACGATTGCTACGGCCGTGCATGATTGCCGCCGTCGCTTTCAACGTGAGCAGCCAGGCCGCTTGGTATTGGGCTTCCATTTCCAATAAGTCGCGTTCGACGGCCGTCCACAAATGGCGCGGTTTGGTGTAGTCCAGTTCTATGCCCGTTTCCGCCAGCGTTTCTTTGGTAATTTCTAATGCGGCGCGGGCAATGCCCACTGCGCTGGCAGCCACCGCCGGGCGGCTGGCGTCAAAGGTCTTCATTGCCCCGGCAAACCCTTTAGTCGTTTTTTCTGTCTGTACCTCCAGGTCGCCTAACACGTGGTCATAGGGAATGCGGGCATTGTCAAAGTTAATCATTACGGTATCGCTGGCGCGGATGCCCAACTTGTCCATGCCTGGCGAAACGCTCACGCCGGGCGTGTGTGCCTCCACCACAAACGATTTGATCCCCTGTCGCCCGGCCTGATGGTCAACCGTTGCCCACACAATGCAAATGCCGTCCGATTCCACCAATGATAGGGCGCCACTGGTGATGAAGATTTTTTGTCCGTTGAGTACCCATTCGTTGGTGTCAGGGTCGAGTACGGCCGTTGTGCGCATGGCGCTGTTGTCTGACCCGGCATCTGGCTCGGTAATAGCCATCGCCCCCCAGACGGGCGTTTCGCTGTGGGCAAAGCGTGCCAGGAAACGGACTTTTTGGGCAGATGTACCGGCGGCGGCAACGGCCGTGCCCCCCAATCTGCCCCCCGGCCGCGCCAAAAACTGCCCGGCGTCCCCCCAACTCAGCAGTTCCGCCAGCAATATGGCAAACAGCACGTCCAGGTCTGGTTCATTATTAGCAGTTTCCTGGGCAGCGACGGCTTGCAGGTGTTGGTGACGCGCCCGTTCCAGGGGCCAGATGGCATGGATGAAGGGGTACGGCCGTGTATGTTCCTGTTCGTCATACTGCCGGGCTTGCGGCCGCATGAGTGTGCGGGCAATGGCCGCATAGGGTTCCAATTGGGCGAGAAGGTCGGAGGGGATTTCAAAGCTGATCATAGCCGCCATTTTCTCTGGCGTTGCCCCATCCGTCAAACAAAAAGGCGCTCTGTGAAACACAGAACGCCTTTGAAGTTCGCATGAGACATCCGATTTTTCCCAAAAATCGGATGTCTGGTTACCGCTACTGTTCTGGATGGGCGATTACCTCATCTACCAGCCCATACTGCATCGCTTCCTGGGCAGTCATGTAGCGGTCGCGGTCGAAATCTTCGGCGATTTGGGCCGTCGTTTGCCCGGTGTGGTATGCCAGAATGTCGTTGATACTGCTACGCAGACGCAAAATTTCATTGGCCTGAATTTCAATATCGGTGGCCTGCCCCTGTGCGCCCCCCAACGGTTGGTGCATGTGGATGGTGGCGTGGGGCAGGGCGTAACGCATCCCTTTTGTGCCCGCTGCCAGCAGCACTGTGCCAAAGCTGGCCGTAAACCCAACGGCAACGGTGGAAACAGGGCACTCCACCTGACGCATGGTGTCGTAAATTGCCATGCCCGCATACACATGCCCGCCAGGGCTGTTGATGTACATGCGGATCGGTTTGGTGTTATCTTCGCGGGCCAGGAAGAGGAGTTGGGCGACGGTCAGGTTGGCAATCTGGTCGTTAATGGGGGTGCCCAGGATAATAATACGTTCCCGCAGCAGCAGAGAGAAGATGTCAAAGGCGCGCTCGCCGCGTCCGGTAGTTTCAATGACCATGGGGACGAGGGACGTTGGAAGGGTTATCATGGAAAGTTCTCCTGATGGTGAGCGGCGGCCTGGAGGGCCGCCGCCCATCTGGGTTGGATAATGTGGGGGAGTGTAGCCGTGTCGTGTTAGATTTGTGTTATTCCGGGCCGGTCACGGCCGTTTCCACTACCGGTTCGTCGGCAACAGCTTCGCTGACTTCATTGGCCTCTGCTTCTGCGGCAACAGAGGTTTCTTCTTCGGCGGCATCCGCTTCTTCTAGCTCCAGTTCCGCCAGTGAAGGGGCTGTACCATTGTAAATGGCCTTTATCCGTTCGAGCACTTTATCCATCAGAATCTCGCCACTGAGCATATCGAAACCCGCCCCTTTCCGGTAATAATCGCGCATACTGTTCGACAATACCTCATTGTCCTTAAACGTCGCAATCCGTTCTTTTATTTTTTCCTCAACGTCTTCATCTTTAATTTTGAGTTTCTCATCCAGTACAAACTGGCGCAGCACCAGTTGATGGCGCACGACATCTTCGGCTGCCTCGCGGAAATCTTCCCGTATGGCTGCCTCGGAGGTGGCGTTCATTTTTAAGTAATCATCCCATTGCCAACCTGAACGGGTGACCTGATTTTTGAAGGATTGTATACGGCCGTCAATCTCCGTTTCCACAGCCGCCGGGGGATACACCAAGGTAGACATCTCCAGCATCTCGTGTACCATGCTGTCTATCAGTTCATTTTTGACCTGAGTCTCAGCCATCTCACGCAGGCGGTTACGGGTGGCTTCTTCCAATTCCGCCAACGTTTCATGCCCTTCTTTTTGCGCCAACTCATCATCCAGTTCTGGCAGATGGCGGCTTTTCACTTCCAACAGTTCCACGCTAAACATCGCTTCTTTACCGGCCATCTCTTCCTGCTCGTAATCTTCAGGGAAGGCGAAGGTGAAATCTTTGCTTTCGCCCACGCTCAGTCCAACCAGGTTTTCGACAAACGGGGTTCCGGGGAAAATCTCTGTATTGTCTAGCGGAATTTCCAGGCGTGTGGAATCGAAGAGAATATCGTCATCATCAAAGTCGTCGTTATTCTCGTCTATTTCGGTAGCGTCAGAGGGGGGATGGGGCACGGCCGTGCCCTCTTCTTCCTCATCTTCTGCATCATCCGCTTCCACAATCAATTCGCCGCGCCCGCTAATGACAATCATATCCCCCACGGCCGCCGGGCGGTCTACCTCTTCCAACTCCTGATAACGGGCACGGATTCGTTTCAGTGCCTCCTGAACAGCTTCATCCGTCACCGCCACCGGCTCAATCTCCTTGCGCAGACGGCGATAGTCACCCAATGTCACTTCTGGCGTCAGGGGGATAGTCATTTTCAGGACAAGCGGCTCCATCTCAATGCCATCTAGCTGCACCTGGGCGTAGATGTCCGGTTTTGTTTCCTCCAGCGCTTCTTCTATGATGGCTTGCAGCATATCCTCCACTGCTTCGCCGCGTAAAGCGTCACGGCCGACGCGGCTGACCACTACCGAATACGGCGCTTTGCCGCGACGGAAACCGGGCAGGTTAATGTCTTTCGCCAGTTTGCGGGCGGTTTCGCGCATCTGGTTTTCAATGCGCTCTTCCGGCACTTCAAT
This sequence comes from uncultured Ardenticatenaceae bacterium, assembly GCA_964581605.1. Classification (GTDB taxonomy): domain Bacteria; phylum Chloroflexota; class Anaerolineae; order Promineifilales; family Promineifilaceae; genus CAADGU01. The sequence goes on from CAZOPF010000028.1 coordinate 12,230, forward strand.
TGTCATTTTGAGTTGACGGCGATCATCTTGTTCAGTATGAATGGTTAGAGTCACAGGTTTACCTCTTTAAGTGAAATGTTTAGCGATCGTTTGCAAATAAGTTAGCGATTGGGTAATTGGGTAATTAAGTAATTCAAGCGGCTAATTACCAAATTACTCAATTACATAATTACTGCATGGTTACTTAGCTGTGGCTGGTGCCTCCACCGCGCCACACCTGGCCCGGCCTGAAGACCTGCCAGAGCCGTCTCTTGCTGTTGCAGCAAAAAAGCGTTGCTCTGGCAACGCTTTTGCTTTCTTAAACGTCAGTGGGGATGGAGGGACTTGAACCCACACGCCTTGCGGCACATGATTCTAAGTCATGCGCGTCTGCCAGTTCCGCCACATCCCCGGTAAACAGGCAATTATACCAGCAGTGAGGGAGATGCCAAAAATGGGTATACTTGAGCAGGTGAGAGGGGGAGCAGGTGAGGGGGTGATTCTCAATCTTTCAATCACCCAATTACTCAATGACAAAGGACAAATGACAAATGATTACCAACAGCACGCACAACCACTTAGGCCAGCCGATTGGGTTTCCGGTGGCCGATTGGCAGCCACGGCCGTGGCCGCCAGGAACAGCAATGCACGGCCGTACCTGCCACCTGGAACCACTTGACCCCGGCCGTCACGCCGAGGAGTTATATCGGGCTTATGGCGAGGATGGGGACGGCCGTCTATGGACGTACCTTGCGTATGGCCCATTTGCTTCGCTGGCTAACTTTCAGGCGCATCTGCAAAAGATGAGTGGGGAGGAGGATCCCCTGTTTTATGCCATTATCAATCAGGCATCAGGCCAGGCGGAAGGGGTTGCCAGTTATCTGCGCATCACGCCTGCGCATGGCGTCATCGAGGTTGGGCATATAAACTACGCGCCGAAGTTGCAAAAGACCGTGATGGCCACCGAAGCAATGTACCTGATGATGCGTCGCGTTTTTGACGAGTTGGGCTACCGCCGCTATGAGTGGAAATGTGATGCACTCAATGCCGCTTCGCGCCGGGCTGCTCTGCGATTGGGTTTTCAATTTGAGGGCATTTTTCGGCAGGCCGTTATCTACAAGGGGCGCAACCGGGATACGGCCTGGTTTTCCATCACTGATGTGGAATGGCCGGCCATCAAGCAGGCATTTGAGGCCTGGCTTGACCCGGCCAACTTTGACGGGCAGGGCCAACAGCGCCAACCTCTGGCGACACGCCAACGATAAGAAACAGGTCATTTGCTCATCCAATTTCCTGCCTCCTTTCTGGTACTGGCAACAATCTGTCAACTGATTCCTGCCAGACAATTGGGCGATTTATCAGGCGGTCTAAATGGTAAAATGCCGTTGTCTGGTTAACCCACCAGTTGTAACAAACGGAATCATAATTGATCAACGATGAAAACGGCCGTGTCACCCGGCCGTCTATTCATCGTGCCTGAACGGAGGTTTTATGTCTCAATCAGCACGTTTAATCCAGCGGGGGGATGCACTCATGGAAGCCGGGCAGCTTGCAGATGCCCGGCGCATATGGGTATTGCTGCTGCAAGCAGAGCCACAAAATGAGGCAATCTGGCTGCGTTATGTGGCTTCATTTCCAGACCGGGCCGGGCAGTTGGCAGCTTGTGACCGTTGGCTAGAACGCAGTGCGCATAGTTGGGCTGCCCGTCAGGCAAAGGCCCGGTTGCAGGCCACACGGCCGCCGGGAAACCCACCACTCTCACCGGCAGCAGCAGTTTCCAGGCGGCCGTGGCGCTGGCTGGTTGCTTTGGGGCTGCTTTTAGGCATTCTGGCTCTGGCGGCTTCAGCTTTCCAGCTATTTCAACACCTACAGGCTGAATACCAGTTTTTTGCTTCTCAAAACCAGGTGTTGGCTACTGATAAGAGTGCCCTGGAAGCTAAAGTGGCCGGTTTAACCACCAATTACAATAACCTTTCGGTAGAAATGGAAGCGGTGCAGCAGGCCTATGGCAACCTGCTCAGTACCCATAATACGTTGGTTGCTGATTACAATACATTATTTGAACAGCACGCCACCCTACAAGCCTCATACAACACATTGCAAGACGAACATGAAGCATTGTGGCAATCATACAATACGGCCGTAGCGCAGGTGCAATTTTATGAAGAAACGGCCGTTACCCCTCCCTACATTCAAATTGAAGACCAGGTTATCTATCTGGTCTTTTTCAAAACAGATGGCTCACTCACCCGCTGGCCTATCCCTTTTGAATGGCTGGAAGAGTCGGTGCGGCAAGGGTATGATGCTCGTAATGGCTTCTTTAGCAACTGGAACACGTTAAGCCTGACCACAGTCACGGGGGAAACTGTGCAGGTAATGGACTTTTCTGATTATGTGGACCCGGAACCTTTCCGGGCTTATGTGGCCGATAGTTATTACCAGGCACCTTCCGAAGAAGCATTTGTTTACGAGATGTGGTATCTGGTCTCACAACTAACCAGTTATGCGTATGAAATTCAGGAAACGCCTCGTGTTCCGCTAGAAACACTTCTTTCTGGTGGCGGGGATTGTGAAGATACTGCTATTTTGCTGGCCAGTTTGCTCAAAGCAGCCCCGGTCGCGTGGGAAGTGGAGATGGTTTACATGGACGCTGATAGCCCACAAATGCCTTATACAGCGAACCATGTGGTAGTGTACCTGAACACAGGATGGCGAGAGTATTTAATAGAAACGACCAGTGATTATGAAATGCAACCCTGGCCGGCCGATACTCAAGGCTGGTATCTCGCTCTCAATTGAATTGGGATGGCTTTTAGCCAGCGCTGGTTATTCTGGCAACGTCACGGCCGTGGCCCCTGCATATTCTACGGTCAACTGCCACGCTTTTTCTGGCGCAAACCAGGTAAAGATGGGCACAACACCGGCCTGAATGGCAAACCGCTTTTCAATTTCAAAACGGTGGCTGTCATATTCGTTAAACTGGTAGCGGAAGGATTCGTTTTGCTGGTTATTCCAGAGGAGTAGCAGGTCGGGCACGGCCGTGTTCCGAATATGATGCACCCCGGCCTGCTGGGTCACTTCCAGCAGCGCCCGCGCCTGCGCCGGTTTGAGCAAGGGCATAAACCGGTTTAAGACATGCGGATCGCTCAATAAAGCCTCTATCTGCTGTGAAATGCCGAATTTGGCCTGGCTCTCCAGCTTGAAACTGTGCAGCATGGCATTCACTTTCTCTGGTGTACGGTCGCGGTGGGAGAGCAGGCTTTCTTCGTCCGTGCCAATGGTGACGGTCAGTGTTTCCCCTTGCGGCAGGTTGACGCCGCTGAGTTGGATGGTTTCGGTACGGCCGTCGTACCGCAAATGGCAGGATAACGGCGCATCGGCCAACATCACGGACACATAGAGCGGATAACAAACGCCATGCACATGCAGACGGATAATACGCACCGCCGGATGATGGTTGCTATGTTCGGCAACCGGAGCAATGCGCAATTCCAACTCTCGCTCCCGCCATGTTTGTTGGAACTCCAGCAAACTGTAGTCGCCGGATTGATAAGCAGTGGTTTCGCCATCATCTTCATAGAGCGTAAAACGGCCGTCTGCCCCCGCAAAAACATGCACATCCAGTTCCGCCGGAACACCCACATTGCCCCAACCCACCTGCGGCCCCAATGGCACTATCGCGCCCGCCCTGGCAAACACGGGGATCTCTTCCAGACGGCCGTATTGCGCGTACCAGCCATCCCCCGGCACATAGTCACCGCTGAAAAAGTGATACCAGCCGCCGGGCGGCAGCCAGACCACCTGGCGACTGAGGCGTGTATCGGGGTGGGCCGGTTCCACATAGGGGGCGACAATGAGTTCCGTGCCACAGGTGTATTGCTGCGGGCAGACATAGGCCGCCGCCGCGTCCGGGTAATCGTGGTAAAGCGGGCGAATGGGCGGGATGTGTTCCATGTGGTTGCGCCAGGATTGTGTGTAGAGGTAGGGGATGAAGGCGTGGCGCAGTTGCATCGCCTCTTTGGTCACGCGGTAGGTTTCGGCGTCGTAGGCGTGGGGGCGGCGCTCATGGAACGGGTTTTTGGTGCTGTGCAGCCGCAGGATGGGGCTGAAAAGGCCAAACTGCACCCATCGGGCATACAATTCGCTGTCCTCTACGCCAAACATATGGCCGCCAATGTCATGGCTCCACCAGCCGTAGCCGACGTTGGCGGCAACGGCCGTGAAGTAAGGCTGAAAGGCCAGCGATTCCCACGTCACCCAGGTATCGCCGGAGAAGCCGATGGGGTAACGATGGTTGCCCAGACCACCCCAACGTGAGAAGACAAACGGCCGTTTCCCCGCCCGCGCCAGATCGTAAAAATGCAAATGGTTCAGCCACCAGAGCGGGTCTAAACCGGGCAAATCGCTCAGTGTGCCCTGTTGCCAATCCATCCACCAGAAATCCACGCCCAACTTTTCATAGGGATGGTGCAGCAGTTCAAAATAGGCGTTGGCAAAGGTGGGGTCGGCGATATTGAAGGGAATGGTTTCTTTGGCGGCGGGATCCAGCCCCAGCCGTTTGGCCATTGCCGGGTATTGCTCCTCATACGGCCGTATCCCCAATGCCGGGTGCAGGTTGAGCGCCGTTTTTAGCCCCAATTCGTGCAGCCAGCCGATGAAGGCGTCCGGTTCGGGGAAAAGGTCACGGTTCCAGGTGTACCCCGTCCAGCCGTTATACTCGCCCACGTCGGTGAGGTGCCAATCCATGTCTACAATGCAGACAGAGAGGGGAATGTGGGCGCGGCGGAACTCTTCCATCAGGTGGGTGAGTTCATGCTGGCTGTACGCCCAATAGCGGCTCCACCAGTTGCCCAGCGCCCAACGGGGCAGCAGCGGCGTGGCCCCGGTGAGGCGGGCGTAATCCTGTAAACAGGCGGTGTAGTCACGGCCGTAACCCCAAAAATACCAGTCAATCCCCCCGGTAGTGCGGGCTTCCAGCCAGCCATCCTCCCGAAAAAGCAGCGTGTGCGAATCGTCCACCACTGTCCAGCCATTGCGGGATAGCAGCCCCGGCTCCAGCGGCACACTGCCGCTAATCGTGTCCAGCGTGCGGTACGTGCCGCGCAGATTTCCCGTATCCGCGTCCCCGGCGTGCCAGGTCACATCACTGTCTGTCAGGGTGATGGACAGCGATTCGGTCGTAAACGGCCGTCCGCTCTGGTAGCTCAGGTGCAGGTGGGCGGTGTGGATGTGGAGACGGCCGTCCACCTCCTCCACACGAAACTCCGGTACCGGCTGTTCGCGGAACCAGACAAGCTGGGAGGGGGCGTCCTGGAAACGGCCGTCGGCCGCATATTCCAACCGGATCAGCCGCGACGCCAGCACCGTAAAGCGGGCATTACCCGAAACGACCACCGCCTCCGGTTTTGCCAATGGCCGGAAAGGAATTTGAAAGTGAGAGGGCATGGAAATCATAGCGAAATGGGCAAATGAGCAATTGGGTAATCAATGCGATCAATCCCTTGATCACCTAAACACCTCAACACCTGAACACTCAAACACTCAAACACCTGAACAC
>CAZOPF010000028.1:17865-56465 GCA_964581605.1 uncultured Ardenticatenaceae bacterium
AACACCTGAACACTCAAACACTCAAACACCTGAACACCTAAACACCAGATCACACTCTTTCCGCCCGTTCCTGGTCTACCAGCACCCGGCGCAAAATTTTGCCGGAGAGGGATTTGGGCACCTGGTCAGTGAACTGCACCCGGCGGATTTTCTTTTGCGGCGAAACTCGTTCGGCCACCCAATCCATAATCGCTTCCGCGCTCACCTCCTGCCCCGGTTTGAGGACGATATACGCCTTGGGCACTTCGCCCGCTTCCTCGTCTGGGCTGGGGATAACGGCCGCGTCCGCTATCGCCGGGTGCGTCAGTAGCAGCCCTTCCAGTTCCGCCGGGGCCACCTGGAACCCTTTGTACTTAATCAACTCCTTCAAGCGATCCACAATGTAGAAGTAGCCATCATCATCCACATAACCAATATCGCCAGTGTGCAGCCAGCCATTTTCATCAATAGTGGCGGCGGTGGCATCCGGGTTGTTCAGGTACCCTTTCATCACCTGCGGCCCCCGCAGCCACAGTTCGCCATTCTGATTGTGACCCAGCGGCTCGCCCGTCTCCACGGACACAATCATCGTCTCCGTGTTAGAAATGGCCGGGCCAATGGAGGCACGTTTGATCATGCCGGGGAAGTTGGGGCAGACGTGCGTGACGGGGCTGGTCTCCGTCATGCCATACCCCTGGATGACGTTGCAGCCAATCCGCTGCACCACCGCTTCGGCCAACTCTTCGGACAGGGGAGCTGCGCCGGAGGTCAACTCTTCCAGCGAAGAAAGGTCATACTGGTCAATGAGCGGATGTTTGGCTAAGGCCAGCAAAATAGGTGGCACGACGTTGGTGCGCGTGACTTTGTGTTTCTGCACCAGTTCCAAAAATTGGGGCAGGTCAAAGCGGGGCATGGTAATAATGGTCGCGCCCATCATCAGGCTCATGTTCATGATGACCACCATGCCGTAGATGTGGTAAAAGGGCAGGATGCCCATGATGGTGTCGGCCGAGGAGACCATTTTGAAGTTGGGAATGCCTTCACATTGGGCCATGTTGGCCACGATGTTGCGGTGGGTGAGCATGACCCCCTTGGGGTAGCCGGTGGTGCCGCTGGAATAGGGCATGACGACCACATCCTCGGCGGGGTTGATGGTGACTTCGGGTATACGGCCGTCGCTCTGCAACAAGGTGCCAAACGGCGTCGCCCCTTCTACCGGGTCAAAGGTGAAAATTTCCTCGACGTTGGATTTGGCGGCCGCTGCTTTGGCATTGGGCAAAAAGAGGGAGATGGTCAGCAGATACTTCGCATTGGAATCTTGTAGCTGGTGGGCCAGTTCATCGGCCGTGTAGAGTGGATTGACCGTTGTCACCGTGCCACCGATGAGGGAGACGGCATGAAAGGCGATGGCGTATTCGGGCAGATTGGGGCTGTAAATGGCAAACACATCCCCTTTGCCAAAACCGCGCTGGCTGAGGCTGGCCGCCACCAGGCGAATGGCCCCGGCTAACTGGGTAAAGGTGAGGGTACGGCCGCTTGGCCCATCAATCAGCGCCGGTTTATCGCCATACGGTTTGATCCGCTCCAGCAGGAACGGCGTCAAGGGCATATCGGGAATGTTTACATCGGGATAAGGACTTTTGAAGATCATGCGGGTTCTCCTTTTATCAACAGATGGGTCAACATTACTCTATTCTCTGTCACAATGGAGTAGGGGGCAAGTGGAAACGGCCGTGCCACCCCCAAAAAAAGAGATTGGAGACCATTCAATCTCCAATCTCTCAATCCTTTGACTTCTCTCAGGACAAGCCGCCTAACCTCTGACAGGTCAGTTCTGCCAGTTCACGGTCACACTGCCCGGTGCAGGCGAACCGCAAGCCGGGGTGGTGTAGCTGTGGTTGCTGCCACCTTCCCATGTCACGCCGCCGCTGCTGGATATTTTCAGGAATTTGAACTGAATACTTGTCCCACAAGGTACGCTGGCCGTCAATTTCCAGCTCGGGTAAAAGCCGGTGTACGTCACAGCCGGGCCAACCGCTCCACCAAATTTGGGCAAATTCGTGCCCGCCACCGTCGTTGTTGACCAGTTTGATAGCTCATAGACGCTGCCCGTCAGATACACCTGGTCGCCCCAGTTGGTGCTGGCGTTGTTCACCTGGAACGTCACCGGCACCTGCTGGTTTGCCAGCACCTGCACATCATACAAGTTGCTGCTGCTGGCCCCGCGCACTACCTTCACCTGGCGCAGCCCGGCGGGCACACCAGACGGTACCGTGGCCACAATGCGATTGGTTGTCCAGGAAATGATGCTGGCCTGGTATTGGCTGCCACCGTTGACAAAATAGACTTTATTGTTGGGGTCGGAAGTGCCAAAACCTTGCCCTTCCAGTGTTACTTTGTGTCCCGTGCGGGTGAGGGTGGGGGAGACGCTGCCTAACTGGGGTGTGGCGGGATCGGCCGCATTGTAGGACCAGACCATCGCCCGCCCCGGCCCTAACCACCAGGCGCCAATGGGATTATTACCGCCGCTGCCCGCGTTGACGGTAATGTTGTGGCCGCCAAGTAATCCGGTTAGTTGGTCACTATAAGTCCCGGCAGGCAAAGCCGTGTTGAGGCCGGTGATTTCATACCAGGTATTGGGGTTTTTGTTAATGGCGATCAGCACGACATCATCATAAAACTTGCGCTCATAGATGTAAACGTCATTGTTAATCCAGCGCTGTTGGTGGCTGCCAAATTGCAGTGCGGGTTGGCTTTGTTTCAGCAGCGAGAGCTTGTTGATCACCTGATAGGCAGTGCTGGAGGTGTTCCAACTGTTCATCATGGGCCGGTTGTAAGGGTCGCCACCGCCGTTGGTGTCATTGTGCAGGTATTGTTCCGTGCCATAGTAGATGCAGGGGGTGCCGCGCACTGTCAGCAGGAAGGCCAGCGCCAGGTGCAGTTGGGTATTGTTGTTGTTGATGCTCAGGAAGCGGGACATGTCGTGGTTGTCTATGAATGTGACCAGGTTTTCTTTGTATTTGTAATCCAGCCCGGTCTGGGTGATGGCACTGTCCAACGTACTCATGGGCTGGCCGTAGCCAAAAGTGTTGCGGATGGCGCTGTTGAGGTAAAAGTCGAGTACGGCCGTGCCGCTGTCATCACTAAAACGCACATTGTCCCGGTACAGTGGGTCGCTGGTGCTGCCCAGATACCACTCACCAAAGATAAACAGGTCTTTATCATGCAAAATATCGTCATTGTAGGCCCGCTGCCAGCCCGATGTCATATGCTTCACGGCGTCCATGCGCAGGCCATCAATATCCTTGGCCAGCCATAGCCCAAGCGCGTCTTGCATGTACTGGTTCACATAGGAATTTGTCTGCTCAAAGTCAGCCAGGTCGGCCAGATTGAGATATTGCGTTTCGTAACGGTCATCCCAATTGGTGATGCCGCCGTTGTGGTGGAAGTAGCCGTTGGGGTCATTGGCATAACTGGCGACAAATGTGCCCGCATTGTACAGCGCCCCGTTTTCGGCAAAACTGGGGTTGTTCACATCGGCCGGGCTGGTGTGGTTGGGTGCCCAATCTACCACCACCTTGATCCCATTGGCGTGGGCGGCGTTGACCAGATTTTGGAACTCCGTCCAGGTGCCAAAATGCTCTTCCGGCGTTTTGAAGTCCCGCGCCCAATAGCCATGATACCCGGCATTGGGCACACCGCCGTAGGTGGCGGCCACGTTGATATTGTCTACCGGTGGGGAAATCCATACGGCCGTGACCCCCATATCCTTCAAATAGCTCATCTTGGCCTGAATACCGGCCCAGTCGCCGCCCCAGTACAATTTCCAGTTTGACCTGGCGGCGTCATACAGGCCAGGGCTTTGCGTCGGGTTGTTGTTGCCACTGTTGCCATCAAAAAAGCGGTCGGTGATAATTTGATAACAAACATCACTTTTGTATGAAGCATCACTGGTGACCGGCCCAGCCTCGGTGCGCGGCGCAGCAATAGCCAGGGGAGCCAGCAGCATCGCCAACAAAACCAACAAGAGCAAAATGCGGGTTCTCGTCTGCATATCTTTCTCCTTATGTAAACTTCAAAAAGAAATAAAAATAGAGTGTGGGTCAATCACACTCCTATGGTTACGGGGCGGGAATGGTTGGCTGCAAAAGCTGTTGACGCAGGCCGTCACTCAATTTTTGCAGAAGTGTTTGCAAGTCGGCCTGCTCCTGATTGTCCAATAGCGTCAGGCGGTCGCGGGTGTAGTTTTCGTGGGCCAGGTGCAGTTGGGTGATGAGGGACTGCCCAACGGCCGTGATTTGCAACCGATTCACCCGCCGATCATGTTCATCACGTTGCCGGGTAATCAGCCCTTTGCGCTCCAAAATACCGGCCACGCGGGTAATGTTACTGGGGTCACAAAGCATCGCCTGGCTTAACTCGCTCATTGTTTTTGGTTCTTCTGCCAACCAGAGCAGGGCATAAAATTGCGCCTGGGTCAGATTATGCCGACCAAAAAATTGTTGGTCGCCATCATCCAACAGCAGGTAAACCGTTTTGATCAATTCGTAGTTTTCCAACAACAAGGGTAAATGTCCAAATTAGTTGATACATCAATAATTGATGCGTCAAGCATATGGGATCAAAGGCAAAATGTCAATCATATTTGCACATGCAGCGGCAATTCAAATTTGGGGCATGATTCAGAAATCCAAGAAATCAGCCTGGCACTTTGTAGGATGATTTTGCCAATCGTTCCACAATCTGTAAAGGACAACTTCCGCTTTATGAACCATGCCGAATTCGGTGTTTGTTAGACGAAACGCGCCGCAGCATGTTGGTTACGCCTTTTGTAATGTGCTTGAGCATGTTTTTGTATCAACCTATGAAATCATTCACAGGCAATCGGGTCAAATTGGGAGATAGCGGCTAAACTTGGGGCCAGAGGTGAATGTGAAGGTTTTCTGTTACGACCAATATACCTATCCTCTACCGCCCCATCACCGGTTTCCGGCCGGGAAATATGAACTACTGAGGCAAGCGGTGGAAGCGGCCGCCATTGTGCCCCGGCAAAATCTGGTACGGCCGTTGCCCGTAACCTTTACCGAACTGACATTGGCACATGATCCAGATTACATTGAACGGGTGTTGTTGGGCCGGCTCAGCGTGGCCGAACAGCGGCAAATTGGCCTGCCCTGGTCGCCGGAACTGGCGCTGCGGGTGCAATACTCGGTGGGGGCGACAATTGGCGCCAGCCGGGCGGCCCTGAAAGAGGGCATTGGCGTTTCGCTGGGTGGGGGCACCCACCATGCCCGGCGGGCAGAGGGGCAGGGGTATTGTCTGTTTAATGACACGGCCGTAGCTGCCCGCGTTCTCCAGGCGGAAGGGCTGGCCAGGCGGGTGGCCGTGCTTGATTGTGACGTGCATCAGGGCAACGGCACGGCCGATATGACCCAGAATGATGACTCCATTTTCACCTTCTCTATTCACGGCCAAAACAACTTTCCCTTCCGTAAAATTCCTGGCGACCTGGACATTGGCCTGCCTGATGGCACGGGTGACCAAGAGTATCTGGCGGCTTTGCAAGACGGGCTGGAAAGAGCGCTGGCTACAAAACCGGACATGGCGTTTTTCCTGGCCGGGGCGGATGTTCATCACGATGATCGCCTGGGCAAACTGGCGCTGACGCGGGCGGGAATTGCAGCGCGTGATCGTCTGGTGCTGCAAACCTGCCGCCGGCAGGGTATTCCGGTGGTGGTGACGATGGCGGGCGGCTACGGCCGTGACATTCACGAAACAGTGGCTATCCAACTGCAAACAGTAAAACTTTGCGCTGAATGAAAATGAGGCGCGGAGAAACGTTAAGCGATTTGGCAAATCGCGCTACATTTTCGCAGGAGGCTGATTGATGGATTTTGAATCGTATTCCTTTCCCAGCCGCCGCTCAAACGTGGTGGCATTGAATGGATTGGTGGCTACAAGCCAACCGTTAGCGGCCCAGGCCGGTTTGGCTATTTTGCAGGCGGGGGGCAATGCGGTGGATGCGGCCGTAGCCACCGTAGCCACGCTCTGTGTGGTGGAGCCAACGTCCACCGGGGTAGGCGGCGATGCTTTTGCCCTTATCTGGCGGGCGGATGAGGGCAAACTGTATGGCTTGAACGCCAGCGGCCCTGCGCCTCAGGCATTGACGGCCGATTGGGTGCGCCGCCAGGGACACAGCCACTTTCCCGCTCTGGGGCCGTTGCCAGTAACCGTGCCAGGCGCGGTGCGCGGCTGGCAATTGGCGCTAGACCGGTTCGGCAGTATGGGGCTGGATAGGCTGCTGGCACGGCCAATTCAATATGCGCGGGATGGCTTCCCGGTGAGCCAGCGTATTGCCTTTGCCTGGGGCCGTTCGGTAGAGAAGATAAGCCAGCATCCAGATTCGCGGCGGGTGTGGCTGCCACACGGCCGTGCCCCCCGCCCCGCCGAACGTTTCCAAAACCCCGAATTTGCCCAAACCCTGGCCGCGCTGGCCGATAACGGCCCCGATGCCTTTTATTTGGGTGATATTGGTCGCCAGATTGCCGATTGTGTGCAGGCGTCCGGGGGGGTATTAACCCAGGATGATCTGGCACAGTACCAGGCAGAGTGGGTAGAGCCAATTCATGTAGATTACGGCGAGGGGTTTACCTTTTATGAAATTCCGCCTAATGGACAGGGGCTAACGGCACTGCTGGCGCTCAACTTGGCCGGGCAATTTGATTTGCGCTCGTTGGGGTATGGCACGGCCGATTATTATCACGCGCTAATTGAAATGATGAAGCTCGCTTTTGCTGATGCCCAGGCTTACATTGGCGATCCCCGCCAGACAGATGTGCCTGTGGCCGCGTTGTTGAGTGCGGCGTATACCCAGGCGCGGGCGGCGCAGATGGACATGGCCCAGGCACGGCCGCCGACCGCCGGGCAACCGCCGCGCCATGGCGATACGGTCTATCTGACGGTGGCTGACGGCCAGGGCAATATGGTGAGCTGGATTCAAAGCCTCTACATGGGTTTTGGCAGCGGGCTGACGGCGGGCACGACAGGTGTGCAGTTGCAAAACCGGGGCGCCAATTTTAGCCTGGAACCAGGCCACCCCAATGAGGTTGCGCCAGGTAAACGGCCGTACCACACTATCATCCCCGGTTTTATTACCAACAAGGGGCGTGCCTGGAGCAGCTTTGGTGTGATGGGTGGGTTTATGCAGCCGCAGGGCCATTTGCAAGTAGGGTTGAATCTGGCGTTGTGGGGGATGGACCCGCAAACGGCTCTGGACGCGCCTCGTTTTAACTGGTTGCGGGAGATGGCGGTGGCATTGGAAACGGCCGTGCCCTCTCTCATCCATGCCCAATTAGCCGGGCGCGGCCACAATGTTACCGACCGTGAACACCCTATGTCCTTTGGTGGCGGGCAAGTGATTGTGCGTGATCCAGCTACAGGCGCCCTCATCGGCGGCAGCGAACCTCGCAACGATGGTGCGGCGATGGGGTGGTGATGTTTAAGTGTTTAAGTGTTTAAGTGTTTAAGTGTTTGGGTGTTTAAGTGTTGGGGTGTTGGGGTGTTTGAGTGTTTGAGTGTTGGGGTGTTGGGGTGTTTGGGTGTTGGGGTGTTGGGGTATGCAAACACCAAAACACCCAGCAATTCTCATTCTGCCGCCATTGCCTATGAATGAATTCATAGGCTGATACAAAAAACGTGCTAAAGCACGTTATCAGAGCCACCCCCAACGCGCTTTAGCGCGTTTACGTCTGGCAGACACCGATTTCAATCGGTGGCGATGGTGGCAAACAGTGGCAAACAGTTCAGACTGAGAATTGCTGCAAAACACCTGAGCACTGAAGCACTTCTTTGTTTGTGGTGATATAATCGCCGGGTATAAGCAGCGGGTGGATGGCATCAGGCACTCCCTCAAAACCTTTATGCTTACTTTGCCCTTTTGCATGAATAAATCGGATAGGAGGAAAATTTGATGAGCGAGTCTAATTTAAACATTTCAACCGAAAATTATAAACGAGCGGCGTTGTTGAAGGCCACAGGGCGGATTGATAGCAGTAATGCAGCACAATTTGATTCGGCGTTAAAGGATTTATTGGCGGCCGGACAGTCGAACATTGTGCTAGACCTGGCCGATGTGAGCTATATGAGTAGCGCCGGTTTACGGGCCATTGTGGCTGCGCACCGGGAGTGTGCGCGGAAAAAGGGTACGCTTTGTCTGGCGCAACCGTCTGAACGAGTGGCAGAAGTTTTCTCTCTGGCGGGCCTGGATTCTATTTTTACAGTTTATGACGATGTGACATCGGCCGTTGGTAGTTTTTAAGCTGTGAACCGTAAGCCGTTGAACTGATTACCGTTTACGATTTACGGTTTACGGAGTGCCTCCTTTCCATGGGCGATACGCTTATTATTCCTGGCCGTTACGATAAGATTCAGCAGGCGTGCCGGTTTGTAGCGCAGGGAGCAGTAGAAGCCGGGTTGGATCATACGGCCGTATTCCACATAGAACTTGCCTGTGATGAAGCGTGTACTAACGTTATTGAACATGCCTACACAGCGGAAGATGTGGGTGAAATTATGGTCAAATGGGAAGTGCGTGGGGGTCGTTTCATCATTACCATTCATGATCACGGCCGTGCGTTTGACCCTTCTCAGGTGCCCGTTCCACCTACTACGGCCGCCGAAATGATGGCCGATGGCCTGGAAGGGCTGCCTAAAGTGGGTGGTTTAGGCGTTCATTTTATGCGGAAACTGATGGATGACGTGCAGTATCACTTTGATGCCAATGGAAATACGTTGACGTTGGTGAAAGTGATCAAACATGACCCATGACACATAATACGTGTCATGGGCCATGTAAACGATATGGCAATTCAACAAGAATCCCTGAAAAATGATGTGTGGTTGGTGCGGGCAGACGGCCGTTTAGACCAGAGCCAGACGCCACTGCTGGAAGCCACACTCAATGAACTGTTGGATAACGGCCGTACCACTCTCATTGTTGACCTTTCCTCTGCCAGTTACATCAACAGCGGTGGGTTGCGTTGCCTGGTTTCAGCCTGGCGCCGTGCCCGCCAACAAGATGGAATGGTGCTGTTGTGTGGATTGAATGACCGGCTGCAAGATGTGTTTACAATGGTCGGCTTTGATAAGGTGTTCCCCATTTACCCCACTCTATCAGCCGCCCAACGTGCGGTGAAGAAGCGTGATTAAGTAATTGCGTAATTACCCAATTACCCAATTACTCAATTATCCCCCAACCATGCCATTCGGTGCTGATTCATTTTCAATGCCATCGCTCTCTGCAGGCATTTTTCTAGGGGCCATGTTGCTGGCCGGTTACGTCTTGTTGCGCCGGTATCGCTCGCGGCGGCTGCTCATGGCACGGGTGGCGGAGTTGGAATCGCTCAGTGGGGCGGGGCGGGCTATTGTAGAGGCAGAACTGGATGTGGAGGCGCTGTGTGACCTGATTGCGGCCGAGAGCGGCAAAGTGATTGATAACAGCACCCTGCAAATTGGCCTTTTTGAGCAATCGCTTTACCACATTTATTACTGGTGCATCAACGGCCGCCAGCAAACCACACCCCAAACCTTTGACCTGCGCGAAGGTACTGGCATTGTCGGCTGGGTGCGTGAAAGCAAACAGCCCCTGCTCATCCATGATTTTGAACGGGAGATGGCCCGTTTGCCGGCCCGACCACGTTATATCAGCGAAACGCCGCCGCGCTCCGGTATCTTTATCCCCCTCATTAGCGGGGAAGAAGTGCTGGGAGTCATTGCCGCGCAAAGCAACCAGCCCAACCGGTTTGATGAAGAGGATTTACGTCGCCTGATGATCCTGGCGAACCAGGCAGCGGCCGCCATTGCCCATGCCCGCCTCTTTGCCCAGGCCGAAAAGCGGGCAGCCCAGTTGGAACTGGTGGGAGAAATCGGCCGTGAGATCAGCCGGGTGCAGAGCCAGGATGAGATTTTTGAGCGAGTGGTGAAACTGACGGCAACGACATTTGGCTTCCACCTGGTTACGATTTTTGGGATGAATGGGGCGACCAACGGCCGTGATGATACAGTTGTCTTGCAGGCCAGCAGCCACCCCGAACTGATGAAGCAACAGCTGGCAGTGGCCCCCGGTGAAGGATTGGTGGGCGCAGCCGTAGCCACGCGCCACTCCATCATCAGCAATGATACGCAACATGATGAACGTTTTGTGCGCCGATTGGATGTATTAGAGGAAAGCACGCGCTCCGAAATGGCAATCCCGTTGTTGGTGGATGGAGAATTGCTGGGTGTGCTGGATGTGCAAAGCCCGCAGCCAGGCTTTTTTACCAGCATCGAAAAGATGACATTGGAGACGCTGGCGGCCGAAACCTCTATTGCCATTAACAAAACACAGCAGTTAGCCCGGCAGCGGGAACAGGCGTGGCTGACGACTGCCCAGTTGCAGGTGGCCGAAGCCATTGGTCATGCCAATTCGTTGGATGAGATGCTCACGGCCGTGACCCGGCTCACCGCCATGTTGCTGGGCGTCTCTTTTTGTGCCACCCTGATGTGGGATCAGGAATCTGAATCATATAACTGCATGACGCTCTATGGGGGTGATGCCCAGGCAGCACGCCAGTTGTGCCAGGTGCGTGTGCCGCTGGGTGAATGGCCGATATTGGATACCGTCCATTCTTGCCACGAGCCGGTGACTACCACCAAGATACCGGCCTGGCTGCTGGCGGCCGTAGCCCAGCCAGACGCCCCGGTGAGTCAGATCATCATCCAGCCGTTGGCCTCTGCACAGCAAATAGTGGGCGTGATGTTGGTGAATGACCTGGCAGAGTATCAACCGGTGTCGGCCTTCTTTTTGCGGCGGCATGAACTGCTGCAAGATATTGCCGGGCAAACAGCGCGTGCGCTGGAAACGGCCCAACTCCGCGCCGCCCAACAAGAAGAAGCGTGGGTAAACACCGCGCTGTTTCAGGTGGCGGCGGCCGTTAACAGCCTGACTGACCTCAACGAAATCCTCTCGACCATCATTCGCCTGATTCCCATGCTGGTGGGGGTGGAATCGGCCGTCATTCTCATTTGGGATCAGATGCGCCACCTGTTTTATCCCGGCCCCAGCTATGGCATTGGCGAAATGGAGCGTGGCCTGCTGGAAACGCTGGCAGTTGACCATGATGAGATGCAATCATTGGCTCCTGGTTTGCTGACGCATACAGAAATTGCCACAGGCGCATTTAAGATGATAGGGCTGCCGCATTGGCTGGAGCGCGTTTTCCGCACATCGTCGGCATGTGCGTTTCCGTTGGCGGCGCGGGGGGAACTGGTGGGGCTGATGCTGGTGGGGGCACAGCCACCCTGGCCACCGCGTCGGTTGAACATTCTTGCCGGCATTGCGCATCAGGCAGCGACGGCCGTTGTCAACCATCAGCTATATCAGGAAGCGGCCGAACGGGACCGGCTGGAGCGCGAATTAGACGTGGCCCGCGAGATTCAGGCCAGCCTCATTCCGCGTGGCAGCCCGGCCATTCCCGGCTGCCAGGTGGCCGGTTATTGGCAGGCGGCCCGCCAGGTGAGCGGTGATTTTTATGATTTTATGGAACTGGCCGAAGACAAATGGGGCATTCTCATTGCCGATGTGGCCGACAAAGGAGTGCCCGCCGCCCTGTTTATGGCCCTCAGCCGCACCATTTTGCGTACCATTGCCTTCAATCGCACAGACCCGGCCAACACCCTGATGCGTGCCAATGAAATTATTGGCAAAGACGCCCAATCCGACCTGTTTGTGACTGTCTTTTATGCCGTGTGGGATGCCCGGAAAGAGACATTGGCTTATGCCAATGGCGGCCATAATCCGCCGCTGCTGCTGCGGGCAGATGGGCAAGTGCAAATGCTGGCAGCCAATGGCATTGCCCTGGGGGTGCTGCCAGAAGTGCAAATTGAAAGGCGAGAAACGGTATTTCGCCAGGGAGACACGCTCATTTTGTATACGGATGGGGTGACGGAGGCGATGAATGAGGATTTTGATGAATTTGGGTTGGACAGGCTGCGGGTAACTGTGGAAATGGCCCGGCAGCGGCCGCCTGGAGATATTGTCACGGCCGTAACCCAGGCCATCAGCACCCACGCCGGCGACACCCCCCAATTTGATGACATCACGCTGGTTGTGATGAAACGATAAGTTGTAACTGTTTGTGACACCCCTCACCCGCGAAACGTGCCAAACCTCCTAACGCTGACTGCCTCTTTTGGCCTATGCTGGCCATGTTTGTTGTTTCGTTTGCAGCAGACGATTTATCGCCTACTGCGAACAAGAATTGAGAGGCGGTATGAAGGAAATTTTGGTGTTGCATTGGCAGGCGGAGGAGCGAACCGAAACGGTTACATTTTTAGGGCATCCTTTTACGTTGCGCCACAAAAGCTGTGGCGGCGATATGGCATTGGCGCAATCACTTCTGGCCGAATATGACGGCCGTGTGGCAGCCATCGCACTGGAACATATGCCCCTGACATTGGAATTGGGGCCGGCGCGGCGAGGCCATACATGGGGACAGCAGGTGGCAACGGCCGTTAAAACTACCCCTATCGCCGACGGCCGTATCATTCGTGCCGGGCTGGAACGATGGGCCGTTATCCTGGCCGACCGTGCCCAACCGGGCATCTTCAGCCGCAAACGGGTGCTGATGGCCCCTGGCCTGAACCACAACGGGCTGGCGCACGCCCTGGAAAAACGGGGCTGCGAACTGCGTTATGCCGACCCGTTCATCTACTTTCATCTGCCGGGCGTGCCGGGCATTGGCGGCCGCCGCAGCCGCAACCAGGCGGCTCCGGTCGAGTTGGATTGGCTAAAGGAGGTGGAGTACGGCCGTCTTTATCCTTCGCCCGATGGTGCAACGCCGACAGGTAGCCGGGCGCGCCTCTTTACATGGGCGGATGTAATTGCCGGGGATGCGGCCGTCATTCGCCACTTTGCCCCGACCGAATTGAAACACAAAACGGTAGCTGTGGAATGCGCTGCGGCCGAAGAGCTGGCCGATTTACAGATGCGTGGGGTGGCGTTGGTGGTGGAGCTGATGCCCGGATTGGTGGGGGAGTACGGCCGTGTTTCCGCTTCTGCCGCCACCCTTGAAGCCATCCTGACCACCTTACAGCCAGACCCAGAAGCAGTGCTGAACGAGGACGCCTTCCTGGACTTGATGGCTGACATCGAGTGGACGCCGGCCATCCACACCTTACAGCCAGAAGCAGCAGGTATCAACCGCTTCGCTTTTGTCATCCACCCGTTGCACATCGGGTTTGTCCACAAACACAAATACTTCCGCTGGACGCGCTACCTGCCAGATGATCTGGTGGAAGCCGTAGCGGCCTATCTGCCGCCGCTCTACCTCTCACGCATCACTGGCGGCCAATCGCCCACCACCGGGCAACGTGTGGAGGGCATTCTCATCAGCCTGGGGGCCACACCGCGCCAGATGATGCGCCAGGGCGAGCGCTTTATCTATGACCGGCTGCACCAGGCGGCGCAAATGGCCGAGCGCAAAGGGGCACGCATTATGGGGTTAGGCGCATTCACTAGCGTCGTCGGCGATGCGGGCATCACCGTTGCCCACGAAGCAGATATTGCCATCACCAGCGGTAACAGCCTGACGGTGGCGGCCACACTGGAAGCGGCCAAACAGGCCGTTGTCAAAATGGGGGCCACCGATTTGACCAAAGGCAAGGTGATGATTATTGGTGCGACCGGTTCGATTGGCGCAGTCTGCTCGCGGCTGCTGGCGCAGGCGATTTATGACGTGGTGCTGGTTTCTATTGAGCCGGAAAAGTTGATTGACCTGAAACGCACCATTCAGGCAGAAACGCCGGGCGCGATGGTGACCATTGCCACCCGGCCGGATGAGTTTGTGGGCTTGTGTGACCTGATCGTAACGGCAACCTCGGCGTTTGGGCAGCGCATTGTGGAGATCAGCAAGTGCAAACCAGGGGCGGTTATCTGTGATGTGGCCCGGCCGCCGGACATTAGCCGGGAAGAGGCGGCGCTACGGCCGGATGTGCTGGTAATTGAAAGCGGCGAGGTGCTGATTCCGGGGGATATTGATTTTGGGTATGACATTGGTCTGCCGCCAAAGACGGCGTATGCCTGCCTGGCAGAAACGGCGCTGTTGGCCATGGACGGCCGTTTTGAGGATTACACACTGGGCCGCAACATCAGCATGGAGCGGGTGAAGGAGATTTACCGCCTTTTCAAAAAGCATCAGTTCCAGATTGCCGGGCTGCGTTCGTTTGGCAATTATGTGACGGATGAGATGGTGGCCGAGAAGCGGGCGCTGGCCGACCAGCTGCGCCGCGACCCGGCTGAATGGGTGCGTGTGCAGCAGGAAAGTGGGGCAAAGCTGGCGGCAATGCCGGTGCAGGCTAAAGGGGTGCGCTCCGCCCGTTCTGGGCGGGGGAAGTGGGTGGCAGTGGCCGTGGGCACGGCCGTTGTGGGGCTGCTGCTGCGCCAACGCTTTGCTCGCCGCTGATTATGGCAGCTATAGAGCCTCGCCGGGATTTAACCGCAAAGAACGGGAAGGGTGCAAAGGTTGGTTGCCCTTTGCGGTTAAATTCCAGAGGGGCTGTATAGTTATTTGTTTTCTTTATCACGGCCAGGGTTTGTAGATGGCTGGCAAATAAAGTTGCCAGCCGGGAACGGGTGGTAGGTGGTCGTTGAGAATTGTGCCTACGGCCGTATCATTCCCCAACTCCCCATTCACCGGATGGCTCAAAACGAGCGTGAATGTGCGGTCCCCGTTGTCCAGGTCGTTGTCGAGCAGGGTGACGGTGAGTACGGCCGTGACCTGACCAGCCGGGATGGTGAATGTGCCGGAGATGGGCAGGTAGTCGGTATGGGCAACG
Source organism: uncultured Ardenticatenaceae bacterium (assembly GCA_964581605.1). Classification (GTDB taxonomy): domain Bacteria; phylum Chloroflexota; class Anaerolineae; order Promineifilales; family Promineifilaceae; genus CAADGU01. Next base: position 32,716 of record CAZOPF010000028.1, read on the forward strand.
GCCGTGCCGTCTACCGTCTCGTAATCTACCAACACGTCCTGTTCGCCGGTGATGTTGAGGGTGGCGGTGAAGGTGAGGAAGGGGGCAGACTCGACGGCCGTGCTCTCTGAAAATGATGAGGCGTGACCCATAAATTGACACCTCACGCATCACGAGTCACGTCTTTGACTTCTGCCTGTAAGTGCGGTATCATCTCTTGCAAACCCCTCCCCCAGGGGGTGGGGTAGAAGGCGAAGAAAATGAATGACATGACCAGACAGGCTGTGAGCCAACGACTAGCCAGCGCCGCCGGGCACATCAAGGGCATTGAGCGCATGGTGCAGGAAGACAGCTACTGCATTGACGTGATCAAACAGATTCAGGCCGTGCAGGCCGCCCTCAACCGCGTCAGCGCCATCATCCTGGACAACCACCTGCAAACCTGCGTCACCACCGCCATCCAGGGCGATGACCCGGAAGAGCGGCAGCGCGTGCTGACCGAAGTGACCAGCGTGTTTGATATGTCGAACAGAATTTAGAGAGATTAGAGATTAGAGATTCGCCAAATCTCCAATCTCTAATCTCTAATCTCTAATCTCCAATCTCTAATCACACTCAAGGAGCATTTACCCCATGACGAGCAAAACCTTTACCGTGCCGAACATTAGCTGCGGCCATTGTACCCATACCATTGAGACGGAGTTGGCCGAACTGGCGGGCGTGACCAGCGTGAAAGCGGTGCAGGCCAGCAAACAAGTCACTGTGGAATGGCAAGAACCGGCCACCTGGCCACAAATCCAATCTTTACTGCAAGAGATCAACTACCCGCCGGAGGGGTTGATTCAGATTCAGTAGTTGCAAGTGGCAGGTTGCAGGTTGCAGGTAAAGACTTGCCACTTGCGACTTGCAACTTGCTACCCCCACACCCCATGCCCGAAAAACAACTAACCTTTCCCGTCGTTGGGATGACCTGCGCCAACTGCGTAACGGCCGTTGAGCGCAGCGCCAAAAAGGTGGAGGGCGTCACCGACGCGGCCGTGAACTTTGCCAGTGAAAAGGTGACGGTGACGTTTGACACGGCCGTGACCACTCCCCAATCGCTCACCACCAACCTCGTGCAGCGCATCCAGCGCGCTGGCTATGAAATCCCCACCGCCACCATCGAACTGCCGCTGTTGGGCATGACCTGCGCCAACTGTGCCCAAACCATCGAACGGCGGCTGAACAAGGTGGATGGTGTGCTGGATGTTTCCGTTAACCTGGCCAATGAAAAGGCGCAGGTGACGGTGGTTTCGGGGGTAGCCACAAGAAGTGATCTGGTCACGGCCGTGCGCCGCGCCGGTTACGATGTGGTGGAGACAACAACGGATAAAGGAGTGGAGGATGCCGAAGCGGCCGCCCGCCGCGCCGAATACAATCACCAGAAAAAGCGGCTCATCGTTGGCCTCGTTTTTTCCATCCCCCTCTTTGTCCTCAGCATGGCGCGGGATTTTAACCTGCTGGGCGATTGGTCACACGCCAACTGGGTCAACTGGCTCTTTTTTGCCCTGGCTACCCCGGTGCAAACCTATGTTTGTGGGGATTATTACACCGGCGCAGCCAAAAGCCTGCGCAACCACAGCGCCAATATGGATGTGCTGGTGGCGTTGGGGTCATCGGTAGCCTACATTTACAGCGTGGCCGTGCTGCTGGCGCTGACCGCCGGTTCCATGGCGCTCGGCCACCACGTCTACTTTGAAACCTCAGCGATGATCATCACCCTGGTGACGCTGGGCAAGGTGCTGGAAAGCCGCGCTAAAGGAGAGACCAGCGCGGCCATCAAAAAGTTGATGGGCTTGCAGCCCAAGACGGCCCGCCGCCTGCAGGATGGGGTGGAGCAAGATGTGCCCATTGAGCAGGTACAGGTGGGGGATGTGCTGTTGGTGCGTCCTGGTGAAAAGATTCCGGTGGATGGCGTGGTGCTGGACGGCCGTTCCACCATTGACGAGAGTATGCTGACCGGCGAATCGCTGCCGGTAGAAAAACAGCCGGGTGATGCGGTGATTGGGGCCACCATCAACAAACAGGGTTTGCTGATGATGCAGGCCACGAAGGTGGGCAAAGAGACGGCGCTGGCGCAAATTATCAAGATGGTGGAGCAGGCGCAGGGCAGCAAAGCGCCCATCCAGCGCCAGGTTGACCGGGTGACGGCTTATTTTGTGCCTGCGGTGGTGGGCATTGCCCTGCTCACCTTCCTGGTCTGGTATGTGGCGACGGGCGATTTTACGGCGGCGCTGCTGCGGCTGACGGCCGTGCTGGTTATTGCCTGCCCCTGCGCCATGGGCCTCGCCACACCCACCTCCATCATGGTGGGCATGGGCAAAGGGGCCGAACACGGCATCCTTTTTAAGGACAGCGCGGCCTTAGAACTACTGCAAAAGGTCACGGCCGTGCTGCTGGATAAAACGGGCACCATTACAAAGGGGGAACCGGCGGTGACGGATTTAGTGAGCAGTGAGCGGTTAGCAGTGAGCAGTGAAGATCTGCTACGTTTGGCGGCTTCCGCGGAGCGCGGTTCGGAGCATCCGTTGGGAGAGGCAATTGTGCGGGCGGCGCAGGAGAGAGGGCTGGCTTTGAGTGTACCGGCCCGTTTTGAAGCAGTGGCGGGGCAGGGGATCAAGGCGGAGGTGGACGGCCGTGCCATTCTGTTGGGCAATTTGCGGCTGATGCAGCAAGAAAATGTGCATTTGAACGGGCTGGAAGCGAAAGCGGCCGACCTGCAAAACCAGGCGCGTACCGCCATGTGGCTGGCGGTGGATGGGCAGGCCAGCGCCCTCATTGGCGTGGCCGACACCATTAAGGACGGCTCCCCAGAGGCGGTGGCGGAGATGCAAAGGTTGGGGCTGACGGCCGTGATGATCACCGGCGACAACGAAGCCACGGCCCAGGCTATTGCCGCCGAAGCGGGCCTGGATCGTTATCTGGCCGAGGTACTGCCCGGCGATAAAGCGGCCAAAGTACAGTCATTGCAGTCCGAGGGGTATGTGGTGGCCATGGTGGGCGACGGCATCAACGATGCGCCCGCGCTGGCCCAGGCCGATGTGGGGCTGGCAATTGGCACGGGTACGGACATCGCCATGGAAACGGCCGACGTCACCCTCATGCGCGGCGATTTACGCACCGTGCCCCAGGCCATCTACCTCTCCAAAGCGACCATGAAAAACATCCGCGAAAATCTGGTATGGGCCTTTGGCTACAACGTGGTGCTGATTCCCATTGCGGCCGGCGTGCTGGCTCCGTTTGAGTGGGCGCCGGACTTTTTGCGCCAGCTTAGCCCCATTCTGGCGGCCGGGGCCATGGCCTTCTCCAGCGTCAGCGTCGTCACCAACTCTCTCCGCCTGCGGCGGGTCAAGCTGTAATCGGGATGTGGAAAAGCTGCTACCAGATATCCAACTTCCCAAAGAAATCGGATGTCTGACAGGAAAGAGTAAAAATTTCGTTTTTGCAATAGAGATTGGGGTGATTAGCCCAGGCTGTTCACAAAGACCTGTCCACGTTCAGAAAATTCAATGATCAGCTCACAATCTGCCAATAGAGACGTTCCTAAAAGTGGACGCTGACCAATCCCTAATAGCGGGATTTGCCGCTCAACACCGTTCCACATAATCGTGACGAGAAACACATCCAATTCAACGGTGCTGGAATCCGCGAGATCCGCCGGGATTCGATGTAAAAACGGTAATCGTAGGGTGTTAACGGCCGTTAACGGCAGCGTCAGAAATCCCGTAAACCCCGTATCTATGACAAACTCAATAGCCAGGTCTGGTTGCCCTGGCGGTCGCAAAACCACTGGCAACCAGGCGTGAAGGTTGGTGACATGACCCGTCATCATAGCGTCGTGCGTTCGACCATTCCGGCAAATGACTCTACCGTTTTGTAACCGATCCGCATGGCGTATAACGTTGCTTCTGGATGCCGTTCTTGCAAACGCTGAGAAGCTTCAATGCCCAGGTCATCAATCTCATAATCGCCACTTGTCACGTCCATCACAATCATTTTGCCGATATTGTGTGGCGTCTCCACTTCTGGGCGAAGATATTCATATAGCTCTCGCGCCAGGCTGCCTAATTCGGTATCTACTTGATTTATTTTTGACATGGCCTGATCTCCTGTAATCTATTGATTCGGGCCTGATTATACCATGACTATTTTCGTCCAATGACAACCGTAACAAAACTTTATTTCAAAGTCTGGCAACTATTGTTTACTATGTTCGTATACGGCCGTTGGCTGCATTTTTTCGCAGTTGTGGTATCTTTGGAATCTGTTTAACTCGATTCAACAAAAGGTGGACAAACTATGGATTGGATAACCGACCCTCGTGCCTGGGTTGCTCTGGCAACTCTCGTCTCTCTGGAATTGGTTTTGGGCGTAGATAATGTCATTTTCATTTCCATCCTGGCTGGCAAACTGCCCAAAGAGCAGCAGTCCAAAGCTCGCCGTACTGGTCTGGCGTTGGCTGTACTCTCACGCATTTTGCTGCTCTTTTCGCTCTCCTGGATCATTGGGCTGACGGAGCCGATATTTGCAATAGGTGATTTTGTAATTTCGGGGCGAGACCTGATATTGTTTTTGGGTGGCCTGTTCTTAATGGGGAAGGCTACATATGAGATTCACCAAAAGCTGGAAGGGGCGGAGGGCCATGCGTCGGATGCGGTCAAGGCCTCGTTTGCCAGCGTTATTTTCCAGGTACTTTTGTTGGATGTGGTCTTTTCACTGGATTCGGTGATCACGGCCGTAGGCATGGTAGAGGAAATCGCCATTATGGTCATCGCCGTGTTGGTGGCTGCTACCGTGATGATCATCTCCGCCGACCCGATTGGTAACTTCGTGGAAAACCACCCTACCGTCAAAATGCTGGCCCTCTCCTTCCTGCTGCTGATTGGGTTTACGCTCATCGTGGAAGGGCTGCACCAACACATTCCCAAAGGGTATATCTATTTCGCCATGGGCTTTTCCGTGTTTGTGGAGTTCCTCAACCTGCGTATGCGCAAGAGCCGCGACCCGATCAAACTCCATCAGCCCTATGCCCCGGTTGACCATAGCCAAACGGCCGCGGGAACAGATTAAAAACCAGTAGGAATAGCTCGAAAGTGGCAAGAAACGATTACTTAGGCCGGTCATTGCCGCGAAGGCGGGAACCTATCGGGTGGTGGATGCCCACCTGCGTGGGCATGACGCTGTTATTGCTGGTAATCGCCCTGGGGAGTTGTAGTGGGTCGCCAACGGCCGTGCCTTCACCCACCACTGTGCCACCCACTGCCACGCCATTGCCCTCCAACCCCACACCCGCTCCGTTTGTTCTCACCAGCCCGGCCTTTGCCGCCAATGGCGAGATTCCCACCCGCCATGCCTGCCATGGCGAAGATTTGTCCCCAGAACTGGCCTGGGGCACACCACCCGCCGGGACGCAAAGCCTGGTGCTGATGATGGATGACCCGGATGCGGTGCCCGTCGCTGGCCGCGTGTGGGATCATTGGGTGTTGTTTAACATTCCACCAGGAACGGCCGGTTTGCCAGAGGGTCTGCCGCACGAAGAGGAGTTGGCGGATGGGAGCGTTCACGGCCGTAACAGTTCCTTCCAATCCTACTACGCCGGCCCCTGTCCCCCTTCCGGCCAGACACACGGCTACGTTTTCACCCTCTATGCCCTGGATACCCGGCTCAACCTGGAACCGGGCGCTGCCAAACAGCAGCTTCTGGACGCGATGGCAGGGCACATGTTGGCACAAACGGAATTGGTAGGAATGTATACCTCCCCGTGAGTGAACAGTAGACTGCTCACTGCTCACTGCTCACTGCTCACTGCTCACTGCTCACTGCTCACTGATTACTGATAACCGCCTTCGGTCTGGCCTGAACAAAAGAGGCCAGCATATCCGCCCCAGCTGCGCTTTGATCCCGCCAGTTGACTTGCAAAATACCGTCGGGAAAGTGCATTCCTTCCGGGCAGCCGGGCAGAGCCACAATCACAAAGGGGCCAATTCCCTGGCTCACAAAATGCTGTAATAATTTGACCGTCTCGTTATCCCGCCAGGGCACTTTGCCACGCCCCACGCAAATGGCGACGGAGCGAATGTGCGCCAGCGTATCGGCCGTAACCGATTGCGTCGGTGGCAGCAGCCAGGGCAAGACGCCCCGTTCGCGCAGTTGGTCGGCAATCGCTTTCACGGCCGTGCCATCCGCATCGTTGTAACACAAAAAGACATCATAATCGTTGGTTGTCACCTTGCCTTTCAAGATGAGTTCGGCCACATCCCGGTTGCGGTGGGCGTCGGCGGCCTCGTCCATCTCGGCCACAACCGAAGTAACCGGCTGCGACAGCCGTTCCCGCCCATCCAGCAACGAGATGGGATGATCACAAACCGGGCAGTTCATTTGCTTCAGCCCCCGCGCCCGCCGCGCCGCCACCTGCTGCGCCGTCATCGGCACGCTGCATTGCTCACAGGTGAACAGCCGCTCCCGTGTCACCGAGCCGGGCAGTGCCCGCCGTTCCAGATGCACGGCCACATAATCTTCAAACTGATAACGGGTGGCTTCGCTGGCCGCTTCGTCAAAAAAGAGTGTTAACTCCGCCATGCCTTCGTCTAATTCGCGCAGATACAGGCCACAGACGCCGCCCACGGTGGCGGTAAAAGTGGCCGCGTTTTGCCACATCTCTTTCTTTTCAAAAAGGCGGCTGTGGGCCAGGCGCACGGTGAGAACCGCGTAAATGTTGCGCACGGGGCCTTCAAAGGTGAAACGGATGGTCTTACCGGGCACATCAGGTACGGCCGGGCCGGGGCGGGTAAATTTGGAGGGGAAAATCAAATCGGCGCCCGTTTCGCCCGGCTCTTTGAGGATGATTTCATGGCGGATGAGTTCTTCAACGGTGGCGATGAGCAGCAATTTTTGTTGTTGCGGGTTGGTGTGATTGGTGTGGCTGGGGGTGAGGTAACGGCCGTTTAATACCTCTGTTTCCGCCAATGTGCCCAGGCCATCGGCGCTGTTTTGGGCGGCATTCACCAGGTCAGAGGCATAGGCGTCCAGCAGTTCCGGTTGCAGCAGCACATAGCTGCCAAAGCGCAGTTTCCGCACCAGTCCCCGATTTTCCATGCGGCTGAGCGCCGTTTCAAAACGCGCCTGCAAATCCCCGGCCGATTGGTGCGGGTGCGTCTGGCAGAAGAGACGGAACAGATCGTCTGTAGTGGAAAGGACGTGGCCGCTCTTTTTCTGCTCAATGAAAAATTGTTTGATCGCCTGGAACAGTTCATTGGAACTGACGTGGGGGCGAGATTCCCAATCAATGCCCTGGCGAATGGCTTCGCGCAGTTCGGGGATTTGCCACCCTTCTTTGGCGCTGGTTTCAAAGTAGCCATCGAACCCCATTTCCCGCACCAGGCTGCGCAGATGGCTGTGCCAGACGGAAACGCCGCTGATGTCGGCGCGGGCGGCCACCAGATATTTGGTCATGGGCAGGGCGGTATCTCCCTGGCGGTGCATTGCCTGGCGCAGTGCTCGATCCCAATGGCGCACACCGGCCAGCGGCTCCACCTCGTTGTTGGCATCAAAGACAACCAGGGCGACGGCGACCTCGTTCAAATGGAGTTGGTTGGTGAGGCGGTAGCCGGGCTGCCCGGCCAGGTCCCAGAGCAGGGTTTCGCGGGTTTCCTGACGGCCGTCCGGCAGCGTAATCGTCTCGTTGCTAAATGTCCATACTTTGCAGCCGTGTGTGGAGCCGGTATTCACCCAGGGGCGGCCAGACAGCACCAGCCCCAGGCCCGATTTGCCGACGCCGGTATCCCCCACCAGCACCACTTTGGCATTGCGGTAATGCCAGGTTTCGGTGGTGAAATTGGCGCCCAGCAGGGTCATATCGTCCAGATGCCAGACGCGAATGGTGCGGTCGCCGGCGCCGAGGGTGGTCAGCAGGGGCATTTGGGGGTGAAAGGCCAGGGCGGTGTTCAAATCGGATTTGAGCGGCTCGTCCAGAGTGGCGACCAGTTCCCAGGTGTCGCAGCGCCACAGCCGCACGGTGCCATCGCGGGATTTGGAGGCCAACAAGGCGCCATCGGGCGAGAAGCGCACACAGAGCACCAGGTCGGTGTGCCCTTCCAGCACGGCATGAAGCCGCCCCGCGCCCGCATCCCACAGGCGGATGGTCATATCGTCGGAAGCGGAGGCCAGCAATGTGCCATCGGGCGACCAGGCGATGTGGTTCACAATGTCGAAATGGCCGCGCAGTTTGCGGAACAATTTGCCCTGGCGCATATCCCAAAAGGAGATGGTTTTGTCGCGGGAGGCGGCGGCCAGAATGTGGCCGTCGGGCGACCAGGCCACGCTCATAATCCAATCCTGGTGGCCGCTGAATTCCTGGCTGGCCCAGTCGTTGGCGCTGTCCCACAGGCGGATGGTGCGATCAAAGGAGCCGGAAGCGAGGACACGGCCGTCGGGCGACCAGGCCACGCTGTAAATGGGGCCGGTGTGCCCGACCAGATCGCGGATGGGTTCACCGGTACGGCCGTTGGTCAATCGTATCGTTTCATCATTAGCGCCGGTGGCCAGCAGGCGGCCGTCGGGCGACCAGCTCACGCAAAAGACATAATCGGCATGGCTGACGGGGATGCCCACCATGTGCTCGCCTTGCAGCCGCCAGAGGCGGGCGGTGCGGTCAGCGGAAACAGAAGCCAGGGTACGGCCGTCGGGCGACCAGGCCAGTTCATACACAACGTTGTGGTGGCCGCGCAATTTATGGCGCAACGCAAAACCATCCGGGGCCGCTTCCAGAGCAATGGGTACGGTAATGACATGCGCTTCGTCCAGATGTTGGTCAATCATAGGTACAACCTCGGCCTGGTTATTGCGCTTCGTTTAGAAGATAAAAGGCTAAATAACTCACTAAAAATTAGGGACCCCCAATTGAAAGTGATAGAAAATATGCAGAACAAGGGGGTTGAAAGCTTGTGCGCAAAAGGACAACAACCAGATGAATTTTCAGCACTACATTTGTCGTTATTGTAGCCAGAATTGCCTGGAAAATGAAGTGGGTGGGGCTATTCTCATTTTGCCCAAGTCTCCGATGTTGTGCAGGGTGTTATGCCAGTTGTGGTAAGACGGAGTGCGTGGTAATGTACGTCCACTTGACCATGACCTATTGGAGCAGCTCATGATTCAAATTGCCGAATTTTTACCACCGACCCCTGGTTTACTCTGGAAACTGGCCAAACAGGCAGGTGTGGATTATGCCGTAGGCGGCCTGCCTTTTGATGAGCCGGGCAATGGGCCGGACGCTCCCTGGGATTATCTGCCGCTGCTGCGGCTGAAACAGCGGTATGAAAACGCGGGCTTTCAACTGGCGGTGATTGAATCACGGCCGCCATTGAACAAAACCAAACGGGGACAACACGGCCGTGACGCCGAAATAAACACTGTTTGCACCCTGCTGGAAAACATGGGCCGCTTGGGCATTCCCGTCTGGTGCTACGAATGGATGACCGACTTTAACTGGGTGCGCACCAGCGATAGCACCCCCTCACGCGGCGGCTCCCTCGTCACCAGCTTTGACGCCGCCCTCGTGCAAGACGCGCCACTCACCGACGATGGCCCCATCAGCGAAGAAGAGTTGTGGGAAAACCTGGCCTACTTTTTGGGGCGGGTACTGCCGGTGGCCGAAAAGGCGAACGTCAAACTGGCGATGCACCCAGATGACCCGCCGCTCTCCCCCATTCGTGGCGTGGGGCGCATCATGCGCAGCGTGGACAATTTCCAACGGCTGCTGGATGTGGTCCCCAGCCCGATGAACGGTATCACCCTCTGCCAGGGCACCTTTGCCCTGATGACGGCTGATTTGCCCGGCGTGATTCGCCATTTTGGGGGGCAGGGCAAGATTTTTTTTGTGCATTTCCGGGATGTGCGTGGCACGCCGGAACGGTTTGCGGAGACGTGGCATGATGATGGGCAGACGGATATGCTGGCCTGCCTGAAAGCGTACCGTGACATTGGCTTTGCCGGTGTGCTGCGCCCGGACCATGTGCCCACGGTGGCAGGTGATGGCAATGAACAGCCGGGGTATTCGGTGTACGGCCGTCTCTATGCCATCGGTTACATTCGTGGACTGCGGGAAGCGGTTTATGAATCCACAGATTCCACAGATGGCACAGATTCAAAATCTGCGGAATCTGTGTAATCCGGGGATTATCTTCCAAAAGGCGTTTATGAAGATTGCAGTGACGGGGGGCAACGGCCGTGTCGGACAAACGGTTATCCAGGTGGCACTGGCACACGGGCATGAGGTGGTCAGCATTGACCGTACCTTGCCGACGCAAACATCCCCATCCACCCATCTGCACCACACCCAGGCCGACGTGACCGATTATGCCGCTATCGAGCAGGCCATTACCGGTTGCGACGCGATCATTCACCTGGCGGCCATTCCCCATCCTCGCTTTGATCCCGACTATGCCGTACACAACAACAATGTGGTGGGCAGCTACAACGTGCTGTGCGCGGCCGCCCGGTTGGGCATCTGGCGCATCTGCCAGGCCAGCAGCATCAATGCGGTGGGGGCCGCTTTTAGCCGTCAGCCCCGCTTTGACTATCTGCCGCTGGACGAGCAGCACCCCACCTATAACGAGGATGCGTACAGTCTATCCAAGTGGTTGTGTGAACAGCAGGCGGATTCGTTTGCCCGGCGGTATGGGCCGATGCGGATTGCCAGTTTGCGGATTCATTGGGCGGTGGCTGACCGGGAAACGGTGGCGCAGCGTCGCCACGATCCGCCGGAACAGATGGCCAAGGAGTTGTGGGGCTACACGGAGCGATGGGCGGCGGCGCGGGCGTTTTTATTGGGCGTGACGGCCGATTTTACCGGGCATGAGCTCTTTTTTATTGTCGCGCCGGAGACGCTGACGGCCGTGCCCTCCCCCCTTCTCAAGGAACAGTTCTACCCGGATGTCCCTCTGCGCGGCAGTCTGAGCGGGCATCAGGGCTTCTTTGATTGTCGTAAGGCTGAACGGCTGCTTGGCTGGCGGCATGAAGAGTAAATCCACAGATGACGCAGATGACACAGATTATTCTTCATCTGCGGAATCTGTGTAATCTGTGGATAAAAAGAGGAAAGATGCACATACAACCTGGGCGTGAAGATTTGATGGCGTTGACGAAGTTGAACCCGTTTGAACGGTTTGCCGACGGCCGTCCGCGTGTGCCCGATGACATTTTGCAGCGCATGAAATTGGTGACGACGGAGGAGGCGTGGGTGGTCTTGAAAAACAACGGCTACCACCGCCAGTTTGCCGGGAATTGGCGCGAGACGCATCCGGGCCAGATTACGGTGGGGCGGGCGGTGACGGCCCAATTTTTGCCGCACCGACCGGATTACCACGAAGCCATTCAGCAGGCGGGGGTGGCGGAGGGGCGCAGTGGCATTGGCGGCCAGAATTCGTGGATTATTGAGAGCCTGCAATTAAACGATGTGATGGTGGTGGATATCTTTGGCAAGGTGAAGGATGGCACGGTGGTGGGGGATAATCTGGGCACGGCCGTGCGCGCCCGCACCCGCGCCGGGGCCGTTATTGATGGCGGCATCCGCGATTATCAAGGGCTGGTGCAATTGCAAGATGTGAACTTTTACATTCGCGGCGTGGACCCGACGGCCATTGCTGATGTTACGCTGGCCGGGCTGAACATCCCCATTCGCATCGGCGAGGTGACGGTGCTGCCCGGCGATGTGGTGCTGGGCACGCCAACCGGCGTCATCTTCATCCCGCCCCATCTGGCGCTGGCGGTGGTGGAGCGCAGCGAGGAGATCCGCGTGCGTGATGAGTTCGGCAAGCTGCGCCTGGACGAAGGTCGCTATACCAGCGGCGAAATTGACGTGTCTCCCTGGCGTGAAGACATTGAAGCCGATTTTCAAGCCTGGAAACTGCGTGAAATGTGATGCGTGACGAGAGAGACCTTTATGCCAGCTAAAATTGATGGGTGACGGCCGTACCTCATCGGGTACGGCCGTTTCCATTTTGTTATATAATACGCGCATGGTAAGTAACCGTGCAGTGATGATGTAATTGAGTAATTTGGTAATTAGCCGCTTCAATTACTTAATTACCCAATTACCCAATCGCTAACTTATTTGCAAACGACCGCTAAGATATTGTTTGGGCAACTTCTGGCAAGATTGGGTGGCCCCATAAGCCATGCAAATACAAAACATTAATGCCAACAGCCGCTATGGCATCTTTATCTTAGCCGCAATAGGCGGACTCATTTTTTCCTGTGGGCTGGTATTCCTCTTTCCACCACTCATTGGCGTGGGGCTGTTCGTGGTCATTTACGCCGCTATCTTGTATTACGGCCGTGCGCGCCTGGGTGAACTGGACGTGCAAATTTCTAATACCACGCCGCGGGTCGGTGAAGCCTTCACCGTCCATCTCCAACACAGTTTCAAACGGGGTGTGCAACTGCACAAATTTCAAGTTCGACTGATTTGCCGCGAAAAAGTTACCCATTCAAAAGATGACAAGAATACAATTACTGACATCCACGATGAGGTCGTGGCAAGCGTTGATCTGCCCACTGGCAAATACCAGAAAGGCCAAGCCATTGATCACCTAGCCACCATGCAAATTCCGCCTGACGCCATGCATACACTGAAGGTCTGGCGCAACGAGTTGTTATGGTTTGTGCAAATTACGGCCAGCCAACCACGGCTGCCCGATTACGTGGACGAATTTGAGTTAACGGTGTTACCAGAACGGGTGACAGAGAAGTAAAACCGCCGGGGAAAAAATGACAACGGTAGCGTTAGAAATAACCTTGCAAGGGGGAAATAAGGCGTATGGGTATCGCCGGTTTCTGCCGGGTGATCTGGTTGGGGGTGTGTTGACTGTTTATACAGATGGGGATGTTAACTGTAAACATCTGTTTGTGCGCTTGTTTTGGCATACGGCCGGCCGTGGCTCACAATATATAGAGATGGTCAAGGAGCAAGACCTGTTTCAGGGCACGCTGTCGGCGAATATACCCCGTTCATTTAACTTTGACTTTTTGCTGCCCACGCAGCCCTGGAGCTATGAAGGGCATTATTTGCGTGTGTTATGGAAGGTACAGGCTCAGATAGATGTGCCCTGGGGCGCGGATCCAATGACGGAGGTGGAGTTGGTGGTACGGCCGTTACCTCCTGATTCACTTACCAACTAAAAGTGTGGGAAGGCGGTCAGCGTGAAAGAGGGTACGGCCGCCCCTCACGAATCGGCCAACCGCCGGGCAATTTCCGCCCGCACCACAGGAGCCACCTTTGTGCCCAGCAGTTCAATAGCGTGCATGATCTTGTCGTGGGGCATGGCGCCCACGCTCATTTGCAGCAAAAACCGCTGGTGCCTAAAAATCTGATGTTGGAACAAAATCTTCTCGATAATCTCGTTCGGCGTGCCGATAAAATTAGCCCCTCGCAGCGTACACGATGCCTCAAACTGCTCCCTGGTCATGGGCGGCCAACCCCGCTCGCGCCCAATTTTATCCATCACCTGTTTGTAGGCGGGGAATGTTTCTGCGATAGCCTGCCGGGAATCTTCGGCGATGTAGCCGTGGGAATTGATGCTAAAGCCTAACTGCGCCGGATCGTGCCCGGCACGCCCGGCCGTGTCCCAATACAATCGGGCCAACGGCGCAAACTGCTCCGGCAGGCCACCAATGATCGCCAGTGCCAGCGGCAACCCCAACCGCGCCGCCCGCACCACCGACTCGGGCGTCCCACCCACCGCAATCCAGACAGGTAGTTTCTCCTGATACGGCCGTGGATACACCCCCTGCCCCGTCAACGCTGGCCGGAACCGCCCCGACCAGGTGATATGTTCCGACTCCCGCAATTTCAGCAGCAGTTCCAGTTTCTCCGCAAACAGGGCATCATAGTCACGCAAGTTATAACCAAACAAGGGAAAGGATTCGATAAACGAACCACGACCGGCCATGATTTCAGCACGGCCGTGCGCGAGCAAATCCAACGTGGCGAAATCCTGAAAAACGCGCACCGGATCATCTGAACTCAGCACGGTCACCGCGCTGCTCAGGCGAATCCGCTTTGTGCGGGCTGCGGCCGCCGCCAGAATGACCGCCGGGGCCGAGGAAAGATATTCTGGCCGGTGGTGTTCGCCAATGGCATACACATCCAGCCCCACCTGCTCCGCCAATTCTATACTTTCCAACAACTGAGCCAGGCGCTTTGCCGGGCTGATCAGTTGGCCGGCCAGCGGATCAGGTGTCCATTCTACAAAGGAATAAAGGCCAATCTCAAACGGCCGTGCCGGATCATATGATGTGGTTGAACGAGTGGTTTGTGCAGATGGCGTCATCTTACCATTACCTCCGTGGGAAAGTGTAACATGAATCAACCCAGACTTTACAATGCTCACGGAATCAGATATTTTCATTTAGAGTTGAAGCACGAGTGTACGGAAAAATCCGCGCAGCTCCCGAAGATTTTTCTCTGGAGCCCCGGTAATTCTGCGCCTCCAAATTAGCTTATTTGAGGAGACTCAACATATCACGATGCAACCAAAACCAGAAGAGTACATCAACACAGCCTCACGGCCGTCTAACCTGAAAATTACCGATATGCGCACCGCCACCGTCGGCTGGGGTGGCTGGCGTTTTAGCATCATCCGCCTGGACACCAACCAGGGTCTCAGCGGCTACGGTGAGGTGCGCGACGGGGCCAGCAAAACGTATGCGCTGCTGCTCAAGAGCCGCCTGTTGGGTGAAAATCCGTGCAACGTGGATAAACTGTTTCGCAAGATCAAGCAGTTTGGGCATCACGGCCGTCAGGCAGGCGGCGTTTGTGCGGTAGAAATGGCGCTCATGGATCTGGCCGGCAAAGCGTATGGCGTGCCCGCCTACATGCTGGCTGGCGGCAAATTCCGCAGCCACATTCGCCTCTACAGCGACACGCCCAACGAACCGACCGGCGAAGCGATGGGGCACAAACTGGCGGGGCGCTTAGAGCGCGGCTTCACCATGCTCAAAATGGACGTGGGCATCGAATCGCTCATGGGCGTGTCCGGTGCGCTCTCCTGGCCCAAAGGGATGCTGCCCGGCGAAACGCAACCAGGCAGCCCGCCCGATTGGCGCTACACCATGCACCCCTTTACCCATGTCCGCCTCACCGACAAAGGTATTCGTCTGCTGTGTGACTATGTGGCCGCCGTGCGGGCCGTCATTGGCGATGAAGTCCCGCTGGCCGTAGACCACTTTGGGCACATCGGCCTGGATGATTGCCTGCGGTTGGGGCAGGCGCTAGAGCCGTTTAATCTGGCCTGGCTGGAAGATATGGTGCCCTGGCAATTCACCGATCAGTGGGTGCAATTGGAACAGGCACTGCACACCCCGGTCTGCACCGGCGAAGACATCTACCTCAAAGAAGGCTTCCTCCCCCTGCTACAAGCCCACGCCGTCAACGTCATCCACCCCGATCTCGCCACCAGCGGCGGCATTTTGGAAACGAAAAAGATTGGCGACCTGGCGCAGCAGTACGGCGTCAGCATGGCGCTGCATATGGCCGGTACGCCCATCAGCACCCTGGCGAGTGTGCATTGCGCGGCCGCCACCGAAAACTTCATCGCCCTGGAACACCACTTCACCGATGTGCCCTTTTGGGGGGATTTTGTGGATGGCCTGCCCAAACCCCTCATTCAAGATGGCTATATCCCCGTGCCGGAAACGCCGGGTCTGGGTTTCACGCTCAACGAAGAAGCCGTGCACGCCCACCTCCTGCCCGAAGACCCTGACTACTTCGCCCCCACCCCCCACTGGGACAGCGAACGCAGTTGGGATCGCTTGTGGTCGTAGCCCCCTTCTTCGTTATGGTATACTTGACATGATGTAATCGAGACAGGCAGTGAACGGTGAACTACAAAAGAATCAGTGATCCAACTGATATTGAGGTGATTGCCAAAGGGAATGGCGTGGACATCCGCCATTATCTGAATCGTCAATTTGGACATGGTAACTGGCGCAAACTCAAAGGAAAAGCTTTGATCCAATATGAAAATGGGGAAATCTGGCTTGCAGAGATACATTGGTATGAGGCCCATGGAATCGGCAGGCGTTTGGAAAAAGTCAAGCGCAATTTGAAGAGGCAGACATGAACAAATATGTTCTTTGTATAAAAAACCAGACATTATTTGCCGATGATGGCGCGACTGATTATTCGCCTCATCTGGTCATTGGCAAAGTGTACAAAGTTACCCCGCCCCAAGAAAATGACGGGGATATGTTGCGTATTATTGATGGTTCTGGCGAAGATTACCTTTATCCAGCAGCCTATTTTGAACCATTCCAACCCGTTGGTCAGCAAACCTCAGAAACGATTACAATTCATCTCGATCCTTATATGAAAGGCGTGCTACATGCCGAAGCTGTTGCTGCCCGCAAATCTGTTGGGGCAATGGTACGCGAGTGGATTGATGAACAACTTGACTTGCCAGTAGGAGCAGATTAGTTGCTTCCAGACATCTGATTTCTCCAAGAAATCGGATGTCTAGTGCCGCCAGGAGAATGAGCTTATGCAAACAATGGTAAAGCCCCAAACAAAAACGTTGTTGACGGCCGTTGATCTGTACCAGATGCCTGATCATGGCGGCCACAGTGAACTGGTGAAAGGAGAAATATCACCTATGTCCCCCGCTGGCACACAACATGGGAAAATCGCCCTCAGATTAGGGGCCATCATATGGAATTACGTTGAAGCTAACAACCTTGGTGAGGTGTATGCGGCCGAGACGGGGTTTACTATTGAAGAAGACCCGGATACGGTGCGCGCCCCGGATGTCTCCTTTGTGGCCCGCGAGCGCATTCCGCCGGAGGGTGAACCACCGGGTTTTTGGGCTATTGCGCCAGACCTGGTAGCCGAAGTGTTGTCACCTTTTGATGTCGCCAGCAAGGTGCAGCAGAAGATTACTGAGTATTTGCAGGCGGGGGTGCGGCTGGTATGGTTGGTTGACCCGGAAACGCAGACGGTGACGGTGTATGAATCGTTGGCTCACGGCCGTATCCTCCTGCTCAATGACACATTAACCGGTGGCCAGGTGCTGCCGGGATTTGCCCTACCTTTACGCCAGTTGTTCCGCTCATAGCCTGTTGTGAAACGTTTTGTCAAGAGAGGGGGAGTCGTCATTCCCATTGGATTCTTAAAAAAGTCGGATGTCTCTGTTGGTGATTGATTGTTTTGTTATTTGTGTTTGTTCGTGTAAAGTGGCTTCCCGATGGTAAAAGCATATCTCGTCCGGCCAGGTACGCCTGGTAGCTGCCATCACGGGTGTTTTTATTTACTTAAAAATCTGGCGATACCTGGTAAGTCTGACGGCCGTAAGGACTCTGCTGCGACAGCACCACCGCCCACACCCCGCCCCCATATGCCAGACTGGTTACATGAAAACCTTCGGCCCACTTCTCCTCGATATAATCACCAGGGAAAGCAACCGATGTTTTCCAGGCCTGACGGCCGTAGGGACTCTCCTGCGACAGCACTACCGCCCACACCCCGTCCCCATATGCCAGGCTGGTCACACGGAACCCCTCATCCCATTTTTCCTCAATGTAACCACCAGGGAAAGCAACCGATGTTTTCCAGGTCTGACGGCCGTAAGGACTCTCCTGCGATAGCACCACCGCCCACACCCCGTCGCCATAGGCCAGGCTGGTTACATGAAAACCTTCGGCCCACTTCTCCTCGATATAATCACCAGGGAAAGCAACCGATGTTTTCCAGGCCTGACGGCCGTAGGGACTGTTTTGGGTCATCACCATAGCCCAGTTCTCATTACCGTAAGCCAGATCGGTCACACGAAAGCCCTCATCCCACTTTGTCTGAATAAAATCAGCAAGCGTGTGCGTATCAGTCGGAGTCGCTGGCTCAACTTCAGTGGCAAGCGTGGGCACGGCCGTAGGTGTGACCTCTGGGCGCATGACCCGCCCCCACAATAACAGCAAAACCAGCGCCCCCATGCCTACGGCGGCCCATCCCCAAATGGGCACGCCCGTCAGTCTTTGTTTGAATGATGGTGAAGCAGCAGTGCCGGGCACAGACGAAACGGCCGTCTTTGGCTGCGGTGCTGCTCTTGGGCGGGACGGCTCTGGCTTTGGCTCATCCGGCTGTGGTTCCACCAGCCGTGTAGGTGGCCCGGCTTCTTCCAGCGTCGCCGCCGGTTCGGCCACGACGGTAAGCGGTTCAGCTATCGGTATGGTTTCTGGTTCAGGTGTGGGGCTGATGACGGTAGGCGTGGTGGTGTACGGCCGTTGCTGCACCACCAGCGTCATGGCCGTGGCCAATTCCCCCGCCGTCTGAAAGCGATCCGTCGCCTCTTTAGCCAGCGCCCGCGTCACAATCGTGTCCAGTTGCGGCGGCAAGTCGGATGCTTGCTCCAGAACATGCGGGATGGGGGCGCTGACGTGTTTGGAGAGGATACCCCAGGGGGTAGTAGCCTGGTATGGCTGCGCCCCGGATAACATTTCATAGAGGATGATGCCTAATGAGTAAATGTCGGAACGGCCGTCTATATTCTCCCCTTTCACCTGTTCAGGACTCATGTAAGCGGGTGTGCCCACCAGCCCACTGCCCGTCAACGCCGCCGTCGCTTCGGCAATTTTGGCAATGCCAAAGTCGGCCAGAAAAGCATCGCCATACTGGTCAAAGAGGATATTGCCCGGTTTCAGGTCACGATGGACAACGCCAATGCCATGCGCCCGGTCTAGGGCGGAGGAAATGCGATTGAGCACGGCCGTCGTCGCCGCCAACGACAACCGCCCATGCTTCAGCCGCTCCGACAGTGATCCACCCGACATGTAACGCATGACAATATAGGGCTGGCCGCTTTCCTCGCCAAAATCATGCACCGGCACAATAGCCGGATGTTCCAGTGCAGCAATCGTTTGCGCTTCCCGTTCAAAGCGGGTGCGGAACATGGGATCATGTGTAAACTGATGTGGCATAGCCTTCAGCGCCACCTCCCGCCGGAAGCGCGGATCATAAGCCAGATACACCGTGGCCATGCCGCCCCGTCCAATTTCCCGCCTGATCTCGTAACGCCCAAATGTTTGTGCTGTCATGGAGCCACCCTCTTACACCACACACCAAAGACCGTTAACTGCGCCTATCATACAACGTTCACCGGCCCTAGCCAACGTTATGTGTAGGCGCGTAAGCGCCTATATTAAGTAGCCTGGTGGTTGGTTGTGGCATTTATGGCGAATTTGGGGGATATTGGTAATTGGGTAATTGGGTAATTGAGTCATTTCGACGATGAGGAAAACAATGAATCTGGATTGGGAACTGTTGTTAGCGGATTGTGTGGATTTTGCGCGGCGGCTGATTCAGACGCCGAGTATGTCTTTTGAGGAGGCGGCCATTGCCGATGTGGTCGCCGCCGAATGTCGCCAATTGGGTTTTGATGAGGTGTGGGTTGACGAGATGGGGAACGTCAACGGCCGTATACGGGGCACAGACCCCTCCTTGGGCGCAATTGTCCTCAACACCCACCTGGATCATGTGGACCCCGGCGAGCCGAGTTTGTGGAGTGTGCCGCCGTACAGTGGGGAAGTGCGCGACGGCCGTCTCATGGGCCGGGGCGCGTGTGACATCAAAGGGCCGCTGGCGGTGCAGGTGTATAGCATGGCCGCGCTGCGGCGGGCGGGCGCTCGCCCCCGCCGTGATGTCGTTTTTACCGGCGTAGTGCAGGAGGAAATTGGCGGTGCGGGCGCGGAATTTTGGGTGAAACATCTCGATTATCCTGTAGATTTAGTCGTGTTAGGCGAGCCGTCCGATAACCAGATCGCCCTGGGGCATCGGGGCATTATCCAGATGTGGCTCACGTTTCACGGCCGTTCCGTCCATGCCAGTGTGCCCGAAAAAGCACAAAACCCTAACTATGCCCTGGCCGCTTTCCTACAAAAGTTAGAAACGGCGCAAACCCAATTGAAAAGCCACCCCATTCTTGGCCCGACGACGGTGGCCCCCACCATCATTGAAGTGGACACCAAAAGCACCAACGTAACGCCTGCCTGGGCGCGGGTGCTGCTCGATTTCCGCACGGCCGTCGAAAGCACCAACAGTCTGCAAACCTTCGTCCACCAACTGGCGGGTGATTGGCCGCACGACATTAGCGACGCCTGGTGTGCGCCCCACACCCCCTTTGCCGGTTCTGACCAGCCCATCTTCGGCTTCTACACCGCGCCCGACGATGCCAAAGCAGTGCGTGTGCAGCAGATTTTGGGCACGGCCGTCGGCCATGAAGTCCCTTTTACGCGCTACCAATTTGCTACGGACGGCCGTCACTTTGTGCCCTACAACCTGACTATGCTCGGCTACGCCGCCAGCGAAGAAAACCAGGCGCACGTGGTAGACGAGAGCATCAGCCTGGCCAAAATGGCCGAAAGCCTGCGCGGCCACGTGGCCCTGTTGGGTGAGTATTAGAGAATGGGGACATGGCTGGCACAGATTTGATGGATTTACACGAATTTTCAGTAAGTTTTCTGCGACACTCTTCCCACCTTAAGTTGTCATGAGCAGAAGCGCAGCACAACAAATGCAAATAGTGGCCGGTTGCTGGCGGCTTGTGCCAACCACTAACCATTGGCTACCTCCCTATTTACGGAGGGGTTCATATCAGGAAGGATTGTGTCATAATCATGGCCATCGGCCCCCTACCTCAATAAAATGGGAGAACCATTATGATCAAACGACTATTTTTTTTATCAATCCTGCTATTGTTAGCGGCGTGTGGCGGAAAGGAGGGGCTGCCTACGGCCGTGCCCACCGCTTCCCTACCGCAAAATACCGATGCCCAGGGGAGCATTTCCATCCCCGAAGCCGTGCCCACCGGCGAACTGGCCCCTTTGCCACCACTGGCAGGTGTAGTGGGTAGCGGCGTGAGCGGTGGAAATGCGCCGGTCAGTGAAGGGGATACGGCCGTTGGCGTTGTGGTGGCCGATCCGTTTGCCCAGACTACTTTTACGCTCAATGCGGATTTACCGGCAGAACCGGCGGAAGCGGCCGTGCTGCGCCAGACCCCTTCCGGCGAGTTAACCCCAGACGCCGCCCGCCAGCTTGCCAACCGTTTTGGTTTTACCGGCGAACTATACCGCGAGAATATCATGGCCGACCTGGCCTCCCCGGCGCTCGTGTTGCCCACCATTTATTATGCCTTCGATGGAACACTCTCCTTCAACGTCAGCCCCTGGGCCGCCAATTACCAGGACAGCAGCGCGGAGTATGACCCGGCTAACCCACCCGATTTTGCCATGGCCAGCCAGACGGCCGTGGCCTTTTTAGAAGCCCGTGGCCTGCTGGATTTCCCCTACGTTGTGCGGGAGGGTTATAACGGGGATGTGATGGTGTTGCGGCAAATAGAGGGCCGCACCCTCAACCAGCCGGAGATTGTCGTCGGTGTCAGCCCGGAAGGGGTGGTCAGCTATGTCAGCTACCAGGTGATGCCCAACCCTGAACTGGTGAACACCTATCCCCTCATCCCGGCCACCGATGCGTGGGCGCGGCTGCAAAGCGGGGTGGCGGCCAACAACATTTCGTCTGCCATATACCCGGCGGCGGGCACGGCCGTCAGCACCCCTCTGCCTGCGGTTCAATCCTGGGCGCGGCCATATGCACCCGGCCAGACCGTGCAGTTGTATGGCTGGCCCAACGCCTACCTGCCCGCCAGCGGCAGCGGCGCCGCCCGTGTGCAGCTATACCCCTTCCAACTGGCCGGGGACGAAGAAGTGATTAACCAGATGGCAGCGGCCGCCGGGCAGCAAATTACGGTGGAAGGAGTGATAGGGGACGACGGCCGTACCGTCACCGTCAATAACTGGTCAGTCAGCACTCTGGAGCCGCTCACCTTACAGGGCGTTCTGCGGCGTGATGGTGACCGGGCGCTGCTGGAGGCCACCGATGGGCAAACATATCAACTGCCCGACGCCCCCGCGGAAATAGCCGACGGCACAGAACTGTTTGTCTACGCCTGGAACAGCCAGACGGCCGAAGATGGATCATTGCAATTGCAGTGGGAGCGGATTGATCAGGCTAATGCGGCCGAAACCACTTTACCAGCGGCCGAAGCAGTAGCAACCGCTTACGAAAGTGCCACTATAGACAGCGTGGAACTGGCCTACTATCTCACCTACCTTTTCCCGGAAGGTGCTGCCGAAGGAGCAGCTACCGAGAACAACGCGCCCACCATCTTGTTGCAACCAGCCTGGCGGTTTGCCGGGACGCTGAACAGTGGCGAAACGGTAGAGTTCTTTGTGCAGGCGGCGCGAAACTAAAAAACCGGGGTTCTGCCAAGAACCCCGGTTTTTTTGCTATACTGTGCCCTAAACCTGATTCACCCGTAAGGAGAAAATGCCCATGCGATACCTGCCTATCAGTGGTTTTCCGGTTATCGAACCTGAAGAAGCTGATCCCGAAACCCGTCAACAATTCACACAGATGCAGCAAGAAGTTGGCCTGCCCTATGTTCCCAGTTGGGCCAAGACTATGATCATATCCCCTGCCATCTATAACATCTACCTGGAAATGCTCCAGGCAGTCAATCGCCATCTGACACTGCCCCAGACGTTAATGCCCATGATCTTATACTGCATTGCCACCACCCGGAACTGCCGTTATTGCAGCGCCAGTAATGAATTGTATTGCCGCACCTTGGGGGTGGATGAAGAAACGCTGGAGATGCTGGCAAAAGACCTGGGCAATGTCAATCCCCAGCGTTTGCGAGCCATTATCCAGTTTGCCATCCAATGCGCGCTTGACCCCCAGGCGTTGACGGCCGCCGACTATGAGCGTGTTCGTGATCAGGGCCTCAGCGATGACGAAATGGCCCAGATTATCTTCCTGTCCGCCATGGCAAATTTTAATGACACCCTGGCCGATAGTTTTAAGATTGAAATTGAATCGGTGGTTTTGGAGGCGTTAGGAAGGTAATTGGATGATTGCGTAATTACCTGATGGCGTTTGTTAGACTTAGCAGAAAATGAACGGTTTTTGAACTGGAAGAACGAGGATGGCTTGTTTTATACTGTGGGTTAACACGGCCGTAATGTTGCAATTCGTATTAACCTGGAAAAGGAGACAATCTCATGCACTACTTACCCATTAGCGGCTTCCCCATGATTGAAGAAGACGAAGCGACCGGCGAGGTGGCCAGCCTGTATGAGGCGACAAAACAGGCATTGAATATGCCCTTTGTACCGAATATGTCCAAAGCCGTTGCCATTGCTCCCAATGTATTGGCTGCCTGTACCGACATTTTCCGCACTTTTTATAGCAATCTGACGTTGCCCCAGGCACTTGTGGCCATGATTTCTTACTGCATCCCTACCGCCAAGAATTGTCACTATTGTTCAGCGAATGGTGAACTGTATTGCCGTTCATTGGGTATAGACGAGGAAGTTTTGGAACAACTGGCCAGAGACCTGGGCAATGTAAACCCGCAGCGCATCCGCACTATCATCCAGTTTGCTTTGAAGTGCGCCCTCACACCACAATCGTTAACAGCCAAAGATTATGACCAGATACGTGACCAGGGTGTGGGTGACGAGGAATTGGTGGAAATCATCTTCATCGCCAGCGTGGCTAATATGACTGATACGCTCGCCGACGCCTTGAAAATTGAAGTAGACGCGCCTGTGTTGGAGGCATTGGGACGGTGAGCGGTGAGCAGTGAGCGGTGAGCGGTGAGCAGTGAGCAGTGAGCAGTAAACGGTGAGTAGTT
>CAZOPF010000029.1:0-56297 GCA_964581605.1 uncultured Ardenticatenaceae bacterium
TTGGGTGATTGAGTGGTTGAGTGGTTGAGTGATTGGGTAATTACTCAATTACTCAGTTACCCAATTACCCATTTTCTTCTGATAAGTCGCGTCTGAAAACCCCAACACCAGATACATAACCCAGGGCAGGAAAAAGAGCAAGATGCCGGTGAGGGTAGTTTTGCCAAAGGCATAGGCGGTATCCAGCGCCACCATCAACCAAATGACGATGTTCAGGATAGGCACAAAAAACAGCAGCATCCACCAGCCCGGCCGGCCGGATATTTTGACCATAAAATACCAGTTGAGGATGGGGATGACGGCCGTCCAGCCTGGCTCCCCCGCTTTAACCAATGTTTTCCACAAACCGGCCGCAAACACAATATATAAAACCAGCCCAAACAGAGAACTTAGAGTTGTAATGGTGGCCATGGCATCAGCCGATACAGTCACGAGATTTCTCCTTAAACATGTGATGATAGACGCTACTTATATCTCAGAATGAATCACCTGACAATAAGGATGCGCCACATGGAATCCACAGCAACCAGCGTTTTACGTTTCGGCCGTTTGTCAATATACTTGAGGCATCATCCCTTACAAATATACAACGAGAAGGAGGCTCAAATGGCTGAAAACAAAAGTATGGTGGGCGAAGTGTACTACCCCGCACCGGAAGTGATTACCCGCGCTCATATTTCTGATTACGACAAAGTCCACGCTGAAGCGTCAGCTGATCTGGCCGGTTTTTGGGGCAAAGTGGCCGCTGAAAATTACGAGTGGTACAAGCCCTGGGAAACGGTTTTAGACGATAGCAACGCCCCTTTTTACAAATGGTTTGTGGGGGCCAAGGTGAACATTATTCACAACGCGCTGGACAGGCACATGCGCACGGCCGTGCGCAACAAAGCCGCCCTCATCTTTGAAGGCGAACCAGGGGACGTGCGCACCTACACCTATCAACAGCTCAACTTCGAGGTGTGCAAATTTGCCAGCGTCCTGCGCTCCATGGGCGTCAGCAAAGGCGACCGCGTCACCATCTACATGGGACGCATCCCCGAACTGATGATCGCCATGCTTGCCTGCGCCAAAGTGGGGGCCATGCATTCCGTTGTGTACGGCGGCTTTTCCACCGAAGCCCTCTTGGGGCGCATTGACGACAGCAAATCCAAACTGCTCATCACCTGTGACGGCGCCTGGCTGCGCGGCAAAATTGTAGAACTCAAACAAATTGCCAACGAAGCCGTAGACCGTGCCGGCACCATCCAATCCGTCATCTGCGTCAAGCGTACCGGGCAAGAGGTGGAAATGGTCTCCGGCCGTGACTACTGGTACCATGACCTGATGAACCTGCCCATTGCCGACCCCAAAGCGGCCACCCAGGTGATGGACGCCGAAGACCCCCTCTTCATTCTCTACACCTCCGGCACTACCGGCAAACCCAAAGCCATTTTGCATACACACGGCGGCTACATGGTCTGGACGAGTACCACGCTCAAATGGACGTTTGATGTGAAGCCGGAAGATGTGTGGTGGTGTGCGGCCGATCCCGGCTGGATTACCGGGCACAGCTACATCGTCTACTCTCCCCTCATTTTGGGGGCGACCAGCTTTATGTATGAGGGTGCGCCCACTTTCCCATACCCGGATCGCTGGTGGTCAATGGTGGCGAAGTATGGCGTTTCCATCATGTATACCGCTCCCACCGCCATTCGCGGGCTGATGCGTTTTGGCGAAAGCTGGCCGAACAAACACGACCTGTCTTCACTACGGCTGCTGGGCACGGTGGGCGAACCGATCAATCCTGAGGCCTGGAAGTGGTATCACCGGGTCATTGGCAAAGAACGCTGTCCAATCATGGATACCTGGTGGCAGACGGAGACGGGCGGCTTTATGATCACGCCGCTGCCCTGTGTGCCCTTGAAGCCGGGGTCAGCTACTCGCGCCTTTCCCGGCGTGCAGGTGGATGTGGTGGACGAAGAAGGCGACCCGGTGGCTACCAATGAAGAAGGCTATCTGGTCATCCAATCCCCCTGGCCGGGCATGTTGCGCACCATTTACCAGGACCCCGACCGCTTTGTGCAGCAGTATTGGAGCCGCTTTGCCGAGCAGGGCTGGTATCTGCCCGGCGACAGTGCGCGTAAGGATGAGGATGGGTATATCTGGGTGATCGGCCGTATTGATGATGTGATCAAAGTGTCTGGTTATCGCCTGGGCACGGCCGAGATCGAAAGCGCCCTGGTCAGCCATCCGGCCGTCGCCGAAGCGGCCGCCATTGGCATCCCTGATCCCAATGAAGTGAAGGGGAACATCATCAAAGCATATTGCATTTTGCGGCAAGGGTTTGACGCTACCGAAAAGCTGGCTCACGAACTACGTGACCATGTGGGGCATGAGATGGGGCCGATTGCCAAACCGGAAACAGTGGAATTTGTGACCTCCCTCCCCAAGACGCGCTCCGGCAAAATTATGCGCCGCGTCCTGAAAGCTCGCGCGTTGGGCATGGATGAGGGGGATGTTTCGACATTAGAAGAATAGCCTGTGTAGTGCCAGGCAAGGGGCAAAACCATGTTGGTTGACCAGAGTCTTACCGCCCCTTGCCTGGCACTGCTTTTACGACGCCAGATTTACCAGCCACAACACGGTGCTGGGAACCAGCATCACAATAATCAAAGCCACCATTTGCAGCCCCATGAAGGGGATGGCGCCCTTGTGAATGTCCAGTGTTTGCACTTCGGGCGGGGCCACGCTTTGCAGGTAAAAGAGGGAAAAACCGACCGGTGGCGAAATGAAGGCGATGTTGAGATTAACGGCCACCATTACCGTGAACCAGACCAGATTTACGTCGAGCGCAATGGCCGCCGGGATCAAAATGGGCATGGCGATGAAGCTGATTTCCAGAAATTCCAGGTTGATGCCGAGCAGGAAAATGGCGATATTGGCGACGATGATGAAGCCCCAATAACCGCCGGGCAGGTTGGTCAGGAGTTCGGTGGCAAACTGCTGCCCACCCAGGTTGTCAAAGACGACGCTAAAGAGGGAGGAGCAGAAGAGAATCATCAAAACCAGGGAGGTGATGTTGGCGGTGGTGCGGGCAGCCTGCTTCAAAACCTGCCAGTTCAGGTTGTGGTTGAGCAGGGCCAGCAGGCAAGCGCCAAACGCGCCCACAGCGCCAGATTCGGTGGGGGTGGCGGTGCCGGTGAAGATGCTGCCCAGAACGGCAAATATGAGTAGGAGAGCGGGGACAACGGCTACGGCCGTTTGCCTGGCCAAGGCCCACCCCTTCACCGTTCGCGCTTCGGGGGGCAGCGCCGGGGCCACTTCCGGCCGGAAAAAGGCATAAATCAACACGTAGGCGGCATACAAACCGGCCAACATCAAACCGGGAATCAATGCCCCCAGAAAGAGATCACCCACTGGCACACCCACCTGCTGGCTGAGAACAACCAGCACCAGACTGGGCGGAATCAATTGGGCCAGTGTCCCCGATGAAGTAATGACACCTGTTGCCAGTTTGTGGTTATAGCCATAACGCAGCATGGCCGGTAAGGCCAGCAGCCCCATCACAATAACCGTCGCCGCCACAACACCGGTTGCGGCCGCCAGCAATGTGCCCACCAGCACCACTGCCAACGCCAGCCCGCCGCGCACCGGCCCCAGCAACAGCCCCACCGTCTCCAGCAGCCGCTCCGCCAGCCCGGACTTTTCAAAAATGGCCCCCATAAAGACAAAGAAAGGAATAGCCAGCAGCGTATAATCGGACATGGAACCAAACCAGCGGTTGGGTAGCAGCCGCAAGATCTCCAGATCAAAAGCGCCCAACGCCAGACCAATCGCGCCAAACACAATGGCCGTGCCGGCAAATGAAAAAGCCACCGGGTAGCCGGTCAGTATGAGAAATAAGAACAGCACAAACATGATGATGGCTACCCATTCAAAACCTGATCCCATAACTTCCCTCCTTCAAAAAAAAGATTCAAGGCAAAGATGCAAACGGGCAAAGAACGCCGAGAAATACAGATAAAGAAGAAATCCGCGTCATCAGCGTTCGTCCGCACCTCATTTTTTACTCCACACGCAGCGGCTCTTCCCGTTCAAGCGGTGTGGTGCGTTTGAGTTCGTCAATGTCACGTAGTGTGCCGTAAAGGCGAATCAGTTCCACAATGGCTTGCAGCAGCAGTGTAAAAAAGCCCACCAGAATCATCGTTTTGATGGGGGCGCGGGGCAGGCCGCTGGGGTCGGGCGACATTTCCCAGGTGCCCCACGAGCCATCGAAGCGGCGGCCCCAGGAAAGCATAACCGGGTTGTAGGTGACAGCCAGCCCCAAAAAGCAAAAGGGGATGAGGGCGATGAGATGCCCCACAAAATCTATAATCGCTTTGCGTTTCTGGCTTTGCTGCCCGTACCAGAAATCAACGCGCACGTTGATGTTGTTTTTAAGGATGTAGGCGAAGCCAAAAAAGAAGATGAGCGAATAGAGATACCATTGGATTTCGATGATGGCGTTGGAGGTGAGGCGTGTGCCGACAAACTGGCCTGCGTAACGCAAGACAACATTGGCAAACCCGATGAAGATGGTGGGTAAGACAAGGTACATGGAGAGTGCGCCTAACCCTTCGCTGAGTCTATCAATGGCATTGGCATAAAGCTGGAGGATGCGGATCATGGGCGGTAGTTGGTGGGAATTGGGAATTAGGAATAGGAATTATGAATTAGGAATTAGGAATTAGGAATTAGTAAGGTTGGGGAGAAGGATACTGTAGGTTGGGCGATCTGGCAATTTTTAGTTGTTGTCAGGGGGACGAATCAGGAGGACGGGAATGGCGGCACGGCCGATTACTTTTTCGGCGATGTTGCCAAACATGAGGCGCTTGAGGCCGGTGAAGCCGTGCGTGGACATGATGATGGTGTCGGCCTGTTCGGCAACGGCCGTGTCCAATATCATCTCATGCACCGGTTCGCCCTGGCGGATGACGGCCGTGACCACATACCCCTCCTCGCGCAAAACCTGTTCCTTTTCCCGTAGATACGCAGTGGCATCGTGCGCTTCATGGGTCTGGGTGGCTTGTTCTGTTGATGGCATCTCCGCCCGCATTTCCCCCTCCCAACCGGACGAAACGACATGCAGCAATAAAATCTCGCTCCGGTAATGCTGTGCCAGCGAGCGTGCATAAGCCAGAGTCAATTCACCAAATGAAGAACCATCTAGCGGAATGAGTAGTTTTTGGAACATCACAGATTTTTCCTCCAACAACAATTGGCGCATGGTACGGAACATGAAGCAGCGCCCTTTTATGCCTCACGTCCAAAAGGGATACTTAATTGTACATTTGTATTGGCCAGCCGCCACCTGTCCGTGCCCACCCGGATGGCGATTTCCGCCAACACAGTGAGAATGGCTAGTTGACTGACAAATTTCATTTTTCAACCGCAGAGGGCGCGGAGAACGCAGAGATTTCTCCTTTAGTTAACCTCTGCGCCCTCCGCGTTCTCTGCGGTTAGATAAGTTTTGTCAGCCAATCAGGTGAGAATGGTCTGGTTTTCCGGCGTTTTGCCGTTTTTCAGCAGGGGCATGATGTTGAGCACGATCTCGTCGAAGGTCGGATACTCCCCTTCGCGTGTTTTGGCAAATCTTTAATTTCGCCCGGTGGTTTGATGGTGGTGTAATCGAGAGCAGGTTTTCTTTGACGGCCGTTTTGCCAGTTGTGGGCGTGAGTTGAAAGGCGGTTGGGGACAGAAATGCCTGTAGCTGCGGCCAAAATTGGGCAATTTCCGAAAGTTGAAAGTAAAGCACCGCTTCGGCGCGGTCAATTTGAAAGAGGATGAATTCACGGCCGTTGCACAACGCATACCACTTCACGCGCACGTCTGGATGAATGGCATAGCTGTAAATTTGCTCCTGATGCTCGTGGTTCAGCACATCCTCGTCTGGCGCTTTGGCGTCCAGCACCCAGGCATAGCTGCCATCCACTTCCAGCAGATAATCGGGGATTTGTTTGATCGGCCGTTTTTTAGAGCCAATCTTGATGAAGGGGTGGGTGAGGGTTTTGCTGCGGATAATTTTGTACGGCCCGGATTCGGCATAATACAAGGCCATCAGCAGTGGCTGGATGAGCGCCTCCCGCACCGAATCTTCTTTAAAGTCAGGGAAGTTGAGCCGGGAGAAGTCGAAATCTTCGTACACGTGAAAGTATTGTCTACCGATTAACCAACGGCGTATTCGGTATACGGCCGTTTGGCCGGCGAGTGAAACCCCAACACAATTTCCTGTTTGGATATACCCATCGCTTCCAACTCACGTGCCACACCATTTTGTGTACCATCAAACTGAATCCAGATTTTGCCATCAATAATATCAATATGAATGACCTGCCCCTCTATTCGCATCATATCATGCCAACCTGATTCCACTAAAGCATAGTGATCGTTTGTTTCATCAAAGATAACCTCTGTGCGAATATCCTTCAGGGCTGATTCATGTTGGGCATGTTCCAGTATTACTTGCTTAATGGCATTGCGGTAACGAGTTAAGGTATCCATTGTTTGATAACCTCCTCTTTAGGGCGGAAAACAACCAGTTTAAGATTAGCTTGTTGAATCATCCGCTGCCCTAGCATTTCACTAAAAATACCGATGTAAGCGTCCTCAGGGACGGCCAAGTATAAGTCTCTTTCGGGAAAGGTAACAGTTAAAATACCCAAATACATGACGTAAGAGCCAACCGCTTCTTGTAAATCTTCAACTTCAGATGAGCCACGAAAACTCTTGACCTCCACCACAATTCTGCGCTGTTCTTTTTCTGCGGCAAAAAGCTTCTCTGCTTCCAAATCTGCATAGATTTTACGAATGCCATATTTGAGCAAAAAAGGATCGTGGGTAATAAGTCCACCCATCTTTTTCAAGTGCCGTTCTAACCGTATTGTGATAAAAGTCTCTGGCAGACATGAATTTGCTTTACCTCACCGGGTCGTCTTCTCTTGACCAGGCTTATTCCAACAATTTGTTCAAATACCACTTACCGGAAAGCAGGCTATTGACATCTTTTGCCAGTTCCCCGGCCGTGTGGTAGCGGTCGGCTTTGTCTTTGGCTAATGCTTTGTTCAGAATTTCATCCCAGGGCAGGCGTGATTGTGGTAGGGCAGCCTGCACGCTGGGCACCGGCTCCGTCAGGTGTGCCAGAATGGTGCTGACCAGCGTGTCCTTTTTGAAAGGCAACTTACCGGTGAGCATGAAGAACAGCACAATGCCCAGAGAGTAGACGTCGGTACGGCCGTCTAAATCCTTCTCCCCCTGAATTTGCTCTGGACTCATATATTCCACTGTACCAATAAAGGTGTTATCGGCCGTCAGGCCAGCCGCCGCCGTACTTTTGGCAATGCCAAAATCAGACAAAAACGCCTCTTCTTTGGTATCAAACAAAATGTTAGCCGGTTTAATATCGCGGTGAACGATCTTTTTGTGGTGAGCTTCGTCTAATGCGGCCGCTACCCGCTCTATGATGGGCGCAATCTCTTGCAGCTTCATTGGCCCCTTGCCAATGCGCTCTTCCAACGTTCCCCCGTTCATATAGCGCATCACAATATAAGATTGGTCACCCTGATTGCCAAAATCATAAATCGGCACAATGGCCGGGTGTTCCAGCGCGGCAATCGTCTCCGCCTCTTGTTGGAAACGATCAAAAAACGTCGGGTCATTTTCCATCAACTGCGCCGACATCACCTTAATGGCGACATCACGACGGATAAATGGGTCATGGCCCAGGTATACCGTAGCCATGCCCCCGCGCCCCAACCGTTGCAAAATTTCATAGCGTCCAATACGTTCTGTGCTCATGAGTATCCTCTCGTAACCCGATTCTAATGCATGGGCAAGGGGCAAGCAACAAAAAGAGGGTCACGGCCGTGACCCTCTCATGTAACGAACCTCAGGCTGCCCGGCGTCTAAACTACTTCCCGGCTAATACCTGATAGGCGATCAATTCGGCCTGCCGCGCCAGGTTAATAGATTCCGCCAAAATGCGCGCCGATTCCTGTGGACTGTGGAAACCGGTGCTGTTTTCCGAAGAGACAAAATCCCAACGCAAGCTCGCCCCGCGGTGTAACAACAACGCCTCTTCCAACTCCGCATCCGTCGCCCCTGCCTCACGCGCGGCCACAATAGCATCTATCGCTGCAATAATCGCCTCTTCGCTCTGGCGCAGCAGGCTGGCGGTTGTATCCTGAATGATCATAACTCTTTCGGCCAATTCTTCCTCCGGCCGATTGTGGCAGGTCTGGCACGATTGGCTAATGTTTTCCAGTGGGCTGCGCAGCCAATGGTCAGATACCTTCACACTGCCCTCGCGCACATACGGCATGTGGCAGTCGGCACAGGAAACGCCAGAGCGGGCATGGAGGCCACTACTCCACATTTCAAATTCGGGGTGCTGAATTTTGATCATCGGCGCGCCGGTCTCGGCGTGAGTCCAGTCGGTAAAACCATAACTATCATAATGGGCTTCAATGTTGTCAATGCTGAGTCCCTGGCTCCAGGGGAAAGTCAGCACCTTGTTGTCGCCCAGGAAGTAATACTCCACATGGCATTGGGCGCAGACGTAGGAGCGCATCTCCTGGCGGGTGGCCTGGCTCAGGTCAATGCCCCGTTCTTCCATGGCATTGCGGAAAGCAGGACGGGTGATAACCAGTTCCATCGTGTCCGGGTCATGGCAGTCGGCGCAAGAGGAGCCAAAATGTAGCTGATCTTTCAGGTCGTTATAGGGAGTGTGGTTGAAATTTTCCCAGCCCATTTCGGCAATCAGACTGGGCGCTTCGGCGGCATGGCAGTTAATACATGCGCCGGGTTGGTTGACGATTTGGACGCGCTCGGTGTTTTCCTGGTCAATTTGGGCATAATAATGGCCGCGTTCTTCATTATGGTCTTTGCTGAAGGCATAGCCGGCCCACAAACGAACCATGGCCGGGTATCTTTCCAGTTTGCTGTAGGGTTCGGACCCACCATAAGGTGTTTCGCCGTAATTTTCCTGGGTGCGGGTGAATGAATCATATTGGTGAGGGAAGTTTTGTCCCCAGACGGCCGGGTCTAACTCGCCCTCAGGAATCTCCACTACTTTGAGCGGGTATTCGGCGGCTTCTTGTTTGCGCTGGGTGATGTTCATCAGTAGCGCGGCCACAACAACGGTTAAGGCGGCGGCTAATATAAAGACGATTACATAGAGCCATTTTTCTCGTGTCAGATTTTTCATATGTGCTTCACCTCTTGTTTATTAACGGCCGTGCCCCACATTCCCATGGCAGGCCACACAGTCCAGGGTTTCCGTTTCGCCAGAACCATGCACATTGGCAACCATCGTTTCATGGCAGCCAATACAATTCTCTTCGGCCACCTGTGCATTGAACGGCTTGATCTGAATGGTGTTGGGGAAGTTCCCGGTCGTAAAGGCCCAACTGTGGTTCCAGCCATTGATCCCTTTTACAATCCACTTTTGGGGAAACGTGTGGGGCGTATGGCAATCATTACAGGTGGCTACGGCCTGGTGGCTGCCGCGATTCCAGCCATCAAATTGCTCACGCATGACATGGCAGTTCACGCAAGCGTTGGGGTCATCAGATAGATAGGAAGCTCCCTCTGCATAGCTGAAGGTAAACAAACTCAAACCGGTCAAGATGCCCAAAATGGCGACAACACTTACCGCATACAAGTTTCTTTTCTGGTTCAAAGCTAACTAACCTCCTGCTGCCTACTATACCGGGATGAAGCGATGTAATCAAACGGCCGTGTCATTTGCTTTATATAACATTTTTCACTTGCCAGCGGGCTATTGTGGTGGGCGGCTGCCCATGCCATTACCGCCCATAGCACCAAATTGATTTCGCCAAGGCGATGAGCAAGAGCGCCTGTGGGGAATATCGGTTTTTACGGCCGTGCCTCTTTTTGTCTACCCGTCTGTAAACTACCATGTATACTTCGCTTCGGTGTGGTCACCTTCGGGGGTGGCCTCTACGAAAGTAGCAATGGATTATGTGATCTTGTATCTGGCAGTGCTGGCAGTTGGCCTGGAAATGGCTCTGATGGTGGTTGGTTATCTGGCGCATCCCCGCGCTTTTGCCAATCGTATTTTTGCTTTGTTTATGCTGGCGTTGGTATTGAGTGCAGTGGGGGTGATTTTGCAAGTAACCGCCCCCTTTTTTGCTGTGGCTGCTGCGGGTATCTGGCTGCACGCGGCCGCTATCATTGCGGCGACGACATTGCTGGCACTGTTGTTGCTGGCCTTGTTCGTGCCACATAGCCGTTACAGACGGCCGCTATCCTGGCTGGCAATAGGGGTAGGGGTCGGCGCTTTCCTGCTGTTGGTAATAGATATTTTTGTCTCATTTGACCTGGTTTATCAGTTTGATGAGGCAGCTTACGTATCTGGTTATCTCTCGTTGGCTACCTATCTGATGGGCATGTTTGGCCCGCTAATCTATGGTTTAGTGGTGCAATCCACCCATGTGCTGTTCCCCATCCTGATTCTGGTGGCGCTGCTGACCAATGAGGCACCGCCACGTCAGCGTGCCGCCGGTTGGGGGCTATTAGCCTTGTTAGTAGTAGCCGGCGTTATCAACGGATTTGTGTTATGGCAGATGCCTGCTCTGGTGGGGTTGACAGGCTCTTTGTCGGTTGCGGTGATGGCTACCTGGGGGATTGTGCGCTATCGCATTTTGTCGCCGACGGAGATTGGAGAGAAGCAGGCGTTGGATACGGCCGTTTTTGGCATCATTCTGTTTGATGATCAGGGGAAATTGCTGGAATGGAACCAGACCGCCCGCCGCCTGTTGTTACTGGAAGGGAATAAAACAACATATACCCTTTGCACGATGTTGGCACAGGTGGCAGAAATGGCCGTCAATCGGGACGGTGTGATGGCATTTATTCAGGAGACGGCCATCCCTTTTACCGCCAATCGGGAATTAGGGCTAATCCTGCCCGCCTCGCAATTACCAGGAGAGTCCATCTGGCTGCTGCTGCAATTCACCATCATTTATGCCGAAAACAAGCCAATCGGCCTGCTATGTACGGTGGAAGACCAGACGGCCGTGCGCACATCACAAAACCAGCTGGAGCAGGCACATCGCTCGCTGGAAAAATTCGCCTACCATACGACGTTATTGAATGACATTACCCAAACCGGCATCAGCGACTTGAATATCAATGATATGTTGCAGCGGTTTGCCGATAGGCTGGGCGATCTCTTCGCCCCCATCGGGTGTTACATCACCCTGTGGGACGCTGCCCGGCAACAGGTGTTACCGGGGGCAGCCTATGGCCCTATGCGCCAGGTTTACCCCACCATCCCCATTTTATACGACCACCCCACCGTGACCGAAGCTGTTCTGCAAACCGGCCGCTATCTGGTTGTGCCAGACCTGGCTCATTCCGACTATAACCACTTTTACCAGGTATCTGCTTTTGCTGGCAAATCCATGTTGGCTGTGCCGTTGATTGCCAGCAGCCAGAAATTAGGCGCTATTTTGATTGTGTTCGATGAAATACGAACAATTACAGCAACAGAAATAAACCTGGGTGAACAGGCAGCCAACCAGATTGCGCTGGCAATTGCCAAAATGCGTTTGTTGGATTTGGAACGGGCACAGCGGGAATTGGCGGAAACCCTCAATGAAATTGGCACGGCGCTGACGGGGACGCTGGATTACGAGGCGTTGCTGGATATTACCCTGGTACAAATTCGGCGTGTGGTGCCTTATGATACGGCCAATATCGCCTTGCTGGAACAAGGTGAAATACGTGTATCCCGTGCCATGGGATATGAGGCGTTTACCAGTGCAGCGCCGGCTCAACTGGCGGATCGGCCGTTTACGTTAGCGACCATCCCCACATTTCAGCAGATTGTGGAAACCCGGCAGCCCTTATGCCTGCCAGATACGCGCCAATACGGCGGCTGGGTCGTTACACCCGCCACCCGGCATGTGCGTTCCTGGATAGGCGTTCCTTTGTTGATGAGTGATGAGGTCATTGGTTTTTTATGTGTAGATAAAACACAGCCTGGTTTTTATGATGACGGCCACAAAGAGCGATTGGCGGCCGTAGCAAACCAGGTGGCATTAGCCCTGCAACAGGCGCAGTTATTTGCTGAATCCCAACGACAGGCACAGCGTCTGTCAATATTGAATGATCTGGCATCGCAGATGGTCAGCCTGGTAACGGTTAAGGAGTTGACTGACCTGGTAGCCGAACGGCTATATGAGGATTTTGATTATGACAACGTTGTTATATTTATGATGGCACCTGACAATGCTCAGGAGCTCTTCTTGCAAAGTGTGGCGGGAATCTATTCTTTTATGACCGACGGCCGCAACCATCGGCAGGCTGTGGGGCAAGGCATTATTGGGCAGGCGGCCGCGCGTGGTGAATACGTTTTGGCAAACGATACGGCCGCACATCCCGATTTTTTCCAGCCGCCAGGCTTTAACGTCCGCGCCGAACTGGCGATGCCCATCAAAATTGACCAGACCGTTCTGGGCGTCTTAAACATAGACAGCCGCCACCCACACATATTTGATTATGCCGATATTTCTCTGTTAGCCATTGTGGCGGATCAACTGGCAGCAACCATCCAAAAAGCCCGCCTGTTTGAACTAACCCACAAACGTGCTCAGGAGTTGGAAACACTGAGCGTCGTGTCGGCCCGCCTGCGGGCCGCCCATACA
The DNA here is from genome assembly GCA_964581605.1 of uncultured Ardenticatenaceae bacterium. Classification (GTDB taxonomy): domain Bacteria; phylum Chloroflexota; class Anaerolineae; order Promineifilales; family Promineifilaceae; genus CAADGU01. The sequence goes on from CAZOPF010000029.1 coordinate 12,687, forward strand.
GTAGCCGATATGCTGCCCATCGTCCTGGAAAATATCGTGCAGGCCGTGAATGCCACTGTGGGAGTTATTTATCTAAAAGATGAAAGTGGCGAGCAGGTGATTTCTCGTGCGGTTTATCCGGCAGGCAGTTACACGCTGGGATTAACTCATCGGTTGGGGCAGGGAATTACCGGCCACGTTGCCCAGTCTGGTGAAATGTATTTTTCCCCACATTTGCAAGACGACCCGCATTTATTCCGGCATGAAAGCGAGATGGAACATCTGCAAAAGCTGCATACCAGCATTGCCTTACCCCTACAAACAGAAGAAGTCACCATTGGCGTTGTGCATATTGGTTTTTCATATGAGTACCAGTTGTCTGATGCTGAGGAGCAGTTGCTCACCTCCCTCACCGATATTGCTGCCAACGCCCTCTACCGGGCGCAGGTGATGGAATCATTGGAAGAGCGCGTGGAGGAACGTACCCAGGCTCTCCGTAAGGCCAATATCCGCCTGCAAGAACTGGATCGGTTGAAATCTAAATTTATTTCTGATGTGACCCATGAACTGCGGACGCCGGTCGCCAATTTGAATTTGTATCTCGATTTATTGCGTATTGGTAAGCCGGAAAAGAAGCAGCATTATATGAATGTGATTGAAACCCAGACGGCTCGTTTGACACAAATTGTGGAAACCACGATGCGGGCACCAGAAGTGGACATGATGACGCCGCCGGACCAATTTGTGGCGGTCGCTTTGAATGACGTTACGCGCACGGCCGTATCTGCACAGATCGCGCAGATTGCCCGCACCCAAAAGAGTATGCCCGAGATCAAGTTAGAAACACCACCCCATCTGCCGCCGATAATGGGTGATGCTGCCCAACTTGGCCAGGTGGTGCAGGAGCTTTTGGCAAATGCCGTCAGCTACAGCACCCAAGGCCCTATCATCGTCTCCTTGAGTTATCAGACTGATCAACAAATGGTATGCCTGCAAGTAGTAGATCATGGCATGGGTATCGAAGAGGAGGATATGCCTTATATTTTTGACCGCTTTTACCGGGGACGTCAGGTAGGGCAGTTAACAATTCCCGGCGTGGGCATGGGGCTGTTTATAGCAAGAGAAATTGTGGAATGGCACAACGGCCGTATTACCATCCAAAGCACACCCGGCCAAGGCACAACCTGTACGGTGCTGCTACCGGCCGTTAGAGAACAAAATGTCTGACCAAATGAACAATACCAAACTTCCCCATATCGTCATTATTGGCGCTGGCTTCGGGGGCTTGTGGGCGGCCCGGACACTGGCAAGCAAGAATGTGCGCGTGACAGTGATGGATAAGAACAATTACCATACCTTCCTGCCCTTGCTTTATCAGGTGGCGGCGGCCGAAATCGAGCCAGAGCAAATCGGCTATCCGGTACGGGGCATCCTGCGGCAAATGCCGAATGTGAACTTTTTACTGGCGGAAGCACAGGCGATTCACCTGTCCACGCAGACTATTACCACCAATCGTGGCCAGATAAGCTACGATTATCTCATCCTGGCAACGGGCAGCGTAACCCGTTATTTTGGCACACCGGGGGCCGGGCATACCTTTTCGTTGAAGACAATGGAAGAAGGGGTGCGGCTGCGCAACCATATCCTCACCTGCTTTGAGCGTGCCGTTCAGGCCCCCACGGCCGAAGAACGCCGCCGTTTATTAACGTTTGTGGTGGTGGGCGGTGGCCCAACCGGTGTGGAGTATGCCGGCGCGCTATCTGAATTGGTGCATCGGCCGCTGCGGATGGATTTCCCGGAACTGGATATAGCGGAAGTTTCCATTGTTTTGCTGGAAGCAGCCAATCAGTTATTGGGAGGAATGCCCGACTCGCTCGGCAAATATGCCGTGCGTTCTTTGCAGAAGATGGGGGTGACCGTGCTGTTGGAAAAGCGCGTAACGGCCGTTTCGCCAACGGCCGTTACCCTGCATGACCATTCACAAATTCCCACCCACACCGTCATATGGGTCGCTGGCGTAGGGGGGCAAACGCTGGCACAAGAGTCCGGGATTGCCGTGCTGGGTAATGGCTGCATCCCGGTGCGCCCCACCCTACAACTGGCAGAGCATGATCACGCTTTTGCCATTGGCGATGTGGCAGCATTTCCGGCCGAAACCGGGAATGGCTGGCTGCCGATGGTCGCCCAGGTTGCCATTCAGCAAGGTATCCATGCCGCCGATAATATCCATCATCATCTCTACGGCCGTCCGCTAACCCCGTTCCGCTATCAAGACAAAGGGTCTATGGCGACTATTGGCCGGAACAAAGCGGTGGTGAACTGGCACGGCCGTGCCCTCACTGGCTATCTGGCCTGGCTTATCTGGTCAATCATCCACATCATGTATCTCATTGGTTTTCGCAACCGTATCATCGTCATGTTCACCTGGGCCTGGCACTACTTCACCTTTGACCAGATGGTTCGCCTGATTATGCCTTCCAGTCAGGTTGCCTGGCCGCTTTCGGAGGAAATTGATGAATTACCAGCAGATTAAAATGGCAAAGACAAAACATATCGCCCTGGTGGCCCATGACAACAAGAAAGACGATTTATTAGCATGGGCCAGTTTTAATAAAGAAACGTTACAACGCCATATTTTGTATGCCACAGGCACAACCGGTTGGATATTACAAGAGGCGTTAGCCTTGCCCGTTCAACGCATGTTAAGCGGCCCGTTGGGTGGCGACCAGCAGATTGGGGCGAAGATTGCTGAAGGCAAAATTGATTGTCTTATTTTCTTTTGGGATCCACTGCTGGCACAGCCTCATGACCCGGATGTGAAGGCGCTGCTGCGGTTGGCGGCCGTATGGAACATCCCCATCGCCACAAACCGCACAACGGCCGATTTCCTCATCTCTTCCCCCCTGATGCACGCCGAATATGACCGCCTCCTGGTAGATTATGGCGAATACAAAGAACGACTCAGCCATCAATATGGTAAGGGTGCATCGGTCTAAGCGGGTAAGTGGGTAACTGAGTTATTAGGTAATGAAGCTTAACCAGTCACTCGATCACCCAACCACCCAAGCACTCAAATACCTAAACACTCAAACACTGAATCACTGAATCACCTCCTTAAATCCCATGAAAATCTATGACCTGACTCTCCCTATTACCCCTGATCTCATTGTCTGGCCAGGCGATCCGCCGCTGCACTTTTCGCAGCCTGCCCGTCTGGACAAGGGAGACATCTGCACCGTTACCCGCCTGAGCCTCAGTGTGCATACGGGCACACATCTGGATGCACCTGCTCATTTTGTGCGTGGTGGGGCAGGCGTGGAAACCTTACCCCTGGCAACACTTATTGGCCCGGCACTGTTGGTGGAAGCGCTGACGGCCGATGCGCTGACGGCCGATGTGTTCGCTGCCCTGCCCATTCCCCCTGGCACGGAACGGTTGTTGGTGAAAACCCGCAACGCCGCCCGCTGGCCCGCCGGTGAAACACACTTTTATGAACCATATGTGGCGGTGACGGCCGATGGCGCACACTGGCTGGTGGAAAATGGCATAAAGCTCATTGGGGTAGATTATTTATCGGTGGCCCCGTTTGCAGACCTGGTGGAACCGCATGTCATCTTGCTCGAAGCAGGGCTTATTCCAGTGGAAGGGCTGCATTTGCATGGTGTTCCAGCCGGGATATACCAGCTTATCTGCCTGCCATTGCTCATCCCCGGCAGCGATGGCGCGCCGTGTCGGGTTGTCCTCATGGCGTAGGTCACTATGCCCCGCCTGTGACTTCTGGCACATCTGTTGTGGGGGCACGGCCGTTAAACTGGTGTTTTAGGGCGTTGCTGTTTGAGTATTGTTGCATCGCGGATTATTCTTCCAAAAATTGCTGCCAGCGTATTTCCAGTTCGTCAGGGGATATGTGGCCGGCTACGGCCAGCGGCAACCACCCGGCAAACGTATCAGCCTGCCCAGCCGCCAACAGTTGCAGGAGTGTTTGCGAGGGCACACGCACATCTTGCAACAGGAAGGCGGTCAGTGCATACACCAACAACACCCTCTCCTCCTCCGGCATAGCAGCCAGATCAGAGGGAGTGGTCAAAGAAATGTCAGCGGCCGCTAACCGGGTGCGATCTGCCTTCGTCAGGGAATACGGCCGCAGCCCTGATCTTGCCAGGTGCCAATCCAGCCACGCCTGAACAAACAGGCCATCCTCACCTGGCACGATCCCGGCAAGCTGCCGCATAATCGGCAGAAGTACCTGAACTGCATATCCCCTTGCCATGACCTGATAGCCAGTCTCATCTTGCGGAAGACCAACAAGTGTCGGCGTGGGCAGGCGGAAAAGCCGTCCATCATCTACAAACACGGCCGAGGCATAATCCGCCGTCAGCGTAGCCGGGTCTGTGGAAAATTCCACCTGCACATGCAGGTTTTCCGGGCAGGTAAAGTCTGGATTGGCACACAGGGCCGCCAACGCCGTATCCAGATCCAGCGCCAGCCGCTGCGCCAGCACTTCATCCCGTGCCGGGTATTCCAGCATCAGATAAAAACCGGGTTTCGTCCTGGTTTCCCCCCAAAAATCATCGTCCGGGGGAGCCAGCAGCCAGCGGTCTGGGCCAAGCCGGTACACGGCCGTCTGCCGCAACCGAACTGTATCTGTTAAGCCATTACCTATTGGGAAAGCATATTCCTGTTGGGCCACCACTTCAGCAGCAGTAAATTGGGGATTAAGGGTCGTACTGATGACGGCCGTCGCCGGATCAGCGGGCAGCCATGTCAGGCCAAAGGATTCACGATTCTGCATACTGCCATCCTTCACTGCCTGCTCAACGGCCGCGCTCCAATCCCGGTTACGCCCGGATAAAAAAGTCGCCACCAGTTCCGCGTCCCCATCTTCGGCGGCGCGGGCAATCAATTCATAGCTGGCTAAAACCTCATCCTTCGCCTGGGCTGTTGCCACCTCTACCCGTTGCCGCACCAGCCGCAATGCGCCAACCATCCCAACAAGCAACACGAGCAGGACAACCAGTATCAGCCAACGCCACCAGCGTGGCCTGGGTGTTGGCTCAGGTTGTGGCTCTGGTGGTGGCGGCTCAGGCCAGGAAAGGGCTTCTTCAGTTTGCCAGTCAAAAGACATGGTGATTTCCCAGGGTTCAGATCATTAAGTAAGCGGAAATATACCCGAACCAATGCCCGTCACAAATCCTCAATGCTTGAGATTAACGGATTAGTCAGGTTTGCGGCCGCCAAAAAACAAAACAGACCTGGCAGATCAACATCATCCACCAGGTCTGTGTGCAGCCTTTGACGGCCGTCAGTTTCAACAAACGCTACCGTCGCATCGAATCATACAGTGGGCCGCCATCAATCGCATCAATACCGCCGCCCAGGTCATGGGCCACAGCCACCCGCACCACACCCTGGCAGCTCTGGCCGGAACTGTCTGTTGCGGTGAAGAAGATGTGGTAAACACGGCCGTCACCATTACCATCCCGTTCCGCCCGCACTTTGGGCTGGCCGTTGGGCAACAAACCACCATCAGGCGCATGACGGCCGTGCCCCACCGGTTCATCCTGGAAAATGCCAGTAACAGTCAGTTCGGCCGGTTCGCCATCTGCCCCCGCCACCCCGGAAATGAGGATGGGGACAAAACGGTTGGTGGGTGGCCAGACAGTCAGCGGCGAAGGTACGGCCGCGCCGCAATCTGGCCCCTCGGCCAACAGCGTCAGCACACCATTGGTTATGGATGGGTTGTACCGGGCATCCACCAACGTCAGAATCTCCCCCGTATGCAGCGGGATGCTGCCACTAAAGTAGACGTTGACATTGTATGTACCTGGTGGCAGCGGCAAATGCCCCAACGTGGCTCGCCCGGCATAATCGGTGATGGCTGCCTGGCTAAATGCCCCGCCGTCGCCACTGATGACAAAGATGACCGACTTTTCGCCCAGGCGGCGGCCGTCTGCGGCCATCAACGTAGCGGTTAATAACACCTCGTCATCCGGCAGCCCTTCGGCCGGCTGCACCAGCGTCAACGATGTGTCCTGTTTGGTAATGGTAAAGGCAGCGGCCGTGGACGAAGCGGCAAATGCCCCGGCACCAGCATACGACACCCGCAACGGATACTCACCGGGCAAGCCTAGCAAGGTCAACGTCACGGTTGCTTCGCCATTAGCGTTGGTCATCCCCTGACGTGTTTGCGGCCCCAGGCCAAAAGTCAGTCGCTGCCCGGCCAACGGCATCCCACTGCCGGTCAGTTGTGCCGTTACCTGAATTTGAGAACTGTAAACGCCGGTGGTAGGCGGATTGATCAGCGTGACGCTGGTGGGGTTGGTCGCTGTTGGTGGCGTGCCGGGCACATACAAATCGCCCAGGTTAGCCGCCAGGCTGACCAACCCAACGCCGTTCACAGCCTGCACCAGATACCGCATATCGGCCGGGTCTGTGCCATTGAGCGGCAACACGCCCTGCCAACGAGTTGAAAGGCCCGGTTTCTGGCTGAGGTCAAGCGATTGCCATTGGCCGTAATAGGGGCCGGTAACGGCCGTATACACCACCCACACCGCCTGAATACCCGCCGCCGGATTGCCCATCACATCCACACTAAAATAAACATTGCTGCCCTGCGGCTGGGCTACCACTTGTTGAATGGTCGGCGGCGCGCTCAAAGCCGGGATGCTGCCACTGTCAAAATAAGCCATGTTCTGGCTGTAAAACAGGCGGAATTGCAACTGGTCATATCGGCGCATAGTGCCCGTTTGCGCCCCTGGTGCATCCGACATGAACTGGGCCGGTGTAACAGTCAATGAGGTAACACCTCCTGCTGGATCAGCCAGTTTGCTGAAATAGTTGGTGCGCCAGAACTGCACCGGGAAGAAGATGTCTGCCTGGAAAGGAGCGTGGACACCACGAATCTCAGTGGTGGGCGCGCCGGTGAAGGGCAAGATACCGCCCAGGTCGGTGTAGCTGCCGCCCCGAAATCCAACGCCACGCAGATGGGTGCCGGGCACAGTTACATTGACTATATCCAGAGGTAGAGCGGGTTCGGCCGGATTGGTGACAACGCCATCAGCGCCAGAGAGGTAGAGGCCAGTCACGGCCGATGCGTCTTGCACATTATCCATTTCCACCATTTGTCCAGAAAAGGCGGGGGCCAGCGACAAATCGGCGGTAGCGAGACCCAATGTACTGCCGGGATTACTGGCTACGGCCGTTACCCCAGAGACGACCGAGGGGTCATTAGCCGCCGGCAGACGGCTGCCGGGCATATTCACACTGAGCTGCGGCAGGCCAAAGATAGTTGCCTCAATCAATGCTTTTTCATGGATGCCCCGCATTTGTGGCGTCTCTGCCAGGTAGGTTTGTTTGGCAGCAACCCACGCCTGGCCTACAGAAACGGAGCCTGAACCGCTGCGCAGCGCACGGCTCAATTCCAGGTAAAGCCGCTCGGAGTATTCGATAAAATCGGTATCACCATACTGGTAGCCTGTTCCGGCAATGAGTAAGGCACCTTTGCTGTTGAACGCCTGTGCCCAATCTGGCTCTTCGGTGACAACGGGTACACCATCAGCGTCTACAATGTTGTAACCAGCATGGCAGCCAACGCTAAAAATGATGGCATTTTGCAGATTGACGGGCGCGTTGATCAGTTCTTCGGCCGTCATGCGTGTAGCATAATCGGCGGCCAATGCTCCGCTGGCACTGAAATGCCCGGCCAGGAAGCTGATGTCATGGCGGCTGCCCAATAGTTGGCTGCGCAAGTCATCGGCCGTCCAGGCCGTCGGGTCGGCAGGTGAAAGGGTGCTGTCCATGATGAGTGTGTGAGCGGCCTGGTTTAGCCCGGCCTCCAATTCCCCCTGTACAGCCAGGGCAGCATCCTCCAAAAAGTCGTAGCCTGTAACCAGGGGTGGCGTGGAGAGGGTAACGGTGCCGTTTGTGGTTGCAAGATAGGCATCGAGGACGGTGGTGGCTTGCACGGCCGTTTCTACCAAACGCCCCACGGCCAGATCGGGGATGGGAATGGCCGAATTTTTGAAGGAGACGGCCGTTTGTGAGCCATACTCATCCTGCCCTAATACAAAACCGAGGCGCAGGCTGGCCTGCGATGCGGTATTGTCACGCACGGGGGGCACATAGTTGTTCTCGTTGGCGATGAGGGCGTTGTCTGGGTAACGGAAGAAGGGGATAACGCTATCGTTGCCCACGATGACAATGTAGGCCAATGGATTGATGGCCCGGTAGCCATCCACAATCTCTTTGATGCTGGCAGCTAGCAGGTTTTTGGCATAAGGGCAACCGGGATGGGCATCGGCTTGTGCGTTGGCCGCCGCAACACGCGCATCTACGCCTACATCCACGATCACCCCGGCAATTTCTGGGCGAGCGGCAAAGGTAGCCAGGCGGGTGGCAAGGGTGGCTTTTTCATCGGCCGTGCCCGCCATCCTGTTCATATCGGTCAAAATGATGGTCTGGTAATTTCCGGCCGTAGGCATGAGCGAACCGGGTTCGGTAACGGCCGTTACACTGCCACAACTGCCCGATTGTGCCGCAATAGCTACCTGGAACTGCTGCTCTATGTTAAAAGCACCGTTGGCACCACGCACCCGTACATAAAAGTCACCGCTGTTGTTCCAGGTATTGACGATCAGGCCTTCATTGGCTGTGCCGCGAAAAGCGGAAACCCCTAACAGGCTGCGCAATTGTGCCCCAGAAAATGCTTCCGGGCTGAACGCCTCCGGGCTAAACGCTTCCGGGCTAAATGCTTCTGGGCTAAATGCTTCCGGGCTGAACGCTTCCGGGCTGAACGCATCAGGGCTAAACGCTTCGGGGCTGAACGCTTCCGGGCTGAACGCTTCCGGGCTGAACGCTTCCGGGCTAAACGCTTCGGGGCTGAACGCTTCCGGGCTGAACGCTTCCGGGCTGAATGCCTCCGGGCTGAACGCTTCTGGACTGAACGCCTCTGGGCTGAACGCCTCTGGGCTAAACGCTTCGGGGGCAAATTCAGCATCTAGCCGAACCAAATCTTGGGGCGACAGGAGATCATTATAGGCTTGGGCAATGTCTTTGTAGATGGTAAGGTCATAGTTATCAGGCAGGTTAGTGAGGGTGACAATGATTTTGCTGCCTGGCTGGACGGAAAATTTGTACCAGCGAGATTGGCCGGATTGGTCGAGGAATTGGCTGACGGCCGTTGGCCCCATATCGGGCAGCACGTCCAACGGCAAGGCGGTAACCCAAGAGGTGTTACCGGCACTGACGGAGATACAGTCAGATAGTTCGGAGGTGTTGCCATTGGGGTCGGTGGCGGTAGCCATGACAAAGTAGTTGATCGGTACGGCCGTTAACCCTTGCACATGAAAGTAAACATTACCCAATTCATCGGCGGCGGCCTGGGTCGCGCCGAGGAAAGTCTGGCTGCTACTGTTTTGCAGACAAGATGGCATTGCAAAAAATTCAAGCGTGTAGGTGGTAACGGCGGTGCTGTCCAGACGGCCGTCAATGCGCAGGGTGTCATCCTGGGGAACGGCCGTGATCAGGTTGGGGTAATTTTGCAGGTAATTGGCGCCATTATCAGGGTCATCAGTATCATTGGCGGTACGGCCGTCGCCGCCCAGATCAATGCTTAGACCACCATTGTCGTGTAAATCATTGCCAGAGATAGTGTTGCCAACTCCTTCGGTAATGCGAATGCCATCGCCGCCATTGTGGGCGATCTCATTGCCTTCTATTATGTTGCCACCATTTTGGCTAATGAGTAGGCCATGGCTGCCAAAGCTGATGATACGCAGCCCGTGTATGTTTGTGTTACCGGCTAAAATTTGCAGACCAACGGCCGTGCCCGCTTGTGAGCCATCCAACACTACCCAGCCACCATTCTGAGTGCGCCCATCAATCAAAACAGGATCGGTGATTCCCGGCAGGGGGGATTGTGGATATATGGTAGGGGGTGGGTCGCCAGGGATGTTAAAATGAATCTGGTTGCTAACGGCCGATGTGTTGGCATACAACATTGCCTCGCGCAAGGAACAATGGTCATAATCACAAACGCCGTCATTCACATCATCGGCAACATTGACAACGAGAACGGGCCCGGTCTGTGGTGGATTACTTAATTCATATGCGCCAATATCACAAAACAGGCCACGCGGGCGGTTGGTACCACGTTGATCGGTGGCGGGGCAACCATCATTGCTACCGGCTTCAATAGCCGGGCTGCCAGCCAGCAAGGCATGGGTCGGTGTATGCCCGCCATTGAGCGCCAGAGGCGCCAACATGGGGTCTGCACCAATCAGATTACCCATTGGCTCGCCAACAATAGTACAGTTTGTAGCATTTTGGATGAGGTTGTAGCCCTGAGAAAGCAGGGTTCCGTTGCAGCCATCTCCTACCAATGTATGGTTGAGTGTGAGGGTGCCACCGGCCGTCAGGATACCGCTGGCCGTTTCTGCACTGTTGTTGGCAATCGTAACAAAATTGAGTATTGCTTCGCCTTTATTTACGAACCCACCACCAATGCCATCGGCGGAGTTGCCACTGATGGTGCTATTGGTGAAAATGGCCGTGCCTGCGCCTACTACTACACCGCCCCCCACCTGGGAACCGGTGCTGTTGCCCACAACAGTGACCGCGGTTGCTTCAATTTTATTCAGAGTGAACAGCCCACCCCCGGCTCCGCCGGCATAGCTGTTTGCAAGGGTGACTTCGGTCAATGTCAGGTTGCCATTATTAAGTAGCGCACCGCCGCTGCTATTGCCAGAAACGTGGCCGTGCTGCAAACTCAGACCGGTAAGCGTTACCTGGCCGGCCAAGACATGAATCAAGCGATCTGTGATGCTGCTACCATCTATAATGGTCAGGTGTGCGCCATCACCCAGTATTTGTACATCATTGTTAATGTCGAGATCGCCTGTTTGCGAGCTGTTTTCACTACCGCCATCAGTGCGGGTGAGGAAATAGGTTGCAGCCGGTAACAGAATAATGTCTGCCCCATTACCGGCAACACATTCGCCTGGTGTTGAACCGGAGGCGGTATCTGTGTTAGCGGCTATGACGGCTTCTCGCAAGGAACAGAGTCCGTCATTGGCAATTTTGACATCAAGCGCGGTGGTAACGGTGATGAGGGAAGATGCCTGGCTGGTTTGGGTTTTGGAGAAAGAGAGAGTAAGAGTTAGGAGAAGAAGAAGGATGAAGAAATACCTGACGCGAACTGCTGTCCACTTTATTGGAATTCGCTGACGCATGAGCACACCTATCGCTAAACCCCTGTAGCCCAGGTGGCTCCCCGTTGGAACCTACGCATGACAGGATACTATTGGTTGTTATTGCTTACTTCCACAAAATGATACATCTTAAAGAGGATATGCGGGGGAGTTTACATGATTTCTTACGGGTGGGAAGTAAATGTAGTGTGAAAGAATTCCTTTAGGGATTGGAGGGCGGCTCATGTTCTAACCTCCAGGCTACTACAGGTTATTTTAGCCGCGGATCCCCACAGAGTGGCTATGGGGTATTAGTTTAGATTTTCTGGTTGTGGTTGGGAAACTGAATCAGCCTGTCGGCCGTCTTTCTGTTTTTCGGGAGCAGTAAGTTTGTCTTTTTTGGCACGGCCATGTTTCGGCTTTTCTCCACCCTGATCAACATACTCCCGGTAATACGTATAATAAAATCCCGTATTTTGTGGCTTCAAGCGGTTCAAGGTAATGCCAATGATATTAGCATTTGCTTCGCGTAATCGGTTTTCAACTTCTCGCAGTTCTTTGCGTCGAATTCTGCCCGCCTCCGCAACAATGACCACATAATCAACTTGTGTGCTCAACGCCACAGCATCAGAAACGGCCAATACGGGGGGGCTGTCCAGTATAACAAAATCAAAACGATGGGAGAGCGCCTCTAAGATTTTGTGCATAATTTCAGAACTGAGTAACTCAAATGCCACTTGCTTAACTGAACCGCACGTCAACACAACCAGACGGCGTTCAGGGGAGCGCTGCACGATGCCTTTGAGCAAGCCTTCAATATCCTTAATATGATCATTTGTGTTTAGCTCATGCAACAAATCTGCCAGACCTGGTTCACGCCGTAAGTCAAAGAGGTGGTGCTGCATTGGCCGACGTAAATCAGCATCAATGAGTAAGACATTGTGGCCTTGTTGAGCCATAGCAATGGCAAGATTGGCTGAAGTCACACTTTTGCCTTCGCCTGGCCTGGCACTGGTTATGAGTAAGGTGCCCGTGAGATGATCTTCAACGGCCGCTTTGATATTTGTTCGTAATGCCCTGTATGATTCCGAAGTAGGCGAACGGGGATCAGTTAACGTGACCAATTTACTCGAATCAGTCCCTTCGGTTCCAAAACGACCTATACCAGGCAGGGCATGAATGGAGGATGCCCATTTGATGTCATCTGGTTTTTTAATGGTATCGTCCAGGAATTCCAGAATATACGCTGTGCCAAATGCTAACAATCCGCCAATAACTGCTACAACGGCTACTGTCATCATGCCACTTGAACTGACTCGTGCGGCCGTGTCTGCGGAACTAAACAGCGTAATACTATTCACAGCTCCGCTTTCCGTATTGCCTAAGTAATCAGCATAAATAGCTCTGGTGCTACGCAATTTACTGCGCAGGGCTTCAATTTCTCCCTCTAATGTAGCAATATCTCGTGCGCTAGATACACTTTGTAGCTCTTCTTCCTTAGCCAAAATCTCCGCTTGAGTTTCCTCAATAGAAGCTTGCAGGTCAGTTAACTGGCTATCAATAAATTCAGCCTGTTTGACATCATCCGGGTCCGGCGCTGTGGGACTCTGTAAGATCAGTTGGTTTGCCAATTCATTGGCAACAGCTTTTGCCTGGTCGGGGTTGGTGTCTGTTACGATGATCTCAATAAAGGGGCTGTTGGCGACAGGGCGGGCAACATAGCTGGGCAAAGCAGACAATCCTAAAACTTCTTTTGTTTGGTCTCTAACTGCCTGCGTTTCGGCAAGTGGGGCATATAACGCTGCCAGTTGTTCCGGGAGCGAAATGGCCGTACCCTGTGGGTTCGGTGTAGTCAACACATTCCCAATAATGAGGACAGCACGCGCCTGAAAGGTTTGTGGCTGCCGGCGTACTGCCAGGAAACTGGACACGCCGGCTACAAGCATAGCCAAGAGCATGAACCACCACCATTTGCGCAATACTACAAAAAGCCGCTCTAATTCCATAATTAACTGCCCATAAAGTGAACCTTTACTACTTCTATGTGATGCCAGACCTGTTGTTAGATATGTTGGATAATTGACAGCGAAGTGAATGTAGGGTTCTTCTCCAAACAAGCAAGGTCAATACAAGTATAATCTAAACCTCAAGGCTTTGCACAACGGCCGTTGCTACCCCCATAGTTTGCGTTTGTTTGCGTAATATAGACACCATCAAATGCTCTAGCATTAAGTGAATATCTTCCACTTGTTCAATACAATGGCTGGGAACATGCAAATCCAGGTCAACCATTGAACTCAACTTACCACCATTAAAACCTGTAAAGCCAATGGTAAACGCGCCAATCTCATTTGCCAATTTTATGCCTTGCAACACGTTAGGTGAATTGCCACTGGTAGAAATGCCAATGACAATATCGTCAGGCTGAATAAAGGGGGCCATTTGTTGGGCAAAAACCGATTCATAACCTTCGTCATTGGCAAACGCGGAAAATGAGGCCATATTGTCTGTCAAACCGATCACCTTAAAGTGGGGCCAGCCGGTTTGGCGTGTGTTTTTACTCAGGTCACAAACAAAATGAGAGGCCGTAGAGGCACTGCCACCATTACCCATAATAAAAATTTGACGGCCGTGCATCCGTGCCTCATGCAAAATACCTATTGCCCTGTCAATGAGTTCCAGCGGCAACATATCCAACGTTTGCTCCAAATCCACAATATACTCTCTAATCTGGGGGTTCATGTTTATCCTTCCTGAAGATTACGCACGCAAGTAATTAAAAATAACTTTCGAGCCATCCGGTTCAATCTTAAACTGAAGTTCTTGCAACCCGCCTAATGCCTTGCGAACAGAATCCTGACATTCATAAGGGCAGTAAAGCAGTAAAAATCCACCGCCACCGGCACCTGATATTTTTCCGCCAATAGCCCCTGCTTTACGAGCAACACAATAAATTTCATCCAGCATACTATTACTGATCTGGCTGGCCAGTTGCCTCTTTAACATCCAACTCTCATGTAACAATTCACCCATAGCGTCTATGTTTCCGGCCATCACCTCTTCGCGGGCGATATAGGTGATGTGCTTCATTTCTTTTAGCACGGCCAGTTTGTCTTGAATGTTTTGCTTTTGTTCTGTTAATACAGTGTCTGAACGCCGTGTAACACCTGTAAAAAAAAGCATCGTGTTTTCATTCAGTTTTTTGCGCTGTTCCGATGTCAGGGCAATGCGTTCCGATTTAATGGTTCCATCTATGCCAAACTCCATAAAACGGAAACCGCCATAAGCTGCAATGTATTGATCCTGAACACCACTGGGCTTTCTTAAGGTCTCTATCTCAATTTCACACGCTTGCTGGGCTAATTGTTCAGCCGACACCAGTTCACCTTTCAAGCTGTACATAGCATGAAGCGCACCCACTGTTACTGTTGCCGAAGATCCCAGACCAGAACCATCGGAAGGAATATCACCCATTGTCGTAATTTCTATACCCTCCCTGATGCCTGTCTTGCGCAAGGATTCACGGATGAGTTCATGGTGAATTTCATCCACTTGATCAACCATTTCTGTTTTGGTCCAACCCACACGCAGTTTGCGGTCAAACCGTTCTTTTATGGTGACAAAGATGTATTTGTCAATAGCTGTACTCAGGACACACCCGCCTTCTTGCCGATAGTAAGAAGGAAAGTCTGTCCCCCCGCCAAAAAAACTCACACGTAAAGGCGTTTGGACGATAATCATAATGTTCTCTTTTTAGTCGGCCGTAAACCTGCCGATGCAACGGGGTATTTAATAGGCTCCCCGGCCTTTTAGAATGGCCGGAATGGTTTGGAGAAGAAGTTGAATGTCCAGCCAGATAGTCCAGTTACGTATGTAATACATGTCCAGCTTGACTCGTTCGTCATAGGTAATATCGGAACGGCCGCTAACCTGCCATAAACCTGTAATGCCGGGTAGTACGGTTAGTAAATTCAATGCCCAATCGTTATATTTTTCCATTTCTGAGGGAGAAATCATACGTGGCCCCACAAGGGACATCTCCCGTTTTAAGACATTAAACAGTTGGGGCAGTTCATCCAGGCTGGCTTTACGCAGGAATTGACCAACACGAGTAATGCGGGGATCAGATTTAAGTTTATGCTTTTCCGCCAGCTCTTTTTGTAGTTCCGGGTGTTGTGCCAGAATCTCTTCCCCATTTACGTGCATGGTACGGAATTTATAGGCGTCAAATTGACGGCCGTTAATACCCATCACCCGCCGCCGATAAATGATAGGCCCCGGAGAATCCAGGCGGATAATAATGGCAATGATCGCCAGTAAGGGCACAACAATCAGCATCCCAGAACCAATAAGGGCATAATCCAAAAGCATCTTGAAAACACTGTCTAGCCCCGTCATCCGCACTTTTTGTACCCGCACCAGTGGCGTACAGGCCATTTCTTTAACCTCTAATCCTGTTGTGATTATTTCGAAAAGGCCAGACGAAAGTCGGAGGTTTAATCCACTTAACAGCCCATATTTTTTGAAGATATTTAACATCTCTACACGGGTCATTGAGCTGGTAGCAATAATCAATTCTTCCACGCCATATCTGGCAATGAAGTGGTCTAGATGCAATGTGTCACCCAGGCATTGCAGTTGTTTATAAACGGCCGTACCTGGCTTCAGATGGTCATCCACATACCCCAACACATGCAAACCAGAAGTTTGCCACCCAATCAGCTGCTCACCTAACAATTTCCCTTCTTCATTAGCCCCCACAATCAAGGCTGGTGACAGGTAATACCCGCGTTTACGTAGCGCATAGACCAATCGGCGAACAGAGAAACGGCCGAAACTCACAAATAAAAACGTCAGCAGCCAGGCCACCAACAACCAGCCGCGTGCTAATACAAAATCAACCTTCAAAAAACTAAAAAACACCACGGCCATAATACCAACACTGGCCGCCTTGAATATAAGCGAATATTCTTGTGTCCCACCCAGCAAATTTCGTCGGTTATATAGCCCAAATCCCCAAAACACGACCGCCCAAATGGGATTCATAAACAAACTGACATTGCGATAAAACTCATAAACAGGGTCTACTTCAGCTTGAAAGAGGGGAAAATCCGAGTAAAACCGCACAAAAAAGGCAACCAAAAATGCCATCCCCACCATAAAAAAGTCATTGATAATAAGAACAGCAATGAGAAACCGCCATTGGTTACGCTGAAAGAACGTAGAAACTTGATCAAAGGGATTGAAGGGAGTTCCGATTGTTTTTTCTAGGGAATTAGCTGTTGGATGCAATGCTCACTCCTCCGCAGGATACACACAATAACTCTTGGTGACGTTTAGTTACTGGTAAAACTGTAGTCCTATATTATTAAGAACTGGCTTACAGGGAGGGCATATGAAGGTTTGAGCAGCTGTGGATGGGCGCAACCATATGGCAGCACATCAGGCCATAAGTGACTGGTAAATATCAGCCAGATTGCCAGCGATTTGCCGCCAATCATGGTGATGCTTTACAAATTGATATCCATTTTCACCAAGATGTTGAGCAAATTGGGGGTTATTTAGTAAGGTGAGGATGTGGGCCGCAAAAGTGGTTGGCCTATCACCTACCAGAAAGTGTTGATGGGGCACGGCCGTAAACGATTTTGCTGCTTGAGGCGAAACTACCACCGGCGTGGCGCAGGCCATGGCTTCCAACACCTTGTTTTGCATCCCGGCCGCGTAAGGAATGGGGGCCACTGCCAGCGTAGCTTGCCGCAGATAAGGCGCCAATTCAGGCACCATGCCCGTAACGATTATATTGGATTGCTCCGCCAGCTTTTGCAAGGCCGGGGAAGGGTCTTTACCCACTATCATCAATTTCGCATCTGGGCGTTCTTGCCATACCAGCGGCATAATTGCCTCTACCAGGTGCATTACCATGGTGATGTTAGCATGGTAACTCATCTTTCCTGTCACAATAATAGTGGCCGCATCGCGTTTGACGGTTCGATCAGGCGTAAAAGCCTCTAAATTAGCCCCTTGTGCCAGAACCATCACAGGCGGTTCGGGCACGTCTGGTGAGGCTAATGCGAGCAGTGCTTCTTTATCAATGGGCGATGTTACCAACACACGGTCAAATTCATTAACCACACTCCCTTCAAATTGGCGCGTGCGGTTCAAATCCAGATTAGTAATGAGGCGGCCAAACTGACTCTTTGTCTGTTTGATGGCCTGCTCAAACAGAAAACTAATGCAGTCCACACTATCCCACACAATGGGAACGGCCGTACCCATTTCCTTGAGATATAAACCATACTGAGCGCCCCGCAAATGTTCTACATGAATCACATCAAATGGCGGATGACCGTTTTCGGCCGTTAGCAATGCCTTTAACCCATGGGCCATTTCTGGCTGCCAACAGTAAACAGATTGCAGCGGCCGTGAAGATGGCAACACGCGCAAACAGTTATATAAAGAACGCCATTTAGGCAAGTCATAAACAATCAGCCGATGGCATTCCTTCTTCAGGCGAGCCACGTCTTCACTTTCTGCTTCATTGCTCTGCAACGTGACAACCGTCACCTCGTGGCCCAACTGGTTCAAATAGTAAATGAGGTTATATGAACGTGAGCGGATCAAACTGGGCACATATGGCACAATATACAAAATGCGCATCTTAAGCCCCCCCAGATTTCACTGCCCACTCAGGCAGAGCACGTGGCAGCAGCCGCCCCACCAGATCAACCACGCCCAAACCCGCAAAAATCAACAACACCGCATCTACCGGCAGCCGATAACGGATGAGTGCCCAGGTGAGCAGGTGGACGGCCGTATAGATTAAACAAAACAGTATCAATAAAAACACCGGCTGCGCCAACAAAGACCACCCCCACTGCCGTCGCAGCGCCAGAAAAAGACCATATGCCATAAACGGCAACAGCAGACCAAAACTGCCCATCCGCGCCACATTACTCAACAGGCCCGAATCGGCCGTCGGCCAGAACGTAAAATAAACTGGAATCCGACTCAATGAAAGCAGAACATACCGCCCCGGATCGGCCGTTACAAAACCAATCCCCCGCTGCAAAAACTCCTGGTCCAATGCGGCTTCGTCCAGTTCATTGATGGGCACATCCTGGGGAATGAGCGGCCGATAATCATCCAAAATAGGGATGAAGCGCGTGCCATACACGGGGTGATTGCCCAGATAAAAAGCATAACCGGCATTGGTGTTGAGCAGAACAAAGCGACCAAACCGGGTATAGTTGTAATAGGTGAAGGGCAGAACCATCACCACAATAACCAGACCGGCGGCAATCGTCTGCGCCCAGGGGATACGGCCGTGCCCCTTCCACCCCGCCCACAACAGCCACAGCAACTGAAACGGGACAAACAGCATATACAACTGGCGCAACAGCACCGTCAGGCCCAAAAGCAAACCCAACAACACCCCCCAACGGAGTCCTCTTTTCTCCTCTGCCAACAAAATAGTGACATATAGCGAAGCCAGTATGACGGTGATGTAAAATGGTTCCGTCATCAGCGTTGCACCGTAGTAGATGAAGTAAAAGTAAACGGCCGTCAGCCCGGCCGCCGCCACGCCTACCCACTCGCCAAACAACCGCCGCCCAATCAAATAGGCCAGATACGGTTGCAAAACCCCGACCACTACCACCTGAATCAGTCGGGCTACCAGTGGATTTGGGCCAAACAATTGGTAGGCGGCCGCCACATACAACGAATACAAAAAACTCCAATGCGCTGTCGGTTCATTCGGCCGCGTCAGCGGCCACCACGCCTCGCCAAACGTAAAACCATGCCCCGCAATCAGCCGCAGCCCCAGATTATGATAAGACAACTGATCATTTGTCCCCGGCAAAATAACCACTTCATTTCCCAGATACCAGGCAGCCACCAGCCGCAACAATACGGAAACCCCCAAAATCACCCACAAAACCTGTTTCGGCCGTAACTTTCGCATCATCCTCTCTCTTTATTCACCACTAAACGGCTCACACTGCCCGGTGAGCAGCACATCCACGGTGCGTGCTGCCGCCCGGCCGTCACCGTATGGATTGATCGCCTGGGCCATCGCTGCATAAGCAGCCTCATCCCGCAGCAAACAATCTGCTTCCTGCACAATACGCTTCCGGTTTGTGCCCACTAATCGTGCTGCCCCGGCCGCCACCGCCTCCGGCCGTTCCGTCGTCTCCCGCAGCACCAGCACCGGCACACCCAGACTGGGCGCTTCCTCCTGCACCCCACCCGAATCGGTGAGGATCAGGCGGCTGTGTTTCATCAGGTGCGTCAGCGAGGAGTAATCTACCGGTGGCAGCAGGGTGATACCAGCCACATGGCCTAACTGCTCATGCACCGGCCCCCAGATATTGGGGTTGCGATGTACCGGATAAACAAAGTGCAAATCAGGCCACATGCTTGCCAATGTCTGCAACGCCTGGCAAATATCCAAAATGGGACGGCCGTGATTCTCCCTTCGATGCGCCGTCACCAACACCACCCGGCGTTCATCCCCTGCCACCAATTCCGCCAGCCCATGTTGGGACAGTTCGGCTTGAGCAGCGGCCGTGAGCGGCCGTGCCGCCACCCACAGCAGCGCGTCAATCACCGTATTCCCGGTAATATGCACACTGTTCGTCGAAATCCCCTCGGCCAACAAATTGGCCTGCGCCCCCTTCGTGGGCGCAAAATGTAAATCGCTTACATGATCGGCAACCACCCGGTTCATCTCCTCCGGGAACGGGTTGGCCCGGTCATACGTGCGCAGCCCTGCCTCCACATGCCCCACCCGCACCCGGCGATGATGGGCGGCAATGGCAGCGGCCATCACCGTCGTCGTATCCCCCTGCACCAGCAGCCAATCCGGCTGCATCTCGGCCAGAATAGGATCAAGGGCCAGCAGCACCCGCGCTGCCACCTGGCTGGGCGTCTGGTTTTGCTGCATCAGGTTCAAATCCACATCGGGTGTAATGGCAAAAAGCGATAGCACCTGATCCAGCATTTCCCGGTGCTGCCCGGTAGCGCATACAATTGTCTCCACCTCACGCCGTGCCTGTAACTCATGCACAATGGGCGCCATTTTGATCGCTTCCGGCCGTGTGCCCACCACAATCATTACTTTCATTCGTAGTCCTTATAGACCTTAAGGGTTTCTAAAACCCTTAGGGTCTGTAGATTTCATCCCAACTTTGGTAGGTCTTGCGCCAGTCATAATGGGTTTCCAGAGTAGTACGGCCGTGCTGCCCCAACTGTGCTGCCCGCTCCGGCTCATGCAGCAACCCTATGGCGGCCTGAGCAAACTCTCTGGCCGTGTCGGCAATTAAAATGTCGTGCCCATTGGTATACCCAATACCCTCTGCGCCAATGGTCGTGCTGACAATGGGCAGCCCCCATGACCAGCCATCTACAATTTTGACGCGCATCCCCCCCCCGGCATGAAGGGGCACAATGAAGACGGCCGTCTCCTGCAAAAACGGGGCCACATCATCCACGTAACCGGTTACTTCCAGGTTCGGTAGATGGAGCGTTTGCAATTCGGCCGGCGGCTCTTTGCCCATCACGGTAAAGATCGCGTCTGGCACGGCCGCATGAATGAGCGGCCACACCTCCCTGGCAAACCAGACCACGCCGGCCGCGTTTGGCGGCCAGTGCAACCCACCCAAAAACGTCACGCGCCGCCCATCCGCCCGCCGGGCGATAACCGTTTTTGCCATCGGGTCGGCACAAATGGGAATGACGGGGCCGGTGATCTGGGCAGCAGATGTTCCGGCCACGGCTGCTACGGCCGTTTTATCATCAGCCGTCACCCACACCACCCGGTCAAACTGTTGGCACATCGCCACTTCAAACCGGGCCATGTGGTGCGACTCTTGTTTGAGAATGGCCCGCATCAGTGGGTTGCCAGAACTATCGGCCAGCCGTTGGGGGATGAGATAGGTGGCGTTGTGTTGGTCAAGCACGGCCGTCAGGCTTGGCTGTACCTTTTTGGCCGTCAGCGCATATTGGGCCATCCACAACTGGTCTGCATGAACAGCGTCATACTGATTGTGGGTTGCCAATGTTCTGACCACCTGGTGCATTTCGTCAACGGTGTCACGGGCAATGAGGAACGGCCGTCGCCGCAACAAACTGCTTCCCAGATACCACACATCCTTGATCCGTGACCGCCGCATCAACACCGTCTGCACGGCCGGGCAATACTGGCGCATATGGTCAATATGTGCCGGTTTATCACTCTCACGGCAAAAAGCGACCAGCGTCACCGCGTGCCCGGCCTGCGCCAGATATTGCAACACATGGTAAATGCGCACCTTTGGCCCGGCATCGGGAGGGTATGGGATGAGTTGGGAGAGGTAGAGAATTTTCATCGGTGATCGGTGAGCAGTGAGCGGTGAGCAGTGAGCGGTGAGCAGTGAGCGGTGAGCAGTGAGCAGTAATTTCTAACTGCTTACTGCTTACTGCTTACTGCCCACTTTCTTCTTAAAAGCCGGGCAATGCCTTCACCAGTTGCCAATATCGCCCCGCCAGTGCCAGGTGTTCGTCCCGTTTGGGCGGCCGTTCCAGCCAGGCGATGGGGGCGATGAGCAGCCGGGCCAGGGAAGCAATGAACAACATGAGTTTGTATAGGGCGGCCGTCACACGGCCGTAATGCTTCCGCATATACCGCATTTTCCCTTCATACAACCTTAAAAACATCTCTGTCTTCACCTGCCGCGTACTTTGCCCCCCTAAATGGACAATTTGCGCCTGCGGCACCCAGAAAATGCTCCATCCGGCCTGGCTGATTCGATGACACAGGTCAATCTCTTCCGAAAACATGAAGTAGCTCTCGTCCATCAGGCCAATGGCTTCCAGGATGTGCCGCCGCGCCATAATGCAGGCGCCTAGCAATGCTTCCACCGGGTGTGGAGTGCTGGTATCCCAGCTATCCATATGGTAGCGGATACGGCCGTCCAGATGAAACATCCGCAGCAGTTCCCGGCCTAGTGTCGGCGTGGGGTAACAAGAAAGCTGTAATGAACCATCCGCATTCAGCAACCGCGCTCCACAGGCGCCTGCCTCCGGGTGAACATCCAGAAACTCAACCAGCGTGGTCAATGCCCCGGCATAGACGATGGTATCCGGGTTCAGCAGCAGCACATATTCGCCTGTGCAGTGGCGCATCGCCTGGTTATTGGCAGTGGCAAAACCAGGGTTTGTCTCATTTTGCAATAGCTTCACCTGCGGAAACCGCGCCTGTACCATTGCCGGTGAGCCATCGGTAGAAGCATTATCTACCACCCATACCTCAAAAGGCACGGCCGGCGCATGGGCAAACAGTGAATCCAGGCATTGGGCCAGGATTTCTAAAGTGTTCCAACTGACAATGACGATGGAGAGTTTCATAGAGAACGGCGATAAAGAGATGAGGAGATCGGTCAATCTCCTCATCTCTTTATCCAAAAACGTAGCGATACAGTTTGCGGGTAGACGGCCGTTTAGCCACCCACTCCATGACTAACAAAGGTACAAACAAGGCAACCACAAATAACATCGGGTAAATGAGAATGGGGTACCCAAACAGGCCCGGCCACAGCCGGTGTATGGCAAACAGCACCCAATCCAGCACAATAAAATGAATGAGGTAGATGCCATAACTGCGCCGCCCTACCTGCTCAAAACGAGAGACGGCCGGGATGCTGTTGCGGTTGATGATGGGCAGCAGAAACATGAGCGGAACGGGGGCCAGGAAACGGGCCCAGGGGGCGGCCACAATGCCAAAAGCATTGAAGATACCCAGCAGGAAGAACAGGGCCACGGCCGTCAGGCTCGCCCACATCCACCGCTGCAACTGCGGCTTCAAGGCTGCATTGTGCATACTAAAAATCAGCCCCATGGGGAAATAAATTGCCCAATCCGCCATCGTCGTCCGCAATACCGGCGGTGTCAGATACCACGTCCAGCCGGGCAGGTTGTGAATGCCAAACGCCTCCATTGGCTTCACGGCCGCCATGAGGAAAAGCTGATACAACCCAATCCCCAACAGTAGCAGCCAGCCAAACCGTTTGCCCACTATCACCAGCAGCGGGGAGATGATGTAATAAAACAGCAGCAAGGGCACAAAATGATACGGAAAGCCAACCAGCAAACTCTTGATATACCCCAGGAGGGATTGTGATTGCTGCCGTGTCACCAGCACCGTCAGATAAAAGACGGCCGACCAGATGAGGTACGGCCACAAAATATGCTTCACGCTGCCCCAGATAAACTTTACCGATAATGCCGTCTTTCCTCTGGCCGCGTAAGAAACAAACGCACCGGAAATAAAGAGAAAGGTGGGAACGGCAAAGGTGCCAAACGCCTGTAAAACCGTTAGCAGATATTGTGCCCACCCCTCTACCGGGGCAAAGGTGTCACCAGCCGTGATGGTGTGATTGAGCACAATGAGGACAATGGCAACCCCACTTAACGCCCCATATTGACGATTCATACACTTCTCCCAACAGTCCGATAACCAAATACCGTTTACCGATTACGCTTAATCTTCCACCCCCAACGGCCGTGTCCGTAAATACTCGGTCGTCATCCGCTTGCGGGTAATGTCGTCATAGACACGCTGCACCTGCTCGGCCGTCAACCCCATCTCCTGCGCCACCACCTCCGCCGGGACGCCGTGATCCAACCCATACCAGATCAAATCCATCGTCTCAAACGGCAGGCGGAAAAAAAACTCCTCCTGCGTACTGCCCGCGCTGTAGGTGTCTGACGTAGGCGGGCGGCTGCGGATTTCTTCGGGCACATTCAGATATTCGGCCAACTGGTAAATTTGCGATTTGAACAGGTGGCCGATGGGCATCACGTCCATCGCCCCATCGCCGTACTTTACGAAAAAGCCCTGCTCATGTTCATTGCGCTGCGGTGTGCCGATCATGGCATAATCGCGCAGTTCGGCATGGTAGTAGAGCATGGCCACCCGGCTGCGCTGTTTGAAATTGGTGGCAGCGACGATCTGTTGGAGTTGCGACGGCCGTAACCGTTTCGTCTGCTCCTCCCCCTCCGGGCTGACAATGGTGGCGCTGAAAAAGTTCAGCGTTCCCCCTTCCAGCAGCCCGGACGGTAGCGTAATTTTCAGCTTGTAGGTACTGTCATACTCCGGGAAAATGGCTCGCACCGCCTCATCCCGCCGCTGATACGCGCCAAAACCCCACAGCGCCCCGGTCATATCTTCGGTAAGCGGTTCCACGCCAAACTGGCGGCAAACCACCCGCGCCAGCCGCGCACTATCCGGGCTGGACTCCATCTCCGGCAGCAGCAGCGCCACCAGCCGTTCCGCACCCAAAGCGCGAACTGCCATCGCCAGCACCACGGCCGAATCCACCCCGCCGCTGACGCCCATCACCCCACCCCGCTTCTTCAAGGTGGTAAAAATGTTCCGCCGCAAACTTTCTACAATGCGGTGTACTTCCGCTTCCGCATCCAATTTCAACACGTCACGATGAAAAGACGTTGCACTCATCAAAATCAATCTCCTACATCCGGTTTTACTTGTATGGAATGTAAATGCGGCTTCGCCCCAGATTTTTTTCAATCTCCAGCACGATTTCTAACAATTGAAAGGCGCACCGTTCCCGATACCGTTTTTCAGACAGCCGCCCCACGTTCGCAACGGTAACAATGGGTAATGAGGATGGTTTGTTTTCTTGACGCAGCGTATTTTCCAAAGAATCCTCGCCTTCCATATTCCGATTGTTGGTCAACAAGATCATCCCGTTTGCCTGCGCAAAACGCCAGACGGCCCGATCTGAGCTATTAAAGGGCAGACCTGCTTCAGTAAATGTTGCCAGCCGCAGGTCAATCATCTCCAACCAACCTTCTGCGCCCAATACGCCTATGATGGAGAAGGCATGTCCTTCAATATCATGGTCGGCCAGGATAGTTATCACACAATTTCCAGTTTCGCCTGCCGCTCTTTGAGTTTCTTCCAGAGTTCTTCATGTTCCGGTTTATGGGGCATTGCGGCCACACTCTCCAGATGTTCCAGGTTGTATTCCGTCCAGTAACGACGGTTTTCTTCCGATTTTTGCAAAACAATCTGGTACTCGGCTTCCACCTCCTCGCGGTGCGCCTCAATATAGGCCAGAACGCCAGCGATTTGTTGCTCGGTTAAATCATAAAGGTCTTTGATCAGCTTTGGCGGCCAATCTTCTTTGAGGCAATCCATAATGCTGTAAAGCGTAATGCGTGTCCCGGCAATCGTCAGACCCCGATCGGTTCTCACAACATTGTTTTGCGTTGTCGCAATTTGATTCGTTTTGTCCATCTGCCAATCCTTTACCTATACTGGCTGCGGCCCATTCCTACTCCTGCCGCTTCTGGTCAATTCATTTTAATCGTCGCCAGTACACAACTCTCAAATTCTGACCGCTATTTTACCACACCCCGGTATAGATCATTTTCTGCCAAAGTCGGCCGGATTTTCGCCCCACATTTCTGTATCCCATTTAAGAATTTTGTTTTCAAATTCGTTTTCAGACAGCCACTTTTCGGCTCTTTCAATCAGTTCAAACACTTTTTCATTTTCTCCAGTTAGCCCAAGTTCGGTTTTACACTTCTTTGCCTTGACCCAACCGATAGCGATCTTTGAGTCAGAATATACTGGGATGGTTACACCTTCCCTTTTCAGATAAGCCAGGCCATGAACAAGAGCCAGGAATTCACCTATATTATTTGTTCCTCCTAAAAAAGGGCCTTGCCTAAATATTTGCTCACCGGTTTGAGTATAGACGCCGCGATATTCCATAAGACCGGGATTACCACTACAGGCAGCATCAACCGCAACACTTTCAAGAACAGGATTGACGGCAACTAAGGGTACTTGCCGCGATTTACCCGGTAATGGTTCAGTGAAGATGTAATTAATATGTCGTTTTGCTTCTGGTTCTAGCTTCCCATCCTTCTCTGTTTCATCAGCCTGTCTGGAAAACGCCTGTCTGGCTCGTTCAAGAGTGGGAAAAGATTGATATTCAGCATCATCAACATCTTCTATTTGCCTGCGGCATTCTTCCCAACCTTGATAGACACCAGGTTCACGGCCGTGCCAGACCACATAATATGAATTTTCAAAGTTGCGTTCAGCCTCCAACTTGCTGTCAAACGATTTATATTGGGCACCACCGTACCCATGAACCTGGTCAGAACATTCATCCCAGGACCCATAAATGCCGGGAGATCGGCCTTTCCAAACCACATACCACTTGTTTTTTTTCTTTTTTGCCATACGACTTCCCCGACTATCTGTTATAGATCACGGCCGTACCCCCATCCACCTCAACCATCACTGTCACAACGCCAGTACCAGGCGCATACCATCTTCCACTTGCTGCATCTTCCGGGCAGGTAAAGTGCTGATGTAATCGGTGAGTGAGCTTTTATCTACGGTGAGGAGTTGGGACACATTGATCACCGAATCACGCGGCAGGCCACTCTGTTCTGAACTGATAAAAACATTGCCGGGGGCGTTAGCCAGCCGCAAATTGGAAGTAATGGCCAGGACAACAACGGTCTGAATGTGGCTGATGTTAAAGGGATCAGATTGAACTACCAGAACAGGTCGCCGATAACCAGGAGCTGAACCAGCGGCCTCCGGCAGTGAGGCCCACCACAATTCACCACGCTGCATTACCACTCTTCCTCAGGTAGTGTGTGCAACTGCAATTGGTAAAGAACCGGATCAACCGCTGCTGGCGTTTCCGCATACAATTCGTTGAGCGCCTGTGTCACCGCTTCATCCTGGAAAGATTCAAGGAATTGGGCAACGGCCGTAGCATACAACTCACTGCGCGTCATACCCAGATTTTTGGCTAATGCCTCGGCCGCTTCAAAGATGGGATCAGGGATGGAAATTGCCGTTTTCATGGCAAAAGTATAACCCTGGTTATACCCAGTGACAATCTTTCATTCAGGCCGCAACCAACAACCGCCGGTCAACCAGCTTGATGTCGTCGCGGGCGGGGTCAATGGGGGCGGCGCGGCGGAAAGCGGCGATGAACTGTTGGTAGACAAGTTGGGTGGAGAGGACACCGGCCAGGGTCATGTCATCCGTTTCCCCTAGCTGGCCGAAGCGTTCCACCTTTTTGGCCAACGCCTGCACGGCGTCCGGCAGGAAACAACCGGCGTCTGCCACTTTAGCCGGGGACATGACCTCGGCTACCCAATCCATTGGTTTGCCATCGGGGAAGAAGCTCTTGTGAATGGGGGCACGATACGGCCGTTTGGGGCGATTCCATATCTCATCCGGCAGCAGATCACGCATGGCCCGCTTGAGGATATGCTTCTCGTCCAGGCCGCGCATCTTATAGTGTGGCGGCAGTTGGGCGGCAAACTCAATCACCCGGTGATCCAGGAAGGGGAAACGCCCTTCGACAGAGTGGGCCATGCCCATGCGGTCACCCTGCGAATTGAGCAGGTATTCGGCCAGGAAGATGGTGATTTCCAGATATTGCGCCTGCGCCAGCCCACTCCATTCGGCAAAACCATCGGGCAGTTTAATCTGATCCAACGGCGACAGATCGGGAATAGCATCGCGTAGTTCGGGCAGGAAGACGCGCTTGGTACGGCCGTTGTTGTGCCAGCGTATCGCGTGTGAATAATCCGGGCTGTGTACGTCGCTCAATCCCTGGCCAAAAAATTTGCGCAGGTAGGCGTCATTTTGCAGGCCGCTGATGTAGGGGTAGAGCTTGTGCAGGAGGGACGGCCGTAAGACCGACTCTGGCTGCCGCGCCCAAAAACGGCGAATCTTGGCCTCTTTGAAAATGTTGTAGCCACCCAAAAATTCGTCCGCCCCCTCGCCGGTCAGCACCACCTTAAAGTTGTGGCTGTGTACCAGGTCAGAGAGCAAATAGAGCGGCGCAGGCGAAGTACGCATGATGGGCGTTTCCGTGTGCCAGATGACGTGCGGAAAGGCGCGGCCAATATCCTCGTGTGAACAGGTGATCAGGTTGTGGTGTGTGCCCAGATGTCTGGCCATCTGCCACTGGTATTCGCTCTCATCGTAGGCGGCGTCGGTGAAGGCGATGGAGAAGGTTTCCAGCCGGTTGCCAGTGTAGTGGTGGACCAGTGCGGCCGTAGACGAAGAATCCAGCCCACCGCTCAGGTACGCGCCCACAGGCACATCCGCCCGCAGGCGAATTTGGGTGGCGTCAATCAGCAGTTCGCGCAATTGCTGGGCGGCTTCGTCAATCGTTAGCCGTGCGCCGCTCTCCGTGCCCGCCTGGGGGAAGGTGGGCTGCCAGTAAGGGGTAATGTGGACACGGCCGTTTTCTACCAGCATATGATGGCCCGGCGGTAGGGTGAACACATCCTTGAAGATGGTGCGGGGTTGGATGGGACTCCAGAAGGTGAAAATCTGATCCAGAGCCACCGGGTCAATCTCTGGCTGCACACGGCCGTCGGCAAAAAACGCCTTCATCTCCGAGGCAAAAAAGAGGACACCATCGCGCACAGCATAATAAACTGGCCGAATGCCCGGCCGATCTCGCGCAATGAACAGCCGCCGTTGGCGTTCGTCCCAAATGGCAAAGGCAAACTGCCCATTGAGATGGTTCACACAGTCCGGGCCATACTCTTCATAGGCATGGAGGATCACTTCAGTGTCCGAGTCGGTTTGGAATTGGTGGCCGAGTTGTTCGAGGGACGGCCGTAGCTCCACATAGTTATAAATCTCGCCGTTGAACACGATCCAGGCCGTGCCCTCTTCATTGCCGATGGGCTGTTGGCCGCCGCTGAGGTCAATGATGCTCAGGCGGGTACTGCCCATAGCCAGCCCGGATTGTTCATCCTGAAAAATGTAGGTGCCATATTGGTCTGGCCCGCGATGGCGAATCATACCTAACATGGCGTTTAACTGCGCCGGTTCCAGAGGTGGGTTTTGGGAGAGATTGTGTATGCCGACTATTCCACACATAGTAAGTGAGCAGTAAGCGGTGAGCAGTGAGCAGTAAAGGGTCTGCTGACCGCTCACTGCTCACTGCCAACTGCTTACTCAACTAAGGTCTGTCTTTTTAATTTTCCCGCTGCTCGTCTTGGGTAGTTCGTCGCGGAACTCCACAAACTGCGGCACCATGAAATCTTCCAGGTGGGCTTTGCAATAGGCCAGCACTTCCCGCTCCGTCAGGCCGCCATCGGGTACGACCAAAATGGCTTTGATCGCCTGGCCGAGGATGGGATCGGGGATGCCGATCACGGCCGTTTCCGTCACTCCCGGCAAACTGTACAGCACATTCTCCACCTCTTTGGGCGCTACCTTTTCCCCCCGGCTTTTGATGATGTCGTCTTTGCGGCCGACAAAATAGAGATACCCCTCCTCATCCATGCGGAAGAGGTCGCCGCTGTAACAGACCCGCTCGCCGGGGATGGGGCCAGGGCGGTATCGTTGAGCGGTGGCGTCCGGCCGTTCCCAATAACCCATCATCACATGCCCGCCGCGCACCACCAGTTCACCAATTTCGCCGGGGCCAAGCCGGTTGCCGTTTTCATCTTCCAGCCACACTTCCGTGCCCGGAATGGCGATGCCCACCGAACCGGGCCGGTTTTTCAACTGTTCCGGCGGCAGGTAAAGGGTGCGCTTCGTTTCCGTCAGACCATACATGGAGTACATGGTGGCCCAGGGGAAAATTTCGCCGATTTTTTGAATGTGGCTGGGCGGCAAAGCAGCGGCCGTATTGGTGATGTAGCGCAAATGGCTCAGGTCATACCCGCTCAAATCCATATTCAGCAGCAAGGCAAAAATAGTGGGCACACCGGGGAAACCGGTCACTCTTTCCTTTTCCATCAACTGCAAAATCTGGGCCGGATAGGTAAACCCTTTTTCCAGAATCAACGTACCGCCGAATTTGAAGACCATCAATAACTGGTAGAGGCCGTAGTCAAAGGAGAGCGGCGACATGACAATGACGATGTCTTCGGGCACATTTTGCAGGTAATGGATGATGGAGGAGGCGGCAAAAACAACGTTGTGATGGGCAGACATGACCCCCTTCGGTTCGCCAGTGCTGCCGGAGGTGTAGATGAGGCAGGCCAGGTCACGGTCAATACCCAGGCGGGACGGCCGTGTCTCCGCACACTCCGCCTGAATTACATCCCAGGCCGCCATACGCTCGTGGCTGGCGACGGCTTCGGCCGCTTTGCGTTCAGTCAACACAGCAAATTTGACGGATGCTGCATCCGCCATCACCTGCTGAATCATGTCGGCGTCACGGCCGCGGGCGACAATGGCGCTGGCCCGGCAGTTATTGGCCATGTAGAGCAATTTGTCCTCTTTGGTAGTGTGGTTAATCACCACAAAAACGCCACCCGCCTTTAATACGCCAAAGATACCGGCAGCCAGTTCCACCGTGTTTGGCAAATACAATATCACGCGGTCGCCGCGGCCGATGCCATTGGCCCGCAGATGGTTGGCAAAACGGTTCGCCATCGCGTCCACCTGCGCATAGGTCAGCCGGTCGTTGCCGCAGATCAACGCCTCTTTGTCCGGCGTGCGATCCGCGCTGTTTTCCAGAAAATCTTGCACCATCAGGGCATGTTGAAAAGTCATAGGGAAGTGTCCAGGTGTTTTGGTGTTTTGGTGGTTTGGTGTTTTGGTGTTTTGGTGCTTTGGTGTTTTGGTGTTTTGGCGCTTTGGTGTTTTGGTGTTTTGGTGTTTTGGTGATTTGGTGATTTGGTGTTTTGGTACTTTGGTGTTTTGGTGTCCAGGTCATAAACCAAACACCTGAACACTAAAACACTAGAACACTAAAACACTAGAACACTAAAACACTAGAACACTAGAACACTAAAACACTAAAACACTAGAACACTAAAACACTAAAACACTAGAACACTAGAACACTAAACACTAAAACACTTTAGTTAGCGCGGCGGGCAATGTAAGCGGCCAGGTTGTCCACGCTATCGAAGTTGTCAGGGACAATTTCGTCATCGGCAACCTGTACGTGGAAATTTTCTTCAACAAAGGAGACAAGTTCCATCACCCCCAGCGAATCCACCACCCCCGCTTCTAAAAACGATTCGTCGTCGTCAAGGGAAAAACCGTTGCTGCTAAACAGGAAATTTTCGGCAATATATTTTTTAATTTGATCTTTTACATCCATTCTGAAATCCACCTGAAAAGAAAATATGAGAAGAAAGTACCATGAACCTGTGAGTTGGCAAATTGGGTTTGCCAGTATCATGTCACGGGCTAATTTTATAGGTTCAACTTGCAGAATTTATTAAGTAGGGGCGAGGCAGTTGAGGGGTATGCCCTCTTAACAAGGCAGGTCGTCTCTCAACTGCCCCGCCCGTACACCAGGAGCAGAATAAACGTATGAAGAAGAAAATTGTGTCCATGTGGGGCGTGGTGATGGTTGTGTTGCTCACGGCCGTGACCCTTCTTGCCGCCCCCCGCACCCCCACAGGTGGGGGCCCTGTCTACCTGCCTCTCATTTTGAAACCACAAAGTTTGGCTGCCTCTCGCCGGGTCAATGTGCCATTTAACGACCCGGCAACTGTTCGCCCAGACTACACTATCTTCTGGTTTGGTCGGGTAGACCCCACGACGAATTATGCTGACGTTCGTGTGGTATATGACGATGATAAATTGGAAATCATGTTGAACATTTTTGACCGCCACACCTGGTATGACACCACGCCCACCAGCAACAGCCTGACGGAATGGGATGCTGTCACCATTTATCTGGATTTGGATGGTAACATCGGCGGCGTGCCAGACGGTGACAGCTACCGGTTTGTGGCGCAGTTGAACAATCCGCCACAAAGTCGCACCAATTATCAGGTGGCATACCGGGGAAATGGTGCTGGCTGGGCACAGGCTAATGTGCCTTTCGAGTCGTTTGCTGGTTGGTCTGGCACGGCCGTAAATAACAACAATAGTGATGATCGCGGCTGGACAGCGAGTTTTGATATTCCCTTTTCCAGCCTGGGGTTGGCGGGGCAACCGGCGGATGGGGTGGTGTGGGGGTTGGCAACGGCCGTGCATGACCGCGACAATCAAAATGGCACACCGGCCATCCCCAACCAGGTGTGGCCGGAGAATATGGACGGTTCTCAACCAGCCACCTGGGGGCAGATTCAGTTTGGCCTACCTGCTTATTCATCGGCCGCTACCCCGCAGGGCACCACTACCATTAAACACGGCCAGAATGGCGCCGTTGTCACCGATGCCCAGGTTGGCGGCTACTTTGATTGTGGTGAACCGTATAACCCCAACTTCTTCAACGGTTGGGGCGATGCCAACCATTACAATCGGGGGAATCGAGATCAGGTGAATGTGCAAAACCAGGCAAATCTGGGCGACTGGCCTTGTTTCTCCAAGACATACATCACGTTCCCCTTAAGCCAGATTCCGGCCAATAAGCAAATCGTTTCGGCCGATCTTACCTTCTATCACTTTGGCGGCTCCGACCCTTCCCAGGCCGGTTATTCGTTTATTCATGTTTTGACTGTTGGGGAGAGCTGGGCGGAACAAACGATTACCTGGAACAACGCACCACT
This sequence comes from uncultured Ardenticatenaceae bacterium, assembly GCA_964581605.1. Lineage (GTDB taxonomy): Bacteria > Chloroflexota > Anaerolineae > Promineifilales > Promineifilaceae > CAADGU01. The sequence continues at coordinate 45,380 of CAZOPF010000029.1, forward strand.
GGCTGTGGAAAATTATGCTGTTACCAGTGTGCCCCCTCTCCCAAGTTTTCCAGGCTGGCCGGGTGTGCCCCGTGAATGGGATGTGAGCCGGGCTGTGGCTCACGCCTATGTCACCGGTCAACCGTTGCGCTTAGTCCTCTATTCCACCGATAGTTCCATGCACAGTGGCAAATACTTTTATTCATCAGATGCCGATTGGGAGGGGAGGCCCACACTGACCGTTGTGTGGGGAGAGTAGTCAGTGAGCAGTGAACAGTAAGCAGTCAGCAGTCAGCCTCGCCTCGCTGCATACTGTTCACTTTTTCAACAAACCAGGTCAGCCTATAAGCCGCATTCTGTAACGCCCGGTCAATGACCAGACGCCGGTGATCATCTATCTGGGAGTGACATTACTATCACCCTCAAGCAACCTACCCGGATGTCAGACGGGACGGGCCGCCCCGTAGATGACCGGAGAAAACTCCCGCAGGAGCCTTTTCCGGCGCACCTTCCACCCTGCTTGGCCTTGCTCCCGGCGGGGTTTGCCTGGCCAGCCACATTACTGCCGCTGCCGGTGGTCTTTTACACCACCGTTTCACCCTCGCCTGCTATGGGCTGTGCCCAAAACAGGCAATACTCCTCTCTGTTGCACTTGCCGTCGGGTTGCCCCGCCCGGCCGTTAGCCGGCGCCGTGCCCTGTGGAGTGCGGACTTTCCTCAACCAGCTCAATCTGGCCGGAGCCAGACCGCTGGCTGCGATCACCCGGCCAACCTGGTGCGCTGATCCTATCTTTGACCGGGCAAGCAAGCAAGTTGTCACGTGTCCCACCACGCCTGGCCGCTACGGGGCAGAGGCCGCACAACGAAAACCAAGATTTGCCTGAATCACACGCGGGTCAAACGAACCGCGTGCTGTGACGCGCACTTCGTCACGCGGGGATAGCCACGAACCGCCGCGCAGCGACTTAAACTCTCCTTCGGTTGGCCCCATGGGGTTGGTATCAGTTGAGCCTGCATAAAAGCGTGCATCATACCAATCCCCCACCCATTCCATGACGTTGCCTAACATATCATAGACGCCTGAAGGGGAACGGCCGTCCGGATAACTCCCTACCGGCGCGGTATCCCGGTGTCCATCATTAAACGCTGTATCCCGATTTGATGAAGGGCAGTTCTGGTCGCAATAATTCAGCTTGGCACCATCAAACGCATCTCCCCAGGGATAAAGGAATTTCACTTCCTGCACCGGATCAAACGAAGCGGCCATCTCCCACTCTGCCTCCGTGGGCAGCCGTGCGCCACGCCATTCACAAAATGCCCGCGCCTGATACCAGTTTACAAATAATACGGGATAATCAGCAAAGGCCGGGTCGCCATAATAAGCCGGATGCGTGGTGGGGTTGGCACGCGATGGGGCTGTGCAGCCACCGGCCTCCACACAAAGCTGGTATTGCCCGTTTGTTACCTCCGTTTCATCAATGTAAAACGGGGCCATATTCACCAGATGCACCGGCTCTTCGTCGCGCTCCCCCTCCTCGCTGCCCATACTGAAAATGCCGCCGGGCACAAAGATCATGCGTGCGCCTGTTTCGGTGATGAGTGGCTCTGGCGTGGGCGTGGGTGGTTCAGTGGGCACCGGTAGCGGCGAAGGGGTGGGAGCCAGAGCTGTCATGGCTGCCACAACGGCCGATTCTATGGTTGCCGTAGCTTCGGCCTCTGTTACCACTGGTTCATTGATGTTACTGCGTAGCAGGAAATATCCAGCCAATAAAATAAACAGCAGCAGCCCTATCAGGCCATAAATGGTACGCATCTCCATCTGGCGGCGCAGTTGGGGCGTCAGGCGGGGCGCGGCTGGTTGGCCGAACTGATCGGTGGGGGCGGTACGGCGCAGGGGGATGGGGTCGGGTTCGGGGCGGCCGTAGGGCCGGGCCAACGCCGCGGCAAATTCTGCCACCGAGCCATACCGTGCTTCCGGTTGAATGGACATGGCCCGGTTGGCTACCAGCGATAGATACGGTTCCACGTCTGGGTTAATTTCGCGGGCGGGAATCAGGTCGGCCAGGCCGCTTTCCCGCTTTAACGCGCCGGGGGGGATTTTGCCCGTCAACAGCGTGTAGAGGGTGGCCCCCAGGCTGTAGATGTCGCTGGCGGCGGTTACTTCCAGTTGCGCCTGCTGTTCGGGCGCGCCGTAACCGTCGGTATGCGGCCGAATGCCCAGGTCTGGCAGGCCGCTATCTACCAGGAAAATTTCACCGGTAGGCGTCAGGCGGATATTGGCCGGTTTGATGTTCAGATGCAACTGCCCCTGCTCGTGCAGATAGGTCAACGGTTTGTTGGCGGCTTGCAGCCAGTTGATGATCAGGTCAGAAGGCAAACGGCCGTACTGCTGCCCCAATGCTCGCAAATCCACCCCATCCACATACGTCCAGACCAGATATTGCCCCACCCCTTCCAGCGCAAAATGGTCGAGCATGCGGGGCAACTGCGGGTGTTCCAGGTGGCTGAGTTGGCGGGCCTGCTGGCGGAACCGTTTCTGGATGTCTACAGAGGGGTCGAGGTATTCTTTAACGGCCGTGTCCAGCCCATCGGCCACATCCCGGGCACGATACACCGCCCCATATGGCCCCTCCGCCAACAGGTTGATAATCCGATACCGCTTGTGCAGAAGTTCACCGGGGAGTAATGGCATAGTACCTATGGCGGGATTTTCCGCAAACGATGTCGTTCTGGTTCCACGACGACAAAAGCTGTGTTCAATTCATCTTCTGTATGCTCCTGTAAAACACGAAGCAACTCTCGATGATCTCTTTCGATGGCTGGGTAAGGCACACGCAAGTAAATAACGCCCACTGCAATTTTCTGTACAAAAACGAACGCCCCACAATCTCTATCCCGTGTAACAAAAATCCTATCAGTTTCTTGCGCAATTTGAAGCAATTCGAAATCAGCAGCTTTAGCCTTACCAATTTCAGCCACGCGGATAACATCATGCCCTTGTTGCCACAAGAATTGGGCTGCCACAAAATAAACATCGTGATCAACCAGGAATTTCATCAGGCCAAAGCTACGTGCAATTCTTCAGAGGCAACAACGTCCATTGCATATTGAATACATGCCTTAATATCTTCCATCGTTAACTCCGGGTAACAACTTTCGATAATCTCGGTGAACGTGACGCCATCGCGCACCAGTTCCAACACGTTTTCCACTGTGATCCGTGTTCCTGTGATCGTTGGTTTCCCAAAATGAATGTGCGGATCAATTGTAATTCTCTCGTTCATTGTGTTCACCTGCTTATTCCCATATGGTTGAATTATAACACCGGGCCACCGATTACTGATTACGGGTTACGTTCTTCACCACACGGCCGTCCAACATCACCAGCGCGATATTCTCCGGCTTCTCCAGCGAACGGATGTCGGCCAATGGGTCAGTTTTGCAGATGATGATGTCCGCCAGTTTGCCCGCCACCAGCGTACCTACCCGGTCTTGCCAGCCCAGACATTCCGCCGCCACCTTTGTCGTCGCCACAATAGATTCCATCGGCGTCATGCCAATACCACACATCAACCCCAATTCGCGCAAATTTGTGCCGTGTTTCATCACACCCGCATCCGTGCCCATGGCAATTTTGACCCCCGCCTGATACGCCTTGCCAATGTTTTCACTGTGAATTTCAATGACCTCACGCGCCTTTTGTACCCCCCATTCCGGCATTGTGCCCGTCGCCTCGGCAGTTTCTAATACGGACAGCGGGGCCAGCAGCGTTGGCACCAGGAACGTGCCGTGCGCCAGCATCAGTTCAATCGCTTCCTCGTCCAGGAAGATGCCATGCTCAATAGAATGAATCCCAGCACGCACCGCGTTTTTGATTCCTTCCGCGCCCTGGGCATGGGCCATCACCTTCACGCCACGCCGGTAGGTGGCTTCCTGCACCATTACCGCCAACTCTTCCGGGCTGAACTGGGTGAATTCAGGGTGGTCGGTGGGGCTGAGCACGCCGCCGGTAGAGCAAACCTTGATCACATCGGCCCCGGCCCGCAAAATTTCGCGTACTTTGCGGCGCACATTATCCACGCCATCTACAATGCCGGACGGCCGTCCTGGAGTCTCCGCAAACAAGGTCAAATCTGCGCCCGATGGCAGCCAGCTATCCCCATGCCCGCCGGTAATGGATAGCACCGTAATGCTAATTTGCATACGCGGCCCCAGCACCAACCCTTGCGCGGCCGCCTGCTTCATGCCCAAATCCGCTCCGCCCGCATCACGCACACTGGTCACGCCTGCTTCCACCGTCCGTTTCATGCGATCTATCGCCTGGTAGTAATTCAGCGAAAAGGGCGTGGTCATCATTTGCATCACATGGATGCCTTCAAAGACAAAGTGGACATGGGTATCAATGAGTCCGGGCAAGATGGCCCCGCCCTGGGCGTCAAGCATCTGAATGTCGGCGTTGGGCAACGGGATGTCGGTTTTGTGGCCCACGGCCGTAATCCGTTCATCGCGCACCAACACCGCGCCGTTGGGGATGGGGTCACGGCCGTTGCCGTCAATCAGCGTGCCATTGTGAATCAGTGTATAGGTCATGGGAAACTCTCCTTTTCTCCTGGGCGGTTTACCACTTCCAGTTTACCGGATGTTATAATCAGTGGCGAATATGTCTGAAGAAAATAAAACCCTTTCACACACTCTGTGGCGCATTTATAACCGGGCCGCACGGCCGTACCCCTGGCAACTGCACGACGGCAACCTGCCCTGGGACGATCCCGCCTTCTCCGCCCGGATGCTGCGCGAACACCTGGATGAGTCACATGGGGCCGCTTCCCGGCAAACGGCCGAACGCGCTAAACAAATTGACTGGTTGTGGACGGCATTGGCTTTGCAAGATGGCAGCCGCCTGCTAGACATCACCTGCGGCCCTGGCCTGTATGCGGTGGAATTTGCCCGGCGTGGTTGCCATGTTGCGGGCATAGATTTTGGCCCGGCTGCTATTGCCTATGCGCAGGAGTTGGCGGCGGCACAGGGGGTAGCCGACCGCTGCACCTTCATTCAGCAGGATGTCCGCCATTTGGCGCTGGACGGGGCCGGTTTTGACGCGGCCGTGCTGCTTTACGGCCAGTTGGCGGTGATGCCCCGCATGGATGCGCACGATGTGCTGGCGCGGGTGGCGCGGGCATTACAACGCGGCGGGCGGTTGTGCCTGGAACTGCTCAACCCGGAAAAGGTGGACAGGCAAGAAAGCAACTGGTGGTTTACCGACGATACGGGGCTGTGGGGCGATGCGCCGTTTTTGCACCTGGGGGAGCGCTTCTGGCTGGCGGAGGAGCAGGTTTCGGTGGAGCGGTACCACATTTTGCACCTGGAAACGGGTGCGCTGGATGTGGTGGAGTTGTGCGACCAGGTGTACCAGCCGGAGGAGATTCAGCAAATGTTACAGGCAGCGGGCTTTACGGCCGTGACCACCCACCCCGCCTGGGATAATCTGCCACTTTATGACGCCGCTGAATGGCTGGTGTATACGGCCGTGAAAAGCTGAACCCCTATTTTGAATCAAAGATTACGCAGATTTCACCGATTAAGAATCTGCGCAATCTGTGTAATCTTTGATTTTTTGCTCTCAGAAATCCATCATTCGTTTCCCACCTCACACCGCGCATCTTCCAAAATGACACAATCTTCAAATTGCAAGCAGCCACATTGCAGGCCATTCTCCAATACCTGAATCATTTGCTGTGTCTGGCGCAAACGGCCGTGTAATTCCACCAACTTCTCGGCCGCTAATTGTCGCCACCGGGCCGATGGCGGTGTGTCCGGTTCAAAACCATGCCGCAAGGTCTGGATTTCAGCAATGGTAAAACCGGCGCGCTGGGCCATCTGAATGATCGTCAATTGCTGCAAAACGCTCTCATCATAACGGCGACGGCCGTTCACCCGCTTTGGCGCTGGCAATAATCCCACACTTTCATAATAACGCAGCGCAGATGCCTGCATTCCTGCTTGCTGCGCCACTTCGCCAATCGTCCGTTCTGCCATCAAAAATTCCCTCTTGACTTAAAGTGTACTTTAAATTGTAAAGTAACGGCCGTGTACACGCAAAACGAATTGAAGGAGTAAACAAAACAATGCAAACAATCAGTGATTCAGAACCAGAGGCATTAACTTGCAACATGACTGCCATCCCCGCTGCGAACCGCGCCGCTCATCAAGAAATCGCCCTCAATCTGATGTTCCGGCTCAGCCAATCCACCAAAGAATTGGCCGATGGCTACGCCTTTCAATTTACCGCCGGAGAATATGAGATGCTCACCCAATACATCGCCAACGAGCGTTTGTGTTGCCCGTTTTTTACATTTGAACTGGAAATCTCACCTCAAAGTGGGCCAATCTGGCTGCGTCTGCGAGGGGGCGAAACCGTCAAAACATTTCTGGCTACCGAATTTGCCCAGTATGGAGGCCAATAATGAAACAACTGCTCCAGCGCTGGAACTGGAAACTTATGGTCATTTTTCTCTCATTGGTCACGCTCATTAGCGTAGCTTTTACCGGGTGGTTGCCGCGACTGCTCACAGTCGTGACCCTCACCCAACTCCTGCTTATCCTCATCTGCCTGCTACCCTGCCTGGCCCCGGTGGCCTTCTTGCGCCGCCGCAACCGCCAATAAGACAGGCAACCCGGTGGGCCTCTGCTGGCGGCTGAAGATGGTCATCAGTGGCTTTGGCACTGTCTGCACTGGCAATGTAATGATGATTTTTGCCATTACCAGGTTTACCTCTGGTGCCTGGCAGGAATTATGTGGAAAATTTACTGCGTGAGAACCCCGATAGCTATCTTCATGAGGTGGTGGGGCATCTGGTCTTGTTTACGCCGCACAGGTCAGGAGTGAGCGGTGAGCAGTAAACAGCGAGAAACTGTTTACGGTTTACCAATCTTTAACTGCCGGGCGACCAGACGGTCAAACCAGCGGTCGGGCAGCAGGCGGGGAAGCAGCCAGCCGGTGAACCGTTTGCGGGGGATGGGGTAGCGGGTTTTGGGGTGTTCGCTTTCCAGGGCTTGCAGGATGACGGCCGTTACCCGTTCTACTGGCAGCGCCGATTGTTCCCGTTTTTCCACCTGGGCGGCGAGCGGTTGCAGGACACGGCCGTAATCCGTCTGCATATACCGCGCCACCTGCTGCGCAAATTTGCCGATGATGGGTGTTTGCACCGTGCCCGGCTCAATCAGGATCACGTCAATGCCATACAGCAGCAGTTCCCGCCGCAGCGCGTCAGACATCGCTTCCAGCGCATGTTTGGAGGCGGCATAAGCGCCCATGAACGGGTAGACAATCCGGCCGCTGACGGAACTGATGTTGATGATGCGGCCCGGTGGATGTGGCCAATTGGCCTGCGCTCCCAGTAGCGGCAGGAACGCCTGCGTCACCGCCAACACGCCGGTGACGTTGATTTCCAGATGTTTGCGAAAATCAGCCAGCGGCATGTGCATCAGCGGGGCGGGTTCGGCGATGCCAGCGTTGTTGATGAGGGCGGTGAGGGGGGTGGGGATTTGGGTCACGGCCGTAGCAATTGCTGCTTCATCCGTCACATCAAACACCAACGGCGTAAACCCCTCACCCAACTCCTGCTGCAAACGGTCAGCGTCCGCCGGTTTGCGCACACTGCCATACACCCGCCAGCCCCGCCCCGCCAGCATTCTGGCCGTTTCATACCCGATGCCGGTGGAGACGCCGGTGATGAGAGTGGATTTCATACTGCCCCTTTTAGAGCAGTGAGCAGTGCCGTTTACTGCTCACTGCTCACTGCTCACTGATTCTACGTGCCATCAAGAACCCCCACACGGCCGTAAACACCCCCAACAACAGCGCCCCGCCACTCATGATCACGCCTACGTCAAACCAGAATTGCTCCGGGAAGAGGCGGATGAGGCCGTCGGTGTAGGCAAATGTCCAGGTGCCAGCCGGGAAAAGTAGTTCGTGGAATTGCACAAAAAAGAGATCCCAGGCCAGCAAAATAAAGAGGGCGATGGCGGCTAACATGACCACTGTAAAAACGCCGCCCCACATGATGGTGCGCCAGCCATAAATCGCTGTTTCCGGCTTTAATAGCAACGCCAACGAACCAACAACCACCACGATGCCCGCCACTAGCCAGACCGCGCGGATAGTGTCGGTCACATTTTTCACATCGAGCATGTGGCCGATTTCGCGCCCGTTGTAAAGCGGCAGCCCGTCTGGCAGGCGCAGCTCTTCCAGCAGGACAATCACATCATCGGCGCGGCCGGGCTGGCGCAGGTAGGCCAGCGTTTGTTGGGCCAGGTCCAGCCGTTGTTCGGGGGTCAGGCCATAGTTATCGGGGGGGATACGGCCGTATTCCCACGCCGGGTAGCTGGGCCAATTCCACTCAATTACCAGCAGTATCATGCCCAACCCCAGAAAAAAGGGCATGGCGAGGATGACGGCCGTGCGGATGAGTTTGTGCCAGGTGGTTAATTCCATGTGGTCTCCACGTCAGGGTAATTGTTCAATTTCTTGAATGAGGAAAGGCAGGTTGGGTTGGTTGAAAGAAAGGCCAGGCGCAGGGATTCGATGATGTTTGATGTCTGGCGGGATATGTTTATGGTGAGGATGGGTACTGGCCAGGGTAGGGTCATCAGGATGCTCTTGGGAATCGTACCAATAAAGCTTCTCCTGACCCTGCCACACTTCATAGCCATAATCCATAATTCGACCCGCGTCAGCAGCAAAGGAGAGCTTCTCACGGGCCACCAGGCGGTAACGACCGATTTCTACATCACCGGTCAATATGGCAACGGCCGCACCACGACGTACAACAGTAAGCGTGGAACGTTGAACGACCAGATATTGTTGCGGCAGCGTGTAAACGAACTGCTCGTATTCACGAAGCGATTGCAAGGGATTCACGGCGGGCTGTCCGGGCAATTAAATCGGAGATTGTAGGGTTGGTGTCTTGCTGTAACAAGCTGTGAATGGATTGCCGGTATTGCTCCTGGCGGTCGAGCAAAATTTTGTATGTCCCTGCCCATTCAGCCCAATCTAACACCCAGGCATCATCCGCCGGTTCTTCACCACTCATATAGGATTCGTAAAATGTTTCTGATAAGACGCCATATTTGCGTTCAAATACCAATAAATCTTCTTCCATAGCATGGATGTCTTGCAAAATCTCGTTTAGGGTCACGGCCGTGTACCTCCTTTGTTGCATGGAAGAGCCTAAGGGTTTGCGAAGCTCTTAGGGTCTCCGTCACTCAATTTTATTGTAAAGCTCGATATACCGGCGGTCAAACCAGACGACGCCCGCAGGTCAATGCTCATCAATGAGCCTTCTGAAAAAAGCCTTCCGATGCCAGAAGTTCAACTTTTCTTCTCGACAGGAATTGCTGGTTGACGATAAAAAGTTGAACTTCTTTCAGGAGACTCATCAATACTCACTATTCGCTCCCCAGGCCCAGCAACCCACCCGGCCCTTCTTGCAACAAATAACGCAAAACGAGGGTATCAATGATGATTTCCACAGGAGCGCGTTCGTCGGTAAAGATGACATCGGAAGGGGTGATGGGGACGGTGTGGGCAACGGCCGTCTCCAAAGCCTCCCTGAGCAGCGGGTCCACGTTGGGGCTGAGTTGTGCCAGGTTGGCGGCCACGTTTTCCGGCGTGGTTGGCTGCATGGTGGCCACCAGGATGGTATTCAACGTACCGGGCACATCAATGGCGTGGACGGTGGGAAAGACGGTCAGCATCGTCGTCGTCATCGCGTCTACCAACGTGCGGTCTTGCGGGGCGCGCCCTACATTCACAGCTACCACCCCATTTTCCGTCAGGTGCGCCTGCACCTCCTGAAAAAATTCGCGGGTGGTCAGGTGCCAGGGGATGTAGGGCACTTTGTAGGCGTCAATGGTGATGACATCGTAGCGGGTGGTCAGGCGGTTGAGTTCGTAACGGCCGTCGCCGGCAATCAGATTGATATGCGGCTCCGTCAGGTCAAAATAATCCACCCCCACCTGAATAATTTCCGGGTCGAGTTCAATGCCATCAATGGGAATGGGGCCAAAGACACGGCCGTACTGCTGGGGAATGGTGCCCGCCGCCAGCCCAATCACCGCCAAATTTTCCACCTGCACCGGCCCTTCATTGTAAAAGGGGGCCGCCAGCATAATGCTCCACACCGACACACGGGGTACGTAGCCGCCGTCACAATAAAAGGAATGGTACGCCTGCCCCTCGTTCAGCAGCAGGTAATTGCAATTGTCACGCCGGATGACCTGGATGTAGTTATAAGCTGATTCCGTTTCAAAAATTTGCCCCTCATACGCTTTGAGCGTGCCCCGCGTGCCAAAATAGGCGATGGGCAATAACGCCAGGAGCAGCGCCAGCCCCCACATCGCCGCCCGCCGCCGCGTCTGCCACAAACCACCCAGCCCCACCAGCAGCAAAATCGTGCCAAAAATGAGCGCGGTCATGCGTGACCCGGCCAGAGGGATGACCAGCAGCACGGGTAAATACGTACCGGACAGGCTGCCCAATGTAGAAATGGCATAGATACGGCCGCTCATCCGCCCCGCCTCGCCCACATTCTGCACCGCCAGCCGAATGGCAAAGGGGGACATGCAGCCGAGCAGGGTGACGGGCACGGCCAACGCCAGAATGACCGCCACCAGCGAACTGAGGATCGCCCCCACATTCACCGCCGCCATGGCCGCCGCCGCCCCGCGCAAAATGACGCTGGTGAGCAGCAAAAAAAAGACCCCGGCAAAACCGGTGAGGGTGACGAGGGTGTAAAAAAGGTGGGGATACGGCCGTTTGTCTGCTAACCGCCCGCCGAGGAAATAGCCCGCCGTCAAAAACAGCAGCACCAGCCCAATCACATTCGCCCAGACGATGTTGGAGGTGCCATACACCGTCTGCAACATGCGGCTGGTGGTAA
>CAZOPF010000030.1:0-54097 GCA_964581605.1 uncultured Ardenticatenaceae bacterium
ACATTGAAGAAACCGTGATTGCCGATGGTTTCCGCACCTGGGAAGAGATTTGTGTGGGTGAGTTTGCCCAATACTGCCCCGATGCGGCCGGCGCGGCCGAAGAAACCAGCAGCGGCGGCACCTGCGAAGGTAGCATCGCCGTCCTCCTGCCCGACAGTGCTTCCTCCGCCCGGTGGGAAGCCGACGACCGCCGCTTCTTCGAGCAAGCCTTTGACGCCGCGGGCGTCGAGTACACCATCGTCAACGCCGAAGGGGACGCCCGCACCCAACAAACCCAGGCCGAACAGGCCATCACCAATGGGGCCAAGGTTATCCTGCTGGTCAATCTGGACAGCGGTTCTGGCGCGGCCATCATCGCTCAGGCGCGGGAAGCCGGGGTCAAGGTCATTGACTATGACCGCCTGACCATTGAAGGGCCAGGGGCAGATATTTATGTCAGCTTTGACAATGTGTCCGTGGGGCGCCTGATGGGTGAAACGCTGGAACCGATCATAAATGGGCTGGATGCTGATCCGAAACGAGTGGTACAACTCAATGGTTCACCCACCGACAACAATGCCACCCTCTTCCGGGAAGGGTATTTCAGTATCGCTGAACCCCATTACACGGCGGGAGACTGGGAATTGGTGGCTGACCAGGCAGTGCCGGATTGGGACAATCAGCAGGCGTTGGTGATCTTTGAGCAAATCCTGACGGCCGCCGGGAATGATGTGGATGCCGTGTTTGCCGCCAATGATGGGCTGGCGAACAGCGTGATTTCTGCCCTCAAGACGCAAGGTTTAGAGCCATTGCCGTTAAGTGGGCAAGACGCCACGGCCGCCGGTATCCAGAACATTCTCTCTGGCTGGCAGACGATGACGGTCTACAAACCGATCAAACTGGAAGCGGATGCGGCGGCATCGGCCGCCCTCGCCCTGCTTTGTGGCGAAGATGTCTCGACGTTGACCAGCGATACCCTCAACAATGGCACAAATGACATCCCGTTTATGAAACTGACGCCGATTGCCGTGACCAAGGAAAACATTGAAGAGACGGTCATTGCCGACGGTTTCCGTACCTGGGAAGAAATTTGCGTGGGTGAGTTCGAGCAGTATTGCCCGTAACCCCTTCAGGAGTTGGCGGTTTGGAAAAGCTGCCAACTCTTCATATAATCAATCTGCCTGAAAATGCCTCGCCAATCTGTGCATTTTCAGGTAGATTTGACTTATTGGTAGTTGTTCGTGCATAGAAAGTGAGAGAAGGTGGCTTCATGACAGAAAATGGCGTGCCTATTTTGCAGCTAAGAGGCGTATCCAAAAGTTTTGGCGCGGTTCAGGCGCTAACCAAAGTGGATTTTGAAACCCGCACCGGCGAAGTGATGGCTTTGGTGGGGGATAACGGGGCGGGCAAGTCCACGCTGATTAAGGGGATTGCCGGAATTTACAGGTTTGATGAAGGAGAGCTTTTGTTTGATGGGCAGCCAGTTCACATCCACAGCCCGCGTGAGGCGGCTCGTTTGGGCATTGAGGTGGTGTACCAGGATTTAGCTCTGGCGGACAATCTGGATGTGGTGGCTAATATGTTTTTAGGGCGGGAAAGGGTGCAACGGCCGTTTCGCCTGGATGAAGCGGCCATGGAAGAAGCAGCCATGAAAACGCTCAGCTCGCTTTCTGTCACCACGGTGCGCTCGGTGCGGCAGGCGGTGGCGGAGTTGTCCGGCGGGCAGCGGCAGGCTATTGCCGTCGCCAAAGCGGTGATGTGGAATTCGCGCCTGGTTATTCTGGATGAACCTACGGCCGCTTTAGGCGTGGCCCAAACGCGGCAGGTGCTTGACCTGGTGCGGCGGCTGGCCGATAAGGGGTTGGCCGTCGTCATCATTTCGCACAATTTGCACGATATTTTTGAAGTGGCCGACCGTATTACCGTGCTGCGCCTGGGGCAGTGTGTCAATGTGTATAAAACGGCCGAAACGAACCAACAAGAAGTAGTCCATGCCATCACGGCCGGAAAACTCGAACATGTACCAGGGATGGTGTAACCATGAGTGAAACGCAAATATCGCCACCAACAGAAGGTTCCGTTTTGAAAGAAGCCCAAACACAGTCATTGGGTGATTATGTGAATAGTTATCTGCGGCGGCTGCGCTCCGGTGATATTGGCTCGCTGCCCATTATCCTGGGCCTGATTGTTATTACCATTATCTTCCAATCGCTCAATGAAAATTTCTTGACGCCACGCAATTTTGTGAACCTGATTGTGCAAATGGCCGGCATTACCGTCATTGCCATTGGCGTCGTTTTTGTACTGCTGCTGGGAGAAATTGACCTTTCCATTGGCTATGTGAGTGCGGTCGCGGCCGTGATGGTGGCGCTGCTGCTGCGCGGCCCCACGCAAATTTCCGGCATTGGCACGGTGATGCAGCGGTTTGGCTTTGAAGAACCCTGGTCGTGGTGGGCGGCGATGGCCATGGCACTTCTGTTAGTCGCTTTGATTGGGGTGGTGCAGGGGCTTATTATTACCCGCTTTCAGCTGCCTTCCTTTGTGGTCACTTTGGCCGGTCTGCTGGTGTGGAATGGCGTGGTATTGATCTTAATTGGGGCGGGCGGCACGGTTATTATTCAAGATCAGGTCATCGTCAACATTGCCAACTATTTCTTACCGAAAGAGTTAGTGGTGAATGAGATAACGCTGTCGGTGAACGCAAGCTGGCTGGTGGGCATAGCGATTATTGTATTTTTCGCGCTAGGGCGAATCACGCGCTGGGTATCGCGCCGGAGACGGGGCGTTTCTACTACGCCGGTGGTGATTGTTGTGTCGGAGATTGTGCTGGTGGGGTTGGTCACGGCCGTAGTCATTCACATCTGCAACCTGGATCGGGGCGTGCCGCTGGTGGGTGTGATCATGCTCATCTTGCTCAGTTTCTTCTCCTTTTTAGCTACGCGGACGCGCTTCGGCCGTTACGTTTATGCTATTGGTGGCAACATGGAAGCGGCCCGCCGCGCCGGTATCAATGTCACCCGGATTCGCGTGACTGTTTTTATGCTTTCCAGTCTGATGGCTGGCGTGGGTGGTATTGTGCTGGCTTCGCGGCTGCGTTCGGTAGACACGGCCGCTGGCGGCGGTGACTTGCTGCTCATCTCTATTGCCGCGCCCGTTATCGGCGGCACCAGTCTGTTTGGCGGCCGGGGGCGCGTCATCAGCGCCCTGCTCGGCGCATTGATTATTGCCGGTGTGAATAACGGCATGGGTTTGCTGGGACTTAGCGCGGGCGTCAAATTTGTGGTCACCGGTCTGGTGCTGCTGGCGGCCGTGCTGGTAGACGCCATTTCCCGGCGCGGCCGCACCCAATCCGGTCTTGCCTGAAAAATGATAGGGAGATATTGGGTTATTGAGGTATTGCCAGATATCTCAATAACCCAATATCGTATTCGCCACTCGCATCCCCCCCAATGTGACACCGGCCGTTGATTGGCCGGGAAAAATCGAATCTCCTACCAACCACAAATTGGAAATGCCGGTTGCCGGGCCACGCGCCTGGAAAAGTGAAGTTTGGGGAAAGCCACCTACCATGCCCGACGGCCGCCGGGTATAAAACGCAAAGGTGATCGGCGTGCCTGGCAACATGAGGCGCACGGCGCGGCGGATGCCAGGTATGGCGCGTTCGGCCGCCGCCAGCAGCCGATTGGTGTACATCTCGCGCCGTTCACAATAAGCAACCGGTGATTCCGCCTGATGGAGTTGCTGCCAGGGGGTGACGGCCGTATGGGTAGACAACGTGGCCGCACGCATCCCGGCTGGGGCACGAGCAAGTTCTCCCGGTTCAGACAAAGATATGAAGACGCTGTTACCTTCGCCTAACGGCCGTGTCTCATCCACAATCACCTGATGATGCGCTGCCAGATCGGGCGGCAACTGCCGCTCATCCAATCCCAGATAGAGCGTGAACGCCCCCCATGTGGGCGGGCGTTCCGCTGTTTCTCGCCGCAAGGAACGGGGAGCGGCCTTACCCAACAGGCTGGTTAATGCCCAGGGGGTAACGTTAGCAATGACGTGGTCGGCCGTCAGGTGCAGCCCTTTACGAGTGGTCACGGCCGTTGACCTTCCTTTCTCCACGATAATTCGCTCTACCTGCTGCCGGAAATGGACAACACCCCCTTGTTGGCGAATCCAGGCGACCAACGTTTCCGCCAACGCGCCGATGCCGCCCTGCACATGGTTGACGCCGCGCCGAGGCAGATCAAGCGCCGTGCTGCCGTATAAAGCGTGGGCATTCTGGCTGGTCGTTTGCGCCGAAATGAGCAGTTGTGCATCCAGAAAGGCCTGGAAAAGCGGGTCATCTATTGGAGCGATCTGGCCGATGGTGCGCCATAAATAGGGCAAGGCCAACGCTGTTTGTGGGCGCATAGCCCGCGCCAGCGTGAGCATATCTTGGGTAGATTGCGGCGGCCAGGGAAACGGCCGTGACGAGACATCCCAGGCCACAGCCGCCAACTTTTCTTGCGTTTGCCAGAACGATTCCGCCTGGGGGAAGATGGCCTGCCGTTCCATTCGCCAGCGCTCAGGATCGGCCCATTGGGTGATGGTACGGCCGTCTGGCAAATGCACCACCCACGCCGGGTCCACCGGCGACACGGGCCAGGTTAATTCCAGCATTTCTGCCAGCCGGGCATGGGGGCCGCCGGGCGCAAAACCTCCTGCCAGCGTCGCCCCGGCATCAAACCGAAACCCTTTGTGGAAAAAGGTACCGGCACAGCCGCCAGGATAAACGTGCGCCTCTAACACCGTCACCTGATGCCCGGCTTGCAGCAGTAATGCGGCCGTCGTCAGGCCACCAATGCCCGCGCCAATAATAAGAGAATGGGTCATATGTGATCGTTTGTAAATAAGTTAGCGATTGGGTAATTGGGTAATTAAGTAATTGAAGCAGCTAATTACCAGATTACTCAATTACATAATGACTGCCCGGTTACTATGGATACGGGAGGGAAGTAACATGCCGTAAATGGGTGCGCGTAAGCCATTTGCGGGCGGTGAAGAGCAGGAATAGACCAGGCCGGTTGAACAGCAGGCGGCTAAACCAACCCCGGTGGCCGGGAAAATGTTCATACACGATGCTTTCGTGGATGCGGGTTGTGTGGGGGTTCACGGCCGTAAACCGGTGCGTATGTTCCCAAAATTGCAGTGGCCCTTTTTCCTGACGGTCGGTAAAACCATTGGGGCCAACGTGATGGTGGACGGCCGTCCAGTGCACCGGCAGTGGCCCAAACCAGAGCGTAAATTCTGCCCGTGACCCTTCTGCCAGCGGCTCAAAAGTGTGAATCTGGGCGAAGATGGGCGGCGGCGTCAGTTTCTTGAGAACGCGGGTATCGTGGTGGAAAGCGTGTACGGCCGTGACCGGCGCAGGAACGGTGAAGGAAAAATCAAAGTGGGACATAGTGAAGATAAGGAATCAGGTAATTGGGTAATGTCTTTATTTTTTCGCCATGACTACAGCAGATAAAGAATTGAACGGATTCCCCTCTGGAAGATTGTCCTTTTATTTCTCCATCCGTTGTAGTCTCACGGAAGTGGCGAAAACTTCGTGACACCAACGTAATTGGAGGCGTGTAATTACCCAATTACCGATAGTGTTCCAAATCCGGCGGCAGAGGCAGGGGCACATCTTTGGGGTAGATCTGGTGGAGGATGTGCAAAATCTGGTAGGCAGCATCAGCTTCAAAGGTATAAAACCCTTCATAATACCGCTCATGGCCGCTGAGGGAAGGGATTTCCTGCGCCAGCAGTGTCATGTGGATGCCGCCACCATAAGCGACCACGAACCAGTAATTGACCAGAGGGGTATCGGCCGTATCAATGGTAAAAACGCGGGGCATGGATAAAAGGGAAACGGCCGTCGCCGGATCAGCGTCAGCGGCATAATAAAGCCACAAACCTTCGGCCGTTTGGGCCACCTGTTGGTAACGCGCCTGCTGGGGCACAATGCGGGACAGGTATTGAAATGAAGCATGGAGTACGGCCGTGCGTGGCGTCTGAATAACGGCATCCTCAATAATATGGCTGATCTTGATCATCGCCTCCACGGAAAAGGTGTAGCGAAAAGCCAGGTCTTGTAACACCGCAGGCTGCACACTGTCCAAAATGCGTTCCGCCTGAGGCGTAAACAGGGGCATCATCCGGTTATAAAAAGTTTGCAGGATCGTTGTATTCATCGTCATCTGCTCCTTGAGATTTGTATTGTTTATTCCCCTCAACGCCTACGCAAGATCGTTGTTGGCAAAATGCTATACAATCCGAACCATTTTGTCAACTATTTGTACACATTTTCTCACACAAAACAGATGATGAACCGGCCAGCTTTAGCCACAACAAACAGCTTATGCGTATTGTCCCCTACCACCCTGTCACCCAAACACCTTGTCAAGTATAATTGCCGCCATGCTCAAAGTCGTTGATACCCTCGTCCAGGCCCTCGCCACTGAATTGGGAGACCAGTTGGAAGCCGCATACCTTTTTGGCAGTCTGGCGCAGGGGCATTATGTTCCGGGCGAGTCAGACATTAACCTGTTTGTCATTTTGCGCGACAGCACGGTTTTCCCTGCCATGCAGCACGCTTTTTATCCCCTCTGGCAAAAACACCGGGGCAACCTCAAACGCGCGCCGTTCCTGGCCACAAAAGAGGCATTTTTGCGTCACTTGCAGCTAAACCCGCTGTTGGCGCAGCAGATGGTACGGGATGCACAGCAGTTACATGGCCCGGATGAATACCTGGACCGGCGGGCAGCTACCATTGAACCCCACGAGGCGTATGGGTATCTGGTAACGGAAGTGATGCAGGCATCGGCCGCCCTGGCCCCCGAGCTAATGAAGGAGGAGGAGGCGGCCACCACCCTGGCCCGGTTGCGTCGGCTGGCCCGTCGTTTACGCAATGAACCACTGCCCGAAGGGGAAACGGCCGTGCAAACCTTCGCCCGCATCCAACATTTCCTCCATCCTATCATCACCTCGCTGCCCGCCACCCGTAAATTGGCCGGCGTCGTGCCCAAAAATACGACATCCCCTTTATTACCCGGCTTGCAAACCATTTACCATGAAACGGGCAAAACCATCCTGGTCTTCACCGAACTGTGGCCGCAAAAAATCATTCAGACCGATTGGAGTAAACTGGCTGCCCGCCTGCCCAAACGCACGACCGGCCTGGAATTGACCACCGTGGAGCAAATGAGCCTGTCCATCATGTTTGATCGGCCGTTGGATTTGCGCTTCAAAAAATTGCAACATGCCTGGGGCCCTAATTTCCTGGCCGCCTTCAACCCCACCACCCGCCAGATTATGCGTTACTCCGCCCGCGTCCCCTCGCGCATCCTCATAGACGAACTGCCACACGTCTATCTCACTCAAGAACCAACCGAAGAAGTGCAACACAAAATCATCCATGACTTCCAGAACAAGATGCTCAATGTGCAGCTTGAACATGAATTGTTGGTGCGTTATGGTCTGGTGGAGCGGTTCAAACCGCCAACCCCTGTGCCGGGACGCGAAACTCCGGCCCCGCAGCGCATTGCGGCCCTGTTCCAACATCTGGAGTGGTGGGCTGATTTTTACGCTCGCCAACTGTAACGGCCGTGCCCATGCAATTTTTTGACGCAAAGGCGCAAAGTGGCAAAGGAAGCAAAGTTAAAGAGTTGAAGATTGATCTTCGCGTCTCTTCGCGTACTTCGCGGATCGTTACCAGCCTTTTTCTGCTGCTGCTACTACTCACCCGCCCCCCCACCCCAGTTATCGTCAGCCTTGGCCCACCGCAAACCGTCTACAGCGAACACCCTATCGTTGGCGTCCACACCCGCCTCACCGACGAGGTGGAAGAGTGGAAGATTAAACGCAGCCTGCAAATGGCGCGGCAAATGGGCGCGTCCTGGATTGTGGAATTTTTCCCCTGGGCATATTACCATGCGGCCGACGGTGGCTTTGCCTGGGGCCACCCGGACATGGTCATCAACCATGCCCACACGCAGGGGTTAAAGGTGATAGCCCGCCTGGGCCTGACGCCGGAATGGGCACGGCCGTCCAACACCCCCCTCACCTACCTGGACGAAACAGCTTATGACGATTTTGCTACATTTGCCGCCCTGTTTGCCGAACGGTATCACGGCCGTGTCACGCACATCATCATCGGCAACGAACCCAACCTCAGCTACGAGTGGGGCTACCGGCCTACTACTGCCCAGGATTATGCGAATCTGCTCAAAGTAGTCTATCCGGCCGTCAAAGCCGCCAACCCGGAAATGATTGTGCTGGCTGGCGCTCTGGCCCCTACGCTGGAACCGGCCGGTTCACCCTGGGGACTGAATGATCTGGAATACCTGGCGCAGCTTTATGAGGCAGGCGCGGCCGACTATTTTGATGGGCTGGCCGTCCATGCCTATGGCCTCACCTTCCCGGCTACGGCCGATCCTGCCCCAGACATCCTCAACTTTCGCCGCGTGGAACTGGTGCGCCAGGTGATGCTAGAACATGGGGACGCCAACACCAAAATTTACATCACGGAAACGGGCTGGAACGATCACCCACGCTGGACGATGGCTGTGCGTCCGGCGCAGCGCATCCAGAACACACTGGACGCCTTCGCCTACGCTGAGGAGAATTGGCCGTATGTGCAGATGATGGCGTTATGGGTCTTCCGCTTCCCGGCCCCCACGCGCAGTTTTATGGACTATTACACGCTGGTGACACCGGAATTTGTGACGAAACCGATTTACACGGCCGTGCAGAAATACACCGGTAATTGAGTAATTGGGTAATTGGGAATTTGGATCGTTTCAGAGTTATAAGTTTAATTCTGTTGACTTTGTTGGTGGCCTGCCGCAGCCAGAATGATGCCTGGCCGCGTATTCAGGAAACAGGCATTCTCAAAGTGGGATTGGACCCCACCTACCCGCCTTTTGAAGCGGCGGATGCGAACGGTGTTTTGGGCCTGGATGTTGATCTGGCAAATGCGTTGGCCGCTGATCTGGGTTTGCAAACAGAGTTTGTTTTGTTTGGTTATGATGGCCTGTATGATGCGCTGGCAACCGGGCAGGTGGATGTGTTGATCTCCGCCCTGGTCATCGCCCCGGAGCGCACCAAAGATTTTGCCTACAGCGAACCTTATTTTAATGCCGGTGAAATTTTGATTGTGCGCCAGGAGGAAACGGAGATTGCGAGCATGGAAGATTTACACGGCCGTACCCTCTCCGTCGAATTAGGCGCATTGGGGCATGTAGAAGCCATTGCCTGGGCCGAAAAACTGGATGATCTCACTGTTGTTCCTTACCCAACGGCCGATGAAGCAATGACGGCCGTAGCCGTTGGCCAGGCCGACGCCGCCCTGGTAGACGCGATCAGCGGCCGGTTATTCCTGAAAGGGAACCCCGGACTGAAACGCACGGCCGTGCCCGTGACAGTAGAACCATTTGCCATCGTCACCCGTATAGGCGACCATCGTTTATTAAATGAACTCAATGACAGTCTGGCACAACTACAAACCACTGGCAAACTAGATGAAATTGTTAATCACTGGTTGGGTGAATAACCACGATGCAAAAAGTTCTGGGTACCGCGTTGATTATTGGCGGGTTTTTAGTGGGCGGGATCATCATTTGGTTGATGTGGTTATATGCAAGCGAAGGGTTGTTGGCGGGAGGCACGGCCGTGATTGGCGCTCTATTTGGCCTGCTCTTACTGGCAGCACCCCAACTGGTTCTCGGTATTTACTTGCTTTACAAAAGGTGAGACGAAAATCAAAGATTTCGCAGATTACGCAGATAAAATCAGCGTGATCTGCCAAATCTTTGATTATTTTCAAGGCAGGTATGTTATACTCACGCCTATCTGGATGACCACTAAATAGGCATTAAAATCCCACATAGGAGGACATTATGAAAGAAGGTCAGGTTCCCGATTTGTATGACAAAATTCAAGGCGAATCCACTGGCCTGGGCAAGTTGTTAGAAAAAATCCCCGGCCTCTCTGGATACATGGAAAAAGGGCGGCGGCGCGAAGCCGACCAACTATTGCGCGAAACTATCTCCACCCGCCTGGAACAATCCCGCGTCCAGTTGGGCAGCATCCAGGCCGAACTGAGCCGCGACATCATCAAGGCCATGGATCATGCCGAACCGTTGGGACGGGTAGACACCGGTTTGCGCGGCCTGGCCGGCAAAATTAAAGACGCGCCCCAGGGATACGCCGGTTTTTTTGACGCCGTTAAAGTCAAAGAAGACGACCTGGCCCGCATTTACGCCTTTGACGAAAACATGCTCAATGCGGCCGACCAGATTCAGGCCGATATAGATGCCCTGGCCAAAGCGGTGCGTGACAATGGCGATATTGGCGGCGCCATTCGTGTACTCGATGGCAACATCCAGGCAGCCAACCGCAACTGGGCCGGCCGGGATGAAGTGATTATGGGGATTGGGTAATAATGTAATTGAGTAATTGAGTAATCAGGTAATTACCCAATTACTCAATTACCCAATTACCTTTCTTAGGAGAGAAATCATGGCAAAAGTATTTGATCGCGTAGCTGTGGAATCATGGCTCATGGATGAAATTGTGCAGAAGTTTCCCAAAGGTGGCCTGGGCGATATTAAGTTAGGCTCACCTTTGATTGTGAATCCGGGGGAAACGGCCGTGTTCGTTCGCCAGGGTGAAGCCTTAGGCACATTCACCCCCGGCACCCACGTCCTCACCACCAACAGCATTCCCTTCCTCTCCAACATGCTGGAAAGGGGGTTGTTTGGCGGCAAAAACGTCTTTACGGCCGATGTCTACTTCCTCAAAACCACCGACCTGACCCTCAAATGGGGCACCTCCTCCCCCATCATCATCGAACATCTCAACCGGCCGCCGGGGGCCAGCGCGGTCGTTGGCAATGGCACCTACGTCGTCAAAGTCAAAGACCCCTGGCGCTTCCTCAACGCCTTCGACGCCTTCCGCGACAGTGTGCGCCAGCCGCAACTGAAAGAGCGTCTTGACCCGATGATGGGCATTATGATGCAAGACAAAATCAGCGAACTGGCCCAGGCCAAAAACCTCGGCCCGGCGCAGCTACAATCCTTCAGCCAGGATATGAACGAGCTACTCGTTGGTCTCTTGCAGCAAGATTTTGACGCGGTTGGCCTAAATCTGGTAGATTTCAACATTCGCATGGGGCTGCACCCCAAATCATTGGAAGTGGTCACCAACATGGGCTATGGCACCAGCTACACCCAAAAGCAGCAGGCCGACGCTTTTGTAGCCGCCGCCCAAAACCCGGCCGGCGGGCAAATGGGCGAAATGGGCATGGCCGCTATGGGCATGGCCGCCATGCAAAATCTGCAAAATCAACAGATGATGCAGCAGCAACAGGCCATGCAGCAGCCGGCCGCCCCACAAGCCGCGCCAGCAGCCCCAGCCGGTGGCGCGTCAGATGTGATGACGCCGCAGCAGGTGGCCGATATTTTGAAGGTGTCGCCAGAGGATGTGATGGCGGCGATTGAAGCAGGCGACTTAAAAGCCCGCAAAATCGGCAGCGCCTACCGCATCAGCAAGGCCGCGCTGGATGAGTTTTTAGCTGGATAGAATTGTAGTAATAGAGTCAAACGGCTTAAGCCGTTTGACTCTATATCACCTTATCCCCTCCCCCATGAAACAGTTTGTATTGTTGATTACGGCCGTGTGTTGGCTGGCTGGTTGCATGGGCCGGCCTCAAACACCAGACACGGAACGTAGTGTATCAACGGCTCAAATTCAGCGTCTGAATTTTGATTACACGGCCGGAACCCCTCGTGTCTCGTTTGCCATTTTCGATGGGACGGAGCCATTGACGGGCATTGCTGATGTGCAAGTAACGGCCGAATTGGTTGATGACGAGAACGGCAAAACAGGCGAACAGGTTATGGCCGTGCCGTATACCGACTATGAAATACCTTATTGGGTTATCACACCAGCTCTCTCAACGCCGGGCATTTGGGGACTGACGGCCGCTATCACGCTGGAAAATGGGGAAGTGATCACTTCTCAATTCCTGGTAGATGTGGCGAGCCAGAGCAGTTCCGTGTCTGTTGGCGCGGCCGCGCCACCCAGCCAAAACCGCACGCTGGCTACCGAACCGGATTTGCACAAACTCAGTTCTGGTAACGACCCCAACCCGGCATTTTACCAGACAACCATTGCTCAGGCGGTGCAATCGGGCAAACCAACGGTGGTGGCCTTTGCCACACCAGGATTGTGCCAGACAAAATGGTGTACGCCGGTGCTGGAAAGCGTGGAAGCAGTTTACGGCGAGGTGGGAGAGCAAGCCAATTTTATCCATGTGGAAGTATATGATGATTTTCAAAATTTAACGCTGGTGCCGCAAATGGCTGAGTGGGGATTGCAGACAGAACCGTGGGTCTTTGTGCTGGATGGCAACGGCCGTGTGACGGCTCGTTTTGAGGGCCCGGTGTCGCCCCGCGAGTTAAGTCTGGCAGTGGAATCATTGCTGCCATGAAAACGGCCGCTATGGTCTGGGGAGTGTGCCTGGTAGGGCTGCTGCTTTATACGGCCGCCGCTCATGCCCACGCTGACTTGCTAACGGCCGTGCCTGCTCCTGGCAGCCATATCACCTACCCCCTGAGCGAAATCCGCCTTACTTTCAGCGAACCCATAACGCCGAACAGTACCATCCTTCTTTTCAGCGAGAGTTTCGAGCCAGTTGCCAACCTGACAGCCCAGGTTACTGAATCCGACCCGCATACATTAAGCGCGGCTATCCCTTCGCTCAGGCCAGGCAACTATACAGTTCAGTGGACGGCCGTGTCGACTGATGGACACACAACCAGCGGGAGTTATACCTTTGGCCTGGCTTCTTCTAGCCTGGCCTCCTCGCTACTCTGGCAAGTTGCCGTCACTTTGGTGTTCATCAGCTTATTTGTGATATTCTGGCGACGGACACATCAGGGGGCGCATAATCGGAGGAAGATATGAAACTGTTGCTTACCGGTTTTGAACCATTTGGCGGTAACCAGATTAACCCCTCGGCAGAAGTTGTTTACCGGCTGGCAGAAGCAGAATTCGATGGTGTTGAGGTCATTACAGTCATTTTGCCAGTGGAGCGGTTTGCCGGGCCCGATACGTTGATTCGTACCTATATTTCAGCCCAACCGGATGTGGTTTTATCATTAGGTGAGGGGAGTAGCCTTACGGCCGTGACTGTGGAACGGGTAGCTATCAATCTGCTTGACTTCTCCATTTCCGATAATGGCGGCCATCTGGTAACAGACAAGCCGATTATTGCCGATGGCCCGGCCGCCTGTTTGGCCACCCTGCCCACACGTCAAATTGTTAATACGCTTACAGAAACAGGCATCCCCGCCCAGTTATCTTATTCGGCCGGGACATTTTTATGCAATCAAGTGATGTACGAGATGCTGTGCTACATTCACAAACACCAATTGCACACACCGGCTGGCTTTATTCACCTGCCCCTATTACCCCAACAAACGGCCGGAAAACGGCCGCTCCCACCTTCTATGAGTCTGGAGATGATGGTGATGGGAATCACGGCCGTCATCCACACCATCCACCAGTGGTATGCGCCCCATTAGGGAACATTCAAAGAGTTACCGGAACTTTGTATGGGTTTTGGGGGGTGCGGTCGGCCGAAAGGGAGCGGGTAGTCTGTTGGGTGAGCATTTCAATGGCATCGGCCAGATGCACGTCACCAATAGCATAATCGCCCCGCTCTGTACGCAGTTGATGGGCTTCAAACAGGACCTCTGCATGGGTAATACCAACAGGCGGTTCAAACTTGTAACAGGCCAACTCTAACAACTGCCCCAGAGGATCACGGAAATAAATGGAATACATAAATCCTCGATCTACTTCACCTGAGTTGCGGATGCCCCGCTCATCCAGCCGGGTTTTTACCTGCGTGTAGGTGGCGCGGGAAACGGTGAAGGCAATATGGTGCAAATTGCCAATCCCTTCCGGGTTGGGTGAGGGATCAACTGGGCGGTCTTCACGGGTGAAAACGGTAATGAGACGGCCGTCACCCGGATCAAAGTAAAGATGGCTTTCGGCCGCCACATCCAGGTTTGGCTGCTCAAAAACAAACGGCATCCCCAACACCCCTTCCCAAAAATCAATAGACGTTTGGCGGTCAGCCCCAATCAACGTGATATGATGAACACCTTGTGTTTGAATTTTTTGCATGATTACCTCCATTAGCCACGAGTAGTATCAAAGCACCTGTACCTCAATGCTGCTCACAATCCGTTTGGCCTGATTTATCTCATCCTGAATAATGGTATGCCCCATGTTGGGGTAAATTTTGGTTATGACCTGCGCACCCAACGTAGTAAAGACAACGGCCGTTTCCTCCACCCGTTCCCGTGGAATATGCGTATCCACATCACTACATCCCAAAAAAATGGGCATCCCGGCCAGAGAACCACCATAATTGCGCGGCGTTCCCGGCGGCCCAATCAGGCCACCGCTAAATACCAGCAACCCACCATAGCGCCGGGCGTGCCGGGCAACAAACTCAGAAGCCAGACACGCCCCCTGCGAAAATCCCCCGAATACAATCCGCTCCGCCAGAATCCCGGCCGCCTCAACCTCATCTACCAAATCTGCAATGACCCGTAAGCTGGAAGACAGCCCTGGCTCATTTTGGGCAACAGGCATGAGAAAGCTAAATGGATACCAGCTGTTCCCGGCAGCCTGCGGTGCCAGGTAAGCAAAGTCAGGATGGGGCAGCAGATTTGCCAGATCCAGAATACCGCCAGCATCCCCGCCCCGGCCGTGCAGCAATATCATAGCCGCCCGCGCCTCATGCAATGGTTTACCGGCCGTCCGCACCGGCTGCCCCTGATGCGGCCCTGTGGGAGAAATGTCAGACATCATACCCTCTATCTATCGTTACTGGCGGCAGCACATTTTCAATCTCCTGGCGGCGCAGTTCAAACCAGGGCGGCAATTTGAGCTGCGTGCCTAACTCTGCCCGCGTTTCATCAATCAAAAAGCCAGGCGCATCAGTGGCAATTTCAAACAATACACCTCCCGGCTCACGGAAATAAATGGAGTGAAAATATTGCCGATCTTGCACGGCCGTCACCTGCAAACCGGCCTGCCGCAGCTTTTGCAGATATTCCAACTGCTCGGCGTCGTCCACTGTGCGAAAGGCAATGTGGTGGATGGAACCCACACCAAACTGGCCGCGGCGCTGCCCTGGCCGGGGCAAAACATCCACATACAATCCGCCACCATTCGCCGACGCGCCACGATACCGATAACGGCCGTCTGCCTGCCCCACCAATGTATATCCCATCTGCTCCATAAGCACGGCCGCCGTTGGCTCCACCGCATTCACCCACAAGGTCACGCCATGAAAGCCCTGCAGGGCATGTTCCGCCGGTATGGGGCCGGCCGCCCAATGGCAGACATCTCCTTTTTCGCCACTGGCTACCAGTTCCAGCAGCATCCCATCAGGGTCATGGAATGGCAGCACGGCCGCATCAAACCGCATCTGCACCTCACCCACCGCCACCCCATGCGTTGCCAACCGTTCCTGCCAGTACGCCAACGATTCCGGGGCAATGGTATAAGCCACGGCCACCGTCTCGCCATTACCTCGCTCCCCACGCGACATGCGCGGCCAGGGGAAAAAAGTCAGAATCGTACCGGGCGTACCCACTTCGTCCCCAAAATAAAAGTGATAGGTGCCCGGATCGTCAAAATTAACCGTCTTTTTAACCAGCCGTTGGCCGAGCAGATGGTGATAAAAATTGATATGGGCCTGTGGATTCCCGGCTACGGCCGTAATATGATGTAATCCTTGAATCGGTTGCATGATAAGCTCCCTTGTAAAAGGAACGCAATTTTGCAAAACCGCGTTACCACTTTCATTAACAATGGCAAATCTAAGTGATCGTTTGCAAATAAGTGCGCGATTGGGTTGGGTAATTAAGTAATTGAAGCGGCTAATTACCAAATGACTCAATTACATAATTACTGCACGGTTACTAAGGGCAGAGCAAGATGGGCAACGAAAATTGGCCCAACAAAATCCCTGTTTCGCGGCCGCGCTGCCCAACAATCACCAGATCACAGCCGTATTGGCCCGCTGTTTCCAACAACGGCCCTTGTGCCACCAGTTTAGCATCCACCTCGTGCATTTCCAGATAGGCCTGGACAAGTGGTAATAACCGCTGCGGGCCACTCACCACCAGAGGGATATGCCACTGTTCCGCCAGATAAGCGGCCGCAAAAAGCGCCGATTCCCGCACGGCCATACAGGCCAGCAGCATACCACGCATTGGGCTGGCCTGCCCGGAAAGCAACAGCACCGGGCGCGAACGATTGAGCCAGACGGCCGCATCCCTTATCACCGTTCTATCCACAACCAGCAAATCTGCCAACGCCACCCGCCGCCCAACGACAGCCGGTAAACTGCCATTCTCCTTTACACACACGGCCGCCACACCTGCCGCTGCACACACTTCTTCAAACCAGGCACGTGTTTGCGTTTCAGCCGCATCATCCACCAACAGGCCAATCAGACGGCCGTTTTCGCGTTGGGCAACTGCCAATGCCTGAGCCAATGCCGCCTCTGGTTGGCCTGCTATCGGCAGCAAAACCTCGGCAAAAAGAGACGCGCTATAACGATCCAGCAGCCGCTCTTGCGACCAGGCCATTGCTGATGGCGCACGCTCTTTCCAACCGGCAGGAATAACCGCATCCACCACTTTATGATATGCCTGCGCCAACGGATGGCGCGGCTTTAGATGATCGGCAAATTGAGATACGGCCGTATCCGGCCGTACCGGCCACCCCAATTCATTACGCAATTGCGCCTGATGTTCCGCCAGCCATAGATAAAGGTCTGTTTCCGTCCGCTTTGGAAAATCACGCAAAACAGCCTGCTCTCGAATCGCCTGCACCAATGGCAAATATGCCTCATCATACCAGCTGGTTGCCGCCTCCCTATCCGGAATCTCCCGTTCTTCGGCCATCTCGGCAAAAAAACGATGCACTTCAATATGGTTTTCCAACCGGGCATACTGCCCCGGCACTGTCACCCGCAAATCACAACCCGGACGCAGATCATCCAGCCGCGTATAGTCCAGGAAAGCAGCATATTCAGCGTGAATGATCAACTCATCTGGTGATACATCCGGCGATAGCGAAACGCGGGTATGCACCTCCGTGACGTTGGCATGGATGTAATCCAGGCCCAATTGGCGCGCAATCGAAACCCGATGGTTGCCATCCAGCACAAAATACGCCCCGCCAATCTGATACACATCAATAGGCGGCAGATCGGCCACGTGCCCGGCGGCCCGAACGCCGGCCCAACGTTGGGCATCGGCATCATTCCGAGGCAAAAAGGAACGGGAAAAATCGTTGTATCGGCCCACACTGCCCACAATGGCCGCTAACGGAATTTCCTGCACACCCCGCACAGAACGGCCGCGCACCTTGAGCATATCGGCCACTTCATGGAAGGATAATAGTTCCAACGAGCGGCCGCGCAGCCGCCCGACCAATGCTTCCATAACCGCCTGATGGCGTGCCCGCTGAAAATCTTGCAATGCGCCAGCCAACGGCCGTGAGGCCACCATACTCCGCGCAAAAGCCCGATTCGGGTCGCCCCAGTTCATACCCTTGACCCCTTTCCGGCAATATGCAAGCTGATTCGCCTGGCCTCCAGGCCAATCTCACGCAGCATACCCGTCGGCGAAACATGAAAACCGCAAAAATAAAGGCCGGGCACTGCTTCCGTTCCACTCGCCTGTGGCACACCATTTTCATCCAACACACCGGGCACATTTTGCAAAAAGTCATTCACCTGCGGCCGATAGCCCGTCCCCAAAATAATGGCGTCAAACGGCTTGATTGTGCCATCGTCAAACAGGACGCCATTTTCATTAAACCGTTCAATGCCAGGGTGAATACGGATACGGCCGTTCTTGATCAATTTCACGGTACCAATATCCAAAATCGGAATCTGTCGGTCTTGCCGGATTTGCACATTCGGGCCATAAGGCAGCTTGGGCAGCCCATACTTCGTCAGATCACCCACCGATGTTTTGAGCATCGGCACAGCCAGCACATCGGCCAATTGCGGCGGAATCTTGTCCATCACAATACCAATACTCAAGATGGGAATGCCCAGATAATCACGCGGGATTACATTCACCGCATGACGCACCGCCATAGCCACCTCGGCCGCACCCTGCTCCACCAGATCAATGGCAATTTCCCCGGCCGAATTGCCAAAACCCACCACCAACACCCGCTGCCCGGCATAAGGTTTGCCGTTTTTATAGGCAGAACTGTGAATCATACTACCGGGAAACAACTCCTGTCCGGGCCAGGTGGGCACATGCGGCACACGGGTATAACCAGTAGCCACCACCACATGGGGTGCCTGGTAACGGTTATCCTGAGTTTCAACCTGCCACCCCCCATCTTGCGGCACAACCGCCCGCACCTCCTGCCCAAAACGGGGCGTCAGGCCAAAATGCCGGGCATACTCCTCCAGATAAGCCACCACCTGCGCCCGCGCCGGGTATCTGGCATAGCTCTTGGGCATGGGCAGACCCGGTAATTGAGAATGACCCCGATCAGTGTGTAAATGCAGCCGATCATAATGGTTGCGCCAGGCAGAACCAACCTGACTGCTTTTTTCCAACATGATAAAAGGAATTTTTTGTTCTTGCAGGCACGCGCCCACTGCCAGGCCGGCCGCGCTGGCTCCAATGATGATGGTGTTGGTTTGATTGGTTGATTCTTGAGTCATGGTGTCACATTTGGGAAAAACAAATGGCATTGTGCCTGATGGTAAAACAGTTATAAAGTATATCGTCTTTCTTCAACTGGCTCAAAGTGGTTGTGTGCGGCAAAAGTGATGAATAACAAGAGGTGGCGATCTATGTTTTACTCAGCGAGGTCGTAAAGTTCCATTAGCAGATGATTTAGACGGAGGGGGGAGTTCAGATACAATTCGCCTATGAGTGTCTCGGTTTATTATCAGATGAAAACCAGGGTTTTACGGCCGTTTGTCCTCAAGCGTGGGGTGCAATGTTACATTATCTCGTATCCCAAGAGCGGCCGTACCTGGCTGCGATTGTTGCTGGGTAAAGCACTTTGTGACCAATTGGCTTTACCAGAAGAGAATATAATAGATACCTATCAATTGACGGCCGTGCCCGGCGTTCTGCGCACCCACTTCACCCATGATTATGCAGATATTCGCCTGGGCTACCCTTACTATCGGCTGCCCACCAACAAATCACCCTATGCCCGCACTAAAGTCATTTTCCTTATCCGCGATATGCGGGACACCCTTGTTTCCAGCTATTTCCAGGCTACCAAACGGGTTAACCGTTTTCATGGCCCTATCACCAATTTTGTTCGTGACGACAGGTTTGGCATCAATAAAATTGTAACCTTCTATAACCTATGGCAACAAAACCAGCGTGTTCCCAGCGAATTTATGCTGCTACGTTATGAGGAGCTACACCAGGACCCGGCAAACACTCTGCGCCGCACACTGCATTTTATGAATGTCACCTCAGTTGATGAGCAGGTCATTCAAACGGCCGTTGCCTTTGCCAGCTTTGACAACATGAAAAAAATGGAAAGCTCCCGCATGTTTGCCAATGACAAAATGCGACCTGGCACAACACAAGATGCCGACAGCTTCAAAGTTCGGCAAGGGCGTATAGGTGGCTATACCCAACATCTATCCCCGGATGACCTGCATTATATTCAACAACAAATCATAGAAACAGGTTGCCCATTTATTGAGCAGTATTACATCTGACAGAGATTGGCCGTCTGGCAGATGGATTGAGACGCGGATGAAAGGGAATTAAATTCCATTGGGTTATTCTAGCCGCGAAGGGCGCGAAGGGCGCGAAGGGCGCGAAGGGCGCGAAGAACGCGAAGGGCGCGAAGGGATTGGGGGTTCTCTGCGTCTCAGCGTCTCTGCGTTACCCTTTTTAATTGAAGGATTTATTTTCCAGAATGTGATTTCATTTTAGCCAATATGGCCATCAGTTGTTCGTTGCCGCCGGCCGGGGGACGCCAGTCAACAGCGACGGCCGTCCCGCCCTGCCCTATCACACTCTCATAAAACGACTCTAAACCGACATTCACGGCCGTGACCCCCTCCCCACTAAACGCAGCCAACGACACCGGCAGGAAATCGCGGGCCGGGGGTGGCAGGCGATTGTAGACGTAATCGAGCGTTTCACTCACGTTGGGGAAAATGTGCGCCCCCGCCGCTGCCAGCCGTTCAATCTGGCTGTCCAGGTTTTGGGGGTCTAGTTCCGTGCCCACCACAATGGCCACCACCCGCTTGCCTGCCCGTGCAGCATTAGCAATGGCCGGGGCCAGTTCGGCCGCCGGGTCGGGGTGCGCGCCTTCACCCAGGACAACATCGAGAATGATCAGGTCTACGTCGGGATCGGCCGTTTCCTGGCGCAGGCGGCGTAGGCGGAGATCGTTGTCCATCATGGGGTGCAGACGGCCCTGGGTGAAGGTATCGTCGCCGAGGTCGAGGATGGTGTGGGCCTGGCTTTGCATCAGGTCGGGCAACTGTTGTTGGGGGTGAATGGGGATGTTGCTGTAGAGGGGGGTGAGGACGGCTTGTAAGCCCAGGAGCATTTCGTAGGCCAGGGTGCCGCCGGAGAAGAGGCCGCGCAGGTTGCCGGATAACGGCCGTCGCTGTTCCCGCAATTGCACCACTTCGCTGCTTAAACGGACGGCGTGTTCGGCGGCATCTATCAGGCCGGAGGTGAAAAAGAGGTTGCCCAGGCGGCGGCCCGGCGGGGCGTAGCCGATGAAGTTGACGATGACCGGTTTGTCGCCGCTTTGGGCGGCACGGAGCAGGGTGGCGGCGACTTGCTCGGCGGGCGGTTTGGAGATGAGGACGATCACGGCCGTACCCTCATCCCGCTGCAACAAATCCAGTGCCTGCAAGGTGGTAATGCCGCCCACTTCTTCCTTCAAGTCACGGCCGCCAACGCCAATGGCCTGGGAGATGCCGCCGCCGAGATTGTGGATTTCGGTACTGACGGCTTGCAAGCCAGTGCCGGAAGCGGCCACAAGGCCAATGCGCCCCCGCCGTACCCGGTTGGCAAAACCGAGGCCGACGCCATTGATCACGGCCGTGCCACAATCCGGCCCCATCAACAATAACCCTTTGGCGCGGGCGATTTGTTTCAGGCGCACTTCGTCGGCCAGGTGTACGTTGTCGCTGTAGAGGAAAACGTGTTGGCCCAGGTTCAGGGCGTCTTCGGCCACACCCGCGGCGTAGCGACCGGGTGCGGAGATGAGGGTGAATTGAGCAGTGGGCAGTTGGGCAACGGCCGTGGCCAGACTCTTTGGCCGGACTGTTTGTGCCCTGCCGGCCCGCCGCTGTTGTAATAATTCATTCACCTGGGCCAATGCGGCCCGCGCGGCCGTTTCGTTTTCGCCTTGCACCACAATCAGCAGGTCATCCGCTTTGGCAGCCACGTTGTCCGGCAACAATCCCATCGCCGCCAGCAACTCCTTGTTGGCGTCGGTGGCCATGACCACGCCCGCATCCACCACGCCCGGCAGCGCGGCCAACCCCTTTTGCAACTGCATCAACACCACCGAATCGTAATACGCGCCCGGCCGTACTTCATATTGAATCATGGCACGCTCCTAAAATTTTGACGCAAAGGGGCAAAAGTAGACAAAAAGAAAAAGTTTTGGAGTAGAAACTGTAGCCTTCAGTGACGGCTAAAGCCTCGCTCCAACCTTCGCGCCTCTTCGCGTCCTTCGCGGATTTTCCAAAAACCACCCGTTTACCGGTTACCGTTCACCGATTACCGATTTCCCCAAACGGCCGTACTCCCTCCACCACACGCGGCAACACTTTGATCAACGCCTCCACATCAGCCAATGTATTTTGTGCGCCAACGGTGAAACGCAGGCCGCCCAATGTCCATTCCTGGCCCAGGCCAATGGCTTGCAAAATGGCTGATGGTTTGGGGTTGCCCGTTTTGCAAGCCGAGCCGCTGCTGGCGCTGAACCCGGCCATATCTAAATGGATAAGCAAATCATTCCCACTCAAACCGCGCAGGGCGAAACTGGCGTGGTGTGGCAGACGTTCACTGGGATGCCCGGTCAAACAAATATCGGCGGCGGGAATGGCCGCCAACACCCCCGCCATCAAACGATCCCGCAGCATCAAATCATGGGCCACGCGCTCCTCCAACTGCGCCTGTGCCAGTTGCAACGCCTGCGCCGCACCGACGGCAAAAGCGACATTGACGGTGCCGGAACGACGGCCGTCCTCCTGTCCCCCTCCCGTCAAGGCCGATACCAGCCGGATACCGTCGCGCACATAGAGAATGCCCACCCCCTTCGGCCCATAAAATTTGTGCGCCGCCAGGGAGAGCAAATCAATCGGCATTTGTGCCAGATTCCAGCGCGTGGTCGCCCCCGCCTGCACCGCGTCTGTATGGAACAACGCCCCCTGTTCATGGGCAATCGCCCCAATTTCCAAAATGGGCTGCACCGTGCCAATCTCATTATTGGCGGCCATAATGGAAACCAGCACCGTATCAGAACGCATGGCCGCCCGCACATCATCGGGGGAAACACGGCCGTACCCATCCACCGGCAAAATGGTCACATCAAAGCCAAAAAGGTCGCGCAGCTGCACGGCCGTTTCCAGCACCGCCTCATGTTCAATGCAACTGGTAATCAGGTGATTGCCCCGCCCGCGCAACCTGGCGTCCCACATCACCCCACGCACCGCCAGATTGTCACTCTCCGAACCGCAGCCCGTAAACACAATCTCCGACGGCCGTGCGCCCAACAAATCGGCCACCGTGCGGCGGGCTTCATCGAGCGCGAATCCTGCGTCACGGCCGTGCGCGTGCGCTGAGGACGGGTTCCCATAAAAATCCGTCCAAAACGGCATCATACTTTCAATAACCTGGGGATGAACCGGCGTCGAAGCGCCGTGATCGAGGTAAATGTTTTTCATAATTGCGTGGGCGTGGTTGCGTCAGCGTCAGCCCGCACCTACGCCCCACGCAACACATCACTCTTCTGTAATTGGTAAACGCACCGTAAACGTCGTCCCTTTGCCTTCCTTACTATTCACGGTAATCGTGCCATTATAATTCTCGACCGTCTCCTTGACCATATACAGGCCCAAACCCGTGCCGGCAATGCCTCGTTCAACGGCCGTTTGCGCCCGGAAAAAGCGCCCAAACAAATTCGGCATCGCCTGTTCCGGAATCCCAATCCCCTCATCCTGCACCTTCACCAGCACCGACCCATTCTCATTCCACGCATCCACCCGCACCGTGCCCGACAACGTAAACTTAATCGCATTGTCCACCAGATTCTTAATAATCAGGTGATACGCATCCTGGCTGCCCAAAACCGGCGGCAAATCCGGCTGAATCTTCTGCCGGAACGTCAACCCCTTCTCCGTCGCCCGGTCAGCCAACGGCGGCAAAATCTCCTCAAACAACGGATTCAGGCGAATCGGTTCCGCCCCCCGCTGAAACTCCCGCGCCTCCATCTTCGCCAACTCCAACATCTGCCGCACCATCTTTTGCAGCCGGTCACTCTCCCGCTCAATCACCCCCAGGAAACGATCCGCCTTCTCCTTCTGCTGCGCCTTCCCTTCCCGCAACAACCGCGCATACATCAAGATCGTCGCCAACGGCGTCCGCAATTCATGGATAATGCCATGGAAAAAGTCATCCCGCATCCGCTCCACTTCCCGAATCTGGCGCAAATCACTAAACACAAAAATCACTTCGCTAATCGCCCCATCATCCCGGTAAATCGGCGCGCCACTCACCAACACCGGCACCGTCTGCCCATCACTCTGATACAAATTCGTTGCCAACTGCGGATACTCATCCCCCTCTGCCAACACCTGCTGCATAAAACCAGGCAAATCACCCGCTGAAAAACGAATCATTTTATGCGCTGCACGGCCGAGCAAATTCCCCGCCTCCTGCCGCAGCAAACTCAATAGGGCATCATTTGCGTGCGTCACAAAACCATCCGCATTCACCGTCAACATACCCTCAGACATACTGGCAAAAATCGTTTCAATCCGCCTCTTCTCCGCCAGCACCTCCGTATGCAGCCCGGCATTCTCAATCGCCGCCGCCAGCGGCCCACCAATCGCCTGCAACAGCCGCAAGTCATTGTCAAGAAACTCCCCACCCACCTTGTTAATCGCCTGCAACACCCCAATCACCCGGTCTTCTACCTGCAACGGAATACAAATCATCGAATCCGTATGAAAACCGGATTGCGTGTCAAAACGAGCAAAGAACCGATTATCCGCATACACATCATTAATAATCACCGGCTGGCGATGTTCGGCTACCCAACCGGCAATCCCCTGCCCCTTCTTGAGCCGCAACGGGGGCAAATCCTTAAACAGATCACCCAACAGCATATCCACAAAAATAATGTCACCTGTCGGCGCATCAATCAGCCCCACCGAAACAGAGCCAACATTGAGTGTGCGCTTCACCGACCCCATCAACTGCTTGTAAATGTTTTGCAGGCTGAGGGTGGAAGTGAGCGCAAAGCTAATATCAGAGACAACGGCAAACTCTACATCCTGCCGATGAACGGTATGCCGCAAATAGGCCCGATCCAGGAAGCTGGTGATAAACGTACCCAACGATGGCAAATTCTCCAGTGTGAGCGGGCAATCCGGGGGCGGGTCAATCAGGCACAAAATGCCGGGCGGGGAAAGTGGCTGATATTCACCGGGCGTGGGTAGAGGCAGCGCCAAAATGTTCTCTCGTGGCAACTGCCAGAGCACACTATGCACCAGTTCGGCCGGGGGCCGGCTGAATTTGTCGGCGCGGATGGGCTGCGCTTCCTCAATGAGGGAGTAAAAACTGGCTTTGGCATTGTCCCATCGAATTTGTTCGACATTGCCATCTGGCCGGCACACCCACACATCAAAGTATTTTTTGAAGGGGTCGCTGATGCCGACAACGGCCGTGACCTCACAAAACACCGCTACCTGGCTGCCCACCACCGCACACACGCCATGCGCGTCAAACACACTGGCAAGCTCGGCCGTTAATGCCTGCCATAGGTGATATACATGCTTCATCGCCAGGGTTGGGACTTCGTTGATCATACAGGGAAAGTTATAGCCATGCCGGGCACAGTTGGCAAGAGGACAAGGGTACGTGGTACTGACCGTGAAACGTGCTGCGTGATGCCAGACCGGAGAAGGCCTCGCCACAGCAAGAGGCAAATGCTAAAATGAATCTGCATACAGCAACCCAGGAGAAGCGATATGATTAAGCTCAAAGAACTAAATGTGCAATACATCACCAACGAATCCGGCAAACGAAGCAGCGTCATTTTATCTATTGAGGATTTTGAAGCCTTGTTGGAAGATTTAGAGGACATGGCTTTAGTCGTTGAGCGCCAGCATGAACCAACCATTTCTCATGCAGCTTTCAAAGAAGAACTAAAAAAAGATGGACTCCTATCAGATTGAGTGGAAGCGTTCCGCTCAAAAGGAGTTAAGGAAATTGCCGGCGGAAATGATTCAACAAATCATCGAGGCCGTTAATGCCTTGAGTGAAAACCCATTTCCTCCTGGCTGCCGTAAGTTGGCCGGTTCAGAGCAAACCTGGCGCATGCGCATTGGTAATTATCGGATCATTTACAACGTATTTTCCTCTAGTCTGGTCATTGAAATCGTTCGCATCGCTCATCGAAAAGACGCTTATCGAAATTAACGTTCCCCATCGCCTCACCTATCACGAATCACGAAATACGTCCAGTTAAATTCATGCCTTTTGTCAGCGATTTTGGTTGCCGGGCAGGGGGGGGTTCTGTATAGTTGCAGGTGGCTGATTGCTGGTGGTTGGCTGCCTGTACCAGCCACTAACCACCAGCAATCAGCCACTATAAAAAGGAGTGATAGATAATGAGTTACATAGAATCAATTTACGCAAGGGAAGTGTTGGATTCACGTGGCAATCCGACAGTGGAAGTGGAGGTGGAATTGTTTGATGGGGGCTACGGCCGGGCCATTGTTCCCTCTGGCGCATCCACCGGCGTGCATGAGGCATGGGAAAAACGAGACGGCGACAAGGGGCGGTATATGGGTAAGGGGGTGTTGGGGGCGGTTACGGCCGTGAATGAAACCATCGCCGAAGAACTCGTTGGCTGGGATGCCACCGATCAGGTGGGCATTGACCAGGCCATGCTGGAATTGGACGGCACGGAAAACAAGAGCAACCTGGGGG
This sequence comes from uncultured Ardenticatenaceae bacterium, assembly GCA_964581605.1. Classification (GTDB taxonomy): domain Bacteria; phylum Chloroflexota; class Anaerolineae; order Promineifilales; family Promineifilaceae; genus CAADGU01. The sequence goes on from CAZOPF010000030.1 coordinate 26,283, forward strand.
CCAATGCCATTCTGGGTGTGTCCTTAGCTGTGTCTTATGCCGCCGCCGACAGCCTCGGTTTACCCCTTTATCGCTATCTGGGCGGCGTTTCCGCCCGCACCCTGCCTGTGCCCATGATGAACATTATGAACGGCGGCAAACATGCGGCCGGGGCCACCGATTTGCAAGAGTTTATGATCATGCCCGTCGGTGCGGAATCATTCCGGGAGGGGCTGCGCTGGGGCGCAGAAATTTACCACAACCTGAAAAAGGTGCTGGACAGCAAAGGCCAGCGCACCCTGGTCGGTGATGAAGGCGGTTTTGCGCCCCAGGTAAAAGCCAACAGCGAAGCATTCGACCTGATCCTGGAAGCGATTGAAAAGGCGGGTTACAAACCGGGCGAGCAAATCATGTTGGCCATGGATCCCGCTGCGTCTGAGTTCTACGAAGATGGTAAATACCACCTGAAAACAGAAGGCAAAGTCTTAACCGGTCCGGAGATGGTTGATCTGTTAGTAACCTGGGCCAACAAATATCCCATCATTTCCATTGAAGATGGTCTACATGAGGATGATTGGGACAGTTGGGCTTTGTTAACCGAAAAGTTGGGGGGCCGCGTCCAGATTGTGGGAGATGACCTGCTGGTGACGAATATGAAACGTATTCAGATGGGTTTTGAGCGCAAAGCAGCCAACAGCCTGCTCTGCAAGGTGAATCAGATTGGCACGTTGACGGAATCTATTGCGGCCGTAGATATGGTGCATCGGCATGGGTGGACGGCCGTTGTCAGCCATCGCAGCGGCGAAACCGAAGATGCCACCATTGCCGACCTGGTCGTGGCCCTCAACGCCGGGCAAATTAAAACCGGCGCACCCGCCCGCAGTGACCGCGTAGCGAAGTACAACCAACTTCTGCGCATCGAAGATGACCTGGGTGACAGTGCCTATTATCCGGGCATGAAGGCGTTTACCAACCTGAGGTAGCAAGTTGCATGTTGCAAGTTGCAGGTATTCACTTGCCACATGCCACCTGCGACTTGCAACTTGCTACCCCCTACTAACACAAATCTAACCCAACGCGGCTACACTACCGGCTCATTTAACGGCCGTGAAAAAGGAACTCACCATGTACAAATATGACGAAGACGACGAACCCCAGGAACCGGCAGAAAAGCCACAAGAAAACAACGATCAACCGGAAAAACCGGCCAGCCCCTTTGACCGGCTGATGAAAACCCGCACCATCACCATTTTTGGCGAGATCAACATGAAAAAGGCACAAGACGTGACGCAACAGCTTCTCTTGCTGGCGGCCGACTCCGATGAGCCAATCAAGGTTTTCATCAACTCCCCCGGTGGGCATGTGGAGTCCGGCGACACCATCTTTGACATGATCCGCTTTATCAAACCAAAGGTGAAGGTCATTGGCACGGGTTGGGTAGCCAGCGCCGGCGCGTTGATTTTTGCAGCGGCCGACAAAGAAGATCGCTACAGCCTGCCCAACACCCGCTTTTTGCTACACCAACCGGCCGGTGGGGCCATGGGGCAGGCATCAGACATTGCCATTGAAGCCACGGAAATCATCAAGATGCGTCGCCGCCTGAACCAGATTTTTGCCGACCAGACCGGCCAGCCATTGGCCAAAGTGGAAAAGGACACCGACCGCAACTTTTGGATGTCTGCCAAAGAAGCGCAAGAGTATGGGTTGGTGGGCAAAATTGTGCAATCAGCGAGTGAGATTGAGTAGAACTCATAAAGACAGCCGACTTCTTTGAGAAATCGGATGTCTGAGGATTTGAAAAAGGACGGGTTGATGACCCGTCCTTTTTATTTGCTCTTCATACGGGCAATGGCATTCACCATCATCACAAACGCGGTAATCATGCCCAACATGAAGGCAATAACGGTAATGGTGACCAGGGCGGTGAGCGAAATAACCATGACGAACCTCTCAATTACGGAGCAAACATCCCCACTGGCATGGCCCCCATCTGGCTGACCTGGATGGTGGACATGGAGGCCATGTGGAAGATGCGGCGCAGTCCGGCGGGGTCGAGACCGGCGTCCAGGCCAATGGGGAAACCAATCGAAGCAGCCAGTTGTTGGGCAGGGCCTTGGGTGTTCATGCCGCTGAAGCCGATGGGTTTTTGCAGGCCAAATCCAACCAGGGCCAGGGTATATACCTCTTGCCGCAGCAGGTCAGCGGCCGCACGTTGCACATCCTGGGCACGTTGTTTGGAAGCGTTGTCCTGGCCGTCGGTGTACACGATGACCACACCGCGCACCATCACACCACTGGCGCGTAGTTGTTGGGCATAGAGCACCAGGTTGGTCAGCCCGGTGGCAACGGCGTCGTAGAGGGCGGTGCTGCCACCGGGATCGTATTCTTTGTGCGTCAGACGCGGCGCATCAGCCAGGGGGATGTAACCGTGTAATGTCTTTACCCGGTCTTCAAAAACAATCGTACTGACCAGAACATCATCAGCGACGGGAGAATTGCGCATCGCCGCCAGGTAATCGTCGTTGTAGGCACGGATGAGGTCTTGGGCATGGGAGGCCATAGAGCCGCTCATGTCCAGGATGTTCATGGCCAGGGTGACGTCGTTGGTGGTCAGTTGGTCGAGGGGGGTGTGTACGGCCGTAGCCACCGCCGCGCCATTCAAATTGGCAATGACTAAATCGAGCGTATCGGCCGTCAAGCCATCATCCTGAGCGGATTGAAACAGATCATCCAGATTGCCCAGTCCATTGTTTGTCATCTCATAATCTCCATTCTCAAGAAGTGAGCAGTTAGCAGTAAGCGGTGAGCAGTTTTCTTCGCAACGACTGCTCACTGTTCACTGCTCACTGTTTACTAAAAAGGTAGTGCATCCGTGCTGTTGATAAAATTCACGCCCTGCTTTTCAAACTCCGCAAAACGCGCCAGTGCGATACCATGAAAATCTACATCTGGATGGATGACCGGTGAGGTACAGTCACGCAGGAAGTAGATTTTTTGTAGTGCGTCCGGGCGAGTGGCAAAATCTTCCACCAGGTCTTCCACCGTCTCCAGCACGCAGTGACTTTCCGCCTCCCCGGCAATAACAACCACATCCGCCTCAGCCAACGTATCCAGGAAGGTCTTGTTCTTACCACCCATGGGATGGTTGGGTACAGGCACTTCGGGTTGGATGATGGAGTAGTGTTCGGTCAGGGGGATAGTGCCTTTGGTGAGCCAGGTAGGTTGGGTTTTACGCGCCAGACTGTGCCACAAGATGGCTGAAAACAGTTCCGGGTCGAGCGCATTGCCCATGCTGCCAATCATCACATGATACGGCCAGATGGTGAGCGTCTTTTTGGCTTGCTCCTCTAGCTGGCGCACGTAATTGGTGGACTGTACGGGGGCGACCAACGGCCGCCACTTCCCGGCTTTGATGTCTGCATAGGTGATGAGTGTAAACGGCGCGGGATGATTGCCGCTTTCATCCGCCCACCACGCCGGGTGGAAAATCTGGTGTGGCAGGTGCGAATCGAGCGAACAGGTGATGTTGGTGATGCGGGCGGCATTGTTGTAAATAAACTCAATGGTACGTTGAATATCGCCCACCGAGCCGGGCACAAAAAGGCTGCCGTTGGGGTGGCAAAAATCCACCTGCATGTCAATGATGACCAGATGAATGTTTTGTTTGTCCTCGGTGGCTGGTGGCAGGTGCGCCGCCGCCGCTTCGGCGGCAATGGCCGCATAATCGGGGTAATACAGCGTACCAATACGCGGTGGCTGATAAAATGTTGGGAATTGGTTCATATGTCGTGCCCTCTTTTGGTGTCAAAAATACACTAAATCAAATTGCGGGCAGTATAGTGTAGTTCTGACACTTTGTCAAGGGGCAAAAAAAGGAGCGTTCCCGCTCCTTGCACTGTTACTCGCTAAAAGTAATAAAGGGGACGGCCACCCACCCCACTAACCCCTCGGCCGTTTGCACCTGCTGCCAGGCCAGATTTTCGCCGGTAGCCGTTTCTGGCAATACCGTAAGAATTGTGCCATCCAGCAGCCACTCCAACTGTTCAGCAGAAGTGTTTGGTTCTGCACGCAGCCAGACACCCACGCCGCTGCTGACGGTGGCCGTGCGTGGGGCAGCCGTAGGGGTATCTGTAGGCAAAGTTGTCGGCGGCACGGCCGTGATGGTCATGGTAGGGGTGGGTGTGCTCGTAGGCGCTGTTGTGGCCGTTGGCGAAATAGCCGGCGAGGTGGCAACAGGTTGGGTGGGAATGGAAGGGGGCGATGTTGCAGGGGTGGTAACGGCCGTTGTCGGCGTTGGTGTGGGGGTAACAGTTGGCGCAGTTGTAGATGGCTGGGGAGTAAAGCCATAAACACCTAACAGGATCAGGGCCACAATAAACGAAAAAACCGAGCGAATCAGGTCTACCTGTTTATCGTGATGGGCATGTTGCCGGGCGACGTTGTAAGAGGCGCGGGTTTCCGCCGACTGGTTGAAAAACGCCTGAATGAGAAAATAGATACCAGCGATAGCCGCCACACCGGCCAAAATGGGAATAAGTAAGTTCAGCACGGCCGTCACATCATCTCCTCCAGATCAAATGCACCCCTACTTTATGCAAGACCCTGTACTTTGGCAAGTCAGAACCCAAAAAGTAGTACCGCCACCGATGGCTGTTCACGGATTACTGTTTACCACCCCCTTTGCCTCCTCCCACAACACATCCAATTCCGTCAGACTCATCTCCGGCATGTGCAGACCACGCTGCCGGGCTAACTCTTCCGTCACTTGAAAACGTTGGCTAAATTTGGCATTCGCTTCCCGCAAACAACTTTCCGCGTCCACATCCAGCCAGCGAGCCAGATTCACCATGACAAACAACAAATCCCCCAACTCCTCCGCCTGCTGTTCAGGATTAGCGGCCGCCTGTAATTCGGCCAATTCTTCCTCCAGTTTGGCGTACACACCGGTGATATCCGGCCAATCGAAACCGACCTGGGCCGCTTTGTGCTGAATTTTTTGGGAGCGGGCCAGGGCAGGCAGCGAAAGCGGCACCCCACCCAATGCTGAGGCTGGTTTTTCTGTTTTTTCTTGTTTTTTGAGCATCTCCCAATTGCGCACCACATGGTCACTGTCGGTCACTGCCCAATCGCCCCACACATGGGGATGACGGCGTTTGAGTTTTGTCTCGATCCCGGCAATGATGTCGGTCAGGGCGAAATCTTCCACCTCAGCCGCCATTTGTACCTGCATCAATATGTGATAGAGCAAGTCCCCCAACTCTTCTTGCAGGCCGGCCACATCGTCGGCATCCAACGCATCCAGCACTTCACATGCCTCTTCCAGAAATCCGGTTCTCATGCTCTGTGGCGTCTGTTCCTGATCCCAGGGGCAGCCTTCCGGGCTGCGCAGATGGGCTACCGTTTCCGCCAATGCCATCAGGCTGGAAGCAACCGGCAAGGCGGGCACATAGAGTGAAGTAAGATGGTCAATATGCGGGCTATGGTCAATAGCATGGAGGGGAACAGATTCAATTTGTTCCCCGGCCGTACCTGCCGCATGAATGAGATACACGAGGTGCTGGTGGGGGTACACGGCCGTCAACACCATCTTCAACTCACTCGCCAACATCCGGCTGTACACCTGCCCCAATAAAACAGGCACATCAGGATTGAGCGGTGGGTAATGAAAACGGGCCATATCCATAGCGTCAAAAATTTGCAGGCCATCAAGTGCGTCTACGCGGACGGCCGTCAACGATGGCTCCACAAAACTCAAACCGGGGACAATTTTCACCGGTATCTGCTGTTCTGTAGCCCCAGCTACCAGCCGTGTCACGGTAGATTCCCCTACAAAGGGATGGCCGGGCACAGCATAGATGATCTCCTGATCACGGCCGTGCGCCAACAGCGTCTCTACAATTTGGGCATAAACAGCGTCAAAAGAGGCGGCCGTATCATAAACCGCATCAAAAGTGACCACCTGCACCCCGTCCGGCAAATCAGCCACCGCTGGATGGCGTGCTGTCCGCAGATAAACTATCTCCGCCGCCGATAAAATTTGCCACGCTTCCAGAGTCAGGGTACGGCCGTTGCCCGGCCCCAATCCCACAATTGTGATACTCATAAAGCACCCTCAAAACCTTCGCGCTCTTTGCATCCTCTGTGAATAATCTCCAAAACAAAAAGGCGAGTTTATCACTCGCCTGTTTTACATGGGAAAATCAATCACCAACCGGTCAAAACTGCCGGTGCAAACCCGTTCTACCGTTTGGTATAGGTCGGCGCTTTACGGGCACGTTTCAAACCGGGCTTCTTGCGCTCCTTCACACGGGCGTCTCGCGTCAGATGCCCCTCATTGCGTAAGGGACTGCGCAAATTCTCATCATATTTCACCAACGCCCGCGCCAATCCTAAACGGACAGCACTGGTTTGCCCGGTAATACCACCGCCTTCAATGTGAACACTCACGTCTGCTTTGCCGGTCAATTTGGCATCGCCCAATGGGGCAGCCAAAATCTGGTAATCACCAAAACGGGGAAAATACTCTTTAACGTCTTTCCCGTTGACGGTGAATGCACCGGTTGCATCCCCATCAACATAAATCCGCACCCGCGCTGACGCACTCTTGCGCCGGCCAATGCCTTCATAATAACGTCTTGTATCTGTATCTGCCATTTCAGTCACTCTCCTGCCTAAATCTCCAACGGTACAGGCTGTTGTGCCTGATGTGGATGCTCCGTACCCTGGTAAATCTTCAATTTCTTAATCATACGCCGCCCCAGCTTATTCTTGGGCAGCATCCCTTTCACCGCCAATTCCACCGGGCGCGTAGGATAACGTTTCATTTGTTCCCGCAGCGTCAACTCCGTTAACCCGCCAGGATACCCGGAATGGCGATAATACATCTTCTCATCCATTTTGTTGCCGGTGACATGAATCTTGTCGGCGTTAATGACGATAACGTAATCGCCACAATCCACCGAAGGGGAAAAGCCGGGTTTATGTTTGCCACGCAACACGGCCGCCACTCTGGCCGCCAACCGACCCAGCGTTTGCCCGTCTGCATCTACAACATACCATGTCCGTTCTACATCGGCCGGGTTGGTAATCGTTGTTTTCATTCTAATTCTCCCAAAAATGCTTTGGCGATTTGAGATTGGGGATTGAATTACAGCCAATCTCAAATCTCAAATCTCAAATTATCATAAGTAACGGATACCAGGCATAAGCCCTGTGCCGGAGCTGTGGGGCCAGCCATCGCTCGCGCCTGGCTCTGAAAAGCCGTTACAAAATCATCACCTGTCCAGGAACCCTCTCCCACCAATTTCAAAGAGCCAACGATGCTGCGCACCATGTGGTACAAAAACGCATTAGCCTCAATAAAAAAGAGCAGATTGTCTCCCTGCTGCCGCCAGTGTGCCGAAAACACCTGCCGCACACTGTTTTCACCCTTTGGCGGCTGACCGAAAGTGGCAAAGTTATGTTCGCCAATCAGCACGGCCGTCGCCACATTCATTTGCTCGATGTCTAATGGCCGGGGCACGTGCCAGCTATAGAGCCTGGCTAACGGCCATCGCGTGGGCGTATTCCCTATCACATAATGATACGCCCGCCGCTTGGCATCAAACCGGGGGTGAAATGAAGAAGGTACCTCTTTCAGTTGTAAAACAGCTATATCATCCGGCAGGTTTACATTCAGCGCATTTTGCAAAGCCTCCGGGCCATGCCGCCATTCAATTGTAAACCCGACCACCTGCCCCAGCGCATGAACTCCAGCATCGGTACGTCCTGCGCCAGTTACTGTCACCTGCTGCTGCGTAATCTGGTAGACCGCCTCTTCCAGTTTGCTCTGGATGGTTGGTTGATCAGCCTTTTGCCGTTGAAAACCATAATACGCTGTGCCATCATACGTCAGCAGAGCAGCAAATTGGGGCAAAAGTTAATCCTCAACCAGCATCAGCATGGCCATATCGGCATTATCACCGGCCCGTTTACCGATTTTGACCAGGCGGGTGTAACCACCGGGGCGATCCATGTAACGAGGAGCCACGTCGTCAAAGAGTTTCTTTACAACATCCACCTCTTCTACATTTCCATCGTCATCTTTTACCAGGCGATAACGGGCAATCCGGGCCGCGGCGAGGCGGCGTGCGTGAATTTCTTGCGCCGGATTTTCTTTACCGCTGGTAATGCCCCGTTTTGCCAGGGTGATCATTTTTTCGGCCGTCGGCCGTAACATACGGGCTTTTGCTTCTGTCGTTAAGACTTGTTCGTAGCAAATCAGGTCAGAAACCATATTCTTCCGCAAAGCATTGCGGTGCCCTGTGCTACGATTGAGCCTACGACCATGTACTCTATGTCGCATTATCGTTACCTCGTTCTATCCAGTGACGGCCGTACTCAGGCCTTGTCCCCATCTTCCTCCGGCAAAAAGCCTTTCGCCCGTAATTGGGCTTTCAGCTCATCCAGAGATTTTTCACCAAAGTTGCGGATCGCCAGCATCGTTTCTTCGCCACGATCCAGCATATCGAGCATCTCGCCTACTTTGGTGATGCCGGTACGTTTCAAAGAGTTAAAGACGCGCACGCTCAAATCTAGCTGCTCAATGGGCGTGTCGTAGAGTTCGTTGGGAATAGAACCCTCTTCCTCTTCTTCCACCACTTCCGGCATAAACGTTTCTTCGCTCACACCGGCAATCGGCCGTAGCACCTGCATCATAATCTGGGCAGACTGCGCCAGCGCATCTTCTGGTTTGATAGTACCGTCCGTCCAGATTTGCATCACAACACGGTCATAATCCGCCACCTGGCCGACGCGGGTCTTTTCCACTTCGTAGCCTACGCGGCGGATGGGGCTGTAGATGGCGTCCACCGGTAGTTCACCAATGGGCAAACGGCCCCGTTCTTCAGCCGGTGAGTAGCCCCGTCCGGTTTCGGCCGTCATCTCAATTTCCAGAAAAGCGTCATCGGAGTCAACGGTGAACAGGTACAAATCGGGGTTAACGACTTCTACTTCCGGTGGTGTTTGCAAGTCGGCGGCCGTAACCGTACCCGCACCATGCACTTCCAGACGCAGCCGGGCGGTGTCCGTGCCATGCAATTTCAGGCGCAGTTGTTTCACATTGAGGATCAACTGCATCATATCTTCACGCACATGCTCGATAGCAGAAAACTCGTGGGGCACATCCGTCACCCGAATTGAGGTAACGGCCGCGCCCGGCAACGAAGCTAACAAAACACGGCGCAGCGAATTACCCAGGGTCGTACCGTACCCTCTTTCTAAGGGGCCAACAACAAAACGGCCGTAATCCTGGGACATCGCAGTGCTTTCAATTTTGGGCAAAATCAGGTTGTTAATAGCCAACGTAAAAACCTCCCTAAAAACGAGTAAGGACAGTGAACCAGATTAACGCCGGGAATAGTATTCCACGACCAACTGTTCGTTAATGGAAACATCCATATCTTCCCGCGCCGGGAAGTTTTTCACTGTAGCTGACAGGTTTTTAACGTCTAGTGCCAGCCAATCAGGAACCCGGCGATCATCCAGGTCCTGCCGCAATACTTTGAAATAGGTGCGCCCAGCGCTTTCGGGGCGAATGGTGATCACATCACCGGGTTTCACCAGAGCAGAGGGAACGTCAATTTTACGGCCGTTCAGCATAAAATGGCCGTGGCTCACCAACTGCCGCGCCTGCGCCCGCGAATCAGCCAACCCCAGGCGATAGATCACATTGTCCATACGGGTTTCCAGCAGCACCAATAAATTGGTACCAGTCAAACCCACCTGCCGGGTGGCTTTGCGGAAATAGCGGCTAAACTGCCGTTCGTAGACACCATAAATGCGGCGCGCTTTTTGTTTTTCGCGCAGTTGCATCAGGTAGTCTGAGGCACGGCCCCGGCGGAACTGGGTATCACGGCCGTGTTGCCCCGGCGGGTACGAACGGCGCTCAAACGAACATTTCGGGGTTAAGCACCGTGACCCTTTCAAAAACAACTTCTCGCCTTCACGGCGACAAAGTTTACAAACTGGATCAGTATGTCTTGCCAACTTTATACCTCCATATAGATTCAGAGAGGTTTACAGGCTTGGCAACCCGTCTTCCCTCTCAAATGTAAGCAGGACAATTTGGAAAATTGTCCCAAAATGTTACACGCGCCGTCTTTTCTTAGGGCGGCAGCCATTATGCGGCACCGGCGTAATATCCCGGATACTCCGCACTTTGATACCCGAAGATTGCAATGAACGAATAGCTTGCTCCCGGCCAGGGCCAGGGCCATTGATGATAACATCCATCTCTTGCATTCCGTTGTCGTGCGCTTCTTTGGCTGCATTTTGAGCTGCCAACCGGGCCGCATACGGTGTACTTTTGCGCGAACCTTTGAAACCGGCATGGCCGGCGCTCGACCAGGAAACAGTATTCCCATTGGTATCGGTAATTGTGACGATGGTGTTGTTAAAGGTGGCATACACATGCGCCTGACCTTCAGAAACCATCTTTTTTGCTTTCTTACGAGTTTGTGCCTGTCTTCTACGTCCCATATTTCTCCCTGAGAAAGAAGTGTTCAAGTGTTTTGGTGTTGAAGTGCTTACGTAAATACCTGAACACTTGAACACCTGATCACTTGATCACAAATTACTTGCCCTTACGACGGCCGCGTCCGGCAACCGTCTTCTTCGGCCCCTTGCGCGTGCGGGCATTGGTACGTGTTCGCTGACCACGCACAGGCAAATGGCGGCGATGGCGCAAACCACGATAACAGCCAATTTCGGACAGCCGTTTAATGTTCAGGTTCACTTCACGGCGCAAATCCCCTTCTACCACACATTCACTGTCAATGATCTGGCGCAGTTGCGACACTTCAGATTCTGACAAATCCTTAACGCGGGTATCAGGGTTGATGCCAGCCTGCTGCAAAATGTGCTGGCTGGTTGCCCGACCAATGCCATAGATGTAGGTCAAACTTACTTCGACCCGTTTATCACGCGGAATATCAATACCAGCTATACGAGCCATAATTCTTTACCCCTGACGTTGTTTGTGGTTTGGATCCACACAAATAACACGCACAACACCCTTGCGCTTAATGATTTTACATTTTGGACAACGACGTTTTACCGACGATGTAACTTTCATGACAATTACTCCTACCAACAAATGATGACGGGGGTCACGGCCGTAACCATCCCCAGCCACCACTCTTTATCTTTTCAGGCAACATTGATGGGTTGCATACAGCAACCACCTATTTTGCCATCAATCATTGTTTTCGTCCAGAAAATGGGTCAGAAAACCCTCTTCCCATTAACCGCTTATGAACTTGCCACCGCTATCTGCTGCAAAAGTTCAGCCTGCACCACCTCAACCGGCCGGTCGCCGTCAATTTCCACCAACAAACCACGCGCCTTATAGTGTGCCAGCAAGGGCGCGGTAGCTTCTTGATAGACCATCATCCGGTGGCGAATCGTCTCTTCGTTGTCATCCGCTCGCCCTTCAATTTCGGCCCGTTTTTGCAGCCGCGCCACCAACACCTCCGCATCTACGTGGATGTGCGGGACGATGTTGATTTTTGCGCCAAAATCTTGGGCCAGCATCTGATCCAGGGCATCAGCCTGGGCTACCGTGCGTGGGAAACCATCCAAAATAACCCCTTTGGCGCAATCTGGTTGAGCCAGGCGATCTTTTACCATCGCTACGGTCACTTCATCTGGCACGAGCGCACCTCTTTGCATATAAGAGTTAGCCAGTTGACCCAGTTCCGTTTGATTCTTCAAGTTTGCCCGAAACAAATCGCCCGTAGCCACCTGGGGTAAGCCAAGTTTTTCTTGTAGCAGCTTTGCCTGGGTGCCTTTGCCGGCACCAGGCGCACCCATCAAGACAATAAACGTAGCCATTTTAGAGGAAACCCTCGTACTGCCGCATCAGCAACTGCGATTCAAGCTGACGCATCGTATCAATGACCACACCTACAATGATGATCAAACCAGAGCCACTGACGACCAGCACCGCGTTTTGCAAGCCAGGAATACCCAATACCCAACCAATAAACTGCATGATACCGGGCAAAATCGCAATCGTGCCCAGGAAAACAGCCCCGGCAAAGGTAATACGCCGCACCACAGCCATAATGTACATCTCTGTGCGTTTGCCAGGCCGAATCCCAGGAATAAACCCACCCTGGCGTTGTAATGTTTGCGGAATGTTCTGCTGCCGCACCATCACATCGGTGTAGAAGAAGGTAAAACCAACGACCAGCAGGAAGAAGATGAGCCAATACAGATAGAAGCCAATACTACCCGGATCTTGATTGGCAAAACCGGCGATACTTTGGGCCACATTGGCCACAAACTCGTTGCTGCTGTTGACGAAAATTCCAGCGATCAGGGGCGGGAAGATGACAATGGAGTTGGCGAAGATGATCGGGATCATCCCGGCCGTATTCACCTTGAGCGGCACATAGCTGCTTTGCCCCTGGTACACTTTACGGCCGCGCACGCGACGGCCATATTGCACCGGTATACGCCTCTGCCCTTCCTGTACCACCACGATCACCACCAGGGTGGCAATGGTGATAAGGACAAAAGCAATCACCGTAAAAGCTGTTTGTGCAGTCGTATTGTCCGGCGCAAATAGCTGCGCCAACCCCGGCAAAATACCGGCCACGATCCCACTGAAAATGATCAGGGAAATCCCTTGTCCAATACCATCCTCTGTAATCAACTCACCTAACCAGATGGCAAACATCGTGCCGCCCAACATAGCAAACAAGGTAGTCAAAGTAGGCAAAATCTGACCAGCCTCAAAACCAAAATTGGGCATGATGAATTCCAAACCATCCGCACCTAAACTATAACCGACCAGCCGAATCTGACCGATGGCTTGCAAAAGCGCCAATGGGACTGTCAGGTAATAAGTATAACGGTTTATCTTGTTCCGACCGGTTTCGCCTTCACTCTGCAACTCTTGAAAATGGGGAATAATGGGCGTCAACAGTTGAATGATAATGGAGGCCGTAATGTACGGATACACCCCCATGGCCATTACCGAAAAGTTCCGCACCGCCCCACCGGATAACAGGTCTAAAAAGCCTACCACGGCATTCGGGCTGGTTTGTTGCGTAAAAATTGTCCAGGCTTCCAGATTTACACCCGGCACCGGGATGTTGGCCGCCAGCCGGTATACGATTAGCAGACCGATGGTGAATAGAATCCGTCGGCGCAGATCGGGTAAGGCAAAAGCGGCACGCATTGATTCAATCATAGTTGCTCCTCACTTCCTCGTGACGACTGGAGTGGCAGGTTTGTAACCGTGCCACCACCAGTCTCAGTCTGCAAAAGGCAGCACTTGCACAGTACCGCCCGCCGCTTCAATTTTGCTTTTGGCCGATTCAGAAAAGCGGTGTGCTTTGACGGTCAATTTGGCGTTCAGTTCACCATCACCCAGGATAACAACCGGGTCTGTTGATTTTTTGATCAAGCCAACCGCCGCCATTACCTCTGGCGTCACCTCAATATCACCAAAATCTATTTCATTCAGGCTGCCCAGATTGACAGGTTTGTAATAGATTTTGCGAATGTTGGTAAAACCACGTTTGAAGGGCAAACGACGGGCCAATGGTAATTGACCACCTTCAAAGTATTTGCCTTTGCCACCGCCACTGCGGGCATTCTGACCTTTGGTACCCCGGCCGGCAGTTTTACCCTGCCCGGCAGAAATACCACGACCCACTCGCTTGCGCTTTTTCTTCGATCCTTCATCGGGGCGCAGATCGTGTATTTTCATCTTATTCGACCTCTTCTACTTGCACCAGATGGCTAACCTTGAAGATCATGCCGCGAATCACGGCCGTATCCTCATGCTCCACCGTCTGGTGCAATTTGGTTAATCCCAGGGCGCGAATCGTCCGCTTCTGGTCTTCCTTGTATCCAATGCCGCTCTTGGCATACGTGACCAATAATTTCTTAGCCATCAGTTTCGACTCCAAAACGGGGCGATCTCCGCTTTGCTTTTGCCCCGGTCTGCCGCCACCTGGTCTACATGTTTCAGGTTGCGCAGGGCATCCATCGTTGCCAACATCACGTTCAAAGAATTATCACTACCCAACGATTTAGACAGGATGTCTTTGTAACCAGCCGCCTCAATCACCGCCCGCACACCACCACCGGCAATTACACCAGTACCGGGTGAGGCTGGTTTGAGAAACACCCGCGCCGCGCCATGTTTGCCCACAATTTCATGGGGAATGGTGCTGCCCACAATGGAGACGTTTTCCAGGGACTTGCGTGCCGCTTCCAGCCCTTTGCGAATAGCATCCGGCACGGAACGTGCTTTACCGATACCCACAGCCACCCGGCCTCTGTTGTCGCCCACCACTACCGTGACGCGGAACGCAAAACGGCGTCCACCTTTGACCACTTTAGCCACACGCGCAATATCAATGATGCGCTCGTCGTATTCTTGTTCAAATGATTGTCGTCTCTGGCCCATTGTTGTCTCCTTTAGAATTCCAGGCCACCTTCACGGGCGCCATCGGCCAGGGCACGGATACGGCCGTGATACAAATACCCACCGCGATCAAAGACTACCTGCTTCACACCGGCCGCCTGAGCGCGTTCAGCTACCGCCTTACCAACCAGCGTCGCCTGCTCTTTCTTCGTTTTGCCATCCAAATCGGCCCGCAACTGTTTGTCAATAGTTGAAGCCGAAACAATGGTATGACCGCTCTCGTCATCAATCACCTGCACATAAATATGTTCCAGGCTACGGAACACATTCAACCGGGGACGTTCAGCCGTACCGGCCAATTTGGCCCGAATCCGACGATGACGACGCATACGTGCTTCACGAGATTTAATTGCCATCGTTCACCACCCTCTTATACCTTACCCGCCTTACCAGCTTTACGACGGATTGTTTCCTCACTATATCGAACGCCTTTGCCCTTATATGGCTCCGGCGGGCGTTGTTTGCGAATGACAGCCGCAATCTGCCCGATTGCCTGTTTATCAATTCCCTTAATAATCACTCGCTTACCACGATCCTCCACTTCAAAAGAAATATCCTGTGGCGGCTTATAGGTAATGGGATGGGAGTAACCCAACATCAGCACCAGGTCTTTACCGTTCATTTCAGCCCGGTAGCCCACACCCTCAATCATCAGCGTCCTGGTAAAACCCTCGCTAACGCCAACGACCATATTGTGCAACAACGCCCGTGTCAGGCCATGTAAAGAGCGATGTTCACGATTGTCAGACGGCCGTTTCACAGACAAAACGCCATCTTCCAGCGCCACCTGCATATCCGGGTGAACGGTCTGTGAAAGCTGCCCTTTGGGGCCTTTCACCAACACCGTTGTCCCCTTTGTTTCCACACTCACCCCTTTGGGGAGCGAAATTGTTTGTTTGCCGATACGAGACATCACATACCTCCCCTTACCAGACCTTGCACAGCACTTCGCCGCCCAAACCAAGCTGGCGCGCCTTTTGCCCGGTCATAATCCCTTTCGAGGTAGTCAAAACGGCAATGCCCATCCCACTCAACACCCAGGGGATCTCTTTCTTGCCCACATAAATTCGCCGACCGGGGCGGCTAACCCGTTCCAGTCCGGTAATCACCGAGCGGCGTTCCCGCCGACCACCCACATATTTCAACTTGACCTGGATGACAGCCTGCGGTTTTTCCGGCAACACTTGAAAATCTTCAATGTAACCTTCCTCTTTCAACACCTGCGCCACCGCTTCTTTCACTTTAGAATGGGGAATCGAAACCGTCTGGTGTTGGCGCATCATCGCATTCCGCATCCGGGTTAACATATCCGCCATGGGATCACTCATTGACATGACACACCTCCTACCAGCTTGATTTAACGACGCCAGGGATATTGCCCTGCAACGCCTGCTCGCGGAAACAAATCCGGCACAGCCCAAAACGGCGAATATACCCGCGTGGACGGCCGCACAAATTGCAGCGATTCCGTACCCGTATGGGATACTTGCGGCGCGTTTCCCGCACAACAATAGATTTCTTTGCCATCTTTACACTCCTGCCCGCAGTATAAGGTGACTCAATCCCTTACTTACAGGCGTTACGGTAACTAAATAATTGGGTAATCAGGTAACTACCCATTTACTCAATTACCCAATTACATATCCCGTTGGAAGGGCATGCCCAATAATGCCAACAATTGGCGACCTTCTTCATCAGTCTTAGCGGTGGTTACGATGCTAATCTCCATACCCCGCAGTTTATCAATTTTGTCATAGTTGATTTCCGGGAAAATCAACTGTTCCCGCAGGCCGAGGGTGTAATTGCCACGGCCGTCAAACGCATCCGGCGACACCCCCTGAAAATCACGCACACGGGGCAACGCCAGGTGAATCAGCCGGGTCAAAAACATCCACATGCGATCACCACGCAGCGTCACCTTAACGCCAATAGCCCGGCCTTCCCGCAGCTTAAAACCGGCTATCGAATTTTTCGCTTTTGTCACCACCGGTTTCTGCCCGGTAATCAGCGTAATATCATTCGTGGCAAACTCAATGGCTTTGGCATTATCCAACGCCTCGCCCAAACCGACGTTTACCACGATTTTTGTAATACGCGGCGCCTGCATCACACTCTTGTAGGCGAATTCATTCATCAGCGCGGGTACCACGTCATTTTGATACTGCTCTTTTAACGGTGTTAACACTTTATCCTCCGAGTTGAGTGGCAGGTCAGCGTACAGATCCTTTGGTTCAGTTCTGCACCCAGGCTTCCTGGCTCACCTCTAAAACAGGAGATCAGGAGACTGGGAGATTGATAGTCTCTTAGTCTCTTAGTCTCTTAGTCTCAAATCAATCAATATCTTTGCCGCTTTTCTTGGAGAAGCGAATCCGGCGACCTTCTTCGTCACGCCGAATACCCACCCGGGTCGGCTCTCCGGTATGCGGGCAGACCAACATCACATTGGAAGCATCCACAGGCGCTTCAAATTCAATGATGCCACCCGGCGCTTGCGAACGGCCGCCGGTGGGGCGTGGCTTCTGATGCTTCTTCACCAGATTCACGCCAGAAACCACCAGCCGATTTTTGCCCGGGATCACGCGCTGCACCGAGCCGCGCACCCCTTTATCATTGCCAGCAATGACTTCCACTTCATCACCAACTTTAATACGCATGGTTATAGCACCTCCGGCGCTAATGACAGGATTCGGCTAAAGCCGGCCTGCCGCAGTTCACGGGCCACGGGACCAAAGATACGGGTTCCTACCGGATTTTTGCTGGTGGGATCAATGATAACGGCCGCATTGTCATCAAAACGAATATAGCTGCCATCGTCCCGTTTATACTCTTTGGTCGTGCGCACAATGACGGCCTTCACAACCGTCCCTTTTTTCACACTTGAATTGGGCGTCGCTTTTTTGACGGTGGCGGTGATCACATCGCCCACACTACCATAGCGGCGTATGGAACCACCCATCACTTGAATCACCAACAGTTCGCGTGCGCCAGAATTATCGGCCACATTGAGTCGGCTTTCTTTTTGAATCATGATCCACCTGCCTTATTCTGCTCGTTCCAAAATGGAAACCACAGCCCACCGCTTTTCACGGCTAATCGGCTGGGACTCAATAATTTCCACCCGATCCCCCACATGACATTCGTTCTTTTCGTCATGCGCCTTGTACTTTTTGTCCAGGCGCAGCACTTTGCCATACATCGGGTGTCTTTTCACTGTTGTCACCTTCACAATGACCGTTTTATCCATCTTGTCGCTGATCACGACGCCTTGTAGATGTTTGCGTTGTTCTCTCATCTTTCACCTACCCCACTACTTGATAGCTAGTGACCAGCCGGGGCTGACCTTTGGCTGCCGCTTCTTTTTGGTTACGCGGCCGTTTTTTGTTCAGGTCTACAACGGCCGTCGCCACACGCTTATTGCCAGCCATAAATTCCACCTGCCAGGCGCTGGCTTCATAATCAAAATGAGCTGTTCCCTGCCATTCCTTCCCATTTAGAGCAGTGGCAATTTCCGGCTCGGCCGCCGCTGCCTGCACCGCCAGACCACGCATATGCAATACACTTTCCAATTGGGCAATCTCCCGGCGGGCTACCTTCAGGCGCGAATAATCCTCAAGCTGCCCGGAAACCCGGCGAAAGCGCAAATTAAACAACTCTTCGCGGGTATCTTCCAGCATCTTCTCGAGCTTCTCATCACTCATACTGCGCAGTTCAACGATATTTGCCATTACAACCGATCCTCCCGTGACACAATTTGGGTTTTGATGGGCAGTTTGTAACTGGCCAGCAGCAGCGCTTCGCGGGCCTGATCGTCCGGGACGCCAGCGATCTCAAAGAGGATGCGGCCGGGCTTAACCACGGCCACATAATGATCCACCGAACCCTTGCCCTTGCCCATGCGGGTTTCCGCCGGTTTAGCTGTCACTGGCTTATCCGGGAATATGCGAATCCAGTATTTGCCGCGCCGCTTATTATGGCGCACCACCACCCGACGAATGGCTTCAATCTGGCGGCTGGTAATCCAGCCTGGTTCCAAAGCCTGTAAACCAAGTTCACCGTTTTGTAATTCCGTACCGCCCTTAGCCATACCGGTGGTTCGACCGCGAAATTGCTTGCGATACTTGGTACGTTTTGGCATTAACATAGCTTCTACTCCATTGCGTATTGCGCATTGCGTACCTGTTACGTCATACGCAATCGCTAAAAGCCTTACTCCGAAATATATACATCCATTGATTCGGTGATCTGGCTTTTGCGGGGCAAAATTTCACCCTTATAAACCCAGACTTTGACACCGATGATGCCATAGGTGGTTAACGCTTCGGAGAAACCAAAATCGAGATCGGCACGCAGGGTGTTGCGGGGGACACGGCCGTCCCACAATTTCTCTTTCCGCGCCATTTCTGAGCCACCCAAACGGCCGCTCACCTCAATGCGCACACCTTCCGCGCCCTGCCGCATCGCCTGTTGGGCCGCCTTTTTCATCGCCCGGCTGTGCGCAATACGCCGTTCCAGTTGCCCGGCGATATTTTCGGCGATCAACTGCGCGTTCGTGTCCGGCTGAGTAATCTCCTCAACCTCCACCCGCACCGTCTTGCCGGTCAGGTCTTTCAGGGCACCGCGCAAATCTTTCACGGCCGTGCCCTTACGACCAATCACAATACCAGGCCGGGCCGTATGAATCGTCACCTGCACCTGCTTCGGCGCACGTTCAATCTCAATCAGCGAAATACCCGCCTTGGGCATCTCCTTCTTGATGAACTCCCGAATTTTGAAATCCTCATGCAGCCGATTGGTATATTGTTTCCCTTCGGCAAACCAGCGCGTATTCCATTCCCGAATCGCCTTCAATCTAAACCCAATTGGATGTACTTTGCGTCCCAATTTATGCCTCCATCTGGTTGCGGGTTGCTGGTGACTGGCAAAATCGCTTACCACCAGCACCTAACCCCTAGCCACCATTTTCAATTATGCCCCGTAATCCACCACCTCACGTTCGGCCAAAATAACCGTCACATGAGACGAACGATGCACCTGCGGCCGAAAACGGCCGCGCCCGGCAAAACGACCACCATACCGCCCTTTGCGGCGGCGTGGCCCTTCGTCGGCAAAAATACGGCTGACGATCAGATCATCAGCATCCAGGCCGTAGTTTTGTTCCGCATTCGCCACCGCCGATTGAATCAACTTATAAACAGGTTTAGCGGCGCGTTGGGGCATAAACTGCAAGGTACTCAACGCTTCCTGGGCATCCTTACCACGCACGGCATCCACAACCAGACGCACTTTGCGCGGCGAAATTTGTAAATAGCTCAACTTAGCCGTAATTTCAAATGCTTCTGCCATGATTACCGCTTCCCTTTCTTTTCCGCCTTGCTCACATGCCCACGATACGTGCGCGTGGGGGCAAATTCGCCCAGCTTATGGCCGACCATGTTTTCGGTGACGTAAATGGGGATATGGCGACGGCCGTCATACACAGCTATCGTATGCCCCACCATCTGCGGAAAAATTGTGCTGGCACGTGACCAGGTTCGGATCACCTGCCGCTGTTTCGTCTCATTTAATTTTTCCACCTTACGCAGCAATTTTGGGCTGATAAACGGCCCTTTCTTTAATGAACGTCCCATGTTAGTTCACCTCCTACCGACGCTTCTTTGAGCGACGGCGGAAAATATATTTATCCGTCGCCTTGTTATGGCGTGTGCGCCGCCCCTGAGCCGGTTGGCCCCAGGGAGTCTTCGGGCCAGCCATGCCAATAGGTGAACGACCCTCACCACCACCATGTGGATGGTCACGCGGCGACATCGCTGTCCCACGCACCGTTGGCCGAATACCCCGATGGCGGCTGCGGCCGGCCTTGCCTAATTTCACATTGCCATGTTCCACATTGCCCACCTGCCCAATCGTCGCCAGGCAATCCTTGGGCACATACCGCTCCTCGCCCGAAGGCAAACGGAGCAAGGCATATTGTGGATGATCTTTAGAAAGCAACTGCGCCGACGTACCGGCCGAACGCACCATCTGTGCCCCCCGGCCTACTTGCAGTTCGATGTTGTGAACCATCGTGCCCAGCGGAATATCCCGCAAAGGCAGCGCATTGCCAGGACGGATTTCAGCTGTGGGCCCACTCATCACCTTATCACCCACACGCACCCCTAACGGGGCCAGCATGTACCGCTTTTCCCCGTCGGCATACACAAGTAATGCGATGCGAGCGGAGCGATTGGGGTCATACTCAATCGTCGTCACTTGGGCTGGAACACCAAACTTGTCGCGCCGTTTGAAATCAATTTCGCGGTAACGCCGCTTGTGTCCACCACCACGATGACGGATGGTCACTTTGCCTCGAAAATTACGGCCGCCCCGTTTCCGCATCCCTGAAGTCAGCGAAGATTCGGGAACTGAGCGCGTAATCTCCTCAAATGTCTGGCCGCTCATATCACGCCGGCCAGGAGACGTTGGTTTGAATACTTTAATCGGCATACTGTCCTCCAAGGATGGAAACCAGACTTCAGGCTGCAAATGGGAACATCACCCCATTTGCCTGAGTCCTCATCCCTGCTCTATTTACACACCTTCAAACAGCTCAATGGTGTCACCAGGAGTGAGCGTTACAATGGCTTTTTTCCAGCCTGGTTTACGCACGGCAATACGTCGCAAGCGCCGGGACCGTTTGGCAGGCATATTCATCACCCGCACCTTATCCACCGTCACCTTCGGCCAGGCCAATTCAATCGCCTGTTTGATCATCTGCTTGTTCGCGCGTGTATCTACCACAAAGGTATATTGATTATAAAAATCAGCGGCGCGGTTGCTTTTTTCGGTCACCAACGGCCGTCGAATAATGTCACGCCAATGTAATTGCATGATTTATTCCTCCTCGCCCTCTACTGCCTGATCCTGGACATCTTCATCCATGACCTCTTCGGCTTCGTCTTCAAAATCTATCTCATCTTCCAGGCTCAAAAAGCTGTTTACAACATCCAGCGCCGCCAATGGCATGACAATTTTATCGTACCCCAACAAATCCCGAATGTTCAGGTAGCTGGCGGGTAATGCTTTCACGGCCGTCAAATTGCGCGCCGACTTCTCCACATTTTCATCCTTACCAGCCAACAGCAACAAGGCGCTGTTCTCAATCGCCAGCCGCTGCATCAAAGCCACCATCTCTTTCGTCTTCGGCGCTTCCATTGTGACCTCATTCAAGACCACAATTTCACCGTTGCTGGCTTTGGCGCTCAGCGCCGAGCGCAACGCCGCCCGCCGCATCTTGCGCGGCATATTTTTCACATACTTACGCGGTTGCGGGCCATGCGCCACCCCACCGCCCACAAAAATCGGGGCGCGGCGGCTGCCATGACGGGCATTACCCGTCCCCTTTTGCCGGTACAGTTTGGCCCCAGAACGGCTCACTTCGGACCGTCCCTTGACCTTATGCGTCCCCAGCCGGGCATTCGACAGTTGGCGCACCAAAGCCTGGTGCATCAAACCACGATTCACTTCTGCTTCAAAAATACTGGCGGGCAGCTCCACACTGCTCACTTCTTCGCCAGCCATGTTAAATACAGGAACTTTCATCACCACGCCTCCGCTAACCCTTCGCCGCCTGGCGAATAATCACCAACCCGCCTTTCACGCCGGGAATGGCGCCTTTGACAGCGATTAGATTTTTTTCCGCATCCACACGCATGACTTCCAAATTTTGCGCGGTATGGCGCTCATTACCACTGCGGCCGGCCATCTTCTTGCCCTTAAACACATGCCCGGTACCGGAAGTGCCGCCAATGGAACCAGGAGCACGCCACCGGTCAGATTGACCATGTGTGGTCGAACCACCACCAAAATTCCAGCGTTTTACCACACCGGTATAACCGCGCCCTTTGGTCTTGCCGGTCACATCCACATGCTCCCCAACAGTGAACTGCTCCACCGTGAGTTGCTGCCCAACTTCATACCCTTCAGTTTCTTTGGTACGAAACTCCTTCAGATATTTGACCGCCGGAATATCACTTTTTTGTTTGCGACGAGGGTGAGTTTTGTCTGATTTTAACAGTCCTAAATGGCCCCGCTCCCCCTGCGACAAACGCTTTTCTTTGGTTGCCCCAAAGCCGATTTGCACGGCCGTGTACCCGTCCGTCTCTTTCGTCTTAACTTGTGTCACATAACATGGCCCTGCCTGAATGATGGTCACAGGCGTCACCACGCCCGTTTCATCAAACACCTGAGACATGCCAATTTTAATTCCCAGTAAACCTTTCATTATACCTCCAGGACTGTCAGCAACCGGGTATTCGCTGCATCATCCTGATAACTCAAAAGAGAGTTATTCAGACATTAAATCGAAATCTCAATATCCACACCGGCCGGTAAATTCAACCGCATCAGCGTATCAATCGTCTTGGAATCGGGATTGATCACATCAATCAACCGCTTGTGCGTCCGAATTTCAAAATGTTCGTGTGAATCCTTGTCAATAAACGTGCTGCGCCGCACCGTAAACCGCTCAATCTTCGTTGGCAACGGCACCGGGCCAATCACTCGTGCGCCGGTCCGTTCGGCCGTACCCACAATGCGCTTGGCCGATTGATCCAGAACACGATGGTCGTAAGCCTTCAAACGAATACGAATTCTTTGTTTTGACATACACTACCTCAAAAATGTGGGGTGCTGGGCAGGCCAGCGCCCCACCCTGTCGTTAATCCAGGATCTTCGTAATCACACCAGCGCCAACGGTCAGGCCACCTTCCCGAATGGCAAACCGGCTGCCTTCTTCCAACGCCACCGGGGTGATCAACTCCACATTCATGTTCACATTGTCACCCGGCATCACCATCTCCACCCCCTCCGGCAAGGTGATCTCGCCCGTCACATCCATCGTCCGAATGTAGAACTGCGGCCGATACCCAGGGAAAAACGCCTTGTGCCGCCCGCCTTCATCCTTGCGCAGCACATACACCTCGCTGGCAAACTTCTTGTGTGGTTTGATGCTGCCCGGCTTGGCCAACACCTGCCCGCGTTCAATCTCCTCCCGCGTCACACCCCGCAGCAGCAAGCCCGCGTTGTCGCCTGCTTCCACCTTCTCCAATACCTTGTGGAACATCTCCATCGAGGTCACGACCACTTTCCGGGTCGCCGCCGCCAGCCCCACAATCTCCACTTCGTTCATCGGCAGCAGGGTGCCCCGCTCCACACGGCCAGTCACCACGGTGCCCCGCCCCTTGATGCTGAACACATCTTCCACCGGCATCAGGAACGGTTTGTCCGTCTCCCGCTCCGGCTGCGGAATATACTCGTCCACCACCCGCATCAGTTCGTAGATGGGGGCATACTCTGGGGCGTTCGGGTCGTTGCTGCTGCACTCCAGGGCTGCCAGCGCCGAACCGCGCACGATGGGGGTTTCGTCCCCAGGAAATTCATACACGTCCAGCAGTTCTCGCAGTTCCAACTCCACCAGTTCCAGCAGCTCTTCGTCGTCCATCATGTCCACTTTGTTCAGGAAGACGACGATAGCTGGCACTTCCACCTGCCGCGCCAGCAGAATGTGTTCCCGTGTCTGCGGCATGGGGCCATCGGGAGCGGAGACGACCAGGATCGCCCCGTCCATCTGTGCTGCCCCGGTGATCATGTTTTTGATGTAGTCCCGGTGTCCGGGGCAGTCCACGTGGGCGTAGTGCCGGTGTTCGGTCTGGTATTCCACATGGCTGATGGCAATGGTGATGCCCCGTTCTTTTTCTTCGGGGGCGTTGTCAATCTGGTCGAAGGCCGAAAAATCAGCCAGCCCTTTGAGTGACAGTGCTTTGGTTATGGCCGCTGTCAGGGTTGTTTTGCCATGATCCACATGACCGATTGTCCCGATATTGCAGTGGGGTTTTCCCCGTACAAATTTCTCTTTTGCCATAATTACCCTTTCCTCTTCAACTATGATCCATTAACCCGGTAACGCACGAGGGCGTTTACCGGCCACCTTTAATAACTGTTTGAGCGATGGCCTCGCTCACCGGAGCATAATAGTCAAACTCCATCGTGAACGTACCCCGACCCTGTGTCATAGACCGCAAGGTGGTGGCATACCCAAACATTTCGGCCAGGGGCACACGCGCTTTAATCGCTTGCAATCCCTCTACACGTACTTCCATACCTTCAATCATCCCACGCCGAGATGAGAGATTACCAATCACGTCACCTGTGTATTCTTCCGGATTGACCACTTCCACGCGCATGATCGGTTCCAACAAGATCGGTTTGCCCTGCTGTACCCCTTCCTTTAGGGCCATCGAACCGGCGATCTTAAACGCCATTTCTGACGAGTCCACTTCGTGGAAGGAGCCGTCATATAACGTGGCTTTGAGGTCTACAATAGGATAGCCAGCTAAAACGCCGCTTTCCAATGCTTCCATAATCCCGGCTTCTGTTGGTTTGATATATTCTTTGGGAATCACCCCACCGACAATCGCGTTTTCAAACACAAAACCTGAACCAGGATCCAATGGCTCTAGTTTGATAACAACATGCCCGTATTGCCCCCGACCGCCCGATTGGCGGACAAATCGCCCTTCTACTTTTTCAACGGTGCGGGTGATAGTTTCGCGGTAAGCCACGCGCGGCTGCCCAACATTAGCCGCCACTTTAAACTCTCGCAGCAAGCGGTCTACCAATACATCCAGGTGAAGTTCACCCATGCCATACAAAACAGTCTGGCCTGTTTGATCGTCTACTTTCACCTGGAAAGTGGGGTCTTCTTCGCTCAAGGCTTTCAGGGCCAACCCCATTTTTTCCTGGTCGGAATTGGTTTTTGGCTCAATAGCCATGGAAATTACCGGCTCTGGAAATTCAATCGACTCGAGGATAATGGGGCTTTTAGGATCGGCCAGGGTTTCCCCGGTAAAGGTGGTTTTGAGACCAAGTGTTGCGGCAATATCACCGGCATGGACTTCCTTCAAATCTTCTCGGTGGTCGGCGTGCATTCTCAGGATACGGCCGATACGCTCTTTCTTGCCTTTGGTAGTGTTTTGCACTGTGTCGCCACTGTTGAGGACGCCAGAGTACACACGGAAGTAGGCCAGCTTACCCACATAGGGGTCAGTCACAATCTTAAAGACCAATGCCGACAATGGTTCGGCATCACTGGCACGCCGTTCTTCGACTTGTCCATTATCCGGGTTTTGCCCCTGAATGGCCGGTACGTCTAACGGTGAGGGGAGATAATGCACGACGGCATCCAACACACGCTGGATGCCTTTGTTACGCAAAGAAGAACCACAAAGCACAGGCGTCACCTGGCTGGCAATAGTAGCCCGGCGCAAAGCGGCCTGGAGTTCATCCACGCCAATTTCTTCGCCTTCCAGATACCGTTCCATGAGGGAGTCATCCGTTTCAATGATGCGCTCCATCATACTGCTGCGGGCTTCTTGGGCTTCGTCTAATAAATCAGCTGGAATCTCCACTGCTTTTGGCTCTGCGCCCAGGTCTTCTTCCGTCCAGATCACGGCTTGCATTCTCAGGAGGTCAATAATCCCACGGAAGCTGGATTCACTGCCGATGGGCAGTTGAATGGCAATGGGGTTTGCGCCCAGGCGTTGGCGAATCATGCCAACCGTGCGCACAAAATCGGCGCCTATGCGGTCCATTTTGTTAACAAAACAGATGCGCGGCACTTTATACTCATCGGCCTGCCGCCACACAGTTTCTGACTGTGGTTCCACGCCAGCAACCGCGTCAAAAACGACGACGCCGCCATCTAAAACACGCAAACTGCGCTGGACTTCGGCCGTGAAGTCAATATGACCGGGCGTGTCAATGATGTTGATCTGGTGATCCAGCCAGGAGGTGGTGGTGGCCGCTGAGGTGATAGTGATTCCCCGCTCTTGCTCCTGCACCATATGATCCATGGTGGCGGTGCCTTCATGCACTTCGCCCATGCGGTGAATCCGACCCGTGTAATATAGAATGCGCTCTGTGGTCGTGGTTTTACCGGCATCAATGTGGGCAATGATGCCTATGTTTCTAATTCGTTCTAACGAACCCTGACTCATCAGTCGTCCTCGCTTACACCTAGAATCGGAAGTGGGAGAAGGCCCGGTTGGCTTCGGCCATACGGTGCGTATCATCCCGCTTTTTCACGGCCGTACCCTGATTCGTAGCCGCATCCATCAACTCGCCCGCCAACTTCTCGGCCATGGAGCGCCCGCTACGGGAACGTGCGGCCGTGAGCAGCCAGCGCATCGCCAGCGATACCTGACGTTCTGAATCTACCGGCACAGGCACTTGATAGGTGGAACCACCAACCCGGCGCGGCTTCACCTCGATCTGCGGCTTCACGTTATCCAGCGCCTGCTCAAACACATCCACAGGGGAGCGTTTCGTGCGCGACTCAATCAGATCGAAGCTGTCGTACAAAACACGTTGCGCCACGCTCTTCTTCCCGTCCCGCATCAGCCGATTGACGAACATGGACACGTTCACATTGTTATATTTCAAATCAGGCTCTACAGCCCGTTTTTCTGGACGATACCTTCTTGGCATTGTTTAATTCTCCGTATCCAACCAACACCTATTTCGGCGTTTTTGTGCCGTACTTTGAGCGGCCTTGTTTCCGTTTATCCACACCATCGGCATCCAACGTGCCCCGGACAATGTGATAACGCACACCGGGCAAATCCTTCACACGGCCGCCGCGCACCAAAACCACTGAGTGATCTTGCAACCGATGCCCTTCACCAGGGATATAAGCAGTCACTTCGATCCCATTGGACAGACGCACACGGGCCACTTTGCGTAGCGCCGAATTCGGTTTTTTCGGCGTCATCGTTTTTACCTGGGTACAGACACCCCGTTTTTGGGGAGCGCCTTTGGGCCGCCGGGTGCGCCGCTGGTTATAGGAATTAAATGTATATTGCAGGGCCGGAGCGGTACTCTTTTTCGACTTTGCCTTGCGGCCCTTACGTACAAGCTGATTAATCGTAGGCACGTTAATCCTTCTCCTTAATCAATCACGATATTCTCGTTTCTAAAGTAAGCTGCTTGGATGGAATCTCTTCTCTGATACCGATGGCTCGCCACCACCACCCGACAAATGGAGGCCATCGTAGTTAAAAATCAACTCGATGGCCTCCCAGTTTGTTCACCTATTCAATTAGTAACTACACTGTTAGTTACACGTGTTTGACAGACATACGAAGGGGGATTCTACCACAAACCCTTGTCTTGTCAAACAACGATTTAGGACTGTTTCAAAGCGCCGCCTTCACCGCCAAATGGGTATAATTGTACTAAACTTGCTACCCGTGCAAAAAAAGGAGACCCCATATGACCCGCACCCGCTTACGCGACCTGGGCATCCACATCGGCCACTTCC